>JBFWRI010000007.1:0-69149 GCA_050248995.1 Bdellovibrionales bacterium
CCACCCACACACCCGAGGCGCTACACCGCCTTGTTGAAAGCTATCTGGCGCTGGGCATCAAGAAGGAAGCGCAGCATGCGGCCGCTGTGCTGGGCCACAACTACCCAGGCAGCAAGTGGTATGAATACAGCTACAGCCTGCTGACTAAGGAAGGCCTGCGCCCCGAACTGATCGAAGGCGCCAAAAGCTGGCTTGACGCCATTACGCCGGATTTCTGATGCTGCAGTCGCTGACGATAAAGAACATTGTTCTTATCGACGCGCTGACGCTGGATTTTACGCAGGGTCTTACGGCGCTGACGGGTGAAACCGGTGCCGGTAAATCGATACTGCTGGATGCCATGGGCCTTGCGCTGGGCGAACGCAGCGATGCCGGCCTGATACGCGCCGGCGCCGATGCCGCCAGCGTTACTGCCACCTTTGCCTGCCCTGCTTCGGCCCGCACCGTGCTGGCCGAACAGGATATCGATGCCAGCGATGAACTGGTGCTGCGGCGCACGGTCGGCAAAGATGGGAAATCGAAGGCCTTCGTCAACGATACGCCCGTTACCGTTACCCTGCTGAAGGAACTGGCCAGCCACCTGATCGAGATCGAAGGCCAGTTCGGCGTGCATGCCCTGTTGCAACGCGAACGCCATCGCACGCTGCTGGATGAATTCGGCGGTCATGATCTGACGGCCGTGCGCACGGCCCATGCGTCGCTGCAGCAGGCCCGCACCACGCTGGCCGAACTTGAAACCAACCGCGCTGCCGCCGAGCGCGAACAGGCATGGCTGGAAAGCAGTGTCGATGAATTGCGCGCCCTTGCCGTGCAGGATAATGAAGAAGATAACCTTCTGGCCCAACGCCAGACCCTGCAATCGCAGGAAAAGGTTTTGCAGTACCTGCAAACAGCGTGGACAGCACTATCGGGCGAGCAAGGCACCGAAATGCAGATCAGCGGCGCGCAGCGCGCTTTGCAGCGGCTGGCCGAGATCCTGCCCGAAAGCGCCAGCACAGCCATAAATGCTCTTGATCGCGCAGCCGCTGATGTGACCGAAGCCGTGCGTATAATTGAAGCCGAACAGCAGCGTGTGCTGGGCGGCACCATGAATTTGGAAGAAGTCGAAGACCGCCTTTATAAAATCCGCGCCGCCGCGCGCAAGTTCCAGACCGCACCCGCCAACCTGCCTGCCCTTACGGCCGAGTATGAAGCCAAGCTGGCGCTGGTGAATAACTTCGATGCGCAGCTACAGGCGGCAATGGTCGCTGAAAAATCCGCGCTGGCGAGCTATACGCAGGCTGCAACCAAGCTAACCGCTGCGCGCCAGAAAACCGCCAAGGTGTTTGATGCCGCCGTGATGAATGAGCTGGCGCCGCTGAAGCTTGAAAAGGCCAAGTTTGTCACCGAACTGGCAGCACTGGCCGAAGCTTCGGCTGACGGCGCAGAGAGCGTCACCTTCACCGTGGCGATGAATCCCGGCAGTGCCATGACGCCGATTTATAAAACGGCATCCGGCGGCGAACTGGCGCGCCTGTTGTTGGCACTGAAGGTCGTGCTGGCCAAAGCCAACCCGGTACCCACACTTATTTTCGACGAAGCCGATACAGGCCTTGGTGGAGCCACCGCATCTGCTGTGGGCGAACGCCTGTCGCGCCTTGCCGGCGATATTCAGGTGATTGTCATCACGCACAGCCCACAGGTGGCCGCACAGGCAACCAGCCATTACAAAATCAGCAAGCTGGAAACCAAAGGCAGCATTGCAACCCGCGTTGTGGCGCTAACGGTCGATGAACGCCGCGAGGAAGTCGCCCGCATGCTGTCCGGCGCTGCTGTCACCGACGCCGCTCGCGCAGCGGCCGACGAATTGCTGGGCAGCAAACCTGCCAAAAAGAAGAGTGCCTGATATGGCGAAAGCTGACGTTAAAAAGCGCCTTGAAAAACTGGCGGCAGACATCACCCGCCACGATTTGCTATACCACCAGAAAGACGCACCCGAGATATCGGACGCCGCCTATGACGCGCTGCGCCGCGAATACAACCAGCTGGTTGATGAACACCCAGACCTGGCCCCCAAATCCGACCCGCGCCACAAGGTCGGTGCTGCTGTCGCGCAAGGTTTCAAGAAGGTGCCGCACAAAGTGCCGATGTTATCGCTGGATAATGCCTTTGCGCCGGAAGACGTGACAGACTTTTTCGACCGCGCCCGCCGCTTTATGGCCTTGCCCGATGATACCGAAATCCCTGTGTTGGCCGAACCCAAAATCGACGGCCTGTCATGCGCGCTGCGCTATGAAAACGGCCAGCTGGTCCAGGCTGCCACGCGCGGCGACGGCGCAACCGGCGAAGATATCACCCAGAACGTGCGCACCATCAGGGATGTGCCACAGACGCTGAAAGGCAAAGCCCCGCCAGTGCTGGAAGTTCGTGGTGAAGTTTACATACGCAAGGATGAATTCGCGGTGCTGAACAAGGCGCAGGAAGCCGCCGGTAAACCAGTGTTCGCCAACCCACGCAACGCGGCGGCTGGCAGCGTGCGCCAGCTAGACCCGGATATCACACGGCAACGCCCGCTGCGTTTCTTTGCCTATTCGCTGGGTGAAATGCAGGGCTATTCTTACAAAACACAGCAGCAACTGCGCGATGACCTGAAGGCCTGGGGATTCCCCACCAACGAACCCAGCAGACTGTGTGCTACCGAAGCTGAGATTTTGAAGTTTTACAGTAAACTGGAAGCCGAGCGCAGCAGCCTTGCCTATGATATCGACGGCGTTGTCTACAAAATCAACGATGTCGCCCTGCAACAGCGCCTTGGCTTTGTCAGCCGCGCGCCGCGCTGGGCCATCGCGCATAAATTCCCCGCTGAACAGGCCACCACCAAGCTACTGAATATCGACATTCAGGTTGGCCGCACGGGCGTGCTGACCCCCGTGGCCAAGCTGGAGCCAGTGAACGTTGGCGGCGTCATGGTCAGCAACGCAACGCTGCATAATGAAGACGAGCTGGAGCGCAAGGATATCCGTATCGGCGACACCGTTGTGATCCAGCGCGCGGGCGATGTTATTCCGCAAGTCGTGCGCGTGATCACCGAACAGCGCCCGAAGAGTGCCAAGAAATTTGTATTCCCCCACACCTGCCCCGTCTGCGGCAGCCATGCTGTGCGCGAACCCGGTGAAGCCGCATGGCGCTGCACCGGCGGCCTTGTCTGCGACGCGCAGGCCACTGAACGCCTGCGCCACTTCGCCAGCCGCGACGCGTTCGATATCGAAGGCTTCGGTGAAAAAACCGTGGTGGAATTTTACGAAGCCGGCTTCATCAAAACGCCGGCCGATATCTTCACCCTGCAGAAGCGCGAGAAGAAAGGCGAGATCCAGATTTTAGGCCGCGAAGGCTGGGGCGAGAAATCCGTCACCAACCTGTATGCCGCCATTGATGGCCGTCGCAACGTCGAACTGCCGCGTTTCATCTATGCACTGGGCATTCCCCAGATCGGTGAAGTAACGGCCCGCCTGTTGGCGCAGACGTATGGAAGTTTTGAAAACTTTAGCAATGCGATGATATCGCTAAGCCAGATTAAAGACTTGGCCTATGCATCATATGAAGTAGGCACAAAAGATAATGAGCACTACAAAAACTTAATCAGCCTAAATGGAATCGGGCCCAAAGTTGCTGCTGAAATCCTTGGCTTCTTCAGCGAGAAACATAACCGCGATGTACTGGCAGCGCTGCTGAAAGAGCTGCAGATCAAAGATTTTATCGCACCCGCTGGCGGCCCGCTAAGCGGCAAGACCATCGTTTTCACCGGCACCCTTTCAACCATGGGCCGCAACGAAGCCAAGGCAAAAGCCGAGTCACTGGGTGCGACTGTTGGCAGCAGCGTGACCAAAGCCACGAATATTCTTGTTGTGGGCGCTGATGCTGGCAGCAAAGCCGACAAAGCCAAAGCCATGGGCGTTGAAATATGGGATGAAGATAAGTGGACGGCGTTTCTGGCGCAGCACTAAAGCGGCGCGCAGGCCTTTTCCAGCCAGCTTCTGACTTCCGGTTCTACCTGCGGGCCGATCTCACGCAACACGCGGGCATGATAGCCATCCACCCATGCACGTTCGGGGGCTGTCAGGTCGTCCACCACAATCAGGTTGCGGTCATAAGGCGCCAGCGTCAGCGTCTCGAACTCGTAAAACGGCTTGGTTGAGCCTTCGGTGGTCGCCTCTTTCACCGTAATCAGGTTTTCAATGCGAATACCGTATTCGCCCGGCTTGTAAAAGCCCGGCTCGTTACTCACCACCATGCCGGGCTGCAACGGTACCGTCGACCGCGACGAAATATTCTGCGGTCCTTCGTGTACCGACAGGAAATGGCCGACGCCATGGCCTGTGCCGTGGTCAAAATCGAGGCCCAGATTCCACAATGCGGCGCGGGCGAGGCCATCCAGCGATGCGCCTGTCGTACCCTTGGGGAACTTTGCGCTGCCAAGGGCGATATGTCCGCGCAGCACGGCCGTATAGGCACGCTTCATCTCACCGCTGACATTGCCGAAGCTGAACACGCGTGTTACGTCGGTGGTACCGTCAACATATTGCCCGCCGGAATCGATCAGCAGCAGCGTGTTGTTTTCAATCGGGCGGTCGGTTTCGGGCGAAACACGGTAATGGATAACGGCACCATGCTCGCCGGTGCCGCAAATTGTCTCGAAACTATGGCCACGGTACTCGTTGGCACGGGCGCGATACTGCGCCAGCTGCGTCACAAGATCGCTTTCGCGGTAATTGCCGGGCTTCGGCTTAACATAACCATCCAGCCACTGCATGAAACGCGCCAGCGCCACACCATCGCGCTTGTGGGCTGCCGCCATGCCAGCCACTTCCGTCGGATTCTTGCAGGCTTTCGGCAGCTCGGTTACGCACGGACCCGCCACAACCTTACAGCCCGCGCCTTCCAGCAGGTGCAGCAGCGCAAGGTTCAGCGTGTCTTCGTCGGCCAGAACGGTTTTGTCTTTCAGCGTAGCCGCATCGTTCTTCAGCGCGCCGGGGTCAGCAATCGTGACATTGCTGCCGATATGCGTACGCACATCCTGCGCCACGCGATTGCCATCGATATACCATACGGCGCTGCCATCGGCTCGCAGAAGCACCTTGCTCATCGCCACCGGCGTAGCCTCAAGATCATTGGCACGAATGTTCAGCAGCCACGCCACACTCGTGGGGTCTGTCACCAACGCAGCTGCAGCGTTTTGCTCGGCGATTTTTTTGCCAAGTTCAATGCGCTTGTCATTACTGCTTTTACCGGCAAGATTTTGCGGAAAAATCTCGACCGGCGTCGCCGTCGCTGCCGGGCGCCCCTGCCACAGCTTGTCGATAGGGTTCTCGGCAACCGCACGCAGCGTCAGGCCCAGTTTCTGCGCACGTTTTTCAGCAACCGCCAGCCATGCGGGTGTGAACAGGCGCGGGTCATATCCCAACTCGCCCTTATCCACCTTTCCCTTCAGCCATTCGCCCCACGGCTTGTCGATGAAGTGGCAGACTTCCCATGGCAGGTCCTTCAGCAGCTTGGCGGCTTCCGTCGTGTAGCGGCCATCAACCACCAGCGCGGCATGTTCCAGCGTGACCAAAGCCATGCCAGCTGACCCGGCAAAGCCATTCAGCCATTCAAGGCGCGCGTCGCACGGCATGACGTATTCGCCCTGCACCTCGTCGGCGCGCGGCACGAAATACCCGGCAAGGTTTTGCGTTTTCATCCACGCGCGCAGGTCGGTAAGTTTTTTAATGTAATCGGTCATCGCAGCACTAACGTGGTCCAGCCATCCTGTGTAAATCGCCAGCATAAATGCAGGCGCTGCAGGCGGTATGCCTTTAAAATAAGCGGTGTTTGTTCTGCCAGCAAGCCAGAGACCACCACATAACCGCCTTTTTTGAGGCTGTTTTTGATGTTGCGCGCCAGTTTCGTAAGCGGTCCGGCCAGAATGTTGGCGATCACGATGTCATAAGGACGGCGGCGCGCCACCTCGCGCGGTTGTAGGCCAGGCCCGCGCAATACCATAATCCCCTGCCCGGCATTGTCGGCAAGGTTGCGGCGCGTCACAGCCACAGCATCGACATCGATATCACTGGCCACCAGCCGCGCTGCCGGCCACAGCTTGCGTGCCGCCAGCGCCAGCACGCCGGTACCACACCCAATGTCGGCGATATTTACTGGCTTGCGACGGCGAATGAACTGCAGAGCGCGCAGGCATCCCTGTGTGGTGGCATGATAACCATCACCGAACGCATGGGCCGATTGCACATAAAGCTGCTTTTGCGTCACAAGGCGCGTATCCATGGTTGGCGCATCGGTCAACCTAAACAGACCAACACTGCCTGCCCCGCTGTCGCGCCCGCCGGCCGCCAGCCAATCCTGCTGCTCCAGCAATTTCCATTCCGCGGTGGCAGTGCCGACAAGTGCTTTTGTTTCTTCCGCATCAAGGCGCACAGAAAAGAGCGCCGAAACCATGGCTTTCTTGCCTTTGATATCAATATCCACCGCCAGCGCCTGCTCGGCCACGGCATCGCTGACGCTTTCGGCCTTCTGTGCCGTCGTCTGGACGATAAGCTGCCACAATGCCGTCATCAGGCCTTCTGTACAAAACTGTCGGCCACTTTTTTCAGGCCGCTGGTGTCAAACTTCACTTCCAGCATGCCGGTGCGCTTGGCTACAACCGTGCCATAGCCAAACTTGTCGTGGAACACGCGCGCGCCCGGGGTGAATATCGTATCGCCTTCTTCGGTTTCATACACCAGCTCGCGCACCTGCCCTTCCAGCAAGACTGACTTCGATGCTGCCGGCGGTTCGAAACTGCGCGACGCATAGGCATTCGAAAACGAGCCTTGCTGCCCGCGGTAAGCAGCGCTGGGGGCCGCATACATGCCGGGGTCTTTCTCGTCGATACGGTTATCGGCCGGAATCTCGGCCACAAAGCGCGACGGCAGCGCATAAACCGTATTACCGTACACGCGGCGCTGGCTGGCGAAACTGACATACGCCTGCTGGCGGGCCCGCGTCAGCCCCACATACGCAAGGCGACGCTCTTCTTCCAGCCCGGCCGAGCCGGATTCATCCAGCGTGCGCTTGCTGGGGAAGATATCTTCTTCCCAGCCCGGCAGGAACACATACCCGAATTCAAGCCCCTTCGCTGCGTGCAGTGTCATCAGCGTTACCATCGGCGTATCGTTATCCTTGGCGGCATCCATCACCAGCGCGACGTGTTCAAGAAACGCCGGCAGCGATTCAAACTCGGCCATGGCGTTCACAAGTTCCTTCAGGTTTTCAAGGCGGCCCTGCGCCTGCGGCGTCTTGTCCTGCTGCCACATGGCAGTATAGCCGCTTTCTTCCAGCACCATGCGCGCCAGATCGACGTGGCTGATGCTTTGCTGCAGCGAGCGCCAGCGCTGGAAATTACGCACAAGTTCCCGCAGCGGCGTGCGGGTACGTGACGGCAACTCGTCGGTTTCGATAATATCTTCGGTCACCACATACAGCGGGCGGCCCTGATGGCGTGCCAGTACGCGCAGTTTCTGCACGCTGGCCTCGCCCACGCCGCGCTTCGGCACGTTGATAATGCGATCAAAAGCCAGATCGTCCTCGGGCACGCAGATGGTGCGGAAGTAAGCCAGGGCATCGCGGCATTCCTGCGTTTCGTAAAACCGCATACCCGACAGCACGCGGTAAGGTATACCCAGCTGGATGAAGCGATCTTCGAATGCGCGTGTCTGGAAGCCGGCGCGCACAAGAATGGCTATGTTGTTCAGGTCAACGCGCTTGCGCTGCAGCGCCTCGATCTCCTCGCCCACCCAGCGGGCCTCGTCGTCACCGTCCCACAAGCTGCGCACGCGCACCTTGTCACCTTCATCAGCCGCCGTCCACAGCGTCTTGCCAAGGCGGTCGCGGTTGTTGGCGATCACACCACTGGCGGCGGCAAGGATATGTGCTGTGCTGCGATAGTTCTGTTCCAGGCGTATGACCTGCGCGCCTTCAAAGTCGCGCTCGAACTTCAGGATATTGCCCACTTCGGCGCCGCGCCAGCTGAAGATCGACTGGTCATCGTCGCCCACACAGCAGATGTTCTTGTGACCGCCTTCTTTTCCCTGCGCCAGCAATCGCAGCCACAGATATTGCGCGACGTTGGTATCCTGATACTCGTCCACCAGAATATATTTGAATTGCTGCTGGTAATGCGTGCGCACATCTTCATGGTCACGCAGCAGCACCAGTGTGTGCAGCAGCAAGTCGCCGAAATCGCAAGCGTTCAGCGATAACAGGCGCTGCTGGTAATCGCGGTACAAATCGGCCATCTTGCCGTTCAGCAGGCTACCGGCGTCATACTTCCCCACCTGGTCGGGCCCCAGCGCCTTGTTCTTCCAGCCGTCGATCACCGACGCCAGCAGACGCGCCGGGTTCTTCTTTTCATCCAGCCCCATCGCCTCGACCAGCTGCTTAATCAGGCGTAACTGGTCATCTTCATCAAGAATGGTGAAATTCGATTTCAGCCCCACACGTTCGGCCCAGCGGCGCAGGATGCGCACCGACAGCGAATGGAACGTGCCCAGCCACATTCCCGCCGTGGGGCGGCCCAGAATAGCCTCGGCGCGGTGGCTCATCTCGCGTGCGGCCTTGTTGGTGAAGGTGACGGTCAGCACCTGCTGCGGCGTGGCATACCCACCCATTAGGATGTGCGCAAGGCGTGTGGTTAAAACCTTGGTCTTGCCGGTACCAGCGCCCGACAGCACCAGCAGCGGCCCCTGCAACGTCAGTACGGCCTGCTGCTGCGGCGGGTTCAGGTCGGCCAGCCATGGCTGCAGCGCCGGGGGTACTGTTATCCCTTGGGCGACTTCCGGCACATGAACTGAAGCTTGCACGGGTAGATTCATGGTGATTATATAAGCAGAACGTATAGAGAACGTCTATTAATAAAAACTTTTGAGGATCTATGAACATATCTGATGTGGTGAATGCTTCTCTCGACATTACAGTTTCAGCTTCGCCAGAACTCACTTTAGCAAAAAGCACTGTAAAAAGTGTTTTTTCTGCTTGGCTTGAGAACCGAAAAAAGATCGGTCAGAAAATAATCTTAGAGGAAATTAAGGACGGAAACTTAAACCCTGAGCTTTTCACAAGGGATGACACTATATTTCTTTTGAACAGATTTGCCGAAGCAGTGCGGATGGGTAGAGCGAAAGAAAACCTTAGGCTGATAGCTAAAGCTGTCGTCGGAGCAATGAACCATCCTGATTTAATGGCCGATGACTTTAATTGTTACGTTGATGCACTTGAAAACTTATCTAGGAATGAGATTGTCTTGTTGGGAAATATATATTCTACATACAAAGACTTAAATTTACTTAGGACTGAAACAAAAGATATCCCCAATGACGCTAACTACTCATCATTTAGTGCGGCAAATATTATTGAAGCGACACGCACTTATAAAGATAGATTGATTAAAGTAGGTCTTTTCCGCACAAACGAAGAGTTAGATGCTGTCTGCTTAGCGCTCTCGAGGACAGGTTTTCTAAAACAATACCATGGAATTGCTCTTGATGGGTCTTACGCCCCCAGTATTTTATTTAGAAGACTTATGGAGAGCATCGGCAATGATGCGCTAAATAAAGTCATAAAAGAAATGCAGGAAATTTAACTGTAGCGCAAGAAAAACGTCAGCAGAAAAGCTGCTTCGCTATTGGCCGTTTACCAGCGCCTGACGATTGCGCGCCGACCATGCTGCAAGGCGGCGGTCGGCGGCGGCACGGCGGTCGGCTTCCGGCGCCTTCGCCATACCGGCATACACATCGGAAACTTCGGCAATCGCCTCGCAGCGCGCATCAGTCGGCGGCAGCGTGCAGATGAAATCGCCGGGCTGTGGCTCGTTATCAATGAACAGCACGCGCGCTACATCGCCCACGCGGCGACCATCCAGCGTCATCTGGCTGAATTCGATACGGAAATCACCGACCGCGCCAACAGCGCCTTCGGTATAGGTCCGGTTATCAGCAGGCACCGACGGTGCACGATCCGGACTGCCGTTATCCGCTGCAGGTGTACGGGCTGGCGCAGGCGCCGATGGCGGCATCTGGCTTGTAAATATCCATGCCAGAAGGCCGATACCACCCGCCAAGGCAACAGCAATAAGGCTGGCACGGTAGTTCATATCGTTGCCTTGGCGTCGCGCCGATTCAGCCGGCGGTGCAACAGGAACAACAGCCGCTGGCTTGGCTTTACGCGGCGTGAACTGGATCATCGGTGTCGAGCCGCTGCTCGCAACCTTGTCGGCATAACGGGCGATGACACCGGTAAAACCTTCGTCGTTGGTGTGCTTGGCCAATACCATTTTGCAGACCGTATCAAAATCATGCTGCACGCCGTCGTAATACGCAAAACCTGTGACCAAGTTACGCAACTCGGCGGCATTCAGTTTCTTGAATTCGGCCAGAATAGTACGCATGCCGTGCGCCGTAATATTACAGCCGGGAGCCGTGATCTGCTTTTCCAGCTGCGCCCACGCATAGTAACGCAGCTTCACAAAGTCTTGCGGCACATCTTGCGGCGGGCTGAATGCGGCAATCTGCTCCTGCATCTCGCTCCACAGCTGGGCATCCAGTCTTTCAGCGCGCTCCTTATCGCCCGGAATCTTGTCGCTGTATTTGAACAGCAGGCCCTTCTTCATGCAACCGGGCGATGATGGTTCGCCGGCATCAGGAATCGCCCAATCGGCCGGCACCGTGCCCGAGGCGCGCATCGCAGCTTCGTACTTATCCTTCAGTTCTTCAAACTGCTCGGGGTTATAACGCTGCAGCCACGGCGCGAAGGTCTGGAAACGCTGTTCGTCCGACATTGAAAGCCACAGCGTGGCCAGCGAGCGGGCGCGCAGCGGCAGGCCGATGCTGTGATCCTCGTCACCAAGATTATCAAACAGGTTACTGGCATAGAAAAACACATGGCCGAAAAGGTTGTTGTCACGCGGGCCGCCCGGGAATGCCAGCGACCAGATCTTCTCCGGCTCCAGCGGCATGCGGAAGCCAAGGCCCATCTCGCCCACATTCGCCTGAATAGCGCGGCGGTAATGTTCAACTGTCAGGCCGCCCAGGCGATCGCCCGCCTGCACATACTGCGCCATGGCGCTTTTCTTGGCCTCGCCGCCCGTGTGCGACACCACGCTGTACAGCAGTGACTCGCGGAAGAACGGCGAGAACTCGCAGCCCTCTTCACGCTCCAACTTTTGCATCAACTGGTCGGCGAATTCAGCGCTTAAATAAGCATGGTCGGTGCCGGCAAGGCCGCACAGCGATGTGCCCGTCAGAACCTCTTCCACAATACGGCCCGTATCGTGCAGCAAGCCGCCCAGAATCGAAGCGGTACGCCAATCTGCAACGCCCGTTTTATCTTTCAGCATGAAGCTGACGGCCGAGTCCATATAGGCGACATGACGGCGATCATGCCCCGGCGTCCCGGTTGCGCCGTGGCTGTCAAGGAATGCCACCAGCTCTTCGGCAAACCGCTTCAGGCTGGTCTGCCCCTTTTCGCTGTCATACCATTCCTGCAGCTGTGCCTCATTCGGGCCGTCAAAGTCTTTTTGACCGAACTGGCGATCGGCGAATTTTTTACCCTTTGCCTCACCATCCTTGCGGCCAATACGGCCACGCGCATCGCGGCGGGCGGCATCGTATGATTCACCCGAAACCACCGTATCGGCACCATCAACTTTTACTGTCGCCGAATACTCTTCAAGGCCGAGGAACTCTTGCTCGTAAGCCAAAGCAAAAGCATCCCACTTGGCAAACACGTCGCGCATCAGCGCGTCATAGCGCCCGGTATCCCATATACCGCGCTGGCCCTTGCGGTCGCGGCCTTCGTTCAGTACATCAAAAAGATTGGCAAGGCCTTGTTGGGCGGTATCCGTCACGCAAAAATCTCCTGAAGAATCAGATGATTAAATATGCTGCCAGATAACAATATTCTGGGCGCGAAAGCAATTTCAAAAAATCCTTAAAAATCAAGCCTCTGTGGTGATACTGACGGTCTTTTCCGGGGTACTGCCCGTCACCTTGGTATCGATATGCGGCGTAACCGGTGGGTCGTTTGAAACCACGCGGTTGCGGCCTTCCTGCTTGGCGCGGTACAGCGCCTGGTCGGCACGGTCAACGAAGTCGTTCATGTCTTCACCATACACATACTGTGTCACGCCGATCGACAGCGTGATCTGGCCCAGATCCTCGTTTTGCGGTTTACGGATGATCTTCTTGTTGGCTACCACGTTGCGCAGACTGTCGGCCAGCTTGACAGCGAAATCCATACGCGTTTGCGGCAGCAGCACGGCAAATTCCTCACCGCCCCAGCGCGCCACGGTATCGCGGCCCTTGATGTTTTCTTTCAGCGTGCTGGCGACAAGCTTCAGGACCTGGTCGCCTACAAGGTGGCCGTATTTATCGTTGAATTTCTTGAAGAAGTCGATATCGACCATCGCGATCGACAGATCTTCATTGTGCGCACGGGCGTCATTCGACGCGCGGATCAGCTCGGCCGTGAAGGCTTTGCGGTTGTTGATACCCGTCAGCGGGTCGCGCAGCGATTCCTGCTTTACCGTGTCCAGATTTGTCTTCAGTTCGTTCACCTGGTCCAGCGACAGTGTCAGCTGGTCCTGCAAACTCTGGTTCTGCTGCGCCATCTGCTTGGTCTGCTCCATCATGCCGGCGACAAGGGTCTTTACTTGCTCGATAGGCGCCGAAGCGATCCCTTTACCGAACTCATCAAGCTGTTCGCCGTATTCGTCGGCGCCTTTCTGGGCATTCGAAACCATGTCCATGATCTGCTTCATCTCGGCTTCGAACAGCGTGGCGGTTTTCTGCACGGCGGCTTCATGTGACATGGCGCTCAGCGATTTTTCATAAATCATCTGCATCGCATTGCCGAGCCGGCCCGGGTCCAGCTGGTATTTACCCAGCGCGTCGTTCACTTCCAGTGTCAGACGTTCGTCCTTGCCTTCGCAGAAGGCAAAGAACACGGCATAGTTCTCGGGCGTGGGAAGCAGTTTAAGCTCGCTCAGCAGGCGCCAGGCCTTCTCGGCGTTGGCGACAATGCGGGTGTCAAGCGTTGCGGATGTTATCGGTGCTGCCATTTTCTTTTTCTTTGCCTACTATAATGTGCTTTCCATAGAGTTAAAACCCTCTAAAACCCTATAAAATACAGCCGTAGGCTCATTATCAAGGCCCCGGCATTGTTGCTGTGCTGGGATGAACCCCATGCAGCTATCCCGTCACTACGGCTACACCCTGCGCTACATTTTCGCGCTCGTGCTGGTCGGCGCCGGCACGCTATACAGCCTTGCCGAGCTTGACCTCCATATCCGCCGCGGTGCCGCCTATATCAGCCATGTCGATGAAGCTGTCTACCAGTACGCTCTGATCAACCGTGTGGCCGGGCAGACAAACGTGCTGCGGCATTTCCATGACCACGAACAGAAGCAGTTGGCACAGGCGCGGGCACAGGATGCGTTGAACAAGCTTATCGTGTTGTCTGACAGTGCGCGGGGAAATATCCTTGACCTTAGCCGCCTGCGGCACAGCCGCGACCCCGACCGTGCGCTGGATAACTGGCTGTTACGCTCGTTTGCGCCGCATCTGTATTATCGCGAGCACGCCGACGACATCTACTTCGCCGGGCCGCAGGCCCTCGATCGTCGCATCCGTAACTTCATCTCGATGGCCGAGATATTTCTGGCCTCGCCCCTGCCTGCCGAACGCCATGAGGCGGCCGAGTACCTGGGCCAATACCTGAAAATCGACCTGAACAGTGATGCCCGGCGCGTGGCGCTGGCCTTGCAGCTGGCAGGGCTGGCAGAATTCAAGCTGGCTGCGCTGACCGTCAAGATATACGCGATACTCAGCATCGTTATCCTTGTCGTTCTTGCGCTGACGGTTTTTCGCCCTCTATTCCGGCGCGTTCTGCAGACCGAAGCCCTGCTGCAGCAGCGCATGGAAGCGGCCGAAGCCGCCACGCTGGCCAAAAGCCGCTTTCTGGCCAATATGAGCCATGAAGTCCGCACGCCGCTGAACGGTATTGTCGGCGTTGCCGAACTGCTTGACCAGATGCCTCTGCCAGCGCACCAGAAAAACCTTGTCAATGTCCTGCAGTCTTCGTGCCAGCACCTGCTGGATATCGTTAATGACATCCTTGATATATCCAAACTTGAAGCGCAACGGGTGACGCTGGAATCCATTCCCTTCGACCTGCGCACCATGTGCAACGAGCTACATGTCCTGATGAAACCGCGTGCTGGCGAATCCGGCCTGCAGTGGGATGTAATCTACGACAACGCCCTGCCGTCTGTATTTGAAGGCGACCCCACGCGCGTGCGACAAGTGCTGATGAACCTGCTGGGAAACGCCTTCAAGTTCACGGCAACAGGATTTGTACGCCTGAAAATCACCGGCCGGGCCACTGATACATCGCATTACGAAATAACATTACAGGTGGAAGACAGCGGGATCGGCATCGCCCCGGCACGCATTTCCGCCCTGTTCCAGAAATTCACGCAGGCTGATGAAAGCACCTCGCGCCAGTATGGAGGCACAGGACTGGGTCTCACCATCAGCAAGGAGCTTGTCGAGCTGATGGGCGGCTCCATTACTGTTCTCAGCCGACCCGGTCATGGCTCCACCTTCACTGTAACACTTATACTGCCAACCGCCATTCTGTCGGCATCACATCCGCCGCCTCAGCCAGTCAGTAGCCGGCACAGGCATATACTGCTTGTCGAAGACAGCGAAACCAATCAGCTGATCATAACGGCGCTGCTGGAGAATCAGGGCTGCAGTGTTACGGCTGCCCGCAACGGCCATGAGGCCGTGCAGCAGATCCAGAAAGGCGTTGGGTTCGATCTTGTGCTGATGGATTGCCAGATGCCAGGTATGGACGGTTTTGCTGCCACCCGTGAAATACGCCATCTGCCGGGTGGCGAGGCCCTGCCTATCATCGCGCTGACAGCCGCCGCCGTGGATGGGGAACGCCAACGTTGCCTGAATGCAGGCATGAACGATTTCCTGACAAAGCCGGTGCGGCAGGCCGATTTGCAGGCGGCGCTGGCCCGCTACGCGCCGGGTGATGGGGGCGCCTTCCAGCAGGCGCTATGAACAGTATTTGCGGATAACGGCAATCAGTTCGTCGGATTTAACAGGCTTATCCAACCACGCCGTAGCCCCTGCGTTGCGGCCCGCTTGGCGGCGGATATCATTGTTCTCGTCACTCATCATCACGATCGGCAGTTTCTCATACTGGGGCTGTGAACGGATGCGTTTTGTCAGGGCGATGCCATCGGCTTCCGGCATATTCATGTCGGTCAGCACACAGTCCGTCTTGTTGTATTCCAGCAGGTCCATCGCCTGCGCGGCGCTTTCGGCGGCCAGCACCTGATATCCATACTGGGTCAACGTGAACGCCAGCATGTCGCGGATCACTTTGCTGTCGTCAACGGTAAGAATGGTGTGGGTCATGCCTGCTATTTAAGGCGATTAGACATATATGGCAAGAAAATGGTGGGCGATGAGAGATTCGAACTCCCGACCAACTCGGTGTAAACGAGCTGCGCTACCGCTGCGCCAATCGCCCAGTCCATTTCAACACCACATCTCTTACCGGCAAGTTTGGAATACTGCAAACAAAAACGCCCGCAAGATACCTGCGGGCGTGAAATAGACGTGGAAAAAGCTTATTGGATGGCGTCGGCCAGCTGCTTGCCGCCCTTGAACTTGACGCGCTTTTTCTTGGGAATCTGGATCTCTTCGCCCGTGCGTGGGTTACGTCCCATACCGGCTTTACGCACAGCCACGCCAAACGTGCCGAAACCAACAATGCGCACTTCCTCGCCTTTTTTCAGGGCCCGTTCGATCACCGTAATGAAGGCGTCCAGCGAACGCATCGCATCTGATTTTGACAGCTTGGCGGTGGCGGCAATGTCCGCCACAAGTTCCATCTTGTTCATAACAATCCCCTTGGATAAATGACGTTATACGAAAAAGCTACGCACCGCAGCACAAGGCGTCAACCTTGCATTCGCCAAAATCAGCGGCCAAAAAGAAAATTTTCAGGGTTGCGGCAGCGACGAATCGCACACCGCAATCACCTAATGCCTGACCGTTTCTTCCGGCTTTGATTCACGCGATGCATACAACGCCGCCTCGTCTTCCGCCGTCCACGGGATCGGTTTCAGTTCCTGCGCCAGTGCATGCCTCAACACTTCGTCCGCATGATCCACCGGAATGATGGTCATACCCTTCTTCACGTTGTCCGGAATCTCGGCCAAGTCCTTTTCGTTTTCCTTCGGGATCAGTACTGTCTTGATACCGCTCCGCAATGCCGCCAGCAGCTTTTCTTTCAGGCCGCCGATGGGTAGGACACGTCCGCGCAGCGTGATTTCGCCGGTCATAGCTACATCTTTCTTCACCGGTACGCCTGTCAGAACCGATACCATCGACGTCATCATCGCGATACCTGCTGACGGACCGTCTTTCGGCGTCGCGCCTTCGGGAACGTGAACGTGGATATCGCGTTTATCGAACATGCTGGGCTTGATGCCATAGGTCACCGAACGCGAACGCACGAAGCTTTCCGCTGCCTGGATCGATTCCTTCATGACATCGCCCAGCTTGCCAGTACTGACCACACGGCCCTTGCCCGGCAGCATCACGGCTTCAATCGAAAGGATTTCGCCACCGACCTCGGTCCACGCCAGACCGGTCACAACACCCACCTGATCCTGGTCTTCAGCCAGGTCGAAACGGAAGCGACGCACGCCGGCATATTTCTCAAGGTTCTTGGCTGTGATGGTGATGGTCTCTTTCTTCTTGGCGACAATCTCCTTCACCGACTTGCGGCACAGGTTGGCAAGCTCGCGCTCCAGGTTACGCACCCCGGCTTCGCGCGTGTAGTAACGCACAAGGTCACGCAGTGCACTGTCTTCTACCTTCAGCTCGCCCTTCTTCAGGCCGTTGGCAGCCAGCTGCTTGGGCATCAGGTGCTGCTTCATAATCTGCACCTTCTCGTCTTCCGTATAGCCCGACAGGCGGATGATTTCCATGCGGTCCAACAACGGCTGTGGCATGCGCAGGCTGTTCGCCGTACAGACGAACATAACGTCTGACAGGTCATAGTCGATTTCAAGATAGTGGTCACTAAACGTGTGGTTTTGTTCAGGGTCCAGCACTTCCAGCAGCGCCGACGACGGGTCGCCGCGCCAGTCCTGCCCCAGCTTGTCGATTTCATCCAGCAGGAATAGCGGATTTGATGACTTGGCCTTCTTCATGCCTTGAATGACCTTGCCGGGCATCGAGCCAATGTAGGTGCGACGGTGGCCGCGGATTTCGGCTTCATCACGCACGCCACCGAGCGACATGCGAACGAAGTTGCGGCCGGTGGCTTCGGCCATGGCCTTGCCCAGCGACGTCTTACCAACGCCCGGCGGGCCGACGAGGCACAGGATCGGGCCTTTGATTTTGGGTGCACGCGCCTGCACGGCTAGATACTCAAGGATGCGTTCCTTGACCTTGTCCAGGCCATAGTGCTCCTTGTCCAGAACCTTTTCGGCGCGGGTGATGTCTTTTTTAACCTTGGTGCGCTTACCCCATGGGATACTGACAATCCAGTCAAGGTAATTGCGGATGACGGTCGCCTCGGCACTCATCGGCGACATCACGCGCAGCTTTTTCAGTTCAGCTTCAGCGCGCTCGCGCGCTTCCTTGCTCAGCTTGAGGCCACGAATCTTTTCGGCGAATTCGTCGGCTTCATTGCGGCCATCTTCGCCCTCGCCAAGCTCTTTCTGAATGGCCTTCATCTGCTCGTTCAGGTAATATTCGCGCTGCGTCTTTTCCATCTGCTTCTTCACGCGACTGCGGATGCGCTTCTCAACCTGCAGGACACCAATTTCGCCTTCCATGAAGCTGAAGACCTTTTCAAGCCGTGCGGCAGTGTTTACTTCTTCCAGCAGACCCTGCTTTTCTTCGATCTTCAGGGCCAGATGAGATGCCACATTGTCGGCCAGCTTGGCTGGTTCATCCACCTGACTCAGGCTCACCATCACTTCAGGCGGAATCTTCTTGTTCAGCTTTATGTAATTATCAAACTGCGCGACAACCGTGCGCACAAGTGCGCGCAGGTCGGTTTCCTCGGCCCCAGCCGATTCCACCACCAGTTCATAGTTCGCTTCGAAGTAAGCATCCGATTGCGTGAAGTCACTGACCTTGGCGCGGGCAATGCCTTCCACCAGCACCTTCACCGTACCGTCCGGCAGGCGCAGCAGTTGCAGGATGTTGCCTACCGTACCGAAACGGTACAGGTCATTCGCATCCGGCTCATCTTTGCTGGCGTCCCGCTGGGTCAGCAGCAGGATGTGCTTTTCCTCGGCCATCGCTTCTTCCAGCGCGCGTACGGATTTATCGCGCCCCACGAACAGCGGCACAATCATGTGCGGAAAAACGACGATATCGCGCAGCGGCAATACAGGAAGCGGAGATGTTGTTGTAGGCATGTAAGACCTTCGGACTGCAGATGGAAGGATTAGAGCGCGATTCGTAGAGAATACCCTCTAACCCCCACCAACGGGTTAATAGCTTAAGTATTATATTGGCACGGAAACGCCTTTTTTCAACAGCCCGGAAACGCTGCAAAACAAGGTGAAAGTAATCAAACATTGCTATTTAAGCTTCGAAAGTTGTACGAATTCGCCATGTCAGCCTGGTCTTTTGTCAGACACCACCGCATCGATATAGACGCCGCCCGCGAGGCGCGCGCCAGCATCCGACGGCGCCAGATACAAAAAGCCGCTCTGTTTGGCAGCGTGCTATATCTGGCCACGGTCTATGACCCCTTTTACATGCTAACACCACTGCCTGATGAAAGCGCCCGCCACGCCGCACCATCTGCCGTTGTCCGCATCCCGCAGGAAAACGTTGCCGAAAGATTCGTTGCATTTATCGAAAGCAGAAACGGCTCGACCGGCGAGGCGCTGGCCAGCGTCGGCGGGCGTAATACGTTCTGGTTTCCCGACACAGGAGCCGAGGACAGCCGAGCATGGTATGTGCGCTCGGTAGAAGCGACAGCCAACAATCACTGTATCAGCGGCACTATCCTGTACAGCCGCAACCTTGACGCTCTGCTGCAGGCTGCGCAGGGCCAGCGCACCAGTCTACCGCAGGGCGTCCATGCGCGTGACTATCAAGCCTGCTTTATCGGTTAGATAGCCATGCCCCGCACTTATCCTGTTACGAAATTCGGGCTTTTGGGCCCAGAAAATCTGTGCGCAGCGCTGACAGATCTGCGCGAACCAACAGATGACGTTGATCTCGAGGTGCGCAACCGGCAGATTAGTCGCAGCTTCACGATGAATGTACTGAATGTCTGGTGGCCTTGGTTTCGGGAACAGCAGGCTGCAGGCGTCACAAAATACGAATTCGACCAGATCGCCTTTGTGCATGACTGGTTCATGGATGACAAACCCAAAAGCCCCTACCAACACTGGCTGCCCCGCTGCCACGCGCGCCTGAGCGGACTTGGGTACGATGGCCTGTTTCATGATACGGCCCTGTACCTGCTGGAATGCGTGATGCCATCAACCGAAGTGTTCGCCGATCAGGTGATGGCGGACAAGATCGCCCTGCCCGGCGAACAGGGTCTGGTTGTAAAAGCGGCTATCAAAATGGCGCGGCAGACTGACAAGCTGTTCAGCTACAAGATGAACGGCCTCAGCGAAATGGCGCATGATATCCTGTCGTACTTTTCGCTGGTTGCGGAACAGCATCACAAGCATACGGGGCGCCGCCTTGGCGCTGATGAATGGCCGGTTTTCGCCCGATTCTGGAAAACCTATCAGCTGCAGGCTTCGCTGCTGCCTAAATTCATCCACCACCCGCAAATGATTTTTGCACAGGAAGCACCCGAAAAAGCTTTTCAGCTTCATTACGACGAAACCGGGCACCTGACCGGCATCAAAATCCGCAAAGGCACAAAAGAAGAAATCACCGCCATCGTCAAAGACTGGCCGCCGCAACAGGAACTCGATCTTTCACTTATCCTTGGCGACGCACCCAGGTTCCCGGGTTATAGCGGCTGCCCTGCCGCACACGCCAGCCCGGCTGGCAATCCATATGAATCGGCGGTGGCTGGTCTGCTGGATATGTATCTGGACAAGGTTGGCGCCACCATCACGCAAATCGAGAGACAGCAAAAACCGCTGCCTGAACCCGCTAAACCTGATGGATGTAAAATCGCCTAGGCGATCTGGCTTTCGATCTTGGCTGGCTCTTCCTTCTTGCCGCCTTCCACAACCTTCTTCGGGCCGTGAACGTACTGCGGCTTCGCCTTGCCTTCCACAACGTCACCGTTGATGACGACCTTCTGGATATCCGTCGAACCTGGCATATCGAACATCGGATCCAGCAGGATGCCTTCCATGATCGAGCGAAGACCGCGGGCACCGGTTTTGCGCTCAAGCGCCTTCTTGGCGATCGCGCTGAGAGCGTCTTCCGTGAATTCAAGGCCGACGTTTTCCATCTCGAACAGGCGCTGGTACTGCTTGACCAGGGCGTTTTTCGGTGTCGACAGGATGTCGATCAGCGCCGCCTCATCAAGGTCGTTCAGCGTCGCGATAACCGGCAGACGGCCAACGAATTCGGGAATAAGACCGAACTTCAGCAAATCGTCCGGCTCAACCTGGGCAAACAGCTCACCGATACGGTGCTCACTGGCGCTGCGCACGTCGGCGCCAAAACCGATGGCCGTACCACGTCCACGCTGGGCGATAATCTTGTCGAGGCCGGCGAACGCACCGCCACAGATGAACAGGATGTTGGCCGTATCCACCTGCAGGAATTCTTGCTGCGGATGCTTGCGACCGCCCTGCGGGGGCACCGAAGCCACTGTGCCTTCCATGATTTTCAGCAGTGCCTGCTGCACACCTTCGCCCGATACGTCGCGCGTGATGCTGGGGTTGTCCGACTTGCGGCTGATCTTGTCGATTTCGTCGATGTAAACGATGCCGCGCTGGGCGCGCTCGACGTTGTAGTCGGCAGCTTGCAGCAGCTTCAGGATAATGTTCTCGACGTCTTCCCCCACGTAACCAGCTTCGGTCAACGTCGTGGCGTCGGCCATGGTGAACGGCACATCAAGGATGCGGGCCAGCGTCTGCGCCAGCAGCGTCTTGCCCGAGCCGGTTGGCCCGATCAGCATAATGTTCGATTTCTGCAGCTCGATATCGCTGCCCTTCTGGGCATGGCCGATACGCTTGTAGTGGTTGTGAACCGCGACCGACAGCACGCGCTTGGCGCGTTCCTGGCCGATGACGTATTCATCAAGAACCTTCTGGATGTCTTTCGGGCTGGGCACGCCGCTGGTCGACTTCGACAATGTCGACTTGCTCTCTTCGCGGATGATCTCGGTACAAAGGTCAACGCACTCGTCGCAGATGAAGACCGTGGGGCCTGCGATCAGCTTGCGCACTTCGTGCTGGCTCTTCCCGCAGAAAGAGCAGTAGAGAGTGTTTTTGCTATCACCGCTGCTTGCTTTTGTTGACATTACCTTCGTCCCTTTACCCTTTAACCTTGCCAGACCAGTTCTTAATAACTGCTTACCGTCACCTAGGCCGCTTTCGATGCCGTTCCAGTTGATGGGCGCTTATCCACAACATGGTCGATCAGGCCGAAGGCCTTGGCTTCGTCAGCACTCATGAAGTTGTCGCGTTCCATAGCCTTTTCAATGGCATCCAGCGGCTGCCCTGTATATTTCACATACAGATTGTTCAAACGGGCGCGCATTTTCAGGATTTCGCGCGCCTGGATCTCGATATCAGTGGCCTGCCCGCGGGCACCGCCTGAAGGCTGGTGGATCATAACACGAGCTTCCGGCAGGCAATAACGCTTGCCCTTCTCGCCAGCCGTCAGGATGAACGAGCCAGCCGATGCCGCCTGACCGACGCACACTGTCGATACGGGGCAGCGAATGTATTGCATCGTATCGTGAATGGCGTTCGCCGACGTCACAACACCACCGGGCGAGTTGATATACATCGAAATTTCCTTGTCGGGATTTTCTGCTTCCAGGAACAGCAACTGCGCGCAGATCAGCGACGACATGCCATCTTCGAATTCACCGGTCAGGAAAATGATGCGTTCGCGCAGCAGGCGCGAGAAAATATCGAAAGCGCGCTCGCCGCGTGACGATTGTTCGACGACCATCGGCACAAGGTTGGCGGTCACCTCGGCGGTGGCGGATGACATATGGGGTAGAACGTAGGGGTTGTTGTACATGATGGGCTCCGTTTCTATTACTGAATCCAGCAGAAACCATGCCAAGCGTCAATCGGGTGGACATTTCCAAAAAGGCGCGAAAATACGAATAGAATTTCCTAATAAAGTGTTACTTTTCGGATTGTTGCAGAATCAACCGGCTGTATCGGCAAAAAGCGCTAGGATCTGACGCACAGGGCGTCAGCCAGAGTATCTTCCCGCAGGTACACGCGATAACCATGAGCGTGCATGTAATCAACGAAAGCGACCATATCTGGCACCAGCAGATGATTGAATTCAATGAACACGATGCGCGGCGCATGTTTTGCTAAATCAAGCTGCTGAAGGATAACCCAGTCCATCCCCTCGGTGTCACTGACATACACGTCAAAAGCACCGATGTTATGTTTGGCGAACAGCGACGCGAGTGTCAGACCCGGTACAGTTTCTGTTTTTTGGAACCGCAGGATATCACGTGCGTCCAGCCTGTTGTGAAGATTGCGTTCGCGCAGCAGCGATGACATGCCGCGCGTCGACTCGTCCAGCCCCTCAGCTTCAATAACGTCCGTTGGAACATAATACATATCGACCGGCCCATCGGCATCCGTAATAGCCGCCCGCTCAAACGTCAGGCCTGACTGACTGGCATAATTCTTCTGCAAAGCCTTAAAATGCTCGGGCATCGGTTCGACCAGCAGGCCCTGCCAACCGAATTTCTGGACGAAGGGGTGCATGCTATCGAAGAAAATTCCGTCCATCGCCCCGATCTGGACAAAATTAACGGCGCGGCCTTGGGCTTTTATCTCTTCGTTCAAGGCGGTAAATGTTGTCACCACATCATTATCATTGAACATACCGTCAAATTTTTTCATCACGGCCGATATGTTCATATGAGGAAAAATTTTCTCCCAGCCATCGACATCCAGTTTATGCAGGCGGTCGAACAAGCTTGTATTCCGCGTTCCGGCCCAGAAATGCGCGGCAAATACCGGCCCCCGCCCTGTGTAGCTCTGCCCGCTGTGATGCTTCGGCATAAAGAAGTGGCTGGGAAGTACCGTCAGCTTGTCATAACGCATCTCTTGCACCAGCAATGTCAGCGCCAGCGGCCCGGTGACTTTATACGGTGGAAGGCCAGCGACATCCGGCTTGGCCCGGATGCTTTCAACAAGTTTCGCCAACAGCACATCGCCGGCATGGAACCCCAGTATGTTATTGGCAATCAGGCCCGGCAGGGCAAATTCATTCTCCCACGCAGCGAAGGCGTCGCATTCCAGAAACACATCAGACAGGGGACGCAGACACACGCTGTCGGCATCAACGTACACACCGCCTTCCGCCAGCAGGATTTCATAGCGCATCATGTCGGCGACACTGTCGTAACTGCGCTCATCCCACATGGTTTTTATGTGTTTGCTGTTGGCCCATTCCCGGCCGTGCAGTTCGGCATTGCCCCATACTTTTATCTCCCAGTCCGGATGAAACTGCCGCCATGTAGCGATGCAGTTATCGGGGCGCCGGCTTTCGTCGCCAACCCAAATAAAGTGTAAAATTCTGGGTATCATGACCTATATATACCTGTCATAATTTGCGCTCACAAGATGACGATTGACTGGCCCACCCTTTACGCTGCTTTGGCGCGCAACGATTTTGCGATGCCGCTGGATGTTCTGGCCGCGGCGGAAGCTACCGCTCCCGATACGGAAGACACAGTCAGGCTTGGTTTCGCCGTATACGCACAAATGCGTCATGTGCCACGGGCGCAGCTTTATATCAGCAAGTTGGAAAACCTGCTGGGCCCGTTACACAGCGATGTCGTCACCGCACAGCTGCAAATCGCCGCGCTGGTCGGTGACTGGGGATCATTTGATAACGCGCTGGCCCGCGCACCCATGGCACAGCCTGCCGACCCGGCCCTGCGCCAGCGGGCTTTTTGCGCACGCCTGTTCCGCGAGGGTCTGTTCCCCGGTTGGCAACAGGCGGTCAACGACCTGACGGCAACGCCCGGTTATCCTGCTGCTCATTTTCTGAAAGGCCTGCACCAGCTGGCCATTACAATGTTTGCCAGCAATCTTCCCCTGCCTGCCAAAGAGCTACTGCTGAAGTTGGTGGATGTTGCCGCAAGCCCGCAGACCCGGGCGGCAGCCATGCTGGATGCGATGGCGATTGCCCGGTTTATGGACGACGCGCCGGAAGCACAGCGCCTTCAGGTTGCGTTTGAAACGCTGCGCAGCACTACACCTGAAATCGCTGCGGCCCAGCAACAGTGGAAAGAATTCACGCGGCCATTTACAACCGATGCGGTAAAGGTAGCCGATGCCGTCACCGTAATTGTGCCGACGAACATCAGCCGCCGTATTTTCTTGCACAAAGAAACTGCCCCGCCGAAGATCGACATGATCGCCGCCGTGCTGGATGCTGCCTATAAGCAGGTGCAGATGCCGCGCGACTGGCACGTTGTCATCACCTTCGACCAGCCCACGGCCGCCGACCTGCAGGATGCCGGTGCTACCTATAAAACAGCGCTTGAATCGTACATTGCCGAACATCCGCAGATGTCGCTGGCGCTGTATAAGGGCCACGGCCTGCGCCGCGTATTCCTTGACCAGTTGGAACAGGTGAAAACGCCCTACATCTTCTTCCTTGAACATGACTGGTTGTTCAACGACACCGCGCGCCCTGTCACCGATATCCTGTATGCCATGCAGCAGAACCCGCTGATGCACCATTGCCGCTATAACCTTGCGCCGGTCTTGCCCGATGCCTACGACGCCATGCTGCTGCCGGCTGGAAACGGATTCACCCGTACCAACGGCGTATCGAACAATCCCTGCCTGTTGCGCGTTGAAAAGTTCCGGCGCGACTGGCTGCCGATCATCCAGAACCCGGATATGGACACGCTGAACATGGGCGCTGCCGGCATCGAGGAAAACATCTATGCCGCCAGCGGGCACATCTACAGCACGCTGGGTTTTATCACCGGCCATCAGGCGTTTGGTACTTATATCGCTGCCGCCGCAGCGCAGATGCCGCAATTCAGCAATCTGGGAATTTAACGCTTCAGCAGACGCCCACGATTGGCATCCGCTGTCTTAAATAGCTCCACCTCGGCGGGCGTGCGCGGATCGACGAATATCGCTGTGAAGAACGCCTTGCTGTGGAACAGGTACGACTTCGATTCAAGAAACGCCACGGTTTCGCTGAACATCGGGTTGTGCAAGTCCAGCATCAGGTCTTCAATCGCGATGACGCGCGGGCGATACCTGTTGAAATCGAATGCTTTCAGTACGCCGATGTCCATGCCTTCGATATCGATGTTTAGGAAGTCGATACGCTCAACGGGATGCGCCGCCAGAATGTCGCTCAACGGCTGCACGGGCACCTGTTGTTCGATGCATGTAAACCCCTTATGTTGGCGCATCGCGTCAACAAGGCGTGCATCGAACGTGTTGCTGGTCGGGTCTTCGGGAATAACATAATAGGTCAGCGTTCCGGGCGTTACGCCAACGCCACTTTGCACGAAGGTATCACCCGGGCGCTGCGCTGCGTAGTCAGCTTTGTAATCGGCCGCATCGATGCACAGGCCGCGCCAGCCTCGCTGGTAAAACAGGTAGGTATTGGAATAATCAACCGGTTTATAGCAGCCAACATCAACATACGTGCCAACGAAGTCCGCCGGGAAATAACGCGCAACCAGCAAATCCTCGGCCGAAGAGGCGTAGGATGTTTGCTGCATACTAGTCGGCCATCTTGCGCAGGGCTTCCGGCGTCACCGCCTTGTCGGTCACCTTCGAAATCTCGATGATCTTATCAATCACCTTGTCTTCGAAAATCTGCGCCTGCAAAGCCTGCAGCGCGCCGCCGTTCTGCGTATAGAATTCAACAATCTGCTGTTCCTGCCCCGGGTAACGCGACGCTTCGGCACGCAGCGCGGCCTGCAGGTCACGCTGGTCAACCTTCACTTTCTGCGCCGTGCCGATTTCAGCCAGCACAAGGCCAAGGCGCACGCGGCGCTCGGCAATCGTGCGGTATTCCTTTTCCAGCTGGGCGTCGGTTTTGCCCTTATCGTCTTCATCAAGCTTCCCTTGCGCCTTGTCGGCCTGCAGTTGGCGCCAGATGCCCTGGAATTCCTGCTCCACCATCGTCGCCGGCAGTGCGAAATCGTGCGCATCCGACAGCTTGTCCATCACGGCGCGCTTTAGCTTGCCACGGCTGATGCTCTGGAATTCGTTCTCAAGGCTCTTGCTGATCGCTTCGCGCAAGGTGGCCAGATCCTTCATGCCCAGCATCTTCGCGAATTCCTCGTCAACCGTCGCATCCTTCGGTGTGCGGATGTCGGTGACAGTCACGGTGAATTCGGCAGGCTGACCCGCGAATTCCTCGCTGTGGTAATCTGCCGGGAAGTTCAGCGTAATCGTGCGCTGGTCATCCTTCTTCACACCGACAAGCTTTTCTTCGAAACCGGGGATGAATGAATTCGAACCCAGCTCCAGCGGGAAGCGTTCGCCCGCCATTTCCTTGCGCTCGACGCCGTTCAGCTTGCCGGTGAAGTTAATCACCGCTGTGTCGCCCATCTTGGCAGCGTAACCGTCAGCGGCGCTGGCTGTTTGCGGCATGCGCTTGGCCAAATCTTGCAGGCGCTGATCGATTTCCTTGTCGGTCGGCGTTGCAGTTGTGCGCTCGAACGACAGCGTTGTTACATCCACCGGTGTGAATGTCGGCAGCACTTCAACGGTCAGCTTGTATTCCAGATCCTTACCTTCGGGGTATGTCTGCACTTCGATCTTCGGCTGTACGGCGGCGCGCAGGTTGTTATCCTTCAGCGTCTTTTGCGTGCTGGTGTTCACCAGCTCTTCCACAGCTTCGCCCAGTGCCTGCGTGGCATAGCGCTGTTTCACCAGATTCATCGGCACCTTGCCGGGGCGGAAGCCGTCCATTTTCACGCGCTTCTGGATGCCGGTCAGGCTGGTTTCTACCATCTTCGCGACATCAGTCTGAGGTACGGTGACCTTGAATTCGTATTGCAGGCCGTCCTGCTTGATTTTTGCTGCGGTTGCCATTCTCTATCCTGTGTTTGAAGTCAGGGGCGGAAATTAGTAACTTTACCCCCACGGGGCAAGCAGAAAAGCAGGCTGAAGCAGGCCAAAAGCCAGGTTTAACCGTGTTTTTGCTGGATAATGCGCTTCATACCGTCACGGCAGTGCGCGGTCGGCGGCAGGCATGTCTGCAGTACGCCGGCCAGAATAGCTGCATTCTGGCTAAAGCTTTTCATCAATGACCGCCGGCGCAGCATCACCTTGTGCACCGAAAACAGCATCTGTGCCGCACGTTGCGCCTGCCCGCGCACGGCGCCGGTGTTTACCAGATCCACCACATCGTGCAGGCCAAGGAAGATGTCGATGAAAACATCCTGCGCCAACCCGTCGCTGGCATTGACCGTCTCTTCATAGGTCTCAATGCGGCGGTTTAGTGTCCTGAAAAGCTGGTAACAAGCTTCGTCCGGGTTCGCTGCGCGCTGCTGTCCGATGACTGATGCTTCACGCCGGGCGACTTCATACGCGCGCCGACTTGGCGCGATGCGCAGCAACAGGGCACGACCACGTTTCAAATGCGCAGCATTCTGGCTTTGCAGTGACATAGCCTATTTATGCATCGTAAAACTGAAAGTAATAACCAATTACTTACGCCGGCGCGCGGCGTTCCAGCCGGAAATCAATCAGTTGGGGGCGACCATCGCGCAGCGCAGGCGCGTACACGACATTCAGGGCGAAGCCCGGCAATGCGGGAATATCGTAAATTTCCTTACCGGCAAGGTCTGGTTTATTGACACCGCCCAACAGCCACGCAATCGCCCTCTCTTTTGCAACACCATCATCAGCCACCGGCGCCGTGATACGCTTCAGGTTCAGCAACAGGCTTTTGCGCGAACGGTACTCTTTTGTGTCCAAGGTCGGCGGGCCGAATTCCTTCTCCAGCAATGCAACAATCTCGGGAATGGCTTTAGCATCAAACGTATAACCAAGGCCGTAGGTCGGATTGCCGGGCGAATCTTCGGCCAGCTGGTTTGACGACATCTGGTAACGCAGCTGCTTGGTTTGAAACAAACCCAGCATATGGCTTTGCCACTTGATATCGCGCGTGATGATAAGCCCCGACAAGTGCGACGAATGGTTATCGGCCAGCACGGCATAGGCATCGTTTTCACTAATGATAGACTTTTGCCTCAGCTCCCGCCGGATATCTGCGATTTCATCGCTCATTTCAAACCTCAAAAATAGCTTTCAGAAACATAATGGTGCGGGTAGAGGGACTTGAACCCCCACGGGTTACCCCACCGGAACCTAAATCCGGCGCGTCTACCAATTCCACCATACCCGCGGAATATTTAATGGGGCGACCGACGGGGCTTGAACCCGCGACACTCGGCACCACAAGCCGATGCTCTACCAACTGAGCTACGGTCGCCACCGGGCGCTGTTGTAAGGTTTTTGGCCCCGAAAGGTCAAGGAATTTAAGTAATTCAGGGTATTTAGCCCCCTTTTCAGTCAGCAAAGCGCTTGTTAGCGTCGGTAAAAGTAACCAGCGGCACCACAGGGGAATCCATGTCAGCCACCAAAGACCTGCTCGACCAGATCAAGCAATACGATGTCCGCTATCTCGACCTGCGTTTCACCGACATGCGCGGCAAATGGCACCACACCTCGCAGCATGTCAGCGCGATTGATGAAGACATGCTGGCACACGGCATCATGTTCGACGGCTCCAGCATCGCCGGCTGGCAGGCCATCAACGAATCCGACATGATTTTGATGCCCGATTGCGCCACCGCCCGCCTTGACCCGTTCGCCGCGCAGCCAACCATGGTTGTGTATTGCGATGTGATCGACCCCGCCACCAAGAAGCCTTACCTGCGTTGCCCACGCAGCATCGCCAAGCGCGCCGAAGATTATCTGGCTAAAAGCGGCGTCGCCGATACCGCCTGCTTCGGCCCCGAAGCCGAGTTCTTCATCTTCGATTCCGTGCAGTTCGACCTGAAGCCGAACAACATCTTCTACAAGGTCGACAGCGAAGAAGGCCCGTATAACAGCGGCCGCGACTATCCCGAAGGCAACCTTGGCCACCGCCCCGGCATCAAGGGCGGCTATTTTCCCGTCGCTCCTGTCGACAGTGGGCAAGACCTGCGGTCGGAAATGGTCACTATTATCGAACAAATGGGCGTGCAGGTTGAAAAGCACCACCACGAAGTGGCCCCCAGCCAGCATGAACTGGGCATCAAGTATTCATCGCTGCTTGAAATGGCCGACGCGATGCAGGTTTACAAATACGTCGTCCAAAACGTCGCTCATACGTACGGCAAGACAGCGACCTTCATGCCGAAGCCGATCTTCGGCGATAACGGCAGCGGCATGCATGTTCACCAGTCGCTATGGAAGGGCAACAAGCCACTGTTCGCTGGTGACGGCTATGACGGTCTGTCAGAAATCGCGCTGTATTACATCGGTGGCATCATCAAGCACGCACGCGCGTTGAATGCCTTCACCAACCCCGCCACCAATAGCTACAAGCGGCTGGTGCCCGGTTACGAAGCACCGGTATTGCTGGCCTATTCATCGCGCAACCGTTCGGCCAGCTGCCGCATCCCCTATACGGCCAGCGGCCCCAAGGGCAAGCGCGTCGAAGTCCGTTTCCCCGACCCGGCGGCCTGTAGCTACCTTGCCTTTGCGGCCATGCTGATGGCGGGGCTGGACGGCGTGAAGAACAAGGTTCACCCGGGTAAGCCGATGGAACAGAACCTTTACGAACTGCCACCCGAGGAATTGGCAAGTATTCCAACGGTTTGCGGCAGCCTGCGTGAGGCGCTGGAGTCACTCGCCGCCGACCATGAATTCCTGCTGGAAGGAAATGTTTTCACGAAAGAATTTATTGGTGCTTATATCGACCTGAAGATGGAAGAAGTGGATGCCTATGACATCTCGCCGCACCCCATCGAATATAAGATGTATTACAGCTGCTGATACTTTAGGAGCATATGTCGCGTTCTTCACTGATAACCGAGGTTGTTGCCTGGGCCATTATTGGCAGCCTGACTGGCGCGGCAATCGCCCACGCTAACAACTCGCCCGAAGCCCGCGCTGAACGCTATGCTGATTTTGTGTCCAACAGACTGGCTCATTACCGCTGCGCTTTTGACGAGAGCATGAGCTACCGCCAGTGCATAAAAAACGAGCAGGCTTACCGCCGCTAAGGAGAAGAACGATGCCGGAAAAGAAACAGCAGAACTTGGTCGTATTTGTAGCCGACGGTCTATATACAGGCGCTGTCCGGTTTATCACACTGTTCGGCGCCATAGGCACATTTGCTTATGAGGTTGCGACAAACTTTGAAGGCAACTTCCCGGCAACGACCCGCATGCTGCGCCGCTCAGAAGCTGGCCGCTTCCGGCCGGATGCCAAATCATACAGCAAGCCGCGCTAGGCGCTGATCAGCCGATTATATAGTCTTCATAGCGAATATCTTCGCGCGGCTTGGCGCCCCGCATATCCGTCTGAAACTGTGCAAAGTTGAAGTGCGGATTATCTAAAGGATTCCGTATCTCCTCATAAGCGGCCGTTGTAGGTGATGCGAAAGACCGGCGCGGCGCCATATTATACCCCAGCGCGGCCAGCTGGCCGCTCACTGTGTCTTGGGAACCATAACCGCCCACTGTGTCTTCGGCCTGCGATCTATAGGTACGAACTTGAATGCCCGCAGGCGGCGGCGAGCCATCACCATAGGTATGAAATACGACTGCCATTTTATTCTCCCTTGGTTGGTTAGTACGCATCAAAAGCCTAGGCCTGCCCCAGCATGGCAGCCGCACACATTTTTTACTTTCACAGGAATACGCAACGATATGGCGCGTCAGGTTTTCTTCTTATAAGCCCCGATAAGCGCTTCCATAGCCGCTTTGTGCTTTTGACTCCCTTGGCCGCTGCCTTCGGCCGAGGCTGGCGGCGCGTTGATGGGCGCTTTTACCTGCGTCGCGGCGGGGTTCTTGCGGATAAAGTGGTCCAGCGCATAGCCGGTAATCGACTCAAGGAAGGGAATCGCCAGCTGCTGAGCCAGATCGGGGTTCTGCACCGCCTCTTCCATCAGCGCCCGTTTGGCCTGGGTTTTGTTGCCCCGGGCCTTGGTCAGCGCTGTCTGCAGGTACTGGTTAAGCGTTTGCATGCATTAAGCGTATACCCCGCCCGCCGTTCGGCAAGCCGTAAATCGGCATTTATTAACGTGTTTTTGTGTAATGAAACTATTTTCATGCTGTAGATTGCGCCCATGGCAAAGATCACTGAAGATAATCTCTCGGACAAAGGCGACGACGGCATGCGCGCCATCATGATGGCTGTGAAGCGTAGAGCCGGTAAAGCGCGCGATTGGGCAGCAAATGATGTACAAACTGCCCTCGATAGAAAATTTGTCTTAGGGGACGCAGACGCAACCGAAGCCTTCTCGCGCATTGGTCGTCACTCACTGCAAGGTGCAATGATTTATGGCGCCTGCGTAGGCCTGCCTTTCCTTGCTGGCGCTTTTCCTGCCGCTATTTTTGTTTTGGCTATTACGAGATTACCGCGCACTGGTTTTATGCTTCAGCGCATGGCTGAGAATTACCAGCGTATGTGCAATGGTGAAGCGCCAATTAGTAAAGATGAGTTCCTTAAGAATAATCAGTCTGCTCGAGCTGTTTATAAACTTGATGATATTGTCTGGGCGATACCAACATTGGCTTTCAACTACCTGCAAACGGGCTTCTTCCCATGGGAAGCAGAACAGAAGAAAGCTTTAGCCTGGAGAACGATTACGCCGCAAATGAAGAAAAACCTGACGCATATCACAGGCGTGGCTACGCTTATCTTAGCAACCGGACCTGCACATGCCTTCGCTAGAAGTCTTCGCATCCTCAACTCTGGATGGCGGTATGCAAAAAACTTCTCTCGCATGCACTTTGGCGACATCGGAATACGCAAGGAGCCAAAAGCAAAATGGTTCCCGTGGCGCCTTAAGTACGAGGAAGCAAACCCCATACTTCATGCCGAGCGGATGGCAACCGAGAAGGATTATCGCGGCATCTATGAGGCAGACGCGATGTATGAACAAGCCTTCCGCAATAACATCGAAATCATCAAAACCGGCAAGCTGTGGGCCCGCGCCCCTGAAAAGCCCCAAGATGGACTTTTCTCTTGGGTCAAGCGTTGGCGCCGCAATCGCAAACCTTCACAGCAATAACAATCACATAGCACAGGCTGTCGAATCCCCCAAATCGCGCTACATTGATTTCATACTCACCCGAGTAAGGAGCCGTAGCCATGTTACCTGACATCGCCCGCCGCAATCGCCGCCGCCAACCCAGCGATAACTCACCGCCACTCACACTTGCCGCTATGAAACTGACCCCGGGTCAGGGCAAGGCTATCAGCCGTTTTGTGGGCCGCGCCGTCAGCCTGCCGCTGTTTGCTGTTACCGTACCCACGCTTGGCCTGCACGGCATTATGCGAGTGATTACACTGGTCGCCGACCGCAAAACCAGAGAAGCATCAAAGACAGCCTTAATCCGCAGCCTTGGCATGGTGCATGAAAACTGGACCATGCTGGAATCGGGCCTGATGCGGCAAGAGGCACGCGAGGCATGGCGCGCCGCCCGCTCGGCAATGAAGCCAGCCTAACGGCAGTTTACCCTTACTTAAGATTCTTCCGGCAGCCTTGAATCATTGGTCATGATGTCGGGGGGCAAAATGGCACATCGCATTACCAGCGCAGACGCTTTCAAGGCCTTATCCATCTCACCACAGCGTATGCACGCCGAAGCCGCATGGCACGCCGCCCAACAGCATGCACCGCAACGCAGCGCGCTTAATGGCACAACAATCAGTATTGTTTTGCTGGTTGGCGGCGCTGCACTGATTGGCGGCGCCATTGTGGGTTGGGGCATGCCCTTCTTTGCCGCTGGCATGACATCGATTATCGCCGGCGGCTGTGGCCTGTTCGCCAAGCGCTCAACGCAACTTGACCGTTCAGGCTGGCTGGACGGCGGCGGCAAGCTGGCACCTGCGCACTAATTAAGCTGATAATGCTTTAAGCGACGACAGGCTGCTCTGTCTTCTTACCAACGTAATACGTGGGGAACGGTGCACGGTCGACTGTTTGCGCGACAATCGACCTGCCCGGGTTCTGGGCAGCTTTTGTGCCGACACGATATTCAAGACCAAACGCACCTTTCTTGACGGTATATGTTGACGAGCGGAATAGTACTCCGTCGCGATCTTCGGCTGGAAATACAATAGCCGTACCACGCAGGATGTTAACCCACAGCTTCAGGCCAAACAGCGTGTCAGCTGCGTCAGCCTTCGGGTCGGCATCGGCCTGTACGCGGAAATCGGAAGATACAACCGACTTGCCTAATACAGCCGCGTTCTCGCCCTTGCCTTTTAACATAATACGACAGCGAGAATCATCAAACACGCCCATCGATGTAATACGCACGCCCTTGCGCAGCGCCTTGTTCATCACGGCTGCGCTGTTAATCGCGGTTTGCCAACGTGGCAGGATCAGCATTTCACCGCGCATGACGCTGCGGCCAAGATTGCCGGCTGATTTCAGAATATCACATTCAACGTTGTTGACGCCCATATGGTTCAGTTGGGCAATAAGATCTTGTTGGTTATACATCGCAAGCTCCATTATTTGAATGTGGCGCTAAACTAGACCTATTTGCAGCGCAGCAGCAAGCCGAAATTTAAGCCGCAATTTCGGCAATCTTGGTCAGCGCGGCGCGCGCGCCGGTTAAACGCTGTTCAACCGAGTTCCATGCGCCCAGCACCGACAGTTTCATATCAGGGCGTATCTGCAGCTTGCCGTTACTGTACTGAATATGCGCAATCAATGCGTCGGGCTTGGCGAATGTATTCTTGCGGAATGTAATCAGCGCGCCGTTGGCGCCCACGTCCAGTTTTTCAATGCCTGAACGCTTGCACAGCAGTTTGATGTGCATGGTGGCCAACAGGTTTTCCACCTCGCGCGGCATTTTGCCAAAGCGGTCCACCAGCTCAGCCGCAAACGCTTCAATGCCAGCTTCGTCCTTAATGTCAGCCAAACGCCGATACAGCGTCAGGCGCAGGCCCAGATCGGCAACGTACGATTCCGGAATCAGCACCGGCAGGCCAAGGTTCAGCGTTGGTGTCCAGTCTTCAACCGGCATATCCACCAGCTCGCCACGCCGTGCGGCGGCCACGGCTTCGCGTAGCATCTGTTGGTACAGCTCGATACCCACTTCGCGCACATGGCCCGATTGCTCTTCGCCCAGCAGGTTTCCCGCGCCACGCAAATCCAAATCGTGGCTGGCCAGCTGGAAGCCTGCACCAAGCTGGTCCAGCGTCTCCATCACTTTCAGGCGCTGTTCGGCGCTGTCTGTCAGCGGCATATTGGCGGCGTGCGTTAAATACGCATAGCCGCGCTGCTTGGCACGCCCCACCCGCCCGCGCAACTGATACAACTGCGCCAAGCCGAACATATCGGCGCGGTGGATGATAATTGTATTGGCGCGCGGGATATCGAGGCCCGATTCCACGATGTTGGTTGAAAGCAACACTTCAAACGCGCCGTCATCAAACGCGGCCATGATATCTTCCAGTTCAGTGGCCGGCATCTGCCCGTGCGCGGTGCGGATTTTCAGTTCCGGCACCAATGTGTTCAGTTCTTCGGCCAGCGCACCAAGGTCCTGTACGCGCGGTGCCACATAGAAGCTTTGGCCACCCCGGAAATGCTCGCGCATCAGCGCTTCGCGGATAATCAACGGGTCGTATGGCAGCACGGTTGTGCGCACGGCCAGCCTGTCCACCGGCGGCGTGGCAATTAACGACAGTTCGCGCACGCCGGTTAGCGCCAGCTGCAATGTGCGTGGTATGGGCGTGGCCGACAATGTCAGCACATGCACGTTCTTTTGCAGGTCTTTCAGCTTTTCTTTCTGCTTCACGCCGAAGTGCTGTTCTTCATCCACAATCACAAGGCCAAGGCGCGCGAACTTGATGCTTTGCGCCAGAATGGCATGGGTGCCAATCACAATATCCAGCCGGCCATTTTCCAGATCTTCCTTGTTCTGCTTCGCTTCCTTGGCGCTGACAAAACGCGACATCTGGCCGATTTTTATCGGCAGTCCCTGAAAGCGCGTTTTAAAGTTCCGTGCATGCTGCCGCGCCAGCAACGTTGTTGGCACCACCACTGCCACCTGCAGCCCGGCGCTGGCCGCCACAAACGCGGCGCGCAGCGCCACTTCGGTTTTACCAAAGCCGACGTCGCCGCACACCAATCGATCCATCGGTTTGCCCCGGCCAAGGTCTTCGATCACGTTTTCAATCGCGCGGCTTTGGTCTTCGGTTTCCACATACGGGAAACGCGCCGCAAACTCGTCATAGATATTGATAGGCGTTGTCAGAACCGGTGCTTCCTGTAACTCGCGCATGGCGGCGATCTTCAGCAGCGCGTCCGCCATATCACGCAGGCGCTTCTTCACACGCGCCTTGCGCTGCTGCCAGCCTGCGCCGCCCAGCTTGTCCAGCTGCGCGCCTGTTTCCTCGTTACCGTAACGCGATAGCAACTCAAGGTTCTCAACCGGCACAAAAATGCGGTCGCCGCCGGCATATACCAATTTCAGGCAGTCGTGCGGCGTGCCGCCGACATCCAGCGTTACCAGCCCGTCATAACGGCCAATGCCGTGTTCTTCGTGCACAATCAGGTCGCCAACGTTCAGCGCGCCCAGATCAACAATAAATTCATCGCTGCGCTTCCGTGCACGGCGCGGACGCACAAGGCGGTCGCCCAGGATATCCTGCTCGGTAATCACCGTCAGGTCGTTACTGGTAAAGCCCTGCTCCAGCGGCAACACGGCCAGCCGCGCATTTTTTGGCAAACCACCATGTTCATCAAATACATGTTGCAGACGGTCAGCCGCGCCATCGCTGCCCACAGCGATAATCACCGGCATGGCAGCGGTTTTAATGCGCGTCAGCACCTTGTCATATAATGTGTGTGCATCCTGCTGGCGTTCAGCGGCGAAATCGACGCCTGTGCGGCCACCGGCATCAACTTCATGCGACGGCGGCGCGAACGGCGACAGCTGCACAACGGGGTGCGCCGCTATATCAGCCTGCGTATACAGCAGCGCGGGCGGCACCGGCTTGTAAACGGCAGCGCGGTCGCGTTTCGCCCCCTTCCACAGCATTTCCCGTGCATTGTAAAAGTCGGTGATCTGGTTCCAGCGTGCGGTTATTGCCTCGCCCGTCTGCCAGCCCATCACAAAGGTGGCGCGCGGCAGATAAGCCGTTATCGGCACCAGCTGTTCGTAAAACAGCGGCAGCCAGTGTTCTACGCCCGCATAGGCACGGCCTTCTGACACGGCTTGGTAAAGCGGATCTTCCTGCAGCTGTGCGCCGAACAGCTCACGATACCGTGTGCGGAAGCTGCTGATGCGATCAGTCGTCAGCATCAGTTCTGTCACAGGTTGCAGGTTCAGGCTTTCTACTTTGTCAGCGCTCAACTGTGTGGCCGCGTCAAACGTGCGCAGGTTTTCCACTTCGTCGCCAAACAGATCCAGGCGCACAGGCTGATCGGCGCCTGCGGGGAAAATATCAATCACATCGCCGCGAAAGCTGTATTCGCCGGCCTCGCGCACCGTTGTCGTGCGGCGATAGCCCTGCGCCACCAGTGATTCTTGCAATTTGCTGCGATCGACCGCCTGCCCGGCACGCAAGGCTGACGTCTGGTCTTTAAAGGCCTCAGGCGGCGGCACCAGTTGCATCAATGCCGCAACCGTTGTTACCACAACAAACGCGCTTTTCGCCGGTTGCGTCAGCGCAGTCAGCGTTTGCGCACGCTCGGCCAGCACATCAGAACTGGGTGAAACGCGGTCATACGGCAGGCAATCCCATGCGGGCAGAATATGTACGGTCAGTTCCGGCGCGAAAAACTGCAGTTGTTCCACCAGCGCTGCCGCTTGCAAATCATCCTGCACAACGGCAACCGTACCACGCGCGCCCGCCTGCAGCGCCAGCGTGATAATCGTACGGGCGTCATGCCCCGGCGGCGCACCATAAATCGGCAGCACACCCGGCGCGTCGGGATTAAAGGCTTTCAGGTCAATAGCCATGGCCAGACCTTTTAATCACATCGACAATCACCGCATGTTCGGCGGGCGGTTCGGTCTGCCCGACCAGCCACGCGTAAACATCCCAATCTTGTGCATTCAGCAGCTTTTCATAGGCGTCTAATTCAGCGACAGAAAGTTGCGCAAGATGCGCGCGCGCAAACGTCCCCAGCAGCAGGTCCAATTCAGCGAACCCGCGATGCTGGCTTTGAAACAGAAGTTGCTTCAAGCGCTTGTCCATTTATGAGGCGCAACATAAGCTTCTGGGCAGCAAATGACAACACTTTCCCATCCAGTCCTGAAACCCGTAGAAACGCTGACTGGCGTGGGCCCGCGCGTGGGCGCTTTGCTGAAGAAGGTAGCAGGCGCACGTGTGATCGACCTGGCCCTGCTGATGCCCACGGCTGTCGTGGACCGCCGCGATATCACCACCACCCGCGCTGCCAAACCCGGCGGCATTGCCACGCTGGTCATCACCGTCACCAAAATCGAGAAGCCCCGCAAACGCGGCGGCGCAACGCGCATCCATGTTGCCGATGACACCGGGCCGCTGCTGATTTCGTATTTCAACCAGCGTGGCGACTGGCTGGAGAAGATCTTCACTGTCGGCAAGCAGCTGGCGATCAGCGGCAAGGTCGAGATGTACGAAGGCAAAAAGCAAATCGCGCATCCCGACGTGATTGTTGACCCGGCCAAGGTGAAAGACATCGCAATTCTTGAGCCTGTTTATCCCCTCACCGCCAACCTGTCAGGAAAAATCCTGCGCAAGGCCATCGCTATGGCTGTGCCCACCACGCGCATCCTGCCCGAATGGCTGGACGGCAGCGTTATCCGCAAGAACGGATGGCGGGATTTTGGCGAGACGCTTACAGCCCTGCACGCGCCGCGCGACCCGGCCGATATATTACCTAACGCCCCCGTGCGCTATCGTCTGGCGTATGATGAACTGCTGGCGAACCAGCTGGCGATTGCGATTGTGCGCGACCATACCCGCGCGAAACGCAAAACCATCACCAAAGGCGACGGCAACGCACCTGCGCTGCTCAAAAAGATTATTGCCGCCCTGCCCTATCAACTGACCAGCGCGCAGGAACGCACGCTGAAGGAAATTACAGCCGACATGCAGGCCGCCACGCGCATGGTACGCCTGCTGCAAGGCGATGTCGGCAGCGGCAAAACAATCGTTGCATTGTTGACCATGGCCATTGCCGTATCGCGCGGCGAACAGGCGGCCATCATGGCGCCCACGGAAATTCTGGCGCAACAGCATTATGAAAGCCTGCTGCCGATCGCCACTGAGGCCGGCCTGCGCATCGCCCTGCACACCGGCAGCGTAAAAGGTGCCGCGCGTAAAAAGGTGCTGGATGCACTGGCCGCTGGTGATATCGATATCATCATCGGCACACACGCGATTTTCCAGAACAAGGTGGAATTCAAAAACCTTGGCTGTGTGGTGATTGATGAACAACACCGCTTTGGCGTTGAACAGCGCGTCGAGCTGTCGAACAAAGGCCGCGGCGTTGATGTGCTGGTGATGACGGCCACGCCCATTCCGCGTTCGCTGGCCCTTACCTATTACGGCGACATGGAAGTTTCCAAGCTGGATGAAAAACCACCGGGCCGCGTACCGATCAAAACCAGCAAGACCGACCTGAAGTTCCTTGATGACGTGATTGAACGCGTGCGCGCCAAGATCAAGACCGGCGAGCGCGTGTACTGGGTCTGCCCGCTGATCGAGGAATCCGACCTTATCGACCTTGCCGCCGCCGAGGAACGCGCGCGCCTGCTGACCGACAAGCTGGGCAAAGGGATAGTCGGCCTGATGCACAGCCGCTTAAGCGCCGATGAAAAAAACAAAGTGATGGATGATTTCAAATCAGGCCGCCGCCCGGTGCTGGTTTCAACCACTGTTATTGAAGTCGGCGTCAATGTACCCGAGGCCACCGTGATGATTATTGATCATGCCGAGCGCTTTGGTCTGGCCCAGCTGCACCAGTTGCGCGGGCGTGTCGGCCGCAGCAACCTGCCCTCGGCCTGCTTATTGTTATATGACGGCCCGCTGGGCGAAACCGCACGCGCGCGCCTGAAACTGATGACCGACACCGAAGACGGTTTTAAAATCGCTGAAGAAGACCTTCGCCTGCGCGGTGCCGGCGAAGTTTTGGGCACACGGCAAAGCGGCACGGCGCTGTTCCGCATCGCTGACCTGGCCCTGCATCAGGACCTGCTGCTGATGGCCCGCGACGAGGCAAAGTTGATCTTATCGCGCGACCCGGACCTGCAGTCTGACCGCGGCCAAGCCCTGCGCCTGCTGCTGCGCCTGTTCAGCATGGATCACAGCGTTCAATACCTTAAGGCAGGTTAGCAGCTTCAGGGTGTCATCAGGGCCGCGTCAAACCACAGGCGGCCTTCCTTGTCTTCAACATCAATCACCCACACATCGGGGTCGATATCAACCGTACGTGCGATGGCCGCATCCACGGCGTCGCCTTCGCTGTGCACCACAAAACCCTGCCGGGTGCCGTCGAATATCTGCTGGTAAAGCTTCACGCTGCCCTGCCGGTCATCAACCTTAACGTAAAGCGTACCGCGGTCCGGGTCGCCGCGGTGCACGATCGTCATGAAAACACCCGCAGTAAGGGCGTTTTTCAGCGTGGCGCTGACAAGGACATGGGTTGGCAGGTTCGGCATAACGCAAGAAAATTAGCACAGAAATAATTGGTTGCGAGGGGGCATTATGGTTTGCTGGCACCATGGGTCAAAGCCGCAAGCGCATTCATATCGTTCCGCCAACCGACAAACGGGTGTTCTTTTACGACCCGGTTGAAAAGCTTTTTTATAAAATCTCGCGCATCCAAGACCCGATTGGCAAAGATGACATCTGCCAGATCGACACGTTTTCACGCACTGATATTGTTGCTGGCAAGATAAAACACGTTGTGTGCGGCGACCAGGACTTTGCAACGCTTGAACTGTATGGCTATCGACGCGCCGATGTTTCTACCCTTCTTGTGCCCGATCTGGCGGCCCTGAACGTAAATAACCAAACTGACTTTGCCAACATCCGGATTATGGCGCACGGTGGTGAACGCCACGAGTGGTACCCACACCATTCCGGCAGCTCCTGCCGTACAAACAACAAGGAAGAAGCCGACGCCATCGTTTTGAACATCCTGCGTGTTATCAGCGACGAATTAAAAGAAATGCCGGTGCGCGAACCTCGCCGCCGCCGGGCCGCACCCCAGCGCATCGTCCGCGTTTAAGCTGACGCCCGCTCCCACGCCTGCAGTTTCCGGTAAATCGTCGATGGGTTGATTTCCAGCAGCGCTGCCGCTTTCGCCACGTCATCCTGCGTGGCGGCCAGCGCGGCGCGGATACTCTGCTGTTCCGCCACGCGCAGCGGCAGCACCGGCCCACGCCCAGCCACCGGTATCTCGCAGGATGACTTCTGGTTTAAAACCTGCGGCGGCAGATCATCGAGCGTCAGCTCGCCGCCGTTTTCCAGCGCCACCATGTAGCGGATGCAGTTTTCCAGCTGGCGTACGTTACCCGGCCATGCATATCCGCGGAACCACTTCAGAAGCTCGGGCCTGAAACCCCTGAACTTCTTTTTTTCCTCTGCTGCATAGCGCTGCAGGAAGTGCCGTGCCAGCATATCGATATCCTCGCCCCGCACGCGTAGTGGCGGTAATTCCACCGGCACCACGAACAGGCGGTAAAACAGGTCTTCGCGGAAGTTACCGGCCTTCACTTCCAGTTGCGGGTCGCGGTTCGTAGCGGCAATAATGCGTACATCAACGGCGATCTCCTTGTTGCTGCCCACCGGTTGCACGGTCTGCGTCTGCAGCACGCGCAGCAACTTCACCTGCAGCTCCAGCGGCATTTCGCAGATTTCGTCCAGAAACAACGTGCCACCGTCCGCCGCACGGATCGCACCTTCGCTATCGGCATGCGCGTCGGTAAAAGCACCCTTCACATGGCCGAACAGTGCGCTTTCCAGCAGGTTGCCTGGAATTGCGCCGCAGTTGATGGCTTTAAACGGCCCGTTACGGCGCGGGCTGTTCTGATGCAGCGCCTGCGCCGCCAGTTCCTTGCCGGTACCGCTTTCACCCATGATGAAAACGGGCGCCTTACTGGCAGCGATGTTTTGCAGCGCGCGGTATACGGCCTGCATAGCAGGCGAATGACCAATGAACGGGCCAAAGCCGTTACCATCGCCGGCACGGCGCTCGGCCAGTTCGATCTGCAATGAGTGTTTCTCCAGCGCATTGCGCAGCGTCACCAGCAGGCGCGCGGCCGGAAAAGGCTTCATGATGAAATCATAGGCGCCGATGCGCATGGCTTCGACCGCTTTTTCAACCGAGCCATGCGCCGTGATCATGATGACGACAATATCGGGCCAGCCGGCGCGGATGGTGCGCAAGACATCCAGCCCGTTGCTATCGGGCAGCTGGATATCAAGGATAACAGCCAATGGCTGTCTTTCCTGGATAATCTTAAGTGCCATCTGGCCCGATGCAACGTGTGTCACATCGAATGGTCCCTTGCGCAGGTATTCCATATACGCCGCGGCCATGCTTTCCATATCTTCGACAAGTAAAATATATTTGTTCGCCATACTGCGAAGTATGACAAAACAGCGCTAAAGTGCGGCGAACTGTTTCCCTACTGGCGTATGTAATTGCCCGCCGGAAAGCGGCTTATTAACACCCGTGGTTGTCGGCAGCGTCAACGCCAGCCCCTTCTTGCTGCGCACGGCCAGATAGGCAAACGCTTCCGCTTCAAGGAAATCGCCGTCCCAGCCGATTGATTCCACGGGCCGGACTGGCACGTTGAATACACGTTGCAGCAAATCCATCATAAATGCGTTATGCCGCCCACCGCCGGTGATCAGCCATTCGCGCGGCGGTTCAGGAAAGTGCTGCAGGGCGGCTTTTGTAGTAGCAACCGTCAGCGCCGTCAGCGTTGCCGCGCCGTCAGCAAGGTCCAGATGGTCAACCGAGAACTGGTGGAAATCATGCCGGTCAAGCGACTTCGGCGGTTTCTTCGCGAAGTACGGCGCCTGTAAAACTTTGGCGATCCACGCCTCATCCACCGTACCGTGGCGCGCAATCTTGCCGCCGGTATCACGCGGCACACCTGTATGCTTCAGCAGCCAGTCATCAATCAGCGCATTGCCAGGTCCGGTGTCAAAGGCCAGCAGCGCGCCATCAGCACCTATATAGGTAACGTTGCCCACGCCGCCGATGTTCAGGATGGCGACCGGCTTGGCTAGGTTAGCTGCACGGGCGGCGTGATACAGGGGCACCAGCGGGGCACCCTGTCCGCCGGCAGCCACATCATTCACCCGGAACTGGTTCACAACCGGAATGCCGATCTCATTCGCCAGATACTGCCCATCGCCAATCTGCCATGTCATCTTACGGCCGGGATTGTGTGCAATGGTTTGGCCATGAAATCCAACCAGATCAATATCTTTGCTTGATAAGTTAAACTCGGTCATGAAGTCTTGCACGGCGGCGGCATGCGCATCGGTCAGCGTGCGTTCCACATCCTGAATGTCGCCCTTACCACCCATTACGCTGCGCAGGGCGGTACGCTGCGAATCATCGAAAGCGACCAGCATTTTCGGGGCCAATACCTCGACCACCTGCTCGCCGTCGGTACGGATCAGCGCCATGTCGATGCCATCCATCGATGTACCGGTCATCAGTCCAAGTGCTGTGAAACATTCTGCGGGCATAATTCTTTGTAACATACCTAGGCAAACCCCGTAACCCTGATACAACATGAATTCCTGAGGAGTACCATGGCCGCGAACGCATATGTTGGCGCCTGCACTTGTCAGGCAAACGGGCTGGATGAAAAATCACCGCCCAACGAGCATTCCGCTTTTGACCGCGCCGAAATCGTCAAGAACCTGCTGGTGGCCCGTCTGGGCGGCGCCGAACATATCGACTGGAACCGCGGATCCTTCGATCGCTTCGAAAAAACCGTTGATGGCAACTGGCAGACAACCGGCCAGCTGAGTTTTGATATCCGTTATGTGGGTGGCAAGCGCGTACGCCGCCCCGACCTGCAGTTCACCATCATCGGCATCAACAGCGATGCGCAGCAAGATCATTCAACCCTGCCGGTGGTACAGATCGAGCTTCGCGAACGGGTTGACGCCGACTGGCAACGCACCGGCTATGTAAACGTGTTAGCGCGTGATGTATTGCGTCCTGAAACCTGCACCGTGCGCCTGCGTGGTGGCAGAACCATGCAACTTGATGACTACATCTTCAACTAATCATTATCCAAAAAGAAGACGTTGCGCAGGAAGCCCGGCGCCAGCACCGACAGCGGATTCACGCTGACTTGCGGGTCATCCAGTTTGCCCTTGGCATAATATGTCGCGGCAAACAGGCCGCCACCTTCGCCGCCTGTCAGCAGCTGGCCGACAATCGGGATCGAACCCAGCATCTTGTTCGCGGTCGAGAACGGCACCACGGTGCCTTCAAGATCGATGTTGTTGGTTTCAGCATTGATGGTGCCAGCCGCCGTCAGGCCCAGGGCGCCGCCTGATGTCCGCACATCCTTGAACTTGATATTGTCACCCTCGATGATGATCTCGCCTTTCAGGCGCTTGAAGGCCAAACCCTCGCTGGATTTCGCTGCCGTCAGAATGCCGTCCAGCGACACCGCACTTAACAGGCGCACAAGGAACGGCAGGTCCAGCACCCGGTAATCGCTGACAATCATGTCGGCGTACAAGGGCTTGCCCGGCTTGCCACGGCCCGCCACCTGCAGCCAGCCACCCATGATATCGTCAGTCCAGTCCAGCGCGTACATCACCTTGCCAAGGTCGCGGGTTTCCAGCGTCAGCGACTGCCCCGACGGCGTCGGCGTCAGGTCGGCCAGCAGCGGAACGGCCCCGCTGGCCGACGCGTTCAGGCTGATACGCTGCCAACCTTCCATATTGCGTGCCGCCGACAACTTGAAGGGCGCAAAGTATCTTTCCTTGCGACCGGCAGCTGCGTCTTCGCTGGCGAACACGGCGCGCTCAAGGTCAATTACAATGTCATACGACGACGCAGGCTCATCCGGTTTCTTCTCTTCTTCAGGCTTTGCGGCACCGTCATCCATAAAGGCACCGATGTTCAGCTGTTTGCCTTTGATGTTGATTTTCGGTACGCCGCCTGTTTTGTCATAATCGATAACCGCATTGTTCTCACCAATACGCGCCGTAGCGAGCTTCAGGCTTTGCAGGCTGCCATCCTTGCCCAGCGTCGCACTGCCCTTGATATCAAGGGCGGGGCCATCAGCATCGATGTCATCTATCGTAATCACGCCGTCCTTGATCGTACCTTCGGCAATCAGGGCGCCTTTGACGTCTTTTGCCTTCTTATACGTCAGGCGCGGGATATCCAGCGCAACCGGCGTCAGATCAACCTGCAGCGCCAGCTCATCGGGCTGCGCGGTAAAGCGTTTATAGGTCAGCGTCGCCGGCAAGGCGCCATCCATTGCGCCCACCATATCAATACCCAGCGCTTCCAGTTCGGGCTTGATGAAATTGGCGCGAATGGTCGCCGTGCTGCCGGGCTGGCCTGCTGCTGCCGTGAAGTCTTCCAGCCAGTCAACATTGACGCGGGCACCGCTGGCCGTCACATCGCCTTTGACACTCATCTGCTTGGTCGTAATCTGCGCCCGCATATCGCCCTGTGTCAGCTTCAGCGCCGGCACCAGCTTTTCCGACGCGAAGTTCTTCGCCGTAGCGTCGATCTTCAAATCCACTTCTTCCATCTTTAACGCGTTCAGCAGTGGCAGGCCCATGTCCAACGTCAGCTCGACATCGCCGGTCATGGATTGCGCGTCAAGGTCCAGCTTCTGCAGGTACTCAAGCGGCTTCGAACTGATAACGGTCAGCACATCGGTCAGCGGACCTGCCGCCGTTACCGTCGTTTTCATCGGCTGGATATCCTCGCTCAGCCCACCGATATCGACCACGCCGCCTTCTTTCAGTGACAGACCCAGCAGGCGCCCACCGCCAATAACGATATGGAAGGCCTTGTCGTCATAGGTGGCAACGGCACGCGCCTGCGTAATCGGCGGCAGCGGGCGATAGTAATCAACCGTCGCGTTGTCCAGCGTTATCGTGCCGCCCACCTTGCTGTAAGTAAAACCGTCGGTTTTTGGCCCGTCATCCGCCCATGGTATCTGGCCCACTATCTCGAACGTGGCTTCGGTCACCATGCCGTCGCGCATGTTGGGTATGACCCACGCCCGCGCATTGGATGCTGCCGTCACCGGCCACAGCGGCGACACGTCATTCATCGGCAGATTCTGCACCACGGCCTGCACGGTCAGGTCGCGCACATCGTCGCTTTGCGCCATACCCACTGTGCCGGTCAGGGTTATGGTCGCGCCGGCGCGCTGCGCCTTCAGGTAATTCAGCGTCACGCGGTTGATGCCGGCGCTGTCGGTCGCTACCAGGCTGGCGTTCAGGCTCAGCTTGTCGACGGTCAGCGGGTCCGTCATATCCGGGATGATCAGCACGCCCTTATCAAGGCTGTCGATAGCCACCGTGGCCTGCATGGTAGCGTCAGGCATATAGGTTATGTTGGCATAGCCCTTAAAGGTCACGTCAACCGGCAGCAGCGCACCGTAATCCTGGTCCATGCGGCCCAGCATGGCCGGATTGATCTGGTCAAAGCTGATAATCGTCTCGCCGGTGCCCTGATCGGGGAACAGCCGCAGATCAAGCGTCAGCGTCACCGGCTGTGGCTTGGTATCGATCGTCAACGTGCCGGTGCCGGTAATCGCGTCATTGCTACTGGTTTCCACCACGAGGCTGGGCATGGTGCCGGTCAGCGTTGTATCGGCAATGCGGTCAGTAATGGTCAGGCGCGAGGCTGTTACCGACACGTTCCCCAACCGCTCCAGCTGGTTCTGAACATTGTTCACGCGCTCAGGCCATTTGGCCAGCAGCGCACCCATGCCGCCGACGCCCTTGCGCTTCACCTTTACCTGCGGCTCGACGCCCAGCAATGTTAATTGGCCTTCAATCGTACGCTCAAGATTGATATTGGCACCCGAAGCCTTCACCGATGAAAAACGCACGCTGCCAATCAGCAGTGGTAGCGCCCGCACGCGCGCTTCGGCCTGCGGCACGGTGGCGATAACCCCGCCGTCCTTGTTGTGCAAAATCAGGCCCTGCAAATCGGCTACGATCTCGCGCTGGTCGGAATCCCAGCGCAGTGCACTGCTGCTGATAGATGCGCTGATGCCACGCGACGGGTCGCTCAACCGGTCGATCAAAATCGGTGTCAGGTCTTCCATCGTGATGGGATTGGCCGCCAGTCGCACGAACAGCACCGCGCCCAGCACGATGCCGATGCCGATGAATCCTGCCAGCCATTCAAGGACGATAAGGGATGAGCGTTTAAGCATAATTTTCAGCCATTTTCACGAGCCCGCACAGAATGGCAAGGGATATTGACTTTTTAACGGCAAAGCACACATTCAGCAGGCAACTTTCCCCAGGGAGCTCGCCATGGCAGCCAAGAAAACAGCCCAAAAGACCAATAAGAAAACCACTCAAAAGACAACAACGCGCAAGACCACGACCAAAACCAAAACAACCAAGAAGACAGCGCCCAAGCAAACCGGCCTGAAAGTCGGCAGCAAGGCGCCAACCTTCACCCTGCCAACCGACAGCGGCATGGTCACGCTGGGCGCGCTGAAGGGCCAGAACGTCGTTCTGTATTTCTACCCCAAGGATGATACACCCGGCTGCACGGTTGAAGCCTGCACCTTCGGCAACCACCTGCCCAAATTCAAAAAGATGAACGCCACCATCATCGGCGTGTCACGCGACGATGTGAAAAGCCACAAGAAGTTCAAAGCCAAGTACAAGCTGCCGTTCACACTGGCATCGGACACCACGGAGAAGGTATGCAAGGCTTACGGCGTGATGGTCGACAAGAATATGTACGGCAAGAAGGTGCGTGGTGTTGAACGCAGCACGTTCCTGATCGATGCCACCGGCACTATCCGCGCTATCTGGCGCAAGGTGAACGTGGAAGGCCATAGCAACGAAGTGCAAGCCGCACTGAAGGCACTTGCCACTACCAAGGCCACAGCAAAGTCGACCACAAAGGTCACAAAGAAGACAGCTGCTAACACCAATAAGAAGACAGCACGCCGTAAGGCTGCCTGAACTACTCTAGGTCAAAATCCGGCATGAAGTCTGCCTTAAGCCGCTCATGCCGGATTGTTTCCGGGAATAGCACCCAGAAGTATAAATTCGCACACATCACATCAAGCGTACGTGGAATAAACCATGGGCGTCCCGGCACATCAACTGCGCATAGCGCTGAGACATCAGTATTGTCGCCGTCAACATCATCAATAGTGGCATCCGAAAAACTGAAGCGCAGCGCCTGCATAAAATTATGTAAACGCATCCCAGCGCTATAACGGCCCTCGATGGGTGGTAAAATATGAATGACCTCACCAGCTTTTAATTTGAACATTGAATTCTCCGGCTTAATATTTGCCCAGCTTAGCCTAGTTGCTGCTTGCAATTAAAGCACAAATAATCTTTAACAATTCCATGTCGTTACTTACGCCAACACCTGAAGCTATCCAACAAGCCGCCGATCTGTTAAAGGCCGGCGGCATTGTTGCGTTCCCCACCGCTACGCTGTACGGTCTTGGCGCTGATGCGCGCAACGCGGCGGCGGTTGAAAAAGTGTATGCCGCCAAAGGCCGTCCGTCCGTCAAGCCGCTGATCGTCATCGCCGGCACCAAGGAAGCGCTGGAGCGCGAAGTTGTCTTCAATAGCGTCGCTGACGAACTGGCCACGCATTTCTGGCCGGGCCCGTTGACCATCGTGCTGCCGCTGCGGCCCGATACGACCATCGCGCCCATCGTCACGGCGGGCGGCCCCACCTGCGCCGTGCGTGTTGAATCGCACCCAGTGACGCGCGATTTAATGCAAGCGTTCGGCGGACTGATCGTCGCCCCCAGCGCCAACCTTGCCGACGATGCACCGCCAACAACACCGCAGGAAGTGTTGCAAAGCCTCGGCGCTGCCACGCCACTGGTGCTGGCTGCCGGCAAAACCGACTCGAACGTCGCCTCGACGTTAATCGATGTTACCGCCGCCACCCCGCGCATCCTGCGCGAAGGCGCCATATCAAGGGAACAGATTCAACACGTTATCGGACGCGTTGATTAACCTTTCCGTTTTTCTTTTATTTTCAGCAATACGCATGATAGCCTTTGCACATGGCCCAGAACGTAAACCCGTTAGCCAGCTTTGCCGATATCGCGGAAGACGCTTTCGACCCGATCGATGCTCCGCCGAATGACAAGCTTTTTCCCGAACTCGCTGGCAAGCCCTTCTACAAGGAAGCGCTGGAAGCTCTGCAGGTTATCTATCAGGGCCTTGATCGCGAACCCGGCAGCCAGTTCGGCAAAACCGTTTACAAGCGCGAACTGCTGCTGGACGAAATGGCCCAGCGCGAACGCAAGCAGCAGGAAGAAGACACGCGTCGGCCAAAACCCGAACCCGGCCCGGCTGCCGCCAACACAGACGAACCCGAGAAAGACCCGACCGCCACTGAAGCGGCGCGCAAACCACACCAGCGTCAGGCAGCGCCCACACTGCTGGCCGCACTTGTACCGCCCCCGCCGTCCTTTGCGGTGGAAACCCCCACGGGTGGCGACAACAGTTCTTCGGATTCAGCAGAATAATTAAACGACAGTGCGCCGGTCGTCAGACTTGCGACTCTTGGCTGCTTCGGCGGCATCCAGCATCTTTTCGGCCACCATCATCGCATTCACCTGTGCGTTCTCGCCCATCAGGTAATCAAGCCCGCCCGGCATGGCAAGGCCGGCCACACGCACCGGTTTCGCACCCATAAATAAAGGCTTTTCAGCATTGGCGACAAAAGTCTCGCTGGTAATGGTTGCCAGCACCTGCAGTGGCTTCGCGGCAGCGACGCGCACCGGCTTCACCTTTTCAACTTTTACGCTGGCCACATCCACGGCAGGCTTTGCGGGTGCTGCTGCGATATTGGTTTCCGCATCTTGGAACTTGGCGGCGAAGTTATTGTAAACCTCGCTCACGCTGCGGGCACGGCCGCCCGCCGTATAGAACACATTATGATTGGCGGCAGCAGCTTCGGGCAGCAGGCGCGCCGCCGGGGCGTTCGGAGCTACTTTCATCTTGTCCAGCAACGCGCTGGCGCCGCCCGCACCCAGGAAGTGCGCCATATACATTTCGGTTGCACCAATCTTGCCGCCAACCTTGGCCTGCAGCGTGCTGGCATTTTCAACGGCCAGTTCGGCGGCCATCACGGCGGCGACCTGCGGGTTGTTGCGCAGGGCCAGAATCTGGTTACGCGCAGCGGCGTCGTTGACCACGGCGCGGCCATCCGCCGTACGCGTGATCTTGTCGGCTGCGCTGGCCAGACCGTACTGGGCGCCATGGCGGTCGATCACGTCCAGCCATGTGCCCTTGGTGAACTGATACAAGCCGCTGGCACTGCTGGTGGCCGCTTTGGCGGCCGGATTCATGCTGCTTTCGATATTGGCCTTCTGCACCAGATAGGCAAAATCGACCCCAGTCTTGGCGCTGGCCTGCTGAATAGCCTTCACGGTGCGTTGCTGCCCTGCAGGCAACTCACTGATGTTATTCAAAAATTTACCAATACCCGCCATGCTCATGGCAGCAAACTCCCTCTATCTGCCTATCTAATAGGCAAGGCTCATGCCAAGGTAACCCTATGACTTATATACCCCCGATTCAGGACCAGCTGTTCATCCTCAACAATGTTCTGGGAACGAATATCGACGACGCCGCGCTGGTGCTTGAAGCCGCCGGCGCGCTGGCCGCTGAAACCTTCGAGCCGCTGAATACCGTGGGCAACAAGGAAGGCGCCAAGCTGACCGACAAAGGCGTGACAACAGCCACCGGTTTCAAAGCCGCCTACGCAGCTTACGTCGAAGGCGGCTGGAACGGCTTGCCGGCAGAAGAAGGATTCGGCGGTCAGGGCCTGCCGAAAGTTCTGGCGATGGCCGTGCAGGAACTATGGCAATCCGCCAACATCGGCCTTGCGCTGTGCGGCCTTCTTACACAGGGCTCGGTTGAACTATTGACCGCACACGGCACTGACGCACAAAAGCAGAAGTATCTGCCAAAGCTGGTCAGCGGCGAGCACACCGGCACCATGAACCTGACCGAACCACAAGCCGGCAGTGATGTGGGCGCAGTGCGCACCAAGGCCGTCAAACAGGCCGACGGCACCTATAAAATCATCGGCCAGAAAATTTTCATCAGCTACGGCGATCACGACTTTACCGACAACATCATCCACTTTGTGTTGGCACGCATTGAAGGCGCGCCTGCCGGCACCAAAGGCCTGTCGTTATTCCTTGTGCCCAAGGTGCTGGAAAACGGCAAAGCCAACGATGTGCGCTGCGTTTCACTGGAACACAAGCTGGGCCAGCATGGCAGCCCCACCTGCGTGATGGCGTTCGGCGATAACGGCGGCGCCTATGGCGAAATCGTCGGCGCCGAAGGCGGCGGCATGGCCGGCATGTTCACGATGATGAACGAAGCGCGCCTTGGTGTTGGTATTCAGGGCCTTGGCCTGTGCGAACGCGCGCTGCAGCAGGGCCGGGCTTTTGCACAAGAACGCAAACAGGGCGGCAAGGCTATTATCGAATACCCCGATGTACGTCGCATGCTGCTGACGATTAAATCGCAAACCGAAGCCGCGCGCGGCCTCGCCTATTCAGCTACGGCTGCTGCCGACGCCGGCGACACCAAGCGCGTTGACCTGCTGACACCGCTGGTTAAGTCATGGTGCACAGACCTGTCGAACGAGCTGACATCACTGAATATTCAGATCCACGGCGGCATGGGTTTTATCGAAGAAACCGGCGCCGCACAGCATTATCGCGACGCGCGCGTGCTGGCGATTTACGAAGGCACCAACGGTATTCAGGCCAACGACCTGCTGTTCCGCAAGGTGCTGAAAGACGGCGGTGCGGAAGCCCGGCGCTATCTGGATGAAATCGAAAACCACGCCAAGACGCTGAAAGGCGACGCTGGCGAGGATGCGCAGGTGATTGGCGACAGCGTCATCGAAGCCGTGCAGCTGGTGCGCAAGGCCATTGATTACCTGCTAGACGAAAAAGACCCCGAACGCCAGCAGGCCGCAGCCGTACCGTTCCTCAACCTGTTTGTCCTTACCGCTGCCGGCGGCATGCATGCCCGTATGGTGAAGGCTGCGCTGGAAGCAGAACAAACACCCTTCATGCAAAGCAAGGTCACCAGTGGCCGCTTCTTCGTGCGCCACATCTTGTCGCACACGCTGGGGCTGGCTATTGCCGTGCGCCATACCAAGAGTATTGTGACGGCAACAGCGGAAACAATTTAATGGAACCCATTACATTCTATGAACCCGAAGATGAAAACGGCTGGCTGAGCAGCCTTGCGCCGTATGAAATCGTGATGAACGGTGTGGTATGGCCCACCGCCGAACACTGGTATCAGGCGCAGAAGTTTCCCAATGATCCAACGCTGCAGGAATTCCTGCGCCGCACCAGCGACCCGCGCACGGTCAAGGCCATTGCGCGTGATAACAAGGATGCACGCCGCGCCGATTGGGACGATGTGAAGGTTTCAATGTTCTATGAAGCCAACATGACCAAGTTCATCAAGCATCCCGCGCTGTGGGCGCAGCTGCTTGAAACCGGTCATGCCGAACTGGTTGAACAATCCCCGCATGACCCCTTCTGGGGCCGCGCCGCAAACGGCACTGGCGAAAACATGGTTGGCGTCGTGCTGATGTACATCCGCGACGAGCTGCGCAACGCGCGCATGCGCGCCTAATCACACAATCGAAAGCGCACGCAATGAATGAAAACCCGCCCTGCCCCAAATGCCAGTCGCCTTATGTTTACGAAGACCGCGGCTTTTTTATCTGCCCGGAATGCGCACATGAATGGTCAGCTACAATGACAGCTGCAGCCGCCGAAGACAGCGCTGCGGGCAAGGTTGTGCGCGACGCCAACGGAACTGAATTAAAAGACGGCGATACCGTGACAGTCATCAAGGACTTGAAGGTCCGGGGGTCGTCATCGGTGGTAAAGGTCGGCACCAAAGTCAAGAACATCCGCCTTGTCGATGGTGATCATGATATCGATTGTAAAATACCCGGCATCGGTGCAATGGGGCTGAAATCCGAATTTGTAAAAAAAGTTTCTGACTGATCCGTAACTTCGACGTTTATACGGAGGCGGTATATGTGGATTCTGGGCGCTGCATCTGTTATACTGTAACCTACATAGAGCCCGGAGTGGTGCCAGACCCGCGATCGCTCAAGCCAACGGCCACGGCTGCATTCGTATGTGTGCAATGTTGTAGGGAAATTTGAATCGCCTAACGTGTTGAAACTCCCCGCAGATTTTTCAACCCCACCCCCACCCCTGAATCAGTTATGCTGCATCTCATCAAAGGAGATTCCCATGGGTATGGATGTTATTCTGATTGGCGCGGCTGTTCTGTTTTTCTTCTGGCAAACCCAGCAGGCCTAATTATTCAGCTGTCCAGCCGCCATCAATGACAAGCGCGGTGCCCGTAACCAGCGCTGCCGCGTCAGACGCAAGATATACGACACCGCCCATAATGTCTTCCACCCGGCCCAAGCGGTTCAGCTTGATCTTGTTCACAATGCCCTGCTTTACCGTAGGGTCAGTGATAAACTTTTTTGACATCTCGGTTTCTATGAATGTCGGACATATGGTGTTCACGCGGATATTGTGTGGCCCTAATTCAATCGCCATAGCCTTTGTCATACCTTCAACAGCATGCTTGGTGCCGCAATAGGCCGAGCGGTTTGGCCCGCCTACAATGCCCATCTGCGATGATATATTGATAATCGAACCCGGCATGCCGCTGGCGATAAGCTTCTTTGCAACTGCTTGGCTGGTAAAGAACAACGCGCGCTGGTTCAGGTTGACCATGGTGTCAAAGTCTTTGATCTGCACATCAAGAAACGGCGCATAAATATTTGTTCCAGCGTTATTGACCAGAATATCAAAAGTCTCTTCAGCATTAACCAGCGCCGCTGTCTTTTCCAGATCTGTGATATCAAGGGCAACAGCTTTGGCCTTACCGCCTGCTTTACTGATCTCCTGAGCCACTTGTTCGATCTCAGCTGTTGTCCGCGCAATAAGTGTTACGGCAGCACCTGCCTGTGCAAGGCCGGCAGCAATCGCCTGACCAATACCACGACCGGCCCCCGTAACCAGGGCACGCTTACCTGATAAACTAAAGGATGGGGCTTGGGGTAACTGCATAAGATCGCCTTCTTGTTGATGAAGCAAAGTTCTCACGATTTGGCGGTGCGCGCAACCGAGGCTTAATAAGGGGCGTAGCGGCGCCAGCAGCCGATTTCGTCGACCGAGCAATCCGGCAGCGGACGGCTGGTTGTTGTTGCTGTGTCACTGCTTACAATATCCATCACCGACGGCTGGAACATATCCTGAAACCACAGCTGCTCGCCAACCCAGTGCACACCGCCAGCAATCACCAGCACCACTGCCGAGCCGCCCACCACAAGTTTGGTTAGTTCCCAGCGTATCCAGCGCTCGTCGTAATCATCATTATCGCGGTTCGGCTTGCGTGGGCCTTCGCCCCGGCCGCCATCCCCGCCCCGGGGCGGCAATGGGGGTAACCCGCCCGCAAGGATATCATCTGTCAGTTTGGTGCGCAGGTAAGCCATGGAAATCCTTGGCCGAAAGGCCTTAACCGGAAAATAAGCAAATCGGCCTAATCCTTCAACCAACAAAGAGGGAAATAAAATGGCAAAGACACCTATCACAGTTGCCTACGGCGACGGCATCGGCCCTGAAATCATGCCGGCCTGCCTGCAGATCATGGAAGCCGCCGGCGCGCAGCTGGATATCCAGCGCATTGATATCGGCGAGAAGGTTTACCTGGAAGGCCACACCAGCGGCATCAAGCCCGAAGCATGGGAAAGCCTGCGCGCCACCAAGGTGCTGTACAAAGCACCTATCACCACGCCGCGCGGCGGCGGCTATAAAAGCCTGAACGTCACCATTCGCAAAACGGTTGGTCTGTTTGCTAACGTGCGTCCGTGCATTTCATTCCATCCGTTTGTGAAAACCAAACACCCGGTCATGGATGTTGTGATCGTACGCGAAAACGAAGAAGACCTTTATGCCGGTATCGAATACCGCCAGTCGGAAGAAGTTTACACCGGCATCAAGATGGTCACGCGTGCAGGAACCGAACGCATCATTCGCTATGCCTTCGATTATGCGCGCTTCAACGGCCGCAAGAAAGTCACCGCCTTCGTGAAAGATAATATCATGAAGGGCACGGATGGCCTTTTCAAAAACCTGTTCGTCGACATCGCCAAAGAATACCCGGATATCACAGCTGATGATTTCATCATCGATATCGGTACCGCCAAGCTGGCCGACAAGCCCGAGATGTTCGATGTGATTGTCACGCAAAACCTGTATGGCGACATCATTTCCGACGTCGCCGCCGAAATCACCGGATCGGTCGGCCTTGGCAGTTCGTCCAACATCGGCGAACACTGCGCCATGTTCGAAGCTATCCACGGTAGCGCCCCCGATATCGCGGGCAAAGGCATTGCCAACCCGTCGGGCCTGCTGCTGGCAGGCGTGCTGATGCTGAACCATCTTGGTCAGGGCGACGCGGCCACCAAAGTTCACAATGCATGGCTGAAAACCATTGAAGACGGCATCCACACCGGCGACATTTTCAAGCCCGGCATCAGCAAGGAACGCGTTGGCACCGAAGGTTTCACCAAGGCCGTGCTGGCACGCCTTGGCCAGAAGCCGACGCAAATGAAGCCGGTTGATTATTCAAAAGCCACGAAACCGATGGAAACGCCGAAGGTTGGCGCAACTGTTGTGGTGAAGAAAGAACTGGTGGGCTGCGATCTGTTTATCTATTGGCCTGAATACGCCAAGCGCGACATTGATGCATTCGCAAACAAACTGAAAACGCTTGGCGGCAAGCTGCAACTGGCTCTCATTACCAGCCGTGGTGTCAAGGCGTGGCCTGATGGCTCGCCCGAAACAACGTTCACCGACACGTGTTCATGTCGCTTCAAAGGCGATGGCGTGGCAATGGCCGATGTACTGGCACTGATGAACGCCGTAACGGCCGCCGGCTTCACCATCAACAAGATGGAAACGCTTGTCACGTTCGACGGCAAGTCGGGCTTCAGCGCGGGTGCCGGGGAATAATGGCCTTCGCCTATCTGCTGGCGTTTGTTCTTCCGGGCCTATGGGCCTGCTGCAATGTTATTGACCAAAAAATCTCGCACCAGATGCGTTTTCGCATCAGCAGCATTCTGGTCATTAACGCACTGCTGATTATCTGCTTTTACCTACCTGTATTTTACGCCATCTTCCGTCCCGCGGCTTTCCCGGCTGAACATGCGGCCGTCATCATTACTTACGGCCTGCTTGATACCCTGTACCTCGTTCCCTATTACATTGCGCTCCGTCATATCAGCACCTCGGTTGTCGGTGCGCTGTTTAAGATGGGTGCCGTCGTGGTGGCGATTGAAAGCTATATCTTCCTTGGTGAAGAACTTATGCCCGTACAGTACGTCGGCTTTGCGATTGTCGTCGCGGCCAGCCTGTACGCCAGCTACCACAAGGGGGACGAGAATGCCCCGCGCAAACTGTCGATCGCTTTCTGGCTGATGCTGCTGGCTGCCTTTGTCACATCCAGCAACGCCGTGCTGGGTAAGTACGCCACAACTATCATGCCGTGGCACACCATGTACTTCTGGTCGCAGCTGACCGCCGCACTGCTCGTCCTGACGATTCTTGTTGCGCCGGCTGTCCGCCGCCATCTGCTAAGCGACCTGAAGCGTCACCCTGAAATGAAGCGTTACGCAATGACAGAACAGTTTTTCGCTACGCTGGCCGAAGGCGGCATGTTTTTCGTAATGGCCCATATCCCTGTCACGATCATGAAAGCCATCGCTGCCCTGCAACCGGTCTATCTGCTGCTGTTTGCGCGGCTGTTCCACCGCCGCATGCCAGGCCTGTTTCATGAAGACCTGCGGCCGAAGGAAGTTGAGCGCAAGATGGTCAGCTTCGCGTTTATCGGCGTCGGATTATTCGTTATTTTCGTGGTATCGACGTTTTGGCGCTAGCCTAACCGGTCTTGAGGGCCGGTGCTGCGGCGTGAACGACTGCGTGGTGGCGGATTGAGAAGGCTCTGCTCTTCCCGATCAATCGCCTGCATCGCCTTGGCATAGCGGACTTGAAACAAGTCATACAACGTCGGTGACAATTCCTTGCCAAGTTCGAATATAGCGGCAGCTGCATTCAGGTTGAAACGCTTCTTTTCAGGCGTCCACTTTTTCGGCAATTCTTCGGGTTTACTGTTGCTGTATTTGTCAGCCATTTTCACAAGCTGCGCACGCCACGACATTGTCGGGAACTTCTTGATCTGATGCTCTTTCTTTGCTTCCGAGCTCAGTGTGTCGTCTTGGTGTGAGACTTCATTGACGACATCGGCAACCAGATTGCCGAACTTCTGGCGGATTATCCGTCCGTAATGTGTATCTTCTTTTACATCATGCAGGTAAGCAGCAATGATGGTGATTAAATCGGCCTTTGGTTCCAGCCTAACAATGCGGGCTGTTTCTGCCTTGTGGTTGAAGTAAGGGAAATCTACTTCTTTGCGGCGTTGATCGCGGTGCGCCTTGGCTGAAAACTGAACAGCTTCCGTAACCCAGAAGAGCTGCTCTTGCGCGCTCATCGAATTCGGGTCAGCTGCATAGGCATCTAGCGGGTGGATTTTTGTGGCTGGGGCTGCTGTCATGCGGTATCCTTCTTTTGGCGACTATCGCAGCCGACTCGGGGTCATTTCAAGCTGCATATTTCCGCATCCGGAATCAGGCTTATTAAGATTAACCTCTTCGAATCACTAGGCAGAAACTGCCCGATTTGTTAATCAACGGTTAACTATTGGTGTTTAGGTTTGTTAACAGATGTGCTAAGAATACAGCAAAACTGCGGTGTATTTCTTAAAGCAGTCTGTAACGGGGGTTACTTAATCTTGGTAAAGTCTTTGCACGTTTACCCTGAGGCGAAAGAAAAATACCCAAGACAAAAACAGCGTCAGGGTCACGGGTTAAGATTTAACTCGGTTAAGTCCAGGGGGAGAGCGGCGTGAATCCATTACTTCAAACCATGAGAAATCTTGGGCCGGGACGCTTGGCCGCCATGGGCGCCGTCCTTATCGGCTTAATCGCCTTCTTCGTCTTTATCGGCGGCCGTATGGCCACCCCTGGCATGTCGCTGCTTTACAGCGGCCTGTCTTCGGCAGATGCGTCGGCCATCGTACAACAGCTCGATGCCCAAAAGATCCCGTACGAACTGAGCACCGACGGCAGTACCATCTCCGTTCCGTCGAACCAGGTCGCGCGCATGCGCATGGATCTGGCAGGCGAAGGCCTGCCGCGCGGTGGCTCGATCGGTTATGAAATCTTCGACCAGCCCGAAGGGTTTGGTACCACCAGCTTCGTGCAAAGCATCAATCACCTGCGTGCGCTGGAAGGCGAACTCGCCCGCACCGTCGGCACACTATCGAACGTACAGCAAGCTCGTGTTCACCTTGTACTGCCGAAACGCGAACTGTTTGGCCGCAGCGAACAGAAGGCCACGGCCAGCGTGTTCCTGCGCCTGAAGTCGGGCGGCTTATCGAAGGAACAGATCGGCGCGATCCAGAACCTTGTCGCGGCCGCTGTACCGCAGCTTGACCCGCAACAGATATCGATCGTTGACGACCGCGGCAACCTGCTGGCCCGCGCCAACGGCAATCAGGCGAATGCCAACATCGGCCAGAACCAGGACGACCTGCGCATAGCCTTCGAAAGCGAGCAACAGCAAAAGATCGAAGACCTGCTGGCGAAAACGCTCGGCTATGGCCGCGTACGCGCGCAGGTATCGGCCGATATCAACTTCGACCGCATCATCACAAATTCGGAAATCTATGACCCGGATGGTCAGGTTGTCCGCTCGACCCAGACCACCACGGAAGAATCAACCGAAGGCACGGCGGGTGACGGCGGCACGGTGAGCATCACGAACAACCTGCCCGGCGGCGAAGCGGCGGCAGCGGGCGGCGGCGCGGGCGGCAGCAACACCAGCCGCAGCGAAGAAACCGTCAACTTCGAAATCAGCAAGACGATCAAGGAACACATCCAGCAGTCGGGCGAAGTCAAGCGCATGTCGATCGCCGTTCTGGTCGATGGCAACTATGCCAAGGCTGAAGATGGCACGGAAACTTATACGCCGCGCACAGACGAAGAACTTGAGAAGATCAAGTCGCTGGTGCGCAGCGCCGTCAACTTCAACGAAAAGCGCGGCGATACGCTGGAAGTGCAGAACATGCGCTTTGCTGAAGTTGAAATGGGCGACGGCGGCGACACGGGCGAAATCATGGGTCTGGCTAAGGCCGACGTGATGCGCCTGGCTGAAATGCTGATCATGGGCATCCTGGCGATCCTCGTCATCCTGCTGGTCGTGCGCCCGCTGATGCGCCGCGCCATGGAAGGCTTTGGCCCTGCTGGCGGCGAAGGACAGGCAGCTATCGCCGGCGGCGGCCAGGGCGCTATTGCCGGCGGCGGACGCGCTGCCCTTGCTCCGCCCTCAGGCATGGCCATGGAAGCCGACGAAGCCGAGGCACAGTTGATCGACATCAGCCGTATCGAAGGACGCGTGCGCGCCAGCGCCGTAAAGAAAGTCGGCGAGATTATCGACAAACATCCGGATGAATCGGTTTCGATCCTGCGAAACTGGATTTACCAGCAAGGGCGGTAACAGAGGTTCAGCATGTCACGAATTCGCGATGATATCCGGGGAATGAGCGGTCCAGAGAAAGCCGCCGCCTTCATGATGGCGATGGGCGAGGAATATGCCGCGCGCATGTTCAGCCATATGAGCGACGACGAGATCAAGGAACTGTCGCAAACCATGGCCAGTCTTGGCAACGTCAGCTCGCAGGTTATCGAGAAACTGCTGATTGAATTTTCAGAACAGATGTCATCAACCGGCTCGCTGATGGGCACGGTGGAAAGCACGCAGCGCCTGCTGGCAAAGGTTCTTGATAAGTCGCGCGTTGACAGCATTATGGAAGAAATCAGCGGCCCTGCCGGCCGCACGATGTGGGACAAGCTGGGCAATGTCAGCGAACAGGTGCTGGCCGCCTACCTGAAGAATGAATATCCACAAACAGTTGCCGTTGTGCTGTCAAAGATCAAGCCCGACCATGCTGCGCGCGTGTTGTCAGTTCTGCCGGAAAACTTCGCGATGGAAGTCGTGATGCGCATGCTGCGCATGGAAACGGTGCAGAAGGATGTTCTGGAAGACGTCGAAAAGACGCTGCGCACCGAATTCATGAGCAACCTTGCCCGCACCAGCAAGCGTGACCCGCACGAAAGCATGGCGGAAATCTTCAACAACCTGGATCGTCAAAGCGAAAGCCGCTTCATTCAGGCGCTGGAAGACCGCAACCGGGACAGTGCCGAAAAAATCAAAAGTCTTATGTTCACATTCGAAGACCTTCTCAAAATCGATCCGACCGGCATTCAGGCCATTCTGCGCACCGTCGACAAGGCCAAGCTGCCGATCGCCCTCAAAGGCGCTTCCGATGCCCTTAAAGACCTGTTTTTCAGTAACATGTCGGAACGTGCCGGCAAACTGCTGCGTGATGATATGGCAGCGCTGGGCCCTGTCCGCCTGAAGGACGTGGACGAAGCGCAGGGCAGCATCGTCAACACCGCTAAGGACCTTGCCGCCAAGGGTGAAGTCACCATTTCGAAGGGAACCGAAGAGGATGAACTTGTCTACTGATCCAGCGCCAGCGGACAAGACAGGAAAGTTCCTGTTTGAACGCAGCTTTGATGATGAACGCCGCCGCGGCAACGATCCGAAGGCAGTGCTTAGTGCTGGCGAGCTGGAAGCCATCAAGGCACAGGCCCGCGCTGAAGGCATCAATGAGGGCAAGAATGAAGCCAACGAAAACCAACAGGCGCAACTGAACGTGCTGCTGGGTAAGCTCAGCGGCGACCTTCAGAATCTTGCGCAATATTCGGACACCCAACAAAAAGCCCGCGACGAAGCGCTGGCCACGGCCATCAAGGCCATCGCCCAGAAGCTTATGCCCCATTATGTGCAGGCAAACGGCTTGGGCGAGATCGAAGGCATTGTCACCAAAACACTGAACGACCTGCGCGGCGAACCACGCCTTGTTATCCGCGTTGCCGAAGCCCATGTCGAAGCCTGTTCGCAACGCCTGCCGGAAATCGCCAAGCAGATCGCCTTCCCCGGCCAGCTTATCATTCTGGGCGAACCCAACCTGACGGCCAGCGACTGCCGCATTGAATGGGCTGACGGCGGGCTTGAACGGCTTGAAAACAACCTGTGGACCGAAATCGAGATGGTATTGGCCAAGTATGCACCGCATACCGGGGTCAGCACGCGCGCGGCCAAGGTGCAGGAATATGAACAGAAAACAACCGACGTAACGCCATCACATGAAGGAGGCATCAATGTCAGCGAATAACGAAGGCGGCGCCGCAGCGCCCGCCGCCGGGGAAGGCGTCAGCTTCGCCGAACTGGATCCGAACGCCGTCAATCCCAGCGGCGAGAAAATCGTCAGCCAGCGCGATCTTGAGGCCGTCTACGATGTCCCCGTCAAGGTGCAGGCTGTGCTGGGCGCCACGTCAATGCCCGTGAAGAACCTGCTGCGCTTGGGACGCGGTGCCGTGATCGACCTTGACCGCAAGGTCGGCGAGCCCGTGGATATTTATGTAAACAACCGCCTTGTCGCCCGCGGCGAAGTGGTTGTGGTTGACGATCGTCTTGGCATCACCATGACGGAAATTATTAAATCGGAAGTCCAGCAAGCCGGCTAACGGCATGAACGCTGGAATGGCAGGAGGCCAATAGATAATGCGTGTACTTATAGTCGGCACACTGGAAGGTCACATTGTCATCGCGGGCAAAATTGCCATTTCACGCGGTGCCAAGGTTGCCCACGTTGATACGGTCGAAGCAGCAATGCATGCGCTGCGCAGTGGTCAGGGTGCCGATCTTGTCATGTGCGACGTCAAACTGGACGTCGGCACGCTTGTCAGCAGCCTGAAGGCCGAACGCATCAACGTTCCTATCGTCGCCTGCGGCATCGGTACCGATGCCGGTGCAGCTGTGAAGGCCATTCGTGCCGGCGCCAAGGAATACATCCCGTTGCCGCCCGATGCCGAACTGATCGCCGCTGTTCTGGAAGCCGTTGCCGAAGAAAGCAATAACGTCGTCGGCCAAGACCCGGCCCTACTCAGCGTACTGCAGATGGCCGAGAAAATCGCACCGTCAGACGCCAGTGTGCTGATTACCGGCGAAAGCGGTACCGGTAAGGAAGTGATGGCGCGTTTCATTCACCGCAAGTCGCGGCGCGCCAACAATAACTTCGTCGCTGTCAACTGCGCCGCAATCCCCGAAAACCTTCTGGAGTCTGAGCTGTTCGGACATGAAAAAGGTGCCTTCACAGGCGCTATCGCCCGCCGCCTCGGCAAGTTCGAGGAAGCGAATGGCGGCACGCTGCTGCTGGACGAAATTTCGGAAATGCACCCGCGCCTGCAAGCCAAACTGCTGCGCGCCGTGCAGGAACGCGAGATCGACCGCGTGGGCGGCACGGCGCCGGTTAAGGTGGATGTGCGCCTACTGGCCACGTCAAACCGTAACCTTGAAAACGAAGTGAAGGCCGGCAACTTCCGCGAAGACCTTTTCTTCCGCCTGAACGTTGTAAACATTCGTATGCCGGCCCTGCGCGAACGCCCGATTGATATCCCGCTGCTAGCCGATCACTTTGTGAAGAAGTATTCAGAAGCCAACGGCGTGCCCGTGAAACCTTTCTCACGCGCTACGCTGGATACGCTGCAAAAATATCAATGGCCCGGCAACGTGCGTGAAATGGAAAACACCATTCACCGCGCCGTGCTGCTGGCCCGCGGCAACGAGATCGAACCCGACGCCATTATGCTGACGCAGGCGGTGGCCACGTTCAACCCGCCCGCGGCTGCAAAAACCGCTGCCGCCCCTGCCGCCGCCGGCAGCAGCGAAGTCAGCGGCTTCGTCGGCCGCACGGTCGCCGATGTCGAACGTGACCTGATCCTTGCCACGCTGGATAACTGCCTTGGCAACCGCACGCATGCCGCCAATATCCTTGGTATTTCGATCCGTACGTTGCGCAACAAGCTGAAGCAGTACGGCGAAGAAGGGGTTTCGATCCCGGGCGGCGCAGACGAGGCCACGGGTTAGGCGAATTCGGGTTTGGGGTAGATGGCACTGAATGGCTGAGGCACCAACCACTATGGGCGGCAATGCCGATCCGATGAATATGCTGGGCAACATGTTCCGCAGCAGCCAGGCTGTCATGGCTATTGGTGTGGTCGTCATCCTGCTGATGCTGATCCTGCCCCTGCCCACATGGCTGCTGGATATCGGTCTGGCAGTTTCCGTCACTTTCGCCGTTATGATTCTGATGACGGTGCTGTTTTTGTCAAAACCGCTCGACTTCAGCGCTTTTCCGTCAGTGCTGCTGATCTCAACCCTACTGCGCCTGTCGCTTAACCTTGCATCAACCCGCCTTATTCTGGCCCATGGTCACGAGGGCACAGACGCTGCCGGCCATGTGATCGAAGCCTTCAGCGGGTTCGTGATGAGCGGCAACTTCGTGATTGGTCTTATCGTTTTCGCCATCCTGACGCTGGTCAACTTCGTCGTCATCACCAAAGGTTCGGGCCGTATCGCCGAAGTCGGCGCGCGCTTCACATTGGATGCCATGCCCGGCAAACAGATGGCGATCGATGCCGATCTTTCATCGGGCCTGATTGACGAGGCCACCGCCCGCACCCGCCGCCGTGAACTTGAACAGGAAAGCAACTTTTTCGGTTCGATGGACGGTGCCGCCAAGTTCGTGCGCGGTGACGCGATCGCTGGTCTGATCATCGTGTTCGTCAACATCATCGGCGGCATCATCATCGGCATCGTGCAGAAAGACATGTCGTTCATGGATGCAGCCGACAGCTATATCCGCCTGACGGTCGGCGACGGCCTTGTCACCCAAATCCCCGCCCTGTTCGTATCTGTCGCCGCCGGTCTGCTGGTCACCAAGTCGGGCACCGATGCCAGCGGCAAAGAATATACGATGTTCGACCAGATGGGGAATTACCCCACCGCGCTGGCGCTGTCGGCCGGCCTGATGGGTGTTATTGCACTGCTGCCGGGCATGCCGTTCCTGCCGTTCATCGCCCTTGCCGGGCTGACGGGGTATATCGCCTTCACGCTGAATGACAGACGCGAGCAGAAGAAAGCGGATGCTGCGCGACTGGCTATCGAACAGGCCAAGCCCGCACCGGTGGCTGAAGAACCGATTGCTACGGCGCTGAACATCGATCTTATCCGCCTCGAACTCGGTTACGGTCTTGTCAGCCTTGTGAACAGCGAAGCCGGCGCACGCCTGACCGACCAGATCAAAGGGCTGCGCCGCCAGATGGCTGGCGATTTGGGTTTTGTCATGCCCAGCGTACGCATTCAGGATAACCTGCAGCTGCCGCCCAACACCTACATCCTGCGTATCAAGGAAATCGAGGCCGGGCGCGGCGAACTGCGCATGGGCATGCTGTTGGTCATGGATCCGCGCGGTGAAACCATCACCCTGCCCGGCGAAAATACGCTGGAGCCCGCGTTTGGCCTGCCGGCGATGTGGGTCGACCAAAGCTATCGCGAAGAAGCGCTATTCAAGGGTTACACGGTTGTCGATCCGCCGACCGTCATCACCACCCACCTGACCGAAATCATCAAAGATCACATGAGCGACCTGCTGTCGTACACCGAAACGCAGAAGCTGCTGGACGAACTAAGCAAGGAACAGCAGAAACTTGTGGCCGATATCATCCCGTCGCAAATCACCATCGGCGGCCTGCAGCGCGTGCTGCAAAACCTGCTGGCCGAACGCGTCAGTATCCGCGACCTGCCGACGGTGCTGGAAGGAATCGGCGAAGCCGCCGCCCATACACGCAATCTTACACTTATTACCGAACACGTACGCACGCGTCTGGCCCGCCAGATATCCGACAGTCATGTCGGCGAGGGTGGCTTCGTGCCGCTGGTCACGCTATCGCCCGAGTGGGAACAGCAGTTCGCGCAGGCCATCACCGGCGACGGCGACGAACGCCGGCTGGCCATGGCACCGTCGCAGCTGCAGGATTTCATCAATAAGGTGCGCCAGACATTCGACCGCTATGCGCAAATGGGTGAAAATCCCATCCTGCTAACCAGTCCCGGCATACGCCCTTATATCCGCAGCATCATCGAACGCTTCCGCCCGCAAACGGCCGTGCTGTCACAAAACGAAATCCACGCCAAATCGCGTATCAAGACGATGGGCCAGATATGACGATTGATAAGGAACTGTTTGGCCTGCTGGCCGTCGCCCTTACCATCATCAGCTACATCCCTTACTTCCACGGCATCCGTAAAGGCACCATAAAGCCGCACGCGTTTTCGTGGCTGCTGTGGTCACTGATTACCGGCATCAGCTATATGGCGCAAACCAGCGCCGGCAGCGGCCCCGGTGCATGGGCGGCGGGTATCAGCACATTCCTTACGCTTTCTGTTGCCATCGCTTCGCTGAAGTACGGCGAAAAGAACATCACGCGCAGCGACTGGGTTGTCTTCATCGCCGGCCTGTCGGCTATACCGGCGTGGATACTGACCGACAACCCCCTGTGGTCGGTGGTTATCGTCTCGGCGATCGATACGGTCGGCTATATCCCCACCATCCGCAAATCATGGTCGAAACCGACGGAAGAAGGCTTCAGCCGCTATACGCTCAGCTCGGTCAATAAAGTGCTGTCGTTACTGGCAATCGAGGTCTTTATTGTCACAACATGGCTTCATACCGCCACTATTCTGCTTATGAACATCGTTTTGTTAACTGTAATGCTTTACCGTCGGCATGTTCTGCGCAAAGGTGTTGTTCATGCGGCTTAAATCCTTCACCGGTAAAACGCTTTCCGAAGCCATGCAGCAGGTGCGTGATGCGCTGGGCGATGACGCCATCATCATCGCCACCCGCGATGCCGATGACGGCGGCGTGCAGGTAACGGCTGCATTGGATGACGAAACGCGAGTGAGCGTTTCGCCGGTGAGCACTGCTGATATCCCGCTTGCGCTGGATGCCGGCCTGATCGAGGATGATGTGCTGGATCAGGTATCAGATGCCCTGCAACGCCACGGTACACCTGTTCATCTGGCCGAGGCTATCGTGGCCCACACGGCGCGCCATTTCAGCGGCGACCTGAACACGGCCTTGGCTGCCGGCCTGCAAAGCGTTCTGCAATTCGCCGACATGCCAGATTCCGCCAATAAAACACTGCTTCTTATTGGCCCGCCGGGCGCCGGAAAAACCGCGATGATTGGCCGCCTGGCGGCACGCGCCGCGCTGGCTGGCCGCAAGTGCGCCGCCATCAGCACCGATCTGGAGCGCGCCGGCGGCGTCGCCCAGCTTGAATCGTATACCAGCAGCATGAAGATGCCGCTGATGGAAGTGGAAGACGCGCGTGCGCTGAAAGACGCAATGGACATGCATAATGGCGTCGATGTGATGTTCATCGACAGCACCGGCATCAACCCGTTCGATGCCAAGGCTTCGGCGCAGACGCAGGAAATCATCAGGGCTGTTAGCACCGCCGACGGCGGCAGCGCCAACATCCTTGTGCTGCCAGCCGGTCTCGAGGCAATGGATGCATCCGAACTTGCAACTGCGTTCAAGAATCTTGGCGCAACGTACTTGATACCGACACGGCTGGATCTGGCCCGCCGCCTTGGCAGTCTGTTGGCGGTTGCCGCCGAATCAAATCTGCAGCTTTGCGCTGCCGCCACCGGGCCGAATATTGCCACCGGGTTGGAAATCCTTACCCCGCAGGTGCTGGCGGCACGATTATTGCCCCAAAACCCGGCGCAACAGCAAACGACGGCTGCCCAGAAAACCGCAACTTATGGTAAAAGGTGATTCGACATGAACGAGCCTATTCCAACCATTTCCCCTGCATCCGGCGTCGCCCCGGTGGCGCAACTTAGCGCAAAAAATATCCTGGCCGTTGCAAGCGGCAAAGGTGGCGTCGGCAAGACGTGGATGTCGATCACGCTATGCCAGGCTTTGGCGCGCATGGGCAAATCCATCCTGCTGTTCGACGGCGACCTTGGTCTGGCCAACGTCGACATTCAACTGGGCTTGATGCCCGAGCGTGATCTTGGCGCCGTGTTCGAAGGCAAGTGCACATTGCAGAACGCCATCACGAAATATGAAGAAGGCGGATTCAGTGTTCTAGCCGGCCGCAGCGGCAGCGGTACTTTGGGTACGCTCTCAACGCAGCGCCTGAATGACCTGCGCACGCATCTGCTGGAAGCAGCCAAAAACTTCGATACTGTCGTGCTCGATCTGGGCGCCGGTGTTGACCGCACGGTGCGCCAACTGGCCGGCCCCGCCCGCACGACGCTGGTTGTGGTGACCGACGAACCAACCTCGATTACCGACGGCTACGCCTTTATCAAGCTGGCCGTACAGCTGAACCCGAACGCCGATATACGCATTGTCATCAACATGGCGCCAACGCTGGCTGAAGGCGAAAAGACCTATGAAACAATCCGCAAGGCGTGCCAGACATTCCTGAACTACAGCCCGGCACTGGGCGGCATCATCCGCCGCGACCCCAAGGTCCGCGAAGCCATCCGCGCCCAGACACCAATCCTGCTGCGCAGCCCCACATCGGATGCCGCACTGGATGTCGAAGCCCTTGCTGGCCGGTTGTTCGACTCCCTATAAGAAAAATCTATATGGGTATTCGCTAGGCTAAGCAGATTTTCGATGCTTTGCGAGAGCCGGAGCGAAGCGTACATTAGAGTACATAAGCACCGGAAGCGCCGCAAAGCGCGAAAGGACGCCAGCCTAGTTAGAATAGACAGATAGGTTTTATGGTTACCCTACCGCCACCAACAGCCCCTGTCCCGCTTCCCGCGCAGCTTCCGCCACAGGTAAACATACCTCTGGCGCTTGAAACGCAGCAGGTCAGTGCCGCTATCGCCGCTTTGCAGCAAAAAGTGGTGCTGGCTGTTCTTAGCGTTCAGGCCGATGTGCAGCGCCAGTTACTGAATATCACAACCCCACAGGGGCCCGTTACACTGAAGCTGCCCGATGCCAGCCAACAGCTGACACTGCCCAACCGGCAGCCCATTCCGGTTCAGGCCTTCCTTGGCCAAACGCTCCCTGCACTGCCTCTGCCCGATATTCGTACCGGCGCCTTCCTGCAACTAGAACCGCTGCCTAACCAGTTGCCCGCCGCACGGCTGTTATTGGCTCCTGATTTACTTGCGCTGCGTGCGCCGCCGCTGACAACCCCTCATTCTGCGTTACAGACACCTGTATTACCGAATGCACCATCGACATCCTTTCGCACGACAGCTTATCCGCTGCCGCCGGGGTCCATTCCCGTACATACGCCCCCTACAGGCAGCGATCCTGTCTTGCGTAATCTGCCTGCCGTCGCCGCGCCCCTTAATCTGATACAGCGCCTGCTGAATACTTTTCGCCCAGACACCACCCAACCTGCACCTGCCAAAATGGCAACGCCGATGCCAGTGCAACAATCGCCGACTGAACAAATGCCAGCGCAGCAGACGGCTAGCCGGCCACTGCCTGCACAGCAACCAGCCATGCAACCCAACAACGCCTCGTTTATGACATCCTATAGCGCGCCACGACCGGTCGAGGTTTTTACAACCCCACAGCTCAATACACAGCCTACTACCGTTATCGGTGCTACGCCGCGTGGTGATGCCGTCGTGCGCCTGCCAACCGGCGAAGCTGTCAGCCTTGCACACACACGCTTGCCGATAATGCCGACCCCAACTCAACCGGCTGTGCTTTACATCCGCCCAATACCGACGACAGAAAGTCCTGACACCATTGCACCAAGAGCAACCGAAACACGCTTGCCGGCGCTGCAGGCCACGCTGGACCTGCTGCAAACCGCCAATCCCTTACTTGCGTCACGCGTAGCGGCGCAAACACAGCTACCTCTGCCAACCGGTAACGCGGCACAGGTGGCCAGCACGCTGTTGTTTTTTCTGTCTGCCATGAGCGGTGGCACTTACGCGTTGCCGCAAGCCGCCCTGCATCCCGTCCTGCAAAACATTCTGGATCGGCTGGGGCCGCGTAATATGGCCTCTGATCTGACGGACGAATTGAAGTCGCTGACACGCCTTATCCCCGACAGCCTTGGCCTTGAATGGCGCGGTTACCAACTTCCAACGCCACCACAAACCCCGCAGCTTTATGGTCCTGTCTGGTTGTATGTCCAACAACGCCCGGATGAACAAAGTGGCAGCAAGCCGGAAGGTGCTGCATCCGGCGGCGTTCGCCAGACACGTTTCCTGATTGATCTTGAATTGTCACGTATTGGCCATACGCAGCTTGAAGGGATCGCCAAACACAACCACATCGACCTGAAACTGAATACGCCATCTGCCCTGCCGCAAGACCTGCAGCGCGAACTGGT
>JBFWRI010000008.1:0-68610 GCA_050248995.1 Bdellovibrionales bacterium
GGATGCACAACTGCGTGCCGCAGCCGCAGCGCTGGTGGAAAACCAGTTTTTTATGATTGTATGCGCCCTGCCGCCGCAGATGGTGGAACGGTTTGTACCGGCTGCCGAGCGCGAAGCGCGCGCCGCTGAAATCGCCGAAGGCGAAGGTGTCGGCATCGCTTGCCCGAAAGTTGTTGAGACGGAGCAGGGGCAGCAGCTTACGGCGCCCGTCGTGTTCATGAACCAGGTGCACCGCGCAGCGTTCGTCAGTCGCATTGCCGAAGATGCGCTGGGCCTGCAGGTGTTCGTGGAAAACGCACCGACCGGCGAAGTGTGCGAACTGCGTCTGCCGTTCCGCTTTAACATGGAAGAAAGCGGCGTTTTGACCACCCAGCGCGGCCCCGCGTATTATCTGGTGTATCAGGGAAGCCGTGAAAACGCTGACGGGTCTGTAACGCCGCCGTCAGTGCGACAAGTGGATGCCGCCAGCGCTCTGCCGGCTGGCTGCGCCACGCGCATGCAGCCGATTGCAGACGAGGCGATTAACCGCACGCGCCTGATGCTGACCCAGCCAGCGCCCGATCAGCTGAACCCGGCCTAGCCTGAATCCCTTTATTTAAAGCTGTTTTGCGCTGCAGCGTAATAATATTACGCAACTTTTTGTTTTTGATTGCGAATGTTATGTGCTTTGCTTTCCGGCATTAGAAATATTGAACTTTTCAGGAGCCTGTTATGTCACGTTCTGTTGTTGCCGCTGCTGCTTCCTTCATTCTGGCCTGCGGGCCCGCTTTCGCCCAGACCGCACCTACGCCATCGGGCCGTGATCTTTCACCCAGCAGCGTTGGCAGCTTGCCGTGCCCGACGACGCCGACACTTCATTACGGCCCTACGCCGTCGGGTGAAGGCTTTTATGCTTTCTGTCCCAGTATCGGCGCGTTCGGCCTGGCAGAAAACCCGCTGCTTATTGCGGTCGGCCCGGGCGTTCTGGATGCCGCCAACATGAACCTGCAGATGATTGTTGGCGCTGATGGCGTGTTCTGCCGCGCGACGATAGAAATCGCACAGCCAGCCAACCCCGGTGACGAACTGATCGTATCGCCAACCATCTATGATGTGCTGGATCCTGCCGCAGGCAACACGAATGGCCCGGTGTATACGTCAGCGGCCGAGCTGCCCGCAAGCGCAAGCGGCTGCGCGGGCGATGTCGAGCGCCTGTCACAACTGGTGTTGGAAAATTTCGCCCAGCAGACAGGATACCGTGTGCCGACGGCACGCCTGCTGAGTTTGACGCCCGGAGACCCTGCCTAGTTCTTGATTTTTTGTATTGAGTAAATTGTATGGCGAAGCGTTCATCATTGTTATGGAATTGTGCCGGTGCGGCGGTGCTGATTAGTGCTGCGACACTGACCAGTGCAACTGATTATGCAAGGCGTGTACGGCATGCTGATGCCGAGCTAATGGCCTCAGTAACCTATATGTGTGCTGGCGCGCCCGATTATATCCTAACATCTGACAGTATCGTTTTTGATGACACCGCCGATTTGACGATCACCCTGCGCGGCCGCGACGACGGTACAAGCGCGGTCGAGATTGGGGGCGGTGAAAGTGTTTCAACAGTGCTGCCGCTGGTCCTGCGCGAAGCATCCTGCTTCGCGCCGCAGCCGGATTATATTACCAACATGCCGGTCGAACGCCTTCCCGAAATTGTGCCGACAGCGCCGGAAGATGTGCGGCTAAGCGAGGCATCGGCGCAGATGTACATTGAAGAATCGCCGCAGACGACGGTTATTCCCGTTCATCTGAACGGCATGGTTGTCGTGGCTCACATCGAAGGCCGCCGCCCGGTGGCTTACACGACGGTGGTGAACACTGAAAATGAAATCTGCATGGCACGATATGCACTAAATGGCGCAGAGCCCGTTCCTGCCAGCTATCAGGTCTGGCATAGCGACGAGGAACAGGGTCGTCGTTTTACAAATATGGAAGACCTGGAAGCCGTTTCACCATTTTGTGCAGCGAGTTTGCGTCGCGCCGAAACCGCCTTCCAGCAACCTGTTTATTACGACCGTGTTTCACAGGCAAGCACGCTTGCGACCCGCCGGGATCGCAGCGTGATCGATATGTAGGGGGCAGGCATGCGGAGACTGGCGATCAGTGCAGCGGCTTTACTGGGGGCGACGGGGTGCGCCACGGCGGGCCTTGATGGGCAGAACCGTAACCGTCAGGATATTTTTGAATATGCCGTCATGCACACGCGTTTCTGCACGTCGGATGTTTTCATGGAGCTGATGGCGGAGCCGCCGACAGAGGCCGGCGCTGAACAGCAGGCCTTGCCGCAGGACGAGCGCGGCGGCAGCTGCGAATTTTATCGCAACTACGAATTTGGCACGCTGACCGGCCTTGATGACGATGGGCGCCTGCCGCCGCAGATGCCAGTGCCGGTGCCGCTGGATGCGCCGCTCAGCATAGTAGCACACACGGGCGACCGCGACGGCCTGCGCATCAACCGCTATACTGTTTTTGCCAGCACTGAAGCCGGCGTATGCGCGGTTGAATACAGGCTGCAGAATGATGACTCAATGCAGCCGGTTAAGGTCAGCGCATGGCGCGCTGCCGATCGCACATGGCAAGAATACCCGGATATTGCGTCACTGCAGGGAAGCGATCTGCAGTGCACTGGCTTGATCGCACTGGCAGCGCCGATCATCGCTCATCCCACGTACCGTGGTTTTGTGGAATTCTCTTCGCATATCAATGCAAACCCGTCTTTGGTGCAGGGCCGGGTTGAAATCAGCGCACCAAGAATGAGGTAATGTCATGAAGTACACTGTATCTGCCGCATTGGCCGCCGGGCTTGCCGCCATTGCCACGCCTGCCGATGCGCAGACGCGTGACCGTGTGGCAGCGGCGCTGAACGCTACCACGTTGTGTGCCGGGCCGATAAACGCCAGAATGACGGCGCCGGTGCCAACAGCGCGTGCTGCACAAGGGGTTGTACAAGGCGCTGTGCCGGCACCAGCGGGCCCACCCGCCCATACATTGCGCCCGTTGGCCCAACGCGCGGCTTTCTGCCTGTCGCCGGCTTTTGACTCGCACGAAGGCCCGATGGGCAGCAACCCGTGGCAACAGTTCCTGAATATGCCGCTGAGTCGCGAAGGCGTGGCGGTTGCCGCGCACATCGACGACCGCCGTGTGAATGGATACACCGTTTACGTCAATGCAGCGGATGCAGTTTGCGTCGGCAGCTACGCTGTGAATGGACACCAGCCGGTGGCGGCTTTCTATGCGGTCTGGCGCGCCGGTGCGACGTCACCGCAGCGCTATAGCACACTGGCCGAACTGCAGGCAGCCCTGCCCCGCTGTGCCGCCACGTTGCGCGGCGCCGAACAGGTGATCGGCACGCGTGATTACTATAACTCCGTCAGCTTTAGCGCGCTGATGGCCACCCGCAAGGACCAGCGCAGCTATGACATTTAAGTTCATCACGCCGCTGGTTGTTGCCGCCAGCATCGGCGGGCAGGCCTTGCCCGCTGCCGCGCGCGATTACACATCGTATACGCAGACAGCTGCCGCGCAGCCTTATGCGCGTTTCGCCAACGCGCCGCTGTGCATGGATGCCGATTACCAGTTTGATGATGGGCCGCAGATGTTCGTTGGCATCAGCGGGTCCATTCCCTTCGGCGTGCAGCAGGAGCGCCCGCGCCAACCACGCCTTAGCCTGCGCATCTCCAGCAGCCGTGGCGAAACATGCGATACGGGCTGGAATACTTTATATGATTACAGCCTGACGCCACGCACGGTACCCGTGCAGCGCCCGACACCGCGCCAAGGTTTGTATCTGGGCGGTTACGGGTTACGAAACGAATAAGTTTCTTGCTGCGCCGTACCGCCTGCGACTTGTCCACAACGTTCTTGTGATGTGTGCGCTGCAAAAAAGCAAAGCAATAAAACAACAGCCGTAATGCCTTGCTACCGCGCCAGCACCGGGTCAGACTATTTTCCTATGCCCACGAAAGCGTGAACGCCTGCAGGAGGAATTATGCGCAAGCTTACTGCCACCGCCGCGGCCCTGATGGGGGCCATCACCGTTGCCTGTTCGCCTGCGCCGCCGCCGGCTCCGCGCCTGTCGCCCGCTGCAGGGTATGCAAATGACGCATCCTACCTTGCGTGCCTTACATTCAACCCGGAAGCCCGCATCCGCGATGCGCAGGGCAGCCTGTTGGTGGCAGAGCAGCGCCAGAGTGCGTGCCAGGTCTTCGTGCAGCATAACGCCACGGGCGAAATTGATGTGCGCAGCGGCATGGTGCCGATGCCGCTGTATCGCCCGGGTATTATACCGCATTATAATGCACAGCAGGCTCCGGTTATATCCCTGATGAGTAATGTCCCGGACAGGACATGTGAAGCGCGCTATACGCTGGACTCTAATCTGGCAGTTACGGATGTCGATTATATTGCCAACACCAATACCAGCCGTCGCGTTTGGGATGATTTCGAGTCGTTCGCGCGCGACAATGCCGAGTGCGGGCTGAGTATGCATAACTTCGAGCGCGAACTGCGCACGAATATCGAAACGCGGCGTAACGTGATGGCGCCGTTGAACCAGTTGGCGCAGGATCTGGGTAGCCGCCCAGCGTGAAGACGTCGCAGCGTATTCGGTTCTATACCAAAACGATATAGGCCATATCTGCCATTTTCCAAGTGCGACCGCATAGTAACAACTTGTTCAGCGTCTGCGGCGTAAACTCGCCATCGGGGACTTATATACAAAGAAGAATCCGAGGGTTTGATCATGACGAATATCGTAATTGCCGCCTATTACCGCACGCCGTTTCAGCCGGCAACCAAGGGCACACTGGCCAAGGTACGGCCCGATGAGATGGCGGCGCAGCTGGCGCGCGGGTTGATTGCAAAAACCAAAATCGATGCGGGTACGCTGGAAGACCTGATGATGGGTTGTGCCTTTCCGGAAGGCGAGCAGGGCTTCAACGTGGCGCGTCTTGTTGAACAGCTGGCCGATATACCAATCAGCGTGCCGGGTGTGACGATCAACCGCTTCTGCGGTTCGTCGATGACGGGCATCCACATGGCAGCCGGCCAGATAGCAGCCGGCGCAGGCGATGCCTTTCTATGCATGGGCGTTGAAAGCATGAGCCGCATCCCGATGGGTGGCTTCAATCCGATGCCGCATCCCGAACTGGCTGCAAAAAACGAAGGCGCATATATGGCGATGGGCATCACCGCCGAGAACGTGGCCAAGAAATTCCAGATTAGCCGCGATGCGCAGGATGAATTCGCGATGAACAGCCACACGAAGGCAGCCGCCGCGCGCGACGCAGGACGCCTGCAGAACGAAATCATGCCTGTATCCGACCCGAAAAGCGGCGCCGTGATCATGGATGACGGCTGTATCCGCGCTGAAACCAACCTGGCCAAGCTGGCGGAACTGAAGCCGAGTTTTCTGGAAGGCGGCGTTGTAACAGCCGGTACATCAAGCCCGCTGACTGATGGTGCTTCCGCTGTTATCGTATGCACTGAAGAGTATGCGAAGAAGAATGGCCTGACGCCACTGGCGCGCATCAAGGCGTTTGCGGCGGCCGGCTGTGACCCGACCATCATGGGCATGGGGCCTGTTCCGGCCGTCAAGAAAGCGCTGGAGCGCGCGAAGCTGAAGATCAGCGATATCGACATCTTCGAACTGAATGAAGCTTTCGCTGCGCAGGCTTTGGCGGTCATCCGCGAACTGGGAATGGACATCAACAAGGTGAACCTGGATGGCGGCGCGATCGCGATTGGCCACCCGTTGGGCGCATCGGGTGCGCGCATCACCGGTAAGGCCGCGGCGCTGCTAAGCCGCGAGCGCAAGAAATACGCTGTCGCCAGCATGTGCATTGGCGGCGGTCAGGGTGTAGCGACGGTACTGGAAGCGATCTAAATGGCTTTAGAAATCAAAAAAATAGCGGTCATCGGCGCCGGTGTGATGGGCGCACAGATTGCAGCACAATGCGCTAACGCCGGTGTGCCGGTTGTTCTGCTGGATATCGTGCCGAAAGAAGGTGAGCGTACGGCGTTGGCCAAGGGTGCGATTGATAAGCTGCTAACGATGGACCCGGCGCCGCTGATGCATAAGAAGAATGCGTCGCTGATTACACCCGGCAATCTGGAAGACGACATCCAGCAGCTGGCCGAATGCGACTGGATCATCGAAGCGATTATCGAGCGGCTGGACCTGAAGCAGCAGCTGTATAAGAAAGTGGATATGGTGCGCAAAGCCGGCTCGGTGGTGTCATCGAACACATCAACCATCCCGCTGCGCGAACTGGTCAAGGGCCAAAGCGACGAATTCCAGCGCGACTTCATGGTTACGCACTTCTTCAACCCGCCGCGTTACATGCGCCTGCTGGAGCTGGTGCCGGGCGCAAAGACCGAGCGCGGCAAGCTGGAGATTATTCGCCAGTTCTGCGACGTTCGCCTGGGTAAGGGCGTAGTTGTCGCCAAGGATACGCCGGGCTTCATCGCAAACCGCATCGGCATTTACTGGATCCAGACCGCCATCAACGCCGCGATTGATATGGGCCTGACGGTCGAAGAAACCGATGCGGCGCTGGGCAAGCCGATGGGCACACCCATGGGCGTGTTCAAGTTGGCCGACCTTGTGGGCCTTGACCTGATGCCGCACATCAACAAGTCGATGTTGGACCTGTTGCCGGAAAAAGATGCCTACCGCGGAGCCGTGCGTGATTTGCCGTTGATGACGAAGATGATTGCCGATGGTTATACCGGCCGCAAGGGTAAGGGTGGCTTCTATCGTCTGCTGCGCGAAGGTGAGCGTAAAGAAAAGCAGGTGATCGACCTGAAGACCGGCGAATATCGTGCCGAAGAAAAATCGCGCCTCGCATCACTGGATGCGCGGGGTCTGCAGAACGTTTTTAAGATAAAAGACAAAGGCAGCGCCATCCTCGAACATGTGCTGGTGGAAGTAATTGATTATGCCGCCTCATTGCTGGGCACGATCGCCGACACAGCGGATGATATCGACCGCGCGATGCGCATGGGATTCAACTGGAAGAAGGGCCCGTTCGAGCTGCTGGATGATGTGGGCGCCGACTGGCTGGCGGCAAAGCTGACCGAGAAAAAGCGCCCAGTTCCGGCGATTGTGGAAGCGGCGAAAGGCAAAACGATTTATCGGCTTGAGGGCGGCCGCATGGAAATGCTGGGCGCTGATGGCAAATATGTGCCGCTGTCGCGCGGCGAAGGCGTTCTGCTGCTGAACGACATCAAGAAAACGCAGAAGCCGCTGTTGAAAAACGGCAGTGCCGCCGTGTGGGATATCGGCGACGGCGTTTTGTGTTTTGAATTCACCGGCAAGATGAATACTATCGACCCGTTCGTGTTCCAGCTGATGGGCGAGACGATCCAGAAAATCAGCGGCGAAAACAGCCTGCACCGTGCGCTGGTGATTTACAGCGAAGCCGACCAGTTCTCGGCCGGCGCCAACCTTGGTTTGGCACTGTTCGCACTGAACGTCGGCCTGTATGACCAGATTGCCGAGCTGGTGGCGCAGGGCCAGCAGATATACAAGGCGCTGAAGTATGCGCCGTTCCCCGTTGTCGGCGCGCCGGGCGGCCTTGCACTTGGCGGCGGCTGCGAAATCCTGCTGCACTGTGATGCAGTTGTGGCGCATGCTGAACTGTATACCGGCCTTGTGGAATGCGGCGTCGGTATCGTGCCGGGCTGGGGCGGCTGCAAGGAACTGCTGAACCGCATGGCGCAGCGCAAGGGCGCGAAAGGCCCGATGCCGGCTGTTGTCGGTGCATTCGAGCAGATCAGCACGGCCAAATTCTCGAAATCGGCGATGGAAGCGCGCGACCTTCTGTACCTGCGCGAGTCAGACACGATCACCATGAATCGCGACCGCTTACTGTTTGATGCCAAGCAGCGCGCGCTGGAACTGGCGAACGGTTACAAGCCGCCGGAGCCGATGGCACCGTTACCGCTGCCCGGGCCGACCGGTAAAACGGCGGCGCTGATGGCGCTGGAAGGCTTCCGCCTTGCTGGCAAGGCGACCGCGCATGACGTGACGGTGTCGACAGGCCTGGCTGAAGTGCTGAGCGGCGGGCCCAAGGCCGACATGCTGACGCCAACCACCGAAGACCAGATACTGGCGCTGGAGCGCGACGTCTTTATGAAGCTGATCAAGACCAAGGAAACGCTGGCCCGCATCGAGCACATGCTGGAAACTGGCAAACCGCTGAGGAATTAACGATGCCCATCTATAAAGCCCCCATTCGTGACATGAACTTCGTACTGTTCGAGGTGCTGGGCGCCGAAGTGCTGGCACAGCTGCCGGGCTATGAAGAGGCCACGCCCGATATGTTCACGGCCGTGCTGGAAGAAGCAGGCAAGGTGGCCGAAGAAGTTCTGCTGCCGCTGAACCGCACGGGCGACGAAGAAGGCTGCACCTATATGAACGGTGATGTGCGCACGCCGAAGGGCTTCCCCGAAGCGTATAAGACATTCCGCGAAGGCGGCTGGACGGCGCTGGCTGCGCCGACCGAGCACGGCGGACAAGGTCTGCCATTAACGCTCGACAGTGCTGTGGGCGAGATGTTCTGCAGCGCGAACCTGTCATTCAGCATGTACCCAGGCCTGTCGCACGGAGCGTTGCGCGCCATCGAAACATGGGGCACTGACGAACAAAAGCATGCCTATCTGCCGAAGCTGACCGATGGCACATGGAGCGGCACGATGTGCCTGACCGAGCCGCACTGCGGCACCGATCTGGGCCTGATCCGCACCAAGGCGGTGCCGGATGGCAAGGGTGCTTACAAGATTACCGGCACCAAGATTTTCATCAGTGCCGGCGAACACGACCTGACCGACAACATCATTCACCTTGTGCTGGCCAAGCTGCCGGATGCGCCTGCGGGCACCAAGGGTATTTCGCTGTTCATCGTGCCGAAGTTCATGCCGAAGGCAGATGGCACGGCAGGTGCGCGCAACGGCGTGCGCTGCGGCAGTATCGAACACAAAATGGGCATCAAGGCTTCGGCCACCTGCGTGATGAACTTTGATGACGCGGTTGGCTACCTGATTGGGCCGCCGAACAGCGGCATGAAGGCCATGTTCACGATGATGAACGCCGCGCGTCTGGGTGTGGGCCTGCAGGGCCTGTCGCTGGCGGAAATTGCCACGCAGAATGCCGTTTCTTACGCTAAGGACCGCCTGCAGGGCCGTTCTCTGGCGGGTGCGCAGTTCCCCGACAAGCCAGCCGACCCGCTGATTGTGCACCCGGATGTGCGCAAGAACCTGCTGACCATGAAAGCCTATACCGAAGGCTGCCGTGCGCTGGCGTTCTGGACGGCGATGCACCTTGATATTAGTCACAAGCATCCCGATGCAGCGGTGCGCAAGGAGGCTGACGATCTGGTGCAGCTGATGACGCCCATTGTGAAATCGCTGCTGACTGATAAGGGCAGCGAAGTCGCCAACCTCGGCATGCAGGTTTACGGTGGTCACGGGTACATTCGCGAACACGGCATGGAACAGTATGTGCGCGACGCGCGCATCACGCAGATTTATGAAGGCGCCAACGGCATCCAGGCGCTGGACCTTGTGGGCCGCAAGCTGGGGGACGGCATGGGCCGTCTGCTGCGCCGCTTTTTCCACCCGGCACTGGCCTTTATGGATGCCAACGCGGGCAATGCCGCGATCGGCGACCTGATCCCGCAATTCGGCAAGGCGTTCAACCGTCTGCAGCAGGCCACGCTGCTGGTAGCCGAAAAAGGCATGGCCAAGCCGGAAGAAGCCGGCGCGATGGCGATGGATTACCTGAACACGTTCGGCCTGGTGGCGGTTGCCTACATGTGGCTGCAAATGGCCAAGGTGGCATCGGAAAAACTGCCGACAGCCGCGAACGACGCCGAGAAAGCGTTCTATGACGCCAAGATCAAGACAGCGCAGTTCTATTTCGCCAAGATCCTGCCGCAGGTGAATGGCCTGTTGTTGTCGCTGCAATCAGGTGCAAAACCCCTTATGGCGATGACGGCCGACCAATTCTAGAGGGCGGTCCGTCCTAGCGGGCGTCTAGCTTAGCTGCCTGCGCTTCCGGTGCTCACGTACTTCAATGTACGCTACGCTCCGGTTCTCGGCAGCGTCGCTATTCACCGCGCTATTACGAACCTTCTATTAGATTGTTGAAAACAAAACCTCAGGGTTACTTCTCGCTATAGACTGTTTGTCTCTAATCCACTTTTTTAGTTTGCGAGCATCTCTTCGAAATAGAAGTTCAAACTCTTCTAACCACTTAAACTCTCCTGATTTATTTGGGATTTTTATATATAAGGTATCCCTTGTTTCATCGATGCCAACTCTCCAGGAGCTAGATCCGATTTGTTCTTGCGCTATTTCGAGCAGTTGACTGTTGCTAAGCATATAAGTCTCTTTCTGTTTTGCGCCCCCCGCCAAAAATGATTTCACGATACAAAGGCCGATTCAAGATTTTTTATTGCTGACCGCAAACGCGGTAGGCTAAGCGACGTTCGGTTCGTCGTCGCTGTTGCGGTTGGCCGGAACCTTATCAGGCCGCATGGTGAAGTACAGCAGCAGGCCGGTGGCCGTAAGGCCGGTAGCAGCTTCGATCACGCTATCTAGTGCGCCCAGCGGGTTGCGCGCCGCTTGTGAGGCCGCTTCCATCGCCGCGCCGGGATCGGTAACGGCCTGCACGGCTGTTTCGAAACCCTGCGCTGCCGCTTTACTGCTGGAGCTGATAATGGCGGTAACGGAATCGGGGCCCATAGCGGCCTTGGCTTGCAGTAGCTGGGCGGCATGGGCGCGGGCTTCGACCGGCAACAGAGCCACAGCGCCGATGGTGGCGGCGATTTTACCGAATGTTCCGGTGGCTGCGCGAACGCGTGCGTCGTGTGCAGCCTTGGCCCGGGCACGGGCTTCTGCATAGGTTGGTTCCCACACCTCGGGCGTATGGCAGTGAATTGTGAGATTTAGAAGGTCTGACTTGCCACCCGGCAGGCGGAACAGACCAACACCTTTGGCCCTGAGGTTGTCAGGATGGTTTTCCTTGGCGAGAAAGTTTTCAAGGATATCTTCAAGCCCGATCGGATTGTCTTCGCCCGGGGGCTTCGTCAGATCGGGGCGCCGGCGGCGGCCCAGCTTCTCGGCAATGCACATGGCAATATCAAGCGAGTTTCCGCCCACCGTACCGACAATCGGTTCTGGCTGGATGTTATTGGGGCTGAAAGCGCGGCCGATAAGCGCGGCCGACAGGGCGCGGGTTTTCTCGACAGTATCAACGATGAAATCGGGCGTCAGGCCATCCAGCGTCTTGACCTTGGCAACCATGCGCACGGCCATGCGGGCGCCTTTACCCATCAAGCCGCGGGCCGCGGTTTTACCCAGCATCATATAGGTCAGTTCGCGCGCAACAACGCTGCTGGGGACGATATAGGGTATATTCGCTGCATTGATCTTTTCCATGGCCTGCCGGATTTCGGCCGCCACTTCCCGGCGCCGTTCCATCGGCGCATGTTTCAGGCTGATGCTGCCAATATCCTCATAAATCTTATGGTCTTGCGATGCCAGAAAACGCGCACGCTGCGATTCTGGCGTGGTGCAGAACATCTTGATGGTATGCTGTTTCAGGCCCTGCCCGACGGGAACCCATTGCATACTGCCATCTTCCTGCGGGATACATTCGGCCGGGTAGCCGTCAAGGTAGGCAAGAACCTTGCCGTTCTTTTTCAGGACGCCGCCCACATGGCCGTAACGTTCGACGGTGGGCCAGCCGATATGCAGGTGCGTGACGTTGAAGCTGATTTCATCAGCTTCCAAAAGCAGGGCTTCGGTTTGCGCTGGTGAATAACAATAAGTAGCGGGGATCTTTTCCACGGGATTGACCAGACCCGTTGTTTTCAGGCCTACAAATTCGCCGGTTTTCTCATCAATGATAAAATCCTGTTCTCCAACTTCGTAAGCATTGACAGGATCAAGGCGATGGGGGGTCATATCAATGTGCGCGCCACCGCCGGATGCGGAATGACCAGAACTATACGGTGGCAGCGGTTTACTCATTCGAGACCCAATAGCTTGCCGAGAAAGGTGGAATGATTTTAACAGTTCTGACAGTTAAAAATGAGTTAACCACCTGATTTAGCAAGAAAATTTCTGCTGCGCCGCACAATCGGAGCCCATTTTGTTAATAAATAGGGGAAATCCCTGTGGAGAACCGGTGGATGGGCAGGAAAATATCGTTGGGATCGGGCACGCACCTAGCCGGCGATTCCGTGCAAATCCAGCAGGATAGTAGCTATTGCTTTGTCAACTTGTAGAGCAGGCCAGCGGTGGGTACGCGAATGCAGCCTGCGGGCTTGAAGAAGTGGTCGCGAACACCCTTCTTTGTATCATCTTCGCCGTCACGCCACGCAGCAACACGCAAATAATTCGTTCCATCCGCCGTCGTAATCACGTCGAAGCCGTCGATGTCATGGCTGAACGGGCCGTCTTCAATATCACGCGCGGTGTTTTCAGCGACAGCCATCGCGTGGCAGAAGCGCGCTTTCCAGTCGCGGCTGTTGATCAGGTCGCGCAGGGCATCGCGGTCGGCTTCTTTTTCCGTTCCGGCATTCTTGTCGCCCGCCCACACATCCATTTCCCATGTGCCTTCGGGAATCTTCTCGTCAAAAAAGCGGATGACAGGAGACCACACACCGCGGTGAAGCGCTGTTTCGGGCAGTGGCGCAGGGCGCATGCCGCGTTGGCTGCGATTGTGCTCATTCTTGATGTGGGCTGCGGCGCGCCATTCAGGCGTGGCTTCAGGCATGTGCATATAAATTTTATGGTCAAGCGTGGTGCAGGGTTCGCGAATCTCGATTCTGGTCGCGCCAAGGTTTGTGGCCATTTGCTTCAGGCGCGCGTCATAGCTTTCGGCATCTTGCTGCATCTGGCGCAGTGTTTTCAGCGTCGAGCCGCCGATTTCAAAATAGCGCACACCGGTATTCGCCAGGAAATCGGGGCCTTTGTTTTCGTGGGCGAGAGAGCCTTTGATTGCCAGTTTTTTCATGGGGATCACTTTAGGCTTCGCGGGCCCGGGGTCAAGCGGTCAGCTTCTTGAGAACCGTGGCGGTCGGCACGGGTTTGCAGCCAGCGGGGCAGAAAAAAACGTCGCATTTGGGTTTATCTTTGGCGTTGTATTCGCGGTCAGCTGGCAGACGCAGGTAAACGCTGCCGTCAGCGGTTTCTACCACGGCCAGCACATCGACATCCTCTTTCATCTGCATGTCAAGGCGACGGTTGGGATAACTGTTTGCAGCGGCTAAGCTGACCGCCTGCAGGAAGCGTTCGCGCGGATTGCGGCTAAGGATAAGCTCACGGCAGGCATCGGCATCGTTCGGCAGGCTGCCCGGTGTTTCAAATATGTCGACGTTCAATTGCCATTCGCCGGCTTTCAGCGGTGACGGCACGCCCAGCGGTGACCAGACGCCACGATACCCGGTATTGCCTGTGTGATTACCTTGTTGTGCCAGTGCGCGGATTGCACTTTTCCATATTGCTTTCGTATCTGGCGCCACAAGCTTCGCGGTGTAATTAAGGCTTTCGTTGGCATCGTTCGGGCCGCTGATAATAAGATCGGTGCCGCCGAATTCCGTGGCCAGCGCTTTCAGGCGCGGCTTGTATGTGCGCTGTTCTTCCTGCATTTCGCGGAAGGTGGCCAGTGTGGCCCCGCCCAGTTTGACATAGCGAATGCCGGTGTGTGCCAAAAAGTCAGCTGATGGCGTTTTGTTTTTTGGCGGCGCCAGTTCGCGCACCGTCGCGCCGGTAATAGTATGCAGTTTCAGGGCTGCGGCCGGCATTTACACACACGCGGGCTTGATAAGATTTAGTGCATCTGCGGTATCCAGAATGCGACCACCTTCGGGTACGAAAAACTGATCCCACTGAATATCGGGCTGGTTCAGGTTGAAAGCGCGGGTAACGGGCACGCGCAGCAGCGGCAAGGCATCCTTGTCAGCCACAGGAACCAACGCGTAATCATTTTGCGTCCATGGTGAACGATGCTTCATGTCTTCGGCAATCAAGGCAGCTTCATTAACATCTGTATCGTAGTCAGGGCCAAACTGGCTCCAGCGCTGGGCATTGGCGACACTGCGCACAAAGCTTTTCTGCGCATCAGCGTCATAAATCAACGACAATATGGTATCGCGGTCTTTGGTTGTTGTTTTAAACGATGGCTCTTCGTTCTCATCCGGGAACTCCATAATCCAGTCGCCGGGCTTCAGGTCGAGTAATTTTGAATGTGCGGCCCATTCCTTGCGATACTTGAGTTCGGGATCGGGCTTGTCCATGCGCTCGGCTTCACTGGCTTTGTGCCACTGGGTTTCGCTGCCGGGCACAGTAAGGATGGCCACACGCACCGAACCACCATGCTTTAGCGCGATATCCGGAATACCGAGTTGCGTGCCGCCCATTTCGCGTGCCGCCTTTTGTGTTGCATCGCCAATATCGCGTACAAGGATGTGGGCATCGCGCAGCCATTGTTCGGCATAGCCGCCTAGCTGGATGAAGCGCACAGGAACGTTGTAAACAAAGTTGGGCGCTGTTTTGTCTTCTTTAACCATGGTGCCATTCATGGCGGGAAATGCGGCTGGCATAGGGGCCTCGTTCTTATGAAATGACTATGCGCGCACGATAGGCGCGCACGCAGGCAGCGTCAAGAAAAACGGGGGTTCTTTTAATGCTTAAGCGGCTTTGCTTTCGCTGGTCTTTGACGGCAGTTCGCGGAAGCGTTCGGCCGTTGCCAAGTCGACCGACATGAGCGTCGACACGCCACGCTCCTGCATGGTGACACCATACAGGCGATCCATGCGGGCCATCGTCAGGCGGTGGTGGGTGACGATCAGGAAGCGTGTCTTCTTCGCCTTGGCGATTTCCTCGACCAGGTCGCAGAAGCGGCCAACGTTCGACTCATCCAGCGGTGCATCGACTTCGTCGAGCACGCAGATGGGTGATGGGTTGCACAGGAACACCGCGAACAGCAGCGCCGTGGCGGTCAGCGCTTTTTCACCGCCCGACAGCAGCGACAGCACCTGCAATTTCTTGCCCGGAGGTGAGGCGTAGATTTCAAGCCCGGCTTCCAGCGCATCTTCGGCTTCCTGCAGTTGCAGATAGGCGCGGCCGCCGCCGAACAGGCGCACGAACAGATCCTGGAAGTGTTCGTTGACATCGTTGAAGGCCTTGTTCAGGCGTTCACGGGCTTCGGTGTTCAGTTCGGTGATGCCGTGGCGTAGCTTGGCAATGGCCTGTGTCAGGTCGTTGCGTTCGGTGCCGATGCGTTCCAGCTCGCCGGTCAGTTCTTGCGCTTCCACATCGGCGCGCAGGTTCACGGGACCAATGGATTCGCGCTCGGCCGCCAGCTTGGCGACTTTCTTTTCCAGTACGGCGATAGGTGATTCATCACCTTGGGTTTTGATATCAGCCAGCAGGGCATCAGTGTCGGTGTAATCGGCGATGAACAGCAGGTCAGCCGGTGTGGCTTCCAGCTTTTCCATCATGCGTTCCGACAGTTCGGTCAGCAGGTGCTGCGCTGCCGACAGCGAGCCTTCGGCGCGCACGCGGTTTTCGCGGGCTTCCACCAGCTTTTCTTCATCCTGTTTCAATTGGCGCTCGCGCTCGGCCAGCGTGTTTTCTGCGGCAACCAGCTTGTCGGTGGCGGCCTGGCGCTTGGCTTCGGCTTCCGACAGCTGCGACAGCAACGCGCGGCGTTCGCCGTCGATATCGGCCGGGCGCGACTGCAGGCGCTCGATCGTGGTTTCGGCCAGCGCGCGACGTGATGCGAGATCTTGCTGGCGGGCGGTCGCCATCTGCATGCGGTCCTGCCACAGCTGGATATCGGCGCCGGCGGCCAGCGCGCGGCGGTCGCAGGTGGCGAGTTCGCTTTTCTGGTTCAGCAGTTTCTGTTGCGCATCAATCAGTGTCAGGCGCGCTTCGCCCAGCGTTGCGCGCTGCTTGTTTAGCGTGTCTTCCATACCGCTTAAGTCTTGTAGCGTTTGCTTACGCTGGTTGGCATTCTGCAGGTCGGTATCCAGCTTGGTGTATTCGTCAGCCAGCGTATCCAGTGTCGCCTTGGCGGCTTCCTGTGCGCTGAGCGTCGCGGCTTCGGCCTTGATCAGCGCAGCATTTTCCGCGCGGGCTTCATCCAGTGCCTGATACGCATCCTGCAGCGCGGTGCGCGCCACCTTCGAAGCTTCCTGCGCGCGCTCCACACCCTGTTCGGCCAGGGTCACCAGCGTGGCGGCGCCGTTCAACGCCTGCTGCAGCGTGGCGATTTCATTCTTCACTTCGGCAAGGCGGTTTTTCTGCTTCAGCTTGATGGCAGCCGCCGTCGGCGCATCGGCCTTGATGGTGAAACCATCCCAGCGCCAGCAATCGCCGGCGCGGCTGACAAGCGTCTGGCCGGGCTTCAGCTGCGCGGCAAGGCGCTGGCCGGTGGCGGCATCATCAACCATGCCAATGAAGGCGATAACGCGTTGCAGGGCGGCAGGTGCCTTGATGTACGTGCTGATGGGTTCGGCGCCTTGCGGCAGTGACGGCGTATCGGTGCGGCCAAAATCCTGCCAGTAGATCGGCGCGTCGGACGCAAGGCCGGCTGACAGAGCTTCGCCCAGCGCGGCACCCAGTGCGGCTTCGCAGCCGGCTTCGGTTGAAATCTGATCGATGACCGGCGCAAACAGCGCTTCGCCGCCCGACAGGATTTCGATCAGCGCGGCGGCCTCGGCTTCTGCCTTATTCAGCGCCGACTGGTCATTCATCTTCGCCTTCGCCGCACTGGCAGCGTTGCTTTCGGCTTCGTGCCATGCAGCCTCGGCGGCTTCGGCGGCGGCTTGCCGTTCAACAATCTGTTTTTCGGCGGCGGCCATTTTCTCGGCGGCGGCGCGGCGGGCGTCGGCATTGGTGTCGGCGGCCAGCAGCTCTTGCAGTTGCTGTTCGGCTTGTTCGCGGCGTTGCGTGATGTAAGCCATACGCGTTGTGACCTGCTGGATGAAATTATCCAGCGTCGCGCGTTCGGCCTGTGCCTGGGCCAGCGTATTCATCGCGTCGGAAACCTGCGCTTCCAGCGTGTTCACGGCCCGCTGCGCGTCGGCGGCTTCGGCTTCGTATGCCGGCAGCTTTTCGGCGAATTGTTCACGGATTTCGCTGATGCTTTGCTGCTCGTCTTCAAGGCGGGCGAGGGCGGCTTCGGCGTCGGCGCACAGGGCCTGTTCACGCGATGCGTCGGCTATCGTCTGTTCCAGCAGGCGCTTTTGTTCTTCCAGCTGCTGTGCGGCGCGTTCCAGCTCAGTGTCCAGCGTTTCGCGGGTGATGATCAGGCGCTGCAAGGCAGCGGCAGCGGCGGCTTCGTCGGCGCGCAATGGCGGTAGTGTTGCGGCCATTTCAGCGCGTTCAGTATTGCCGCGCGTAACAATGACGGTGAGGTCGCGCACGGTGCGGTCGGTTTGCGTCAGGTTGGTATCGGCATCCGTCTGCTGGTTCTGCGCTTCGGTATACTTCAGGTGCAGCAACGCCGCTTCGGTCTTGCGGATGGTTTCGGCAACCGTGCGGTATTTGGTCGCCTGCTTGGCTTGGCGCTGTAGCGAATTGTACTGGCTTTCAAGGTTACGTAAGATATCTTCAGCGCGCGTCAGGTTGGTTTCAGCGGCTTTCAGGCGCAGTTCGGCTTCGTGCCGGCGGGCGTGCAGACCGGTGATGCCGGCAGCTTCTTCCAGAATCTGGCGGCGTTCCTGTGGCTTGGCGTTGACGATCGCGCCCACCTGCCCTTGGCTGACGATGGATGTGGAATGTGCGCCGGTCGCCTGATCGGCGAATACAAGCTGTACGTCTTTCTGGCGCACGGCTTTACCATTTATGCGGTAATCGGAGCCTTCGCCGCGTTCGATCTTGCGGGTGACTTCGATCTCGTCGCTGTTATTGAATTCGGCGGTCGCATCGCGCGTGGTATTGTCCATGACCAGAGCGACTTCGGCGATGTTGCGGGCCGGGCGCTGTTCGGTGCCGCCAAAGATAACGTCATCCATTTCGCTGCCGCGCATCTTCTTGGCGCTGGTTTCACCCATCACCCAGCGCAGCGCTTCAATCAGGTTCGATTTGCCACAGCCGTTCGGGCCGACGATACCTGTCATACCGGCGTCGATCTTCAGTGTGGTCGGTTCAACGAATGACTTGAAACCTGCAAGGCGGAGTTCTGAAAAATTCACGTTTGTTTCCCTATTCCTGTACTTACGTTATCGCTTAATTTGCTGGCTTTTCTGCCTTTGTATCGGCTGGCGCAGCGACCGGCTTCGACATCGTCGCCGGCAGCAGCTTGTTTATCTTCGCCATAATGTCTTCGACCTTTGCACCACCCTGCACCGTATCGGCACCGTCGTTCAGCACCAGAGTTGGTGTCGCCTGGATCTTGTATTTCTCGGCAGCCTGCAGACGGCCCTGTGCCAGCGCATCCAGAATCTTCGTATCGTTCATGCAGGCTTCGGCTTTGTCGGGCGACAGGCCGGCAAGGGCTGCGTAGCGCGCCAGCGCCTTGGTGGGCTCGGGGTCATGCGCCCATTTTTCTTGCTGCGCGAACAAAACTTTGATGAACGGGAAGTACTGGTCTTCGGGCAGGCAACGCGCCAGTGCGCTCGCTTTCAGTGCCATGCCGTCCAACGGGAAATCACGGAAGATGATTTTGGCCTTGCCGGTTTCAATCGCCTGCTTCTCGAGTTCAGGCAGAGTCTTGAGATGGAACGTGGCACAGTGATGGCAGGTAAGTGATGCGAATTCCAGAATCGTCACCGGCGCATCGGCCTTGCCGATCACGCGGTCGGCCAGCATGTCTTCCATAACGGGTGTTGCGGCGGGCGGGGTTGTGGCGTCGGCATCGGTGATAACGGCCAGACCAGCAGCCAGTGCCACAAACAGGGCGAGTGCAAGAGAGAGTGAGCGCATAGAAGCCTCTTTGTTATCAGGTGGTTGGTGTAGTCGTAGCACGCCAGTCACCTGATTCGTTAACCATTTGTTAAACTTTAGCAACGGTTACAGTTATTATCAAGAAAACTATCAATTCCTGATGGCAGCACGAAGGCGCTCAAGCGCTTCATTTAGGCCGATTTCAGGGGTCGTTTCCGCCGGGGCGGGCGCTTTTTCTGTGGGTAACTCGCCGGGAACAAGCTGGATTTTGGCGATCGCGGCATAACCGAAGAACTGGTTCACCCGGCTTAAGATATGAGGCGTCTGGTGCTGCAGTTCGAGCCGTGCTGCGCCGGGCGCCGCCAGAACCAGTGTGCCATCACGCTTTTCGTTGTTCGGAAAGCGCACCTGCTGCGGGCTGCACAAGCGTGCAGTGGCAGGGCCGGCAATCTCGGGCCAGTGTTCCAGCAGGGTCAGCCCGTCACGCCAGCCGGGGCCGGCCAGGGCGGTGATGGTTTTGCGGGCGTGGTCGGCAAGGGGTTTCATATGCTTCTTATACGGCATTGTCTCTGCTACATCAAGAATATGAGCCTTAGCGCCCCGCTTTTGAAATGGTATGACGCCAACCAGCGTGCGCTGCCGTGGCGCGTGCCGTCAAAAGCCATCAAGCGCGGCGTAAAGCCTGACCCGTATCGCGTGTGGCTGGCCGAGATCATGCTGCAGCAAACCACCGTGGCATCGGTAAAGCCGTATTTCGAGAAGTTCACCAAGCGCTGGCCGACCGTTGAAAAGCTGGCGCGGGCGAAGCTGAATGATGTGCTGGCCGTATGGGCCGGGCTTGGGTATTACAGCCGCGCCCGCAACCTGCACAAGTGCGCTAAAGAAATAATGAAGCTTGGCGGTTTTCCGCGCACGGCAGCCGAGCTGCGGAAGCTGCCGGGTATTGGGCCTTATACAGCTGCGGCGATTGCAAGCATCGCGTTTGATGAAAGTGCGCCCGTGGTAGATGGCAATATCATTCGTGTGCTGTCGCGCGTGTTCACGGTGGCGTCACCGCTGCCCGGCGCACGCAAGAAGATTGATGCGCTGGCCGCACAGGAAACGCCGGCCAAGCGTGCGGGTGATTACGCGCAGGCGCTGATGGATTTAGGTGCGACAATCTGCACGCCCCGCAACCCCAAGTGCAGCGATTGCCCGCTGCGCATGCAATGCGGGGCGTATGCGCAGGGCAAACAGGAAAAGTACCCTGTGAAAGCCAAGAAAGCGGCGGTGCCGGAAAAGCAGGCAGCAGCCTATGTGGTTGTCAGTGATGACGGGCGCGTGCTGTTGCGCCGCCGCGCGCCGACAGGATTGCTGGGTGGCATGACCGAAGTGCCGAGCAGCGACTGGCATGAAAAAGCGGCCGTACGCGGCCGGCCGCGGTTACCAAAAATTGAATGGCAGCCGATGGGTAGCATCAATCATGTGTTTTCGCACTTCAAACTGACGCTGCATGTGCAGCGCGGGCGCGTTAAAAAGGCACCTGCCTTGGCGGCGCCGTATTTCTGGGTTAGGCTTTCCGCTGTGCCGAAACAGGCTTTGCCGACGGTTATGAAAAAGGTTTTAGCCCGCGCCGAGGTTGGATGAGATATATCGCTGTTTTGCTGGTTCTACTTCTGGCGGCTTCCGTTTCCGGGCCAGCCCATGCACAGATTTACGGCGAGCTAAGTTATGCCACGGTTTCCAAAACCATGCTGCGTTTCAATGCCTATAACCTGGCACGTGCCGAAGTGCTGGAAGATTACCTGAAAATCAACGAATGCGAGGCCTACAAGAAAGTCTATTACGATGACTTCGCGATGAAAACCCTGCGCGACACCGTACAGAAAACGGCCATGTCTAACGCGACAAGCTTCCCTGATGCCTATTATTTCAAGGCACCGATGAAGCTGGACCGTTATGATTTCACAGCGCGCATGTTCAGGTTGTCGGAGAAATCAAAGCTGTACAACATCAACAGCTTTGCGCTGGTGAACATGCATGACAGTGATGTGTGTGTGATTGGTGAAAAACTGCAGGCTCTGCCAAAAAGTATCGGCGCTGTGCTGGATCAGCCGGTAACGTTGGAAGGCCTGCCGATTTCCGAAGAGCGTGCGCAGAAGCTGATTACGGATATGAATGCCAGCGGTAACCGTGAGCGCCAGATTTATGCACGCTTCAACCTGATGGTGACGTTTGCCCCGCCGATCACAGACCTACCTGCGGGATCTGTGCGCTACAATATGGATGCGCAGCTGCTGACGATCGAGTTTTTTGAAGACCCGGAATTCACCAAGCCCATCTGGATATTTAACAGGAGCTGATATGACGGCTGAACAGCTGCGCGCTATCGTGCAAAGAGACTCCGGGTTAATGTGGATTGCAGAAAGCATTCGCCAGAGCAATGCTGAAAGGGCGGAAGCATGGCGCCGCCATCATGAGTTATTTCGAGCGTCTGAGCCTAAGCGATCGGATCCCCCGCCGCCGGATTACCCGCTTATCTATTCTGTTTAACTTTTCAGGCTGTTGTCCGCAGCAACGCATCGCGCACGGGCGCGAATGATGCGCGATGGTGCGGTGTTGCGCCATATTCCTGCAACGCGGCCATGTGCCCGGCGCTGCCATATCCTGCGTTGCTGGCCCAGCCGTAATGCGGAAACTCTTCGTGCAGCTGCGCCATCAGCGCATCGCGGTGCACCTTGGCGATGATGGCGGCGGCAGCGATGGACAGCGACGTGCTGTCGCCCCGGATGACGGATGTGGCCGGGCAGGGCAGGTTCTTCGGTATATGGGTTCCGTCTACCAGCACATGGCCGGGCGTGGCGCCAAGCGACGCGATGGCGCGATGCATAGCCAGCAGCGAAGCCTGCAATATGTTCAACGTATCGATTTCCGCCACGCTGGCCGCAGCAATGCTGCAGGTGCAATGTTCTTTTATAAGCACAGCCAGTTCGGCGCGGCGCTTTTCGCTCAGCTTTTTGCTGTCGTCGATTTTTGCTAGCCACGGTGCATCGAAACCGGCGGGGAAGATGACGGCCGCCGCCACGACCGGGCCTGCCAGCGGCCCGCGCCCGACTTCATCGCAGCCAGCAACGATGGCCGGCGCGAGTTTCAGCTCAAGCGCGAAATCGGGCATCAGTCTTCGGCCAGTTCCTCGGGCTGCATGAAATGCCCTTCGGGATCATACTTGTCAAACAGGCGGTTCAGTTCGCCGCTGGCCATTTTTTGCTCCAGCATCATGTCCAGCATATTTTTGAAGCCAGGTTCTTCAGGGCGCAGGCCGAAAGCGATCGCGGTTGTGTAAAGTGGTGAGCCCGTGTCGGCGATCTTCAACTGGCCTGGGTTGGCTTTATTATAGTCGGCGAACACGCTTCTCATCACAAAGCCGATGTCGGCCTTGTTCTGGCCGACAGACAGCAGCATGTCGGTGATCTGGCTCATGCCCGGCAGTGTTGTGTACTGGGCGCTCGGGAAGCGCTTTTGCGCATGTTCGGTAACAGCAGCGCCGTCGATGATGGCGATACGCGTATTGGCCCAGTCAATCTGATCCCACGGCTTGTCGAAGCGCGTATCGTCGGCGCGCACAACGGCATAGACAGGCGCAAAGGCGTACGGCGTTGTGTAGTCCATTTTGCCGCCGCGGGGCGACATGAACACGCTGCTGCATACCGCATCATAGCGCTTATTCAGCGTATCCTGCACGAAGGTAGCGATGACGACCGGTTCGGCCCACTCCAGTTTCAGCCCCAGCCCGTCGGCGATGGATTGCATCAGGTCAACCGCAAGGCCGCTCATGGCGCCGGTGTTAGGGTCGCGCACCGTGAACGGCGGTTCTTCGAAATAGCCGCAGCGCAGCGTGCCGCGCTCCAGTACGGTTTCATAAACCGATTTCTGTACGGCGCTGTTGGGCTGCGAGACCAACATGGCAACAACAAGCGCAGCCAGAACAGAAAGCGTGAATGTCAGCAGGTTCTTCATAAGATTATCCCCCTCGTTTTTCCTGTAGCATCAGAAGGTCGTTCCACGCCTGGCGTTTTTGCGCCGGGTTGCGCAGCAGTGCGGCCGGGTGAAACATCGGCAACACCGGCACGGTTTTGCCTGTATTGGTCGTGAAGTCATACCATTTACCGCGCAGACGCGTAATGCCCTCGGTACGTTCCAGCAGCGTTTTGGTGGCAAGGCCGCCCAGCAGGACAATAATGCGCGGGTTAACCAGTTCGATATGTTTGTGCAGGAACGGCAGGCAGGCGGCGATCTCCATGTCGGTCGGCGTGCGGTTGCCGGGCGGGCGCCACGGCAGCACGTTGGTTATGTAATAGTCTTCGCGGCTGTTGATGCCGATGGCTGCCAGCATGCGGTCCAGCAACTGGCCGCTGCGGCCCACGAACGGCTGGCCCTGCCGGTCTTCGTCGGCGCCGGGCGCTTCGCCGATCAGCATAATGCCCGCTTGCGGGTTGCCTTCGCCGAACACAAGGTTTTTTGCGGTCTTCTTCAGCGCGCAGCCTTCAAACGCCGTCAGTTCTTTTTTCAGTTCTTCCAGACTCGCGGCAGCAACCTTCGATGGCGGTGTTGAGGTAAACGTTGTCGGCGTTAGCGAGGTGACGATAGCGGCAGGTTTCGGCGGCGGTGACGGAAGCGGGCGGGCCGCAGCGGCAGCCGGGACAGCTTTGGCGGGCGACGCTGAATAGTCGGCCCATTTCGCGGGAACCTCGCCGACGATATCGTCGGCGCCCATAACGGCAAGCCAGTCGAGTGCAGCAGCGGCGTTCAGTTCCATCCATCCTGTTTAGCAAAGCAGGGCGCAGGATGAAACCCGCTAGTTCAGGGCGTTTTTATCGACTTTCGGCCTGTTGATAACCGTAACCGAGGCAATGCCCGGCGCTACCGGTACTACAGTGCCGGGTGCGGGTTTGCGGGGTTTATCGCCGAAGATGCGGTCAAGGATCTGTTCTTCCGCGTGCCGCAACGACGCATTGACATACAGCAGCGCCATCACACCCGGGTTGTTCATGACGCTGATGCTGTCAACTTCTTCGCCGTTTTCATAAACCTTGGTGATGGTCTCGGGGTAAGAAAGCTCGATGGCCGCTTTCTTCATAAGTGTGCAGGCATGGACAAGGACTTCAAGGTGGCCCTGCGCCTGCTGGCCATTCAGTGGATGCAGCAAATACATTTCCTTGTCTTCGGCGCGCTGCTGGATGTCTGACAATGTCGCGCGCAGGTCGGCGCCGTTCACAACCATCTCGCCGGTATATACCAAAGCGATATCGCGCATCTGTTCGAACACGGTTTGCGCAACAGCTGTTGATGACTCTTTTGTCTCTTCGATCACGCCGTTGAAAAATTCGACGTCGCCTTCCGTCATGCCGTCATATAGGCCGGCCCGCGCCGCCAGCGACAGCATCGAATCCTTAATCTCGTCGACTGACAGTTTGGAGTAGCGGTCCATCATATCGGCGAAGGCCCGCATGAACCTGCGTGCTGTTTCGTCGGGCTCGATAAAGGTCCAACCGCTCATATCCAACGAATAGCAAAATGGGTCCGCCCCCGCAACGGACTTGTTCTTAATGGTAATTAAACCCAAATAATGCTGAGCTTCTGGCATGACGCGCGAAGTGATGGAATACGATGTTCTGGTTGTGGGCGCAGGGCCCAGCGGCTTGGCGGCAGCCATACGCCTGAAGCAGCTGGCGGCAGCCGCCGGTAAGGAAATATCGGTCTGCATCATCGAGAAGGGCGCCGAGGTTGGTGCACACCTTCTTAGCGGCGCTGTGCTGGAACCGCGCGCGCTGGAAGAACTGTTTCCCGATTACAAGGAACGCGGTGCGCCACTGGAAACGCCGGTGCAGGAAGACAAGTTTTATTTCCTGACCAAAGGCAGCGCTGTGCGTTTGCCGACACCGCCGCAAATGCACAACGAAGGCAACTTCATCATCTCGCTGGGTGCCGTTGCAAAGTGGATGGCGCAGCAGGCCGAAGCGCTGGGCGTCGAGATTTACGCGGGCTTTGCCGGTGCCGAGGTTCTGTATGATGAACATGGCCATGTTGTGGGCGTGGCCACCGGCGACATGGGTGTAGCCAAGGACGGCAGCCACAAGCCCGATTACACGCCGGGTGTTGAACTGCGTGCCAAGCAGACCGTGTTTGCCGAAGGCGCGCGCGGTTCGCTGACCAAGACGATCATCAAGAAATTCGCGTTAGACGCCGGAAAACAGCCGCAAACGTACTCGCTGGGCGTGAAGGAAATATGGGAAATTGCGCCTGAAAAGTTCAGGGCTGGGCGCGTTATTCACACGATTGGCTGGCCGCTGGACAGCAGCACATATGGCGGCGGCTGGTGTTATCACTTTGGCGCCAACAAGGTCAGCATCGGTTTTGTGACCGGGCTTGATTACACAAATCCTTATCTGTCGCCGTACGAAGAAATGCAGCGTTATAAGACGCACCCGCTGTTTGCTGAATTGCTGAAGGGTGGGCGACGCATCAATTACGGCGCACGCGCAATTGTGACTGGCGGCTTGCAGGCATTGCCGAAGCTGACATTCCCCGGTGGCTTGCTGGTGGGCGACACCGCAGGGTTCCTGAACGTACCGAAGATCAAGGGCAACCATACGGCAATGAAGTCGGGCATTCTGGCGGCCGAGGCGATTTTCGAGCAGATATTCAACAGCGACGGGTTGGGCGAAGTCGTCAGTTATGCGCAGCGTTTCGAGCGGTCATGGCTGATGAACGAGCTGAGCCGCGTGCGCAATATCAAACCGGCGTTCAAGTGGGGCCTGTGGGCCGCACTTATCTATGGTGCAATCGACACTTATATATTGCGTGGGCGCGCGCCGTGGACATTGCCCACCAAGGCCGTGCACACAACGCTGAAAAAAGCCAAGGATGTGAAGCCAATTGTGTATCCGAAGCCGGATGGCGTGCTGACGTTCGACCGCCTGACCAGTGTTTCACTAACCAACACCTTCCACGCCGAAGACCAGCCCGTGCACCTGCAGTTGGTGCGGGGCGGCGCCGTGATGGTGGACGTGAACAACAAGGTGTATGACTCGCCCGAGACCCGCTATTGCCCCGCCGGGGTGTACGAGTTTGTTGACGGTAAATTCCATATCAATGCGCAGAACTGCATTCACTGCAAAACCTGCGACATCAAAGACCCGACGCAGAATATCAACTGGGTTGTGCCGGAAGGCTCGGGCGGCCCCAACTACGGCGAGATGTAAGAATTACGCGAGGCTGGCCCATCTAGCGAACGTGGCTGCGCTTCCGGCACTCACGTATTCAACATACGCCCCGTTCCGGTTCTCGCCACGCTCTACTATCTGGCACAACCTGACGTAATTCTGACAAAGAAAAACCCCGCCGGTGAGGGCGGGGTTTCTTTTGCAAGGCCCTGTTTAGCACAGGGATATCGGTGTCGCCTTAGAACGACGGGCGCACGGTGCCCCAGTCGAAGCTCTTTTCGCGGCCTGTTACGCCGTTGCGATCAGCTTGCAGTTTCAGCGTAAACTGGACAAAGAAGCGATCGGTGTCGTTAAACGGCGATCCATCGGCGGCGTTGAAGGAACCGAAGCCTGTATCCATCGTAACCCAGCTGCCGAGTTCCTGTTTATAGGTGACATTCCATTCGTCACCATAATCAGCGTCGTTGGTTTCTGCGCCAAAGTCATGCCATTCAAAGCGCAGCTTGGCGTCGTTGAAAAGGTTGCAGGTCGGCCAAATATCATCGACCTTATAGCCGAAGCTGACAGAACGGTCGACCAGACCCTCAGGGATGATGACGCCAGTAGTGATGGCATCGGTCAGCCCGTTGTGGCGGCTTAGGCCGGTATTGCTGGCCCACGGCGTCGTGACGGACGTGGTGTTGTCCCCCTCGAACACTTCATATCCGAACTGTGTGAACAGGCGGCCTGCCATAAAGTTCGGCGTGTACCACAGGCCGGGCTTCGCCATGTAGTAGTTGAGGCTGTAGTCGTTCGGGTTGGTACCGGCATCGGTCTGACGTGCATATGACAGGTCTAGCTTGAATGCAAATGGATCCAGACCCTTGTCCAGCAGGTTCAGCGGCAGGTCTGTCTTGGTGCGCAGGCCGTATGTGTTCGAGCTGAGGAAGTTTTCATCATCCATATCTACGATATAGCCAAATGCGCTTGCCCGTGTGTATGGGATAAGGCCGGTGCCGAAGTTGAACAGGTGTGAATCGCTGTTCTGGATACCATCGGCGTTTTCATGACCAATGTGATTGCGACGCGCATCTACATATGAATAGCGGAAGTCGACGGCCTGACCGAAGGACAGGCTGCCGTAGGCGGCATCATAATTGCTGCGGTTTTGGCGCCAGTCGGCAGCACCGATCCAGCGGCCATCGTCAAAATTGAGTGTCTGGCGGCCAACGCGGGTCTCAAATAGCGTGCCGTGCGGGCCCTTCAGCACGTCAATATTGCTGAGATCGAATTCGCGGACATAGCCGATGTAGGCTTCACTGACTTCCATCGTCGCGGGGTCGAGGATAGTGGAGCGGGTACCGCCGAGGCTATTAACGCCGTTGGCGTATCTGTCGCCAAAAGGCACTATAACGCTTTCCACAGCACCGCGAGCATACAGGCCGCGCACTGGCAGGGTGGTTATGCCGAGCTTGGCGCCGAGAGTATTGGCATCAGAACCGAGCAATCCTTCCTGCTCGGCATTTTCATAACGGGCACGCGCTTCAAGGTCGACCTTTAGTTCGGTAAGAGAGCGCAGGATGTCGGTGTTGCGCAATTCTTCAGCCGAGAAGGTGGTGACGGGCACAGGTGTATCGCTAATCGTTTGATGCCGGGCAGGGGCTGCATAAGCGGGGGTTGCGGCCAGCGATGTAAGTACTATTAGGGTAGTGGCGAGGAATTGTTTGCTCATTATGGTCTCCCTGAAAAAATGCTGGTTTGACGCTACGATTTGGATAGTGGGCCGTCAATCTGGAAAAGCGCCGTTCCTCAGGGAGCTAAAGAAAAACCCCGCCGGTGAGGGCGGGGTTTTCTTAGCTTTTCGCTAAATCAGGCGGAGATTAGATCTTCGCGCTGACTTCGACGATGAACTTATCCGTATCGGCGCCGAAGGTATCAGCGTCATACGAGAAGAAGTATACACCGGCATTGTAGTGCTTGCCGAAGTCCTTGTTCAGACCGACATTCCACTCGGTTCCGAGATCGGCGCCGCCGTTCTCAGCCGTGAAGTCATGCCATTCTGCACAGATGTTCAGGCCGTCAACCCATGGGTTGACCTGAGCAACTTCAACGTGAGCGCCGACGTACAGGTCTTCAAGACCGACGCCGCCGTTCGACAGGCCGATAACATCAGCACCGCCGTTGAACTTGTGTGCATCCGAGAACGGAGCCACGATGCCGTTGACGCCATCGGCTTCAGCAACTTCATAGCCAACCTTGGCTGTGAAGCTCTTGTAGCCTACGCCGCCTTCAAGGGCATAGTAGTTCAGGTCGTAGCTGGCAGCATTGTCACCAGCATCTTCCTGATTGGCCCATTCAGCCGAGTACAGAGCGCGCCATGCGTTGTCGATGGCGTATTCACCCGCACCGCGGACACCCCAGGTGGTGCTGCCTTGAGCGGCGATTTCATCGCTGTCAAGGAAGTAGCCGTAACCTGAAACCGTCAGGAACTTCAGCAGGTCGGTGCTGACGTTCAGCAGGTGGCTGTCATGCTCGACAGTACCTGTTGTCGCTTCGCTGCCGATGTTGGTGTTCAGCTGGCCAACGTAAGCGTAAGTGGCTGTGACACCCTTAAGCGCTTTGGTTTGCAACAGAACAGCATCATAGCTGGTGTGGTTCTGACGCCATGTGTCCGAACCAACCCAACGGCCGTTGTCCATGTTTTCCAGCGTCTGACGACCGGCACGCAGGGTGCTGTCGAAGTTGCTGTATTGCAGGAAGGCCTGGTTGACTTCGGCTGTTTCCGGATCGGCGACCGTTGATTGGCCGACCTTGCCGTTGACAGTGTCGTTGTAGTCTTCGTTGAGGATGCCTGACACACCTTCGAATTCGACCATACCGCTTACGCCGTAGAAGTCGCCGGTGGTGTAGCCAAGACGTGCGCCAGCCGTAAAGGCATTGGCGTCATCCAGTGCGGTGGTGTCAACGTTTTCATAACGAACGCGTGCATCCCCCGACACTTTACCTTCCGTGATCGCCTTGGTGAAATCGGTACCGGCGAACGCGGGAGCAGCGGCAACAAGCAGAACGCCCGCAGCAGCCATTACTAGTGTTTTGTTCATGTAAAACTCCACAGTTGGTGAACGGACCAAATTTACGGGCGTGGTTAGAGTCGGTCAATCAACTGCGGATTCATGCAACTTTTCGTGTGATATTCCTGCCACGATACGCCTGGGGCCAAGTCTGTGGGTTATTCTGAATTCGCAAGCAAATGTATGCACCTAGAGCCACATATTGAAGCATCCGTTTTGTTAACGGTCCTTTCAAACATTGTTAACAATGCCTTAAGAATCATTCCGGACCTTTAATTAATTCTTCAAATTAAGGGGTTACTCTGGTTCCCGGGAAATGCCTGTTTTTTGGGGGCGTAAGAGGAAATGAGTAGCTGTCGTCACCACGCATTCGCTTGTGCGCAGGCATTCTGCCTGCTGTTGGCGCTTGTGTGCGTGATATCGCATCCTGCTGCCGCCCGTGAGGGGGGCAACACCAACGCGCCCGGTCTTGATGTCAGTAAAGTACAGGATAACGTCACGTCGGGCATGCATGTGACGCGCGTGGCGGGCACTGTTGAGGGCGCCGCTATCGTTGCTGGCGCCAGTGACGTATTGCTAAGCGCCCATGGCAGTGACCGCTACATTGATAATCTGTCCGGTAACAAGATGCTGGTTCCGTTCCGCACCGTTGGTGAAATGACCTCATTCTTCAATGGTGTTAGCACGTCGCAGTTCCGCTTTGACTTTTACCGTCCGCAAACCACGCAGACGGTTGACTACCAGGATGGTGTGTCGGATGTCGCCAATCTGGTATTAGGCCAGTCGACAGAACAAATTGTTACACTGCCTGCGGCGCGCGTTGATACGCGCAGTGACAACGCCTTCAGCGCCTCGCGCGAAGTACGCCGCAGCCAGGACCTAAATATGGAGCGCAGTGATTGCCGCCGTCCGTACAACCCTTCAACCGGCCTCGAAGATATGACACAGCCGGCCAATGTCTGCAATGAACATAACTGGGTTGAAACCGTCACCGCCATTTTCACATACAACCCGACGCTGAGGAACAGCAGCAACCAATCGATTGACAGCCCGAGCCGCAGCGTGCTGTCGACTTCAGCTCGCAGTCTTGCCAGTTCGCTGACCCACCAGTGGTCGCTCAGCTGGGATAATTCGGGCAACGCGCCTGCGGTCAGCTATCCTGACCCGCGCGCCTGTCCGCCAAGCTATACGCACGGACAACTTTATTGGGATGTCGCTTCAACTGGCAACAGCCGCTCGGCGACAGCTGCAGAACTGTCCGCACTGGGTACGAACGGCGGCATGTGCCCCGAAGGCGTTGAAAGCGCAACGCGTACATGGGATGTCGAGCGCCGTTACCAGTGTTATGACGCACAATCCTTCCCGCAATCCACCACACGGGATGTGAACGTTGCCTATATCGACGTTGTGTGTAAGGAGCCGGCGGACGAAGACGGCACCTGCGGCACGGCGTATGAATTCTACTTCGACCGTTCAACCCCGCCGCCTGCGGCCACCAACCGCACGCTGTGTGCAACCGGCGTAGCCACGGCACCCGTGCGTGTGAACGCCGTTACATGGGGCTGGCAGTGCGAAGGCACGGAAACTTCGGCATCGTGCACGGCCATTCGCACCGGCGCTTATCAGTCCGTTTACTCCGATTGTCGCCCGCCAAACCATGAAACCAATGCGACGATGACTGCACAGCAATGGCAGCAAAGCGGCAGTTACAGGCAATACGTCTGCAACGTTGACCGCAACCTGCCGACGAATTCGTACCTGACCCAGTATCAGGCCATCAATTCTGCCGCTGCGCCGAAAAGCTACCCGAGCAACCAGGCTGCGCTGTATTCATGCCTGAAGGGAACGAACAATCAGATGCGCTATGTTCTGGGCGGCCGCACGGCCGGTGATGACTGGCACAACGCCAATTACAGAAACTGGGCGCCGCCTGGATTCCATCGTAATGCTACAGACTATCATCAGTTCTATCTGACCGGCAGCGCCAATGAGTGCGAAGGCTGCGTGGTGCTCCAGATGGTCTATTGCACGGACGAGCCGGATTATCCGACCACATGCCCGGCGGCGACAGGATTGTTCTGGTACAACACGCCCTTCCAGCCGCCGTGTGAACCGGAAGTAGAGCCGACCTATCATTATGACGGTTCACTGCCAGCAGGTACGCAGTTTGAAAGACGTGCCCTGGGCGACAGCGTGTATATGTGCGGCATGTACGGCCGCTGGACTTACGCCAGCCAGCAAGGGAATTATGCGTCGAATAAGCTGGAACAGGAAAACCAAGTTTGCCAGTAGAGCTGCCGGGTCTTTGTATAAATATAATTTAAAATCAATACCTTATTATATTCCGGTCTTTTAACGGTTTGTTTTGGTCTGCAGTATAGCCTGACTGTGGGAACTGCCTGTATTTGGGGGGCAATTAGTGACTCGCGCTTTCGCACGACCGATGTGGCTTAGGTACTGTCTTCTGGCGGTACTGCTGCTGTGCGCCAGCTTTGCATCAACGGCAGACGCGCGCAGCTGGGACACCTATGGCTTTCGCGACAATGAATTAGAGCCGCGCGACCCAATCATTTATCCGGACGATACTTATACGCCGCCTGTGCAAGAGCCCGAACCAACGCCGACACCGACTCCTGAGCCAGAGCCGACACCAATGCCGACGCAGGATACAGGTGGGGTCATTCCTTCTGTCAGTGAACTTCCACCGCTGGATGAAATTGTCGGCGACGGCGCGCAAACAGCCGTTGATTTCGCAGAGGATGTTCTGGATTCCGTCGAAGATATTGCTACGGCCATTCGTGATATGCTGCGCGCGGATGACCGCATTGACATTTCAGAGGGTGGTGCGCTGTCGGTCGGTGCACAAAACGTCCTTGTGTACGAACATGGTATTTGCCGCTGGCTGGATAACGAAAGCGTCGGCGCCGAGCTGCTCGTTCCTTACAGAACGAGTGCCGAATGGCAGGCCTTCCTTGATAACGCGCCCGCCGGCGTGACGCGTGCGGGCTGCTGCCCCGCTGCGACAGCTATGCTGACATCATCGGATGGGCAATCGGTCTCATTTGAACTGGATATCGGCCGTGACGGTGCGCTGAACTCGCTGGGCCGCCGCATGCTGAGCCATACGTTTACGCTGGGTGCTGGCGGCACGGAAACGGTGCGCCAGATTTATGTCTGCACAGGTGATGCATGGGTTGGAGAAGGTGTTGTGCGCACCAGCGACCCTGGCGACGAAACAACCGAACCGACCACTGAGGAAAATGATCCTGTAACACCTGATGGCCCGGCTGACGTTTGCTATCCGGCGTCGTCACGCGATGTGAAGGTGACATGGACGGGTCAATGGCGTCGTGGATGGAGCGGCAACGCCACGTTCACCAAGAGCGGTATCGGCAGGGTGCAGCAAGTCTATATGAATGCTGATGGTACCATTACCAGCAACGGTAGTGGCGACCGCAGTACGGCGATCTTCAATCTTGAAGAACCAATCGCCGATGCTGACGTGAAGGTTACAGCCGTATACGGTAGCTATAGCGGTGACCTGAACGGCGGCCCTGGCCCCTTCAGCCGCGGCGAAGCCAAGGTTGCAGAGTTCCATATTGCTTCAGGGCAGAATATCAACCTGAGCAATACGCCAGCCACCGGCATCTTCTATTCGCGCCAGCGCATGGGCCGTCCGTTCATGATGACGAACAACGCAATCTATATGCCGTCGTATGATAGTTCGCCGAACCTGAAGAGTCTGACGGTTGAATATACAAAGGACACAGGTGCGGCCGAAGTCGATCCGAGCCTGATCCCAGCCTGTACACCGATGCCTGAGAATTTCCAAGTTGGTATCCATGCCTATGACGGCGACAGGTTCGAAGTTGAATTCGACCTTAAAACCGGCACGGCGCAGCTGATCTTCCTGAACTACACACGTCGCGGCACTGAATATGGCGTCGGTAAGGGATGGTATGCCAGCATTCCGACGCTGAGCTATGATGACTTGTGCGAGGGCAGCTCGACAATGGATATCGGCTCGGCCAATGCGCGGTTGTGGATTTCGGGCGATAGTGTGGACGGATCGGTTGACTACATCGTCACCCAAAAACCGACGTGCGAGAACGGGCTTGTCGGCCGCGTAGCGGTTGATGACACAACGAACGGCTGGGGTAAATATCGCCACCCGGTCAGTGGCCTGTTTACGTTCCCGCTGACACGTGCGTGCCAGTGTTCAAATGCATGCACAGCAGACCAGGAGATCTGGGGTGGAGCATGTGTGTCGAAATGCCCAACCGGCCAAGTGCGCAATACTTCGACAGGCGTATGTTATACACCGGTCCCAGTTGAATCTAACCCCTGCGAGTCGAAGCCTTGGCTTTGTGAGGATGGTGGCCGCGTTGATAGTGATGGGGAAAACATCTATCAAAACCTGCAGTAACATACGCTTACACAGTCAAGTCAGCCTGCTGCCATAGGTTGTTTTGAATCACAGAATTATGAAATATCATTAAGTATCAAGCAATTAGTCGTTCCGACTCTTTAACGGTTTGTTTTGGTCTGTAGTATAGCCTGACTGTGGGAAATGCCTGATTGGGGGGCAATAGACGTGTCGGGGCTGACAGTAATAAAAATAATGTGTTTGCGCTGCATGACGCTCGCTGCACTTTGTGTAGTGCTTGCTGCCCCTGCTTATGCCACCCCGCCGCGCGAATTCGAGCCGATTGATCCCTATGACAGACCGTTCCCCGAGATTCCCGATATTCAGCTGCCGTCCACCGACGGTGTGGGCAACACGGTTGGCGGTACCGCTACCGATGCTAACGAACAGGTCGTGGAGCCTGTTGTTGAAACTGTCAAAGATCTACTGACGGACACCAGCCAGATTGCTTCAGCAGCTGCTACTGCCCTGCGCCGTGATTTAATTGCAGCACTGGGTGTTGACATCGCAAATGGTGGCGTTCTGCCTTTTGGCGTCAGCAATGCGCTGGTTGACCGCCATGGCATGTGCCGCTGGTTGGATAATGCCAGCAGTGTCGATTACTTTGTGCCTCTTCGCACTGCTGCGGAATGGGCCGCTTTCGTTAACAACGCGCCACCCAACGTTACGCGCGCTGCCTGCTGTCCGGCGCGCAGTGTTACGCTGGTGGCGTCCGACGGGCAGTCGGTCAGCTTCAACCTTGATACGGGGCGCGAAGGCGCAACATCCGAACTGGGCGTGCAATCGCTCAGTCATGTCTTTACATTGGCCGATTCATCGACCGAAACCGTCAGCGAAGTTTATGTCTGCCAGGGCGAAGTATGGACGGGCCAAGGCGTGACACGCGATGGCGAGGAGACAGAAGAAGTCCCTGGCGATTGGGCAAACGCTGGCTGTGGTGGCGCAATTTCGACAGGCTTTAACTGTGTATCAGCAGAACCTGTATTCACGACTTGTCCAGCGGGTACGATGGCGCAGGAATCGACCTTGCCGATGATGGATTATGACTGCCCCGGTGAAGACGGCTACATCCTTGCGCCAGTAGCAGGCCGCTGTGTAGCCGATGCGTCATGCGCAGTGCCTGAAGAGCCCGAGGTGGTGGATGGCTGCTTTGTAGGTCAGGACCTGTTGTTTATTCAGGATGTGACGGGGTCGTACAAGGACGATATTCCAAACCTGAATAGCGCCTTTAGCGCGCTGGCTACGGATCCGCGCGTTAGCGAGTGGGGCTTCGGGGTTATGACTTTCGGGCCTCAAAATGACACGCATAATAACTTTATGAGTATGGCAGATAGCAAGTTAGGCAGCTTCAGTTACCGCAAACTTCTGCAACCAAGCAAGTTGCGAGGCAATTCGAAGTCGCAGATGCAGGCCATGGAGTATGCGTTGAAGACTTATACAAGGACAAGCGGCCGCCTTGCTGTTGTATTGGCAACAGATGATGCTGACTTTGGTAACGATTTCCTGAGCAGCCGACTTCCTGCAGCCACCCTGCTGCGCGCAGCCAATGCCGAGCTATTCGTGCTGCAAGGTACGCTACCGGGTAAAGAAACCGATGTGCGCCTCTTTTATCAGAAGTTCATGAACGACAACCAGATCAACGGCCGCATCGTGCCGCTGACGGCGAACTCGGCGAACCTTTACGACAAGATCATCGAAACCGTGTGCGATGGATCGGCGCCACCGCCACCACCGCCGCCGCCGCTGAATACGACGCCTGACCCTGATACCGGGACCAGCATATGCGATATGAAGCCGTGGATGTGCGAAGACCTGGGTAGCGTTGCCGACCGATTTAGTGGTTATTCTATCTACTAATCAGTACAATACTATTATAAATCAATTAGTTATAATATTTCCGGGTATTTAACATTTAATTTTATCTATCCCTGTATTCTCAGTATGGGAATTGCCTGTTTTTGGGGGGCATAGGGGTGTTGGGTTTCAAGGCCATATCTGTAACCGCGTTACGCTGCATGGCAGCAGCCTTCCTTTGCATGCTCGTTTTTGCGTTGCCCGCCCATGCAGTTGAACAGCCGGGCGGAGACGATCCGCTTGTGCGCAACAGCCTGCAGCAGGATCGTAATATGGATATCGGCAACGGCGGCGCCCTGAGTGCTGGCGCGCAGAACGTTCTGGTCGATAAGTGGGGCCAGTGCCGTTGGCTGGATAACGCCGATGACCAGATTTACCTTGTACCCTATCGCAGCAGTGCCGAGTGGGCCGCGTTCCTGAATAATGCTCCGTCACTGATTACGCGCGCCCGCTGCTGCCCAGCGCGGACCATCACGTTGTCGGCATCCGACGGACAGTCAGTGAACTTTGATATTGATACGGGCCGTGAAGGCGGTGCCGGAGTGCTGGGCGCACGGTCATTTAGTCATACCTTCACACTGGCCGATTCATCCACCGAGACTGTCAGTGAAGTCTATATCTGCCAGAACGAAGTATGGACCGGTCAGGGCCCGACTACGGTAACGACACCCGGCGATTGCGGCGCCTATAGCCATGGCGATACATGGTGGGTTGATGGTGCCACGGAACACACGGATACGGATATCGTTTGCCCGGACGGCCAGGCTGGTATTCACCGCGATTACTTCCAGATGCAAAATCAATATATCTGTAACAGCGGTTCATCGGACCCGACCGGAGTGACGCAAACAGTTGATGTGGGTGGCGACGAGGATATCTGTCCGCCATCGACCGACTTTGACGAATTCGTTTTTGCCAGCAGCTGCGAAGCGGTGATGGGTGCCGTGAAGTCGTGTGTCAGCGATGGCACATCTTGCGTAACGCCAAAAAATGGCCCGGGCATCGTGCAACCGATGAATCGCGCATCGCACGATGGCATGTGGTGCAGTTCGATCGCCTCGCACGATACGGGCCTGGATGGTGCCAAGTCGGTATTCGATCTGGCGGATGTGATGAGCCGTGCGCCCGCGGGCCCTGTGCTGGTTATCTTGCCGGTTGACCCATGGGGCGGCCTGCGTACGAAGGAGTACGCCCACCATGTGGCGAGCCCGACAATGCCAAGTTACATTTATGATGTTGGATATCCTTCGCCTACGTACGGCGCTACGGGAAGCGTAGCGGCAATCAAGATGGTAATCACCGACCGCAACGTCAGTCAGTCGAAAACCATCACCCAGTCAACCGTGGCTCTGGTCAGCGGTCGTCCGGAAGACTTGTCGCAGAACATCACCATCAAGCTTAATTACGATGGCAGCACCAAGCAAATGGCGATCGAGTATGGCCGCAGCGGCCGCTGGATGAAGAACAACTTCACGCCGTGGCAGAGCCAGCTTGAGAAGGGTTGGGGTAACGGCAAGGTCTGGAGCGAAGTGCGCGTCATGGCGCCGGTGCGCCCTGTGTGTGGTGCCGGGTATTGCGGCAGCATCCCGCCCCTTGAGGCGCGTTGTGTCCTTGGCACGCCCAGCACAGTGACAACGTATAATATTCCGCCGGCCGAGCAGGTTCTGTTTGGCCCGACCGTTCGCCACACGTGGACGTGTATGGGCCCTGAGGGCGATACGGCGTCGTGCGTATCGCAGGATGGCGGCCTGTGCGGCATGAGCTTTGGTATGTAGGAAATCATGAAGCGGTTCATGACACGGAAAAACATTATAGCTGTGCCCAACCTGTCTGGTGTGGCGTTACTGCTTCTGTACAGCATTTTTGTTGGTTCCATTGCGCACGCTCAGGAGCAGCAAGGGCTTTCTAATTACCCCGTACGCAATGATCTGCAACAAGACCGCAATATGAGCATCAGCAACGGTGGTGCATTGAGCGTTGGTGCCCAGAACGTTCTGGTCGACCAATGGGGCCAGTGCCGCTGGCTGGATAACGCCGATAACAAGGTTTACCTTGTGCCCTACCGCAGCAGCACTGAATGGGCTGCGTTCCTGAATCACGCGCCTGCACTTATTACCCGTGCGCGATGCTGCCCGGCCCGCACCGTGAGTTTGACAGCATCAGACGGCCAGTCGGCGAGTTTTGATCTTGATACGGGCCGTGTCGGCGCAGGCAATATGCTGGGTGTACGTTCGCTAAGCCACGTCTTCACGTTGGCAGATGCGTCCACCGAGACCGTTAGCGAGATTTTCGTCTGCCAGGATGGTGTATGGACCGGGCAGGGTGTTGTGCGCGATGGCGAACCGGTTGAAGAGCCTGAAGTGCCTGAAACCCCCGATGAGCCGGTGCTGCCGGAAGAAGACCCACCGGTTATCGAGGCAGAAACCTGTGTGCCGACCAATGAGGAGTGGAATTTCTTTGGCTGGTATGAAAGCTGGGAAGGCGCCTGTGCTGAGCGCGTACGCGCCGCTGCTGAACTGGGATCACTGACGCCTGCAGAGAGGGTAGAGCTTGCCACCTATTCAGTTGGGCGCATCGTGCGGATGTTCATTGATCTGCCGCCGTGCCCTGCCGAAGGTGTTGCCATCAGTACCGGGGCCTGTATCACACGCGTCACCGTCAGGGACTCGCGGACGATTGGCAACATGGGCCCGATGCCGTGGTATTGCTCGGTGAAAGTCAGGTCATGCAGCGGCCCGCCTGAGCTGCGTGCGTATGAGTCTCCCTTCATGGAACTGGCAGATTAAATCTTGTGACAGAAATAAAAAGGCCGGGAATTTCTTCCCGGCCTTTTTTGTGTCTGGAGCGACTACATAAACTTTAAAAAACCTCTTCCCATGTGCCTTGGGTGGCGGCCTTTGAATATTCGGTGGCGCGGGCTTCGAAGAAGTTGGCGTGTTCAACACCGTTCATCATCTCATCCATCCACGGCAGCGGATTCTTGTTGGTGCCATACAGCGGCTTCAGGCCTAGCTGGCCCAGGCGGCGGTCGGCGATGTAGCGGATGTAAGCCTTCACTTCGTCGCTGGTTAGACCTTCGATGCCACCCATTTCGAAGGCGAGGTCGATGAATGCATCTTCGTGTTCGACGATCGTGTCGCAGACTTCCAGCAGCGCCTGGTCTAGTTCAGGTCCCTGGATCTGCGGGTTTTCCTGAACGAAGGTCTTGAACAGGCGCATGATTGACTGGCAGTGCAGGGTTTCATCGCGCACTGACCAGGTGACAATCTGGCCCATACCCTTCATTTTACCGAAGCGCGGGAAGTTCATCAGGATCGCGAACGAAGCAAACAGCTGCAGGCCTTCGGTGAACGCGCCAAAAGCGGCCAGCGTTTTGGCGATTTCAAACGGGTTATCGACGCTGAAGGTGTGCATGTAATCGTACTTGTCCTTCATCTGCTTGTACTTCATGAAGGCCGAGTATTCGGTTTCGGGCATGCCGATGGTGTCGAGCAGGTGGCTGTAGGCGGCCACATGCACGGTTTCCATGTTTGCGAACGCCGTCAGCATCATGACGATCTCGGTCGGCTGGAATACCTGACTGTACTGCTTGTTGTAGCAGTTGTTCACTTCAACGTCGGCCTGCGTGAAGAAGCGGAAGATCTGGGTCAGCAGGTTGCGCTCGGCAGCGGTCAGCTTCTTTTGCCAGTCCTTGACGTCGTCTGTCATCGGCACTTCTTCCGGCAACCAGTGCAGCTGCTGCTGTTTCAGCCATGCTTCATAAGCCCACGGATACTTGAACGGCTTGTAAACCGGGTTCGGCGTCATCAGTTGGCAAAGGTGCTGGGTATCTTCCATCTTGGCGGCTGCAAATGTCATAAAAGTGAACTCCATACATAGAACGAATAGGCGGGTTTGTTACCCCACTTTATTCCCTGATTGGAAGAATAAAGTGGGGCGGCTTGCCTTTTATTGGCAGGCCAGACATTCCTCGTATTTATTTTCTTCTTCTTTGGCCGCTGCGCCGCCCAGTTCCTGCAGGGGCAGGTACGGCTCTTTTTGTTTTTCTTCAACGGCACGCTTGCCGGCGTCTTTCACCAGATCGCTGGTGAAGCTGCTTTCAGCGCGTTGCAGCGACTTCGAGCGGCAGTAATACATCGTCTTCACGCCGCGCTGCCACGCCATCATGTGGATCTGGTGCAGGTCCTTCTTATGCACGTCGGCCGGCAGGAACACGTTGAGCGACTGCGCCTGGCAAATGTACGGCGTGCGGTCGGCGGCCAGTTCGATGATCCAGCGCTGGTCGAGTTCGAACGCGGTCTTGAACACCATCTTTTCCTGATCGGTCAGGAAGTCGAGGTGCTGGACCGAGCCGCCCTTCAGCGTGATCGAGCTCCATGTGTCGTCATCGTTCTTGCCATGCGCTTCAAGGATCTGCATCAGCCACTTGTTGCGGACCGGGAAGCTGCCCGACAACGTTTTGTGCGTATAGCTGTTGGTGACCATTGGCTCGATGCCCGGGCTTGAACCGCCGCAGATGATGCTGATGCTTGCCGTTGGTGCAACCGCCAGCTTGTTCGAGAAGCGCTCGTTGATCCCGTAGTCGGCAGCATCGGGGCAAGCGCCGCGTTCGGCGGCCAACTTTTGCGACGCGGCGTCGGCCTGGCGCTTGATCTGCGAGAACATCTTGGTGTTCCAGACCTTGGCCATAACCGATTCCATCGCCACGTTCTGCGACTGCAGGAACGAGTGGAAGCCCATGACGCCCAGACCCACCGAACGTTCACGCATGGCTGAGTACGCCGCATTGCTGTGGCCGCCTGATATCTGCATCGATTGTTCGATAAAGCTTTGCAGCACGTTATCAAGGAAGCGCAGGCAGTCTTCCACCAGTGTCGGGTGGTTCTGCCATTCAAGGTAGGTTTCAAGGTTGAGCGAGCTAAGGCAGCACACAGCCGTGCGGTTCTTGCCGAAGCGGTCGATACCGGTTGGTAGCGTGATTTCGCTGCACAGGTTGCTGGTTTTGACCGTCAGGCCGGCCAGTTTCTGGTGTTCGGGAATCGCGCGGTTCACATGATCGCTGAAGATCAGGTACGGTTCGCCGGTTTCAACGCGCGCCGTCAGGATGCGGATCCACAGCTGGCGTGCGTTGATCTTGCGGATGATGTGGCCATCCTTCGGCGAGATCAGTGCCCACTCCTCGTCATTCTGCACAGCGCGCATGAACGCGTCGGGCACCAGAACGCCGTGGTGCAGGTTCAGCGTTTTGCGGTTGGTATCACCACCAGTGGGGCGGCGGATTTCGATGAACTCTTCAATTTCAGGGTGGTGCACATCAAGGTACACGGCAGCCGAACCACGACGCAGTGAACCTTGCGAGATCGCCAGCGTCTGGCTGTCCATCACCTTCATGAAAGGTACGACGCCGGATGTCTTGCCGACCTGGCCAATCTTTTCACCGATCGAGCGCAAGTTGCCCCAATAGGTGCCGATGCCGCCGCCGCGCGCTGCCAGCCACGCGTTTTCACTCCATATATTGACGATGCCCTCAAGGCTGTCGGGCACTTCGTTCAGGAAGCATGAAATGGGCAGGCCGCGATCGGTCCCGCCGTTCGACAGCACGGGGGTGGCCGGCATGAACCACAGGTTGCTTATATAGTCATACAGGCGCTGGGCATGGGCCGTATCGTCGGCATAGGCCATGGCGACGCGGGCGAACATGTCCTGCGGGTCTTCGCCGGGCAGCAGGTAGCGGTCGGCCAGGGTATCCATACCGAATTTGGTCAGTTTGGCATTCCGAGAGCGATCGACGACAACCTTGGCACCGTGTTGAACCTGTACGACATCAAGCATTGGGTTTCTCCTCTCATCTTAAGTAGTTCTTCCCACCCCTGAGAAAAACCGAAAAATTTACCGCTCGGGGCCAACTCACCCCAAGGTTTAGTATCTAAAACAACCACCATATACCATATATGGTGGGTAGTGTATGGAAGCGTCATCAGACTCAGTTGTGGTGAATCCAGTGACAATATTTAGGCTATCATAAAACTGTGACCTGTCACGCCTCAAAGAAGCCATTTTTGAGCCCGTAAACATTAACGTTTTTTGATGTTAACCGAAAAATTCAGGAAAACCGGGACAATTTCGTTTTCGTGGTCTGCGTAATTTTATTGCTTATATACTTGGCAACATATAGTGCGGTTTCTTGAAGATGCACACTATATGTAGTAACTGTAGGGATATAGTCCGCCCTGCTGCCCATCGGCCTTTTGCAGGGCGCAGAATTGCTAGCACGATAGGAATTTAGTCAAGTTATCCACAACCTGTGGATGTGTAGGCAGACAACCGGAGCGGGGCACAGGCTGATTCTGGTCATGAATCAGGGGGCGGGTGAGTCGCCAGCGTCTGGCGAGCACGCTGTGCCGTGCTAAGGTGCGCGCAGTTATAAAGGAGACCCCGATGAAAAAGCTTTTCCTTCTTGCAGCACTTCTTTTGTTGGCTGCCTGTGATCAGCAGGGCAGCAATGCATCATCGGCCCCGCAGGCTGATGAGGTTTACCACCGTGTGATGAAATCAGGCGTTCTGCGCTGCGGGTATTCGGTATGGCCACCGTTATTCAAGGTTGATCCGAACACAGGCGAGAAGGGCGGCATCGTCGGCGATATGATGGTCGAGCTGGCGAAGCGCTATGGCCTGAAGATCGAATGGGTAGAAGAGCTGGGCTGGGGCACCGTTACCGAAGCGCTGGAGCAAAAGCGCGTGGACGCAGCCTGCGCGGGGTATTGGGCCAACACCAGCCGCAGCAAGTATGTATACTTCACCGTGCCGCTGTTCTATTCACCGACCTTCGTGTGGATGCGCGGCGACGATACGCGCAACCCAGAAACTATCGACACGCTGGATGACCCGGCATGGACAGCGGGCCATGTGGATGGCTCGGCCGAAGGCAAGGCTATTGCCATACGCTTCCCCAAGGCCAAAACCTTCACCATTCCCGAGCTGATGCCCTCATCCGACCTGTTCGAGGCCCTGAAGGCCGGCAAGCTGGATTTCGTGGTGATGGACTATGCCAGTGTTGCCGACTTCCTGAACAAGAACCCGGGCGCGCTGAAAATGATGTTCCCCAATGACCCGGTCAGCATCCTGCCCGACGTGATGATGGTGCCGGGCGGCGAAAACCGCCTGAAGTCGCTGTTCGACAACGCCATCCGGGAAATGCAGTACGACGGCACGGTTGACCGTATTCTGGAAAAGAACGGCGCTGCCGGGATGTACCCGAAGTCACTCAGCAAGTTCGATAAGGAATAAGAAGTATTACTTCTTCTGCCGGGCTTCCATGCGCGGGATTTCGTAATCGTGCGCGGCGTCGATGATTGCTTCCCAGATGCGGCGCACCATGTCTTCGGGCAGGCCATGCAGTGCGCCGGTTAGCACGTTACGGTCAATCACTTCAGCGACGCGTGCCGGGTCGGGCGAGGGCAGGCCGTTGGCGACCTTCACATTCACAACTTCGGCCAGCAGGGCATAGCGCTTGCCTAATAGGGCAAGGACAGCGTCGTCCAGTGCGTTGATCTGCTGACGCAGGTCGTGCAGCGGGTGCAGAGGCATGGGAGCGTGAAAACCTAGGCGCGGGCGGTGCGACGAACGCGCATACCGGTTTCGGTAACGCCATTATCCACCATCATGACCGGACGAACGTCGCCGTTGGCGCCCTGCATGGCCCCGGGCACCAGTTCAAGGCCTAGGAAACGCTCGGGTTCGACGGGGGTTGCCAGCAGTACGCCTTGTGTCAGGTGGCGTGTGAAGCCAAAGCGGCCGTAGTACGGACCATCGCCAACCAGCAGCACAATCTTGTGACCCAGATCACGCGCGCGGCCGAGACCAAGGTTGATCATCTGTGCGCCAAGACCGCGCGAATGGAATCCGGGAGCCCCGGCACTCGGGCCGAGCAGCAGTGCCGGCGTTACCGGACCGATCATCACCGGCCAGAAACGCAGCGTGCCGACGACTTCGCCGTAATCTTCGGCAATCAGGCACAGGTCGGCAACCGGCATGGTGCTGTCGCGCAGATAGCTGACGGGACTGGAAGGATGGGCGGCGCCGAAGCTTTTGACATAAAGCTTTTCAATGCCGGGAATGTCGGCGGCGTTTTCAACACGGATGTTGGTGTTCGAGAGATTGGTGGGAGAAACAGAAGAAGGTGTCAGTTTGATAATCGGGCTAAGGCTGCCTTTGGTCGAGGGCGATGTGCCTTTGGGCGGTAGCGACATGAGGGGCGACTCCTGAAGGGGCTGCGCGGGAACTGCGCGTGTCTCGAATGACGAAAAGAGCTAACATGATTCGAATCCCGATTAAAGAAAACAGTCGTAGAATCAGTCACGCGCGATGGTTGTTGTGGATAAAAAGCAACGCATGGTTTCATCGGATTGACGCGGATAACTGCGGTGTATGTGGACACTCTGTGCATAACTAGGAAGCAATCTATCCACCACAATTTTCAAAAAGTCCCCAACCAAAGGCCCTACGAATCATTGGCAGCAGGGGCAAATCAGCCAAGAAATTACTTTCAGAAATTTGGTGTATAACAAGGGTCATGGAAACAATGTTTACAAAAACCACGCGCGACATCACGGTGACGGTCGAGCCGACGTATCTGGAACTGCAGTCGGATCCGGATGCGCAGAAGTTTGTGTGGGCGTATCATATCCGCATCGAAAACCGCGGCGACACACGCGTGACTTTACAAACACGCCGCTGGCAGGTGACCGATGCATTCGGCCGTGCACAAACCGTTCAGGGTGTCGGCGTTGTTGGCCAGCAACCTGTTCTGGAGCCTGGCGATCATTTTGAATACACAAGCGGTACGCCGCTTGATACGCCGTCAGGTATCATGGTCGGCAGCTACACGATGCAGAATGCCGCAGGTGACATGTTCGAGGTTGCCGTGCCGGCATTCTCGCTGGACTGTCCGCATGAACGCAAAACACTTCACTAAAACATAACGGTACAGTCGAAGCGTATCGATTCCGCGATAGTCGCGCAGGATTTTTCGTAACCAATTGTTAGGCCTCTTAACCTAAAATTAGGCATAAGGGGATTTGCCATGACGGCAGAAGAAACACCTGTTTCTGAAGAAGTTTCTGAAGCGCCGGCTGCAGCCAGGCGCCGCATTCACCTGACTCCCAGGCAGGGTATATATATAGCATTGGCGATTGTCCTTTCGGTTGCCGGGGGCGGTGCCCTGCCGCAGGGTCACAGTTACAGAATTACCGGGGAGCCACCATCGGTCGCAGACCCCGCACTGGCCTCAGGCTGGCAGCCGCTGGGTGCTTATGTGCTGGAGCGCGGCCTGACGCGCGCCATGACGCTGGATGAACGCCTGCAGCATGAAGCCGAGCAGCGCAAGCTGCTGAACCCGGTGGACGAGCCGGAACAGAAACTGAATGTTCGCATTCCTTTGCTGCCAGGCCCCGTGCAGCGCGCCGACAGCCAGCCCGTTATTCCGCCGACGATCGAGTCGACTGCTGCACAGTTGGCGCCGCCGCCGGCCGTGGTTGAACAGGTGAAAGCCGAACCGCAACCCGCACCGACCAAGGCCGACCCACTGGCCGAGAATCTGGAGACGCTGAAAGCGCTGCAGGACGCACTGGAGCAGATGAACGCCGAGCGGAATGCAGAAATAAGCACCTACCGCAATGACCAGGTCGATCAGTAACTGTCGTTAAAACAGCGTCACTGCATACCAGCTAATTATCTTTGAAAACTGGGTGCGCGGCGCCAGAACGTATGCGGCGCCGGTTCGTACTTGGCGATGATCGCATCGATACGGCCATTGTTGTGCATCACTTCCAGCATCATGTTGACCATGCTGAGCAGGTTATGATCGCCCTTGCGGACTTCGAACACATTGGGGTTGATCTGTAACGGGTTGTCCGGCGTGATATTCTTGATGGTGCCAGGGTTGGCCACGCTGTACTGGGCGCCGAAGTAGGCTTCGACAAAACCGATATCGGCCTTTTTCTCGGCGACACTCAGCAGGTTGGCGGCATAGGCGGCCATTTCCGGCAGCGAGTAGATTTTAGCATTCGGGAAGCGCTTGGCCGCGATAATGCTGGGCGCACTGCCGTCGGTGGCCGCAATCGTCACATCAGGGCTGTTGACGTTTGCCAGCGTACTGTCAAAACGGCTATCATCGGCGCGCACCCATGCGCTGACAGCTGAATAATAGACAGGAACGGTCGCCATCAGGCGAGTCATTTCCGGCACCTGAATGGCCCATGCGGCACCGCAGAACATATCGAACTTGCCGTCGGTCAAGTCTGAGATATAAGTGGCCCAGCCGCCGGCCTGTACCCACTCGATTTTCAGGCCCAGTTCTTTGCCTATTTCTTCGGCCACCTCGTACAGGATGCCCTTCATCTCATTGGTCTTGGCATCGCGGAAGTTGGCGGGCTCGTAATCGACAAAGCCACAGCGAAGCGTCTTGGTTTCCAGCACGCGGGCCAGCGTATCCTGCGCTGTGGCAGAGGCCTTTTCACCGCGCTGGCCGACATACCATGCGGTGCCGGCGCTGATCACAATGATAAGGACAAGTGAAAGAAGACGTTTAAACATGGAAAAGGGCCCCGAATATTATTCGAGGCCCATATTGCCATACCAGTCCCAAACCACCAGTACCGTTAGACGGTTGCCGGCTTTTCCTCGTCAGGCTTGTCGACAGGCGCACCCTGCGCTGTCAGACCAGCGCGCAGATAGGCCAGTGCAGCTTGCGAAGGGACCTGTTGGGAAACTTCGCCGTTGCTGCCAACGAATTCTGTAACCACCGCACCGGCCAGACTATCCTGGACAATGCGTGGGCTAATCGGCTGCGGCACATCACCTGGCTTTTGCAGAACCGTTTCAGGAGCTGCCTGAACCGGTGCCGGTGCGGGACGAGCCACGGCGCGCGAAGCAGCAGCATCGCTTACTTTTGCATCGCCGACGCTTGTAACTGCGCTAAGCATAATCGCCTCCATTTGCGTGCCATGGCACGCGACCCTTATTTATAATGTACTCGAAATAGTCGCACGAAACAAGTAAAAACGCCTTTAAATCAGCATCTTCGTGCACGTTCTCGAATACACTTACCTAAACCCAACATGATATATGCAAACGCCAAGCCAATTTCGAATCTGGGGGAAAAATAATCACCACAACGAAGACAACGAAAACAAAAGCATAGGTTTTTGTTTTAATAACTTAGTAACACTTCGACGCATGCTGCAGGAATAATTTGCCGATTTTCGATCTGCTAGGAAATTTTTGCCGGCATTTTTTGCCGGTTAGGGCATTTACAACCGGCAAATGTTAACATGAACTATGGTGCATGCCCGTATGTGTTTGAGATGTTTTACTGTTCTTAAAAAGCCAAATTAACCAGCATGTTGGCACGTTTATCGCAAATCATTCGCGCGTATCTACGGCATTCGTATGTTTGCAGTGGGTCGGTTTGCCGGATGGTCTGGCAAATAAAAAGGCGGAAGGAGTCCGCTGCAACCGTAAGGAGTACACTCTATGGCTACCAATTCAATCTCGCTTTCGGCTTCAGCACGGGCGAACCTGCTGTCGTTGAAAGACACCACCGATGCGCTTGCCCGCACCCAGAATCGTCTGGCCACCGGTAAGCGGGTCAACACCGCTATTGATGGCGCTTCGGCGTTCTTCAGCAGCCAGGGCTTCTTGAACCGTGCGAACGACTTCGCATCGGTTAAGGAAAACCTTGGTACCGCGCTGCAGACACTGAACGCGGTGTCAAACGCGATCGACGCGATTACCGCCGTCGTTCAGCAGGCACAAGGTATCACGGTTTCGGCGCTGAACACGACCGATGCGGACGAACGTACAGCGTTCGCCTCGCAGTTCAACGCGCTGCTGACCCAGATCAACAGCCTTGTTGCCGACGCGACCTTCAACGGTGTGAACCTGTTGTCGAGCGGTAACTTGACCGTCAACTTCAACGAAAGCACGGCTATCGAACTGACAGTCGCCGCGGTCAACACCTATGTTGGCTCGGGCGGTCTGAACATCGTGGCAGCTGCTACGGGTTGGTCAGGTGACGCGCAGATTAACGCCTCGGTGACCGACCTTTCGGCCGCCCTGTCGACCCTGCGTACAACGGCCTCGGGCTTCGGTAACAACGCGACGCTTATCCAAACGCGTCAAGACTTTACCGATACCCTTATCAACACGCTTCAGGTTGCTTCGGATAACCTGGTGCTGGCCGACGAAAACGAGGAAGGCGCGAACCTTCAAGCCCTGCAGGCCCGCCTGCAGCTTGGTGTCGTGTCTCTCGGCATCTCAGGCCAACAGCTGCAAGCTATCTTGCGTCTGTTCTAATAAGGCTAAAAGGATGGGCGGCCCTCGGGCCGCCCATTTCTTCTATAGAGTTTGTTTAGGTAAGTACAGTAGAATCGAAGTTAGTTTAGTGATCGACAGTAAGTCGGTTGAATGCTGGAAGGAGTCTAGCGCACATGCCTCTCAAAATCCGTGTCAAACCCGAAGCCAAGATTTTCGCCGGCGGTGCCGTGCTGAAAAACGTGGGCACCCGCCCGGCCGACCTGCTGATCCTGTCCGACGGCCCTGTGCTGCGTGACAGCTATATGATGAACCCCGACCAGAAAGATGAAAGCGACGCCGCCAGCGTCTATTTCCTGCTGCAGGTTCTGTATTGCTTTAAGGGCAAAGGCCAGAAGATCGACCACATGGTGATGGATACGCTGCGCAGTTTTGCGCGTCTGTACCCGGCCCTGGCGCCCCGCATCAACGATATCGCCGCGCTGCTGGAAGCCGGCGACAGTTTCAAGGCCCTGAAGCTGGCGCAAGGCCTGCTGGGAAGCCCTGAAAAGCCGGTTGATAGCGCCGTACCCTATGCGGCGCTGTTGGGAGCGGACGCACAGGTTGAGGGAGAGGTATAGATGGCAAATAATCCATACGGCGCATACCAGAAACAGCAGGAGCAGCAGGAAGACATACGTTTGTCGGAAGCGCGGGCCTTGTTGCGCATGGCGGCATTGATGGAAGAAATGCAGAAACCCGGTGCCTCGTACCTTGATTACAGCGATGCAGTACGCCAGAACCAGCAGCTTTGGACCCTGTTCCAGGCAGCGATGATGGAAGAAGACAACAAACTGCCGCACGCGCTGAAGCAGACCCTGAAGGGGCTTAGCATTTATGTCGACCGCCGCAGTCTTAAGGCGATCGGTAATCACGAACCGCGATTGTTAAGCGTGTTGATTAACATCAACAAGGAAATCGCGGCCGGGCTGATGGAAAGCGTGAAGAACGATGTCTCTGCGGCCGGCGCGGTGCTGAATGCGCCGCCCCAGTCACCGTCACCGCAAAGCGGCGGCAGCATCAGCGGCCAGTTTTAATCCACGACTCGTAAGCGTCGGCATAGAAGGTGTTCAGGCGCTCACCCACGCCTGGATCGGCGTGTAATGCCGGTAGGGCAGCCTGAAGTTTTGCGCGAAGCGCTGTGCGTTGCGCGGGGTCATTACCCAGTTTAACTGCAATATCAATATAATCCTGCACGGTGCTGCCGATCAGTTCGGGAACGCCCATCAGCTGCAGGCAGCCGGACGTGTGACGGCCGCGCATAAAACGCCCGGCCTGCGTCACAACGAGCCCGCCCAGCTCCAGCGCCTCAAACGTGGTGTTGGCGCCCGACCAGCCCAAACTATCCAGTGTGATATCGGCCAACATGTGCAGTGCGCGATAGCCGTCCTGTTCCTGAAAAGGCAGGAAGATAAGGTGTTTGTCGGGGTCGAGCCCGTGATCGCGGAACGGCTGTTCCATGCGGTGGCGGAACACGTCGGCAACGGCGGCATTTTCGGCGTGGTTGATGAACACGAATTTGCTGTTCGGTACTTTTTCGGCAATCGCCGCATGCACATTATCGAACTCGGGCAGGTATTTCTGCACTGACTGCAGACACAAATAAAAGACATCTGTATCGGTCAGGCCAAAGTCGGCGCGAGCCATGTCCTGATAGATGCGGTCGGAGACATTGAAGATAGGTTGCGGAACAACCGACAGGCCGGGCAGGCTGACCAGTGTTTCGGTATAATGCGCGGCAGCGCCTTCGGGCTCCATCAGTTCACTCGAAAGGTAATAATCCATCGTCGGCAGGCCGCTGGTGACCGGGTGGCCCCATGTCGTGCACTGAACGGGAGCCAGACGCAGGGCGGCCAACTTTATGGTGAGCGGTTTCAGGCCGACGTTCGTATACTGGATGATATCGGGTTGGTCGGCACGCAGGCGCGCCAGAACACCGTTGAAATCGTCGGGGTAATGGTGCAGTTCGTCCACCATGTCGGCAATTTGCTTTGTGTAGGCGTCAATGCGCGTGCCGACGTGATAGCAGGTGATGTGGTACCGGCTGCGGTCGAGCCGTTTCAGCCAGCTGCGGCGCAGCTTCATATTGGAGTGGTAGAAAAACGTTTCTGACACGAAGGCAAGGCGGGTTTTGCCATCCGTATTGCGGGCGTCGCGTTCGGGAACCGTCAGCAGGCGGTGTGCGCCGAAGCGGCGTGCCAGAACATCGCTGAACAACTCGCCGGTCACGCGCTGGGCTTCGGTGATATTCTCGCCGGTATAGGCCAGGAACAATGGGTAAGCCATGTTGAACAGATCTTCCACACCCTGTAGAGCGCCGTCGGGCAGGGTTTTGACGAAGGCATGCAGGTCGCGCACGGCCTGCGTATAGCGCGTCATGTGTTCTTTTATCTGCGCCGTGCTTTCGTAAATCGGCAGCACCAGTGCGAACGTGCGGAACCAACGCGCATCCAGCTGCGCCGGGTCAAGCTGCTGCGCCTTGGCGAAGTAGCCTTCGGCTTCCATATTACGTGAATGGGCCAGCGCGATGCGGCCAAGCGCAGTCCACGCGGCGGGGTCGTCTGGCGCAATAGTAGTATGGCGCACGGCCCAGTCCCACTGACGTTGGGGCTGCAGCAGGTGTTTATCAACAGCAGCGATCAGCGCGAATGCCTGGCGGCGCGCATCCGCATCGGCTTGCGCCAGGGCCAACTCCAGCGCCTTCTCGGCATTGGTGCGCGCTTCTTCGAACAGGCCGGCGCGCTCTTCCGCCTGCGCCAGCTCCAGCCATGCGGCGGGCAGTTGCGGCGCCAGCGTGACAAGGTTTTCAAACGTGGCCAGTGCGGCGTTATTCTCGCCGCCTTCGGTGTAGGCGCGGCCGAGCGCCAGCCAGAAATCAACCCGCGTAGGCGCGCGCTTGGCGGCTTCCATGAAAGCGGCAGCCGCTTCCTTGTACTGGCGGTGATCGAAGAAGATCATGCCCATGTTGAACCATGCGGGCGGGTTGTTGGCATCGAGCACAAGCGCCTGCCGGATCATGTTCAGGCCTTCTTCACTGCGGCCCTGCGTGTGGCGCAGGCTGCCCAGCAGGTTCAGCGCATCGATATCTTTGGGATTGTCGGCTAAAATTGTTTCATACAGCAGCACAGCACGGCCGATATCGCCCTGCTGGTGGGCTTCCATGGCTTGCTGAAGGGCGGTAGCGGACATTATTGTTCCCACTCCGGCGCGTCGCGGCGCACGGCCAGTTTGCGCTCAGGGTCATATTTATCCAGGATCTTATCCATAATCCCGACATCAAACAGTATTTCCATGCCCTGATTCAGCATTTGCAACAGGGCGTGCTGGTTTTTGCCAACGCTCATGCCCGTTGGGATAAAGCCGTAGGGCCTTGCAAACAGTGGCTTGATGGCGCCTGGATACTGAGCTTCGGTCATGCTGACAGTAACGGGATCAACTAGAACGACATCAGCCTTGTTATCAATAACATTTAGCACCAGCAGGCTAGGGTCAGCCATATTCGGTAGACTTAGCATCTTGGCTTGCGGGAAACTCTCTACAGCATAGACTGTACTGAGATCGCCATCGAGCGCCGAGAATGTGACATCCGGGCTGTTCAGGTCGGCCGGGATTTTGAACCGAGTTTCATTCGCGCGGCCATAAACATCAATACGGAACTTGGCAAACGGCGTGACGAAATCTTCATATGCTGCACTTTTCCAGTTAAATGGGCCGTTGGCGGCACAGATGGCGTCTACTTTGGTTGTCTGCAAGGCTTCAACTTCGCTCCCAATAGCAACTTCAGTCCATTCAACCTTCAGGCCGAATTTTTGTGCAACACTTTCAGCAACATCAAATGCGATGCCTGACAGCGCGCCGGTATTCGGGTCTTTATCTACAAACTTGGGCCATAAGAAATAGCCGCAGCGCAGCGTGCCAGTGCGCATCACGCGGTCATACGCGCTTTCGTGGCTGATGCCGGGCGTATAGGTGCGCACGGCCACTGTGGCACCGAAGAAACCGGCAGCAAGACACAAAAGGACAAGAAGCGCTTTCTTCATATGTACCTCTAGTTGGCCATAAGGTGCGGGCGCACGAAGATGGGCGGGCTTTCATCGTATTTGTCGATAATCGCATCCAGCTGGCCGTTGTAGATCATTTCCTGCGTTGCCAGATCAAGCACGCGTTTCAGCTTTGTTTCGCCATGCTTGATAGGGATAGCGAAGGGCGAGACCACAAACGGTTCTAGCGTGCGCACATGGCGGACTTGCCCGGGATTTAGTTTATCATAGCGCTTGCCGACAAAGTGAGTTGCGATGACAACATCGGCCTTACCCGTGGCGACATATAGCAATGGGTCGGTATCCGGTGACAACTGTACAAGCTCTGTCAGCGTGGCTTTGGGAAAGTGCTGGCGGGCGATCTTGCCGAAGATATCGCCTTCGATGGCAACGATTTTCACAGAAGGATCGTTTATTTTTTCGATATTACCATCAAAACGGTTGTCATCCTGTCGCACATAAAGCCAGAAGATGTTGCCGATATAGGGCATTGTATAATCAGCGGCTTTGGCGCGTTCGGCGCTGATCGACATCGCCGTGCAATAGGCGTCGATGCGGTCGGCCTGCAGGGCAGGGCCAAAGTCGCCGCGGCCCAGTTCTTCCGTCCATTCCACCTTCAGGCCAAGGTTCTTCGCCAGCTGTTCCATATAGTCATAAACGATGCCGTGCAGCTGATTACGGTTGACATCAATTTCCAGAAAGACAGTGGATGACAGATAACCGCAGCGGATTGTGCCTGTACGCATGACGCGGTCGTATACCGACTCGATGGCGGCGGTTTCTTTCGCCGCTTCTTTATTGAACAGCCACGCCCCAGCGAAGCCAGCCGCTAGTGCGAGTAGGACAAGAAGGAAGGTACGCATGAGGACTCCGGATGGAGATTAGGCGTCGACGGCGGCGTTGAGAGCGTTGGCCTGAATGAAATCGCGACGCGGTTCGACAACGTCGCCCATCAGCGTGCTGAAGATCTGTTCAGCGTCGTCTGCGTGCGTCATCTTCACTTGCAGCAGTGTACGATTGTCGGGGTTCAGCGTGGTTTCCCACAGCTGGTCGGGGTTCATTTCGCCAAGACCCTTGTAACGCTGTTGCGCAACACCATGACGGCCGCGTTCCAGCACGGTTTCCACCAGTTGCAGCGGGCCGTTGATGGTTTGCGTGCCGGCCTTGTTGGTGAACGTGGCTGGCTTGTCAAAGAAATCCTTCAAATCGGCGGCCATATCGTTGACGCGGCGCGCTTCCGTCGTGGCCAGAATATCCGGCGTAAATTTATAGGTTTGCGTGACACCGTAACGCTTCTCGGTTACGGCCAGCACGCCGTTCGAGCTGTCTGTCCAGTTATGGCTGTCGGTGATCTCGTTCAGGCGCTGGGCGAGGGCTAACGGGTTCTGGAAGCCCAGCACGGCCGCCTGCTCGACAACCTTGCGGCTGCCGATCTTGCGGGCCAGTGTTTCCAGCGGGCCGACCAGCGTGTTCAGCTCGGTCACCAGTTCCTGCAGCGCGGTGCCTGAAATCTGCTGGCCGCCAGCCAGTGTCAGCGTAGCCTCATCGGTGCCTTGTTCGATCAACCATGTTGAAAGCGCGCGGTCGTCTTTTAGGTAACGTTCCTTGGCGCTGCCTTTCTTGACGCGGTACAGCGGCGGCTGCGCGATATACAGATAGCCGCTTTCAATCAGCGACGGCATCTGGCGGAAGAAGAACGTCAGCAGCAGTGTGCGGATGTGGCTGCCGTCGACGTCGGCGTCGGTCATGATGATGATCTTGTGGTAGCGCAGCTTGGCCAGATCGAATTCCTCGCGGCCAATGCCGGTGCCCAGCGCGCTGATCAACGTGCCGATTTCTGCAGAACTCAGCATCTTGTCGAAGCGAGCGCGTTCCACGTTCAGGATTTTGCCGCGCAGCGGCAAAATCGCTTGAGTTGCGCGCGTGCGGCCCTGCTTGGCAGAGCCACCGGCCGAGTCACCCTCGACGATGAAGAGTTCGGATTTCGATGGGTCGCGTTCCTGACAGTCGGCCAGCTTGCCCGGCAGCGATGCCATATCCAGCGCACCCTTGCGGCGCGTCAGTTCGCGGGCCTTGCGCGCCGCTTCGCGGGCGGCCGCGGCCTCGATCGTCTTGCTGATAACCTTCTTGGCTTCGCCGGGGTTTTCCTCGAACCATTGCTGCAGGTAATCACCGACCAGCGTTTCCACGATGGGACGGACTTCGCTTGAAACCAGCTTGTCCTTGGTTTGTGAGGAGAATTTGGGGTCGGGTACTTTCACCGACAGCACGCAGGTGAGGCCTTCACGGGCATCGTCGCCGCTGAGGGATACTTTTTCCTTCTTCAACAGGCCGCTTTCTTCCGCGTACTTGTTGATGCAGCGGGTTAGGGCAGCGCGGAAGCCGGCAAGGTGTGTACCGCCGTCGCGTTGCGGGATGTTGTTGGTGAAGCACAGCGTGGTTTCGTGATAGCCATCGTTCCATTGCAGGGCGATTTCAACGCCGATCTCGCCGTTCGGGCCTTCCGAAGACTTGTTGGCGTAAATCACGTTGTTCTGCAGGCTGGTTTTCGAACGATCTAGCCAGCTGACGAATTCCTTGACGCCGCCATCAAACTTGAAAACCGATTGCCGGGTATCAACGCTACGTTTGTCGGTCAGGACCAGCTGCACGCCCGAGTTAAGGAAGGCGAGCTCGCGCAGGCGATGTTCCAATGTATCGAAATCAAATTCGGTCTTAGTGAAGGTCTCAGCCGATGGCTTGAAGGTGACTTCAGTGCCGGTGATAGTGGCGGGGCCAACGGCCTTCAGGGGAGCCTGGGCTTCGCCGTGCTTGAACTGCATGGTCCATTCCTGGCCCTGGCGCCAGATACGCAGGTCCAGCACCTCGGACAGGGCGTTAACCACAGATACGCCGACCCCGTGCAGGCCGCCCGACACCTTATAGCTGTTCTGGTTGAACTTACCGCCGGCGTGCAACTGCGTCATAACGACTTCAGCGGCCGAAACGCCTTCTTCGGGGTGCATATCAACGGGGATGCCGCGGCCGTCGTCGGCAACGGTGACAGAGCCATCTGCGTTCAGCGTGACTTCGACCTTGGTCGCATGGCCCGCCAACGCTTCGTCGACCGAGTTATCGACGACTTCATAGACCATGTGGTGCAGGCCGGTGCCATCATCGGTGTCGCCGATGTACATACCGGGGCGCTTGCGCACGGCATCAAGGCCGCGCAGAACGGTGATGGAATCGGCGCCGTATTGGGGTGAATCAGTGCTAGGACTATTGTCCTGTTTTGAACTTGCCATGGTGTCTTTCGCAGCGGGTTTCGTCATCAGAAAACGACATCAAAAAGTGATGAATTCATGACCTGAAAATTACCCTTTTCAGGCCGCTGACGCCACCACTTTTTTCGCACTACCCACACCAATCTGGTAGGTCACCAGAGGCCCCGGAAACCCTTTAAAAAGGCCTGTTTCCACGCCGGTCATCCACACCTGTGCACCCAGTGCGTGAAGGCTTGTGAATAATGCCTGACGGCGGGCGGAATCAAGGTGGCTGGCGACCTCGTCCAGCAGCAAAATCGGGGCGGCTCCGCGGGCCTCGGCAACCAGGCTGGCGTGGGTCAGAAGCAGCGTGATCATCAGTGCTTTTTGCTCGCCGGTTGAACACATTTCAGCCGGTGTGTTTTTCGCGGTGTAGAATGCCTGAATATCGGTGCGGTGTGCGCCGGCTTCCACCGTTTGGTATTGCGCATCGCGCCCGCGTGTGCGCACGAACGTGGCCCGCAGGTTGTCTTCCACCGTCAGTGCCGGGTTATCGCGCAGCTGGATTTCGATGCCGTGTTTGATGCGCAGGTCAACGCAGGGGAACTGCCCGGCCACGCCCGGGGCTTTCTCGTTCAGCGCCTGCATCAGGTGCATACGGGCAGCGGCGATGGCCACGGCCGTGGCGGCCAGTTCGTCTTCCAGCGTTTCCATCCAGGTATGGTCATAGCCGCCGGGCTGGGTCAGCAGGGCGACCCGCTCGCGCAGCTGCTTTTCATAGCGTGTCAGGCGGCCGGTATGGGCGGGGTCGAAGGCGGCCACAAGGCGGTCGAAGAACCGGCGCTTGTCGCCCGGGCCTTCGGCCAGCATGCGGTCCATTTCCGGGGTCAGCCACGACAAGGCGATGTAATCGGCAAAGTCCGATATGCTGGCTGGGTTGTTATTCAGCTGTGCTGTGCGTTTTTCGTTGTCGGCCGATGTCTCGCGCCCAGTGGCCAGCTGCTGGGTACCTTCGGGGCCCTCAACGGCGGCGACGATACCCCAGGGCTGCTCGGCCGCCGCTGTCATCTGTTTAACTTCAGACAATTCAGCGCGGCGCAGGCCACGGCCTGGGATCAGTAGGCTGATCGCTTCAAGGATGTTGGTTTTACCCGTGCCGTTCGGCCCCGCCAGCGCCACCGACGCCGGACCGGGCGTAAGTTCCAGCCACGCATAACTGCGGAAATGGGTCAGGGCAAGGCGCGTAACGCGGTAGGGCATAAGCTGACTGTAGGGGAAAGCGGCCTAACGCACCAGCAGGTTGCGGCCCCATGTATTGGGGTAGGTTTCGTTGGCCTGCATAACCTTTTCCATCTTACCCGACAGGATGACCTCGCGTGTGGCGGCGCCAATCAGGTTAGCCAGTTCATGTTCAGTATTTGCAACCGCAACGCCGAACGGGAAACTACGCACGGGCTGACGGGCAACAACTTCACGGATCTTGCCGGGGCTGTTCTTCATGAAGGGGCCGGCCTGCGCGGGATCTGACAGGATGGCGTCAGCTTTGTTTTGCGCGATGCCGACAAACAGTTCACTGTGCTCGACCAACTGCGGCACGCTGACCAGCGTTGCATTCGGGAATTCGGCCTTAGTGACGAACTGGCTGCTTTCACCGTCAACGACATTGAAACGCACAGAGGCATCATTCATGGCTGCGATGTTATTATCAAAGCGCACATCATCCGCCCGCACATAGGCGCGCATCTGCACATAGCCCACGGGTTCGGCGACAATCGAACCCCATGCACGCTTGGCGTTTTCACCAAACGCTCCGCAGATGGCATCAACGCGACCTGTACGCAGAGCTTCCAGTGAGTCACCAAGACCGATTTCGGCTGACCATTCGATTTTCAGACCGGCGGCGTCAGCAATGGCCATAGATGCATCATGCATCAGGCCTTTCATCTGGCCGCTGGTCTGGTCTTTTTCAAAATACCCCGCGCGGTACATATAGCCGCAACGCAGAACGCGGTCACGCGACACACGTTCAAAGGCCGTTTCTTTCGCGGCGACATCAGCGGTTTTGGCCGGAGCGAGATAGCTGCCGGCAAAACCGGCAGCCAAGGCTAGCAGGATGAGGAGAAATCCCCTCATCAGACACGCATCGGCATCAGCACGTACAGCGCCGACTGGTCGCTGGTGTCTTCGATCAGCGCCGGGGCGCCGGCGTCTGCCAGCACGATGCGGGTGGTTTCACCGCTGATCTGCTGGGCAACATCCAGCAGGTACTTGGCGTTGAAGCCGATTTCGATCTTGCTGTCGTTGTAATCGACATCCAGTTCGTCGGTGGCGCTACCTGCTTCCGGCGATTGAGCTGTCAGGACCAGTTGGCCCTTGCTGACCGTCAGCTTCACGGCGCGCGACTTTTCGGTGCTGATGGTGGCAACGCGGTCGACAGCCGAAGCGAACTGGCGGGTCGAGCAGGTGGCAACCTTGTCATTGCCGGTCGGGATGACGCGTTCGTAATCCGGGTATGTGCCGTCGATCAGCTTCGATGTCAGCGTTACCATGCCGCTGGTGGCGCGGATCTTGGTGGCCGACAGTTCGACGACGATGCTGTCATCGGTTTCGTCCAGCAGCTTGCGCAGTTCCTGTACGGTCTTGCGCGGGATGATGACGGAAGGCATTTCGGCAGTGCCCTTCGGTGCTTCGCATTCAGCGCGGGCCAGGCGGTGGCCGTCGGTGGCGACAGCGCGCAGCACATCGCGGCCGTTCGACTTGGTGACATGCAGGTAGATACCGTTCAGGTAGTAACGTGTTTCTTCGGTGCTGATCGCGAACTTGGTGCGGTCGATCATGCTGCGCAGGGCGGTCGCCGGAATCTGGAAGCGCACAGCCAGCGCGTCTTCGCGCATCTGTGGGAAATCTTCAACAGGCAGCGTGCCGAGCTTGAAGTTCGACTTGCCGGCCTTCAGCGTGACCTGCGTGCTGTTGTCGCCGCGTTCGATATCAACCTTGGCGTCATCCGGCAGTTTGCGCACGATGTCATACAGCATGTGGGCGCTGACGGTGATCTCGCCCGGCTTGCCGACAGTGGCGGCTATGGTTTCGTTCATCTCGACATCCATGTCGGTTGCAGTCACAGTCACCGTGCTGCCCTGCGCGCGGATCAGGATGTTCGACAGAATGGGAATGGTGTTGCGGCGTTCAACAACGCTTTGCACGTGACCGAGGGTTTTAAGAAGCGCGGCGCGCTCGAGAGAAATTTTCATGGGAGAGCCTGACGAAGTGGCGGGTGGCGTCTGTTTCAGGGCAGCTTGGGTCATGCCTTTTTGATAGCAAAACGGCTGATGCCCGGCAAGAGGAAAGGCCCTGTGGATAAGGCGGGATCTATCTAGAAATCCAGTGAGCCGCCACCACGGCAGATGTTTCTGGCCGTGTAGGGGTGGTGGGGTTCCGGTAGTGGCACATGGCCTGGCTTACCAAGGTCTTCGAATACCGCAGCGACAACCGGCGCGAGGCTCACTACGGTAAGGACGGCAAAAGCTGATCCGGTGATGAGGGTAAACGCGTCGGGGCTAGCCATAATGGGTTACTTTCAAATGCAAGTGCCCGGAGGGGCTGAATGCCAGCAGGATAGCCGGGGCAAGGGGCCGCCGCAACAAAAATGTGCGGCGGCTATACCTTTTAAAACCTAGTTCTTCAGCGTGCGTTCCAGCACCGTCACATCATCGGCCAGTGTCTGGTCTTCGCGGCACAGTTTATCAATGGTGCGCACGGCGTGCAGAACGGTCGTGTGATCACGGCCACCAAACTTGCGGCCGATTTCCGGCAGGCTGCGGGTGGTCAGCGTTTTGGCCAGATACATGGCCACTTGGCGCGGACGGGCCACAGCGCGCGCCCGGCGCGGCGAGGTCATGTCGGTCAGCTTGATGTTGAAGTGTTCGGCCACGCGGCGCTGGATGTCATCGATGGTGACACGGCGGTCATAGGCGCGCAGCAGGTCAGCCAGCTGTTCCTGTGCGGTTTCCAGCGTTACCGGACGGCCAACCAGATCGGCCTGGGCCACAAGGCGGTTTAAGGCGCCTTCCAGTTCACGCACGTTGTTGGTGATTTTCTGGGCCAGGAACTGCAGCACTTCGCCCGGAACCTTTACGCCGGCCTTCAGGTTTTCCAGCTTCGTCTGCAGGATGCCAAGGCGCAGTTCGTAGGTTGTGGGGTGGATATCGGCGCACAGGCCCCAGCCGAGGCGCGAGCGCAGGCGGTCTTGCAGGCCTTCAAGGTCGGTCGGCGACTTGTCGGCCGACAGGATGATCTGCTTGTTCTGCTCGATCAGCACGTTGAACGTCTGGAAGAATTCTTCCTGCGTATTGTCCTTGCCGCAGATGAACTGCACGTCATCGATCATCAGTACGTCGACGTTGCGGAACTGCTCCTTGAAAGAAACCGTATCGCGTGAACGCAGGGCGCGGATGAACTGGTACATGAATTTTTCGGCCGACAGGTACATGACCTTGCGCTCAGGTGTCTTTTCCTTGATGGCCCAGGCGATGGCGTGCATCAGGTGGGTCTTGCCAAGGCCGACGCCGCCATACAGGAACAGCGGGTTCAGGTTTGGCTGGAAGCCTTCGGCGACGCGCAGGGCGGCGGCATAGGCCAGCTCGTTCGGCTTGCCGACCACAAAGTTCTCAAAGCGGAAGCGGGGGTCCAGCGGGGCCGACAGGGCCACCGGGGCCGTTTCAGCGGTGAAAGCGGGCTGCACGTCGTCAATGCCGGTGACAACCGGGGCGCCGATTGCGGCGCCGGCGATGTTGCCCAGCATGTTTTCGACAGCGAAGTTGACGCTGACGGCGTGCCCGGCTTCCTGGCTGACGAGATCGAAAATCTTGTCGCGGTAATGGGTTTCAACCCAGTCGCGCTGGAACTTGCTGGGCAAGGTCAGTGTGATATCGGTATCCGACAGTTCGGCAAATGACAGCGACGACAGCCAGCGCTTATAGGTCGTGGCACCCAGGTCCGCTTCAAGGCGTGAGGCGACGCGGCCCCAGAGATTTTCACCATTGTCGCTGGTATTGTCGAAGCCTTTTACGGCCAGGTTGTTTACACCCATATGGTTGCCCCCAAATGTAAAGCCCAACATTAATCACTTCAGCCGCACGAACCCGATGTTCGTGCCGGCCGCATTAGTGCGTAATACTTGGCAGGAATAAGCGGTACACAACACCTGCTTTAAGCGCAGCTTCCCCCGAAGCCTTGCTGAAAGTTTGTGATGATGTCGTGGTGCTTGTCATGGGATGATAAGAAGCAAACTCCGAGACCCAATGCAAGACCTCTTGGTAAAAAAGAAAAAAACGTGCGAATTTTTTTCAACGGCGTTTTTTTACTTGCAGTGCTTATTTTATCGGAAGAAATCGAACGCGATTTTGCGTCTCAATTTCAAGAATGCGGAAGTCAATAAGAAAAGTTTTCCGCAAAAAAATATTTTTTATTATTTGCCGGCTTTGTTCGCGGTACGCGCGAGCTTTGACTGACGGCGAGCGGCCGTGTTCTTGTGCAGGATGCCGCGCTTTGCTGCGCGCTGAACCAGCTTGTCGGCTGTTTTCAGAGCTGTTGTTGCTGTTTTTTTGTCTGTGGCGGTCTCAACCTTCTTTGAAGCCGTGCGCAAAGCTGCCTTGCGTGACTTGTTGCGTGCCGTACGCTTGATGGTTTGACGGGCGCGCTTTTTGGCTGATTTGTGGTTGGCCATAGAAAGAATTCCTTGTGTTCGTTGGATATGTTTAAGACAGGAACGCGATTTAGCCGATTTTGACGCCCAAGGTCAAGCGTAGCGATTATGACTGTTTGACTGGGCAGAAATACGATGACCTGCCGCCCTGAACGATTTTTTTGACCTGCTTTTTGCCCCGGCAGGTGCAGCCCGGGCAGGGCTGGTTTTCGCGGTCATAAACAGCAAAACGATCCTGAAAATATCCAAGTTCTCCATTGGCTTGCACATAATTGCGCATGCTGGTTCCCCCAGCCTTCAGGGCAGCGTTCAGGACCTTTTTAATGGCGGGCACAAGCTTCTTTATTTCGGTGCGTGTGATTTTCCCACCTGGCCGTGTCGGGCGGATGCCGGCGTGGAATAACGCTTCCGAGACGTAAATGTTGCCCAACCCGGCTACGACTCGTTGGTCAAGCAGCAGGTTTTTGATTGGCGCCTTTTTACCCGCCAAGGTTGTAAGCATGTGCTCGACAGTCAGTCCGCCCAAAGGTTCGGGACCGATCGCGCGCAGCAGTTTGTGCGTGCCGTGCGCAGTGATCGGCATCAGGTCCATCACACCGAAGCGGCGCGGGTCGTTGAACGCAATGCGTTTGTTGTTGTCGAGCGTGAAGATAATATGGTCGTGTTTCTCGGGCTCGGCTTTTGCACTCACCTGTGTCATGCGGCCCGACATGCCAAGATGGACCAGCAGCGTTTCGCCGCTATCAAGGTTCAGCAGGATGTACTTGGCGCGTCGGGTGATTGATAGGATGCGCGTGCCTGCCAGCCGCGCGGCGAATTTCGGCGGCAATGGAAAGCGCAGCTTTTTGGTGCGGACATCCACCGCTTTCAGGCGGCGCCCTTCCATTAGCGTGCGCAGGCCGCGGATTGTGGTTTCAACTTCGGGGAGTTCGGGCATAGACGAGTGATAGCCAATTTGGTACAAAAGTTCATGCAAAAAAGGGCACTCGATCAGGTGGTTCTGGAGCTGCTGGCGGTGGCCGAAAGCGGCGATAAAGGCCGCCAGAACGAGCTGTTTGCCGCCCTGAAGGCCGAATGCCCGGGGGCAGACCTGCCAAGCCTGATCGGGCTGGTGGCCGGGGCCCTGACCGAAAACGAAATCGACCTCAAAGCCGCGCTGGATGCCAAGCCGCAGCAGGATGCCGTCTTCCATCTGGCCCGTATGGTTTACCTGAGCCGTGCCCGTGTGGATCCGGCGGCGCGCGCCGCCCACGCTGCAGTGATTACAGATGATCTAAGGGCCGCCGCGACAGGAAGCCCCGACCTTCTGCTGGCGAAATTCCGTTACCTGCACCAGCGCATCACGCTGGGTGGCTGGGATGAAACCATGACGCCGCTGCTGGGTGATATACTGCAGTTCCCGCTGTCGCCGCGCGATGTGGAAACGCTGGGCGTAATCCTGTTCGGCGGCGGCGCCCTGCCGCAGGCGACCAAGTTGCTTAGCGAAGCGCTGCAGGCCGTGACCGGCAATGACAGCCGGCAGGTGCTGGGTTTTACACTGGTCACGGCGCTGATGGCGGCAGGTATGGCTCCGGCAGCCCAGCAATTACAGGCTTTATTGCCGCAACCGGCCCCGCTGCCCTGGGCGCAGCCTTTGCCGGCCGATACTTATACGGGCCCGGCAGCGACGGTTGTGGTTACAACGCATATCAGCCCGAATCTTGTATATTATAAAGACAGCGCGCCGCCGTCCGACCTGATGATCCGCACGACACTGGAAAGCTTTTACGGGCAGTTGCAGGGGCCGAAAGATTGGCCGGTGCTGATTTACTTTGATGAGCCGCGTGACCCGGCGCTGAAAGAACAGGCCGATGCGTACCGCGCGAAGCTGGAGCAGGTGGCTAAAGACTATAATGCGACGCTATTGTGCCGCCCGGGTCTTGGCCTGCGCCAAAACCTTTTGGACGCACTGGGGCGCATTGCCACGCCGTATTACTTCTTCCTGGAACACGACTGGACATTTGCCGACCATGCGCCGCCGGTGATTGATTTGCTGATGGTGCTGGAAGCGCACCACGACCTGCACGCCCTGCGTTACAACTACAACTATAACCTGCTGACCCGGCATGACCCGGTGCTGATGCCTGTGCCGTCAACGCTGCCGCTGCTGGCCAGCGCCCATTATTGCAACCACCCCGGCCTGATCCGTACGGCCAAAATGAAGCGCGACTGGCTGCCGCTGCTGGCCGATACGCAATACGACGCCCACAACGGGGGCGCCGGCGGGGTGGAAGAAACCATTTATGCGGCAACGCTGAAGATTATCGAACAGCACGGTCTATTGCCGGCCATTGCTGCCATGGGTTGCGCCGTAATCGGCCAGCCGGGCGACTTGCCACGCGCCCTGCATTGGGGGATATAAGGGATATGGAAAAGCACATCATTCTGTACTCGCATGGCTTCGGGGTTGATAAGACCGACCGCGGACTGTTTACCGATATTGCAGCTGCACTGCCCAATGCTGAACATGTGATGTTCGATTACAATGATGTCGATACCAAAACCCGCAATATGACGATTAACCCACTGTCAGCTCAGGCGGTTAATTTGCAACGCCGTTATGATGATGTGGCTGCTCAAAATCCCGGCGCTGTGATTGACCTTGTTTGCCATTCGCAGGGATGCGTGGCCGCAGCCAAAGCTAATCTGAACGGCGTGCGCCGTATGGTTTTTCTGACTGCGCCTTCTGTTCTGAGCGTGAAGGACATGGTGGATCGCTTTGGCAGCAAGGCCGGGTCGTCGATTGACCTGAACGGCATGTCGCAACTGGCCCGTGCTGACGGTACCACAACATATGTGCCACCGATTTACTGGCAGGAACTGGATGCGCTTGAGCCGATTAAGGACTACACGGTTATAGCTCCAAAGAACGACCTGACGATTATTCAGGCTGAAGAAGATCATGTGTTGGGCCGCGTTGAGTTAACCGGCGTACCGGCCAAGGTAAGCTTTATGCCGGGCGATCATAACTTTGATGGCGCCGCACGCCCTGCATTGGTGCAACGCGTGGCCGAGGTGCTACGTGTCTAATCCCGAAGAAAACTGGTTTGGATATGCGAAAGCTGCTGGAGCAGGCGATAAAACACGCCGTGTAAAAGCCGTCTTTGAAAGCGTGGCTGACAACTATGACATTATGAACGACCTGATGTCACTGGGCATGCACCGCCTGTGGAAGCGGACGTTTGTGCGCCATGTGGCCCCGGTGGATGGTGAAAAGATTCTGGATGTTGCAGGCGGCACCGGCGATATTGCCTTCCTGATGAAGAAGCGCGCACCGAAGGCCGCCATTACGGTGTGCGATATCAACCCCGAGATGCTGCGCGTTGGTAAGAACCGCGCGATTGATAAAGGGTTTGTCGATGCCTTTAAATGGGTTGAAGGTAATGCGGAATCGCTGCCGTTCCCGGCGCGCCAGTTCGATGTGCTGACGATTGCCTTTGGCTTGCGCAACGTGGCGCGCATCGATGATGCGCTGGCCGACTTTGCCCGCGTGCTGAAGCCGGGCGGGCGCTTCCTATGTCTTGAGTTCGCGCCGGTTGATAAGCCAGTGCTAAAAGAAGCGTATGACGCATATTCATTCACGCTGCTGCCGTTCCTTGGTCGCGTGGTGGCGAACGACGCAGACTCGTATCAGTATCTGGCTGAAAGCATTCGCAAGTTCCCGAAGCCGGAAGCGCTGGCCAAGCGTATTGCGGCGGCTGGCTTTGTATCGGTTACACACACGGGGCTGGCGGGTGGTATCGTGAATATCCACGAAGGGATCCGCGTATGAGCGTGCGGGACATCCTGCAGAAGTATGCGGCCGAAGGGCCCAAGCGCGCCACGTATTTCCTCGATTTAAAAGGCAAAGCACCGGAGTTCGGTCATCTGGCGGACGAGCCGATGCCTTGCGCCAGTGTGATAAAGCTGGCGGTGGCCATGGCATTATATAAAAGCGGACAAGACCTGAGCCAGCGCGTGCCGATCGCCTCACTGAACCAATCGTTGTATTGTTCGCTGTTCGAAGTGTTCGAACACACCAAGGACGTTAGCCTTGGCGAGCTTGCCAATATCATGCTGATCATCAGCGACAACCCGGCCACGACAGAAATTACCAAACGTGTCGGCATGGACAATGTAAACAAGCTGATGCGCAATCTGGGCTGCAGTAAGCACGCCATGATGGCAATGGACTTTAGTGACCGTGACGAGACAGCAGATTGGCGCAGCAATATTTTAACGGCGCGTGACTGTGGCATCCTGCTGCGCGAGATTGCAACCAATCCAGTCTACAAGCGTCTGCGTCATTTGCTGGTGCACAGCCTGCGCAACAACCGTTTGGCCGCGAAACTGCCCGAGCAGGTGCAAATAGCACACAAAACAGGCACGATTTCCGGCATGGCGAATGACGCTGCCCTGGTTACCGAAGGGCCGCCTGCAACCAGCCCTGTAGAATACATTCTGGTCTGCCTGTGGGCTGACGAGGTCCCTAACAGCGTTAATAATGCACAGGGAGAGCTAGGCTTAGCAGTGCATAAGGCCATGATGGAAGGCCATCCCCATGCTGCACCGCAGCATCGTATTTGGTTGCATGAATCGGCTGTAGGCTCTTAGGTAGAGCCCATAGTTCGAGGGGAATTCATGCAGCAAAGGCTGCGCGCAAACAGTAAAGACCAGAAGCACGTCGTGTTCAGCAGCGGGGGTGGATTCTTCTGCGCATTCGGCGGTGGCCTGCAGGAAGCTGCGGCGTACGGTGATGAAAAGTGCCCCGACGTTTATGTTGTTTACAGCGGCGGCCTGATCAACGCACTGGCGCGCGCGGCGGCTGAAGACCATATCACCGACCTGGCTGATGCGCGCGGTGCGCCTTTAAGCAATAAAGAGCGCGGCGATATCATCCATAAAATCCAGGTTTATGTGTGGGACAAGATCGAGAAAGATTTTGGCCCGCGCCGCAGCGTTGTCGGCAAAGTCAGCCAAGCGGTGCTTGAGCAGATGGTCATGCATGGCTCTTACTCTTCGCTGCTCTTTGCCAAGAATGAAGCGATTAGCAAGCAAATCGGCCGGAACGCCGTCGAGCAGTTTAAGCAGATGCTGGATCCATGGATGCCATTTGGCGTTCGTGCGGCTGATCCATGGATCAGGGCAGCACAAGACGTTGCTACAGAAAACCATTTTTGGGCCACTTACCTGCGCAACATGTTTGCCGAGATTGATATTGATATCGACAAGGTGATTGCCAACCCGAAGGTGCCCCGCATCATCGCCGTGGCGCATGACTACATCACCGACAAACCGGTTTACCTTGATACGCGCCCGGCAAAGGGCGAGCCTGCCACGCTGGGCCAGCTGGTGGCGACCATGAGCATCCCGAACCCGACCGGTATGATCCAGCCGGTGATGAACCGTCTTGTTGACGGCGGCATCACAGGATTTAACGGCGACAGTTTCGAAGTGATGCTGCGCCTGATGCGCGAAGACCCAGCTTATGGCGACGCCAAGGTGACATTCGTGAACCTTGGCAAGGCCGACATTTGCACCGAAGAGCAGATGTTGAGCCTGAACCCGAATTACCTGAAGAACCAGGCGCGCGCCCGTATTTCAAAAGACATAATCCAGAAGATGTTCGCTTACCGTGAACTGCATATGGATCGCACCGGCGAATGGAAGAGCGGCAAGGATAAGTTCGTGCCGCGCGAAGGCGTGATCGCCAAGCTGCGTGAGCAAGGCCGCGAGCATTATCGCATCAATCATAAGTGGCGTGGCCCCAGCCCAAGCATGAAGGGCCTATCGATCGACGATAAAATCATGATGCTGAGCAACGGCCTGAATGGCGTGCCCGTACCCGTTTAACGCCCTGCGGCTTTAATATCCCGAAGCAATCCGTTCAACCAGCTGGCGCACCGTCGGCACGAAGCCGTTGGCATACCAGGGATCGCTGCCAAAGCGATAGGCATTATGGCCGCTGAACATCAGCTGGTTATCAACCTCATTGCTGTGGCTGATTTTCTGCAAGGTCTTCTGGATGCAGAAGCTGCGCGGATCGGGCGTGCGGCCGGTGGTGTTCTTCACATCATCGTGCTGCGACCAGTTGCTGAACTGGCAGGCCGACAGGCAGCCCATGCAGGCAATCTGGTCGGCGCGCACTTCGGCGGCTTTCTCGGGTGTTTCAAACACAAAGGTCTGGTCGGGCGTGCGCAGTGCTTCGGTGAAGCCTTGCGCCAACCATGCCTCGGCGCGGTGCTTGTCTTCGGTGGCCACATAAATCGTGCGGCCAGCGCGGTTGCCCTTGGCGCCGATTTCCATCGGCGTATCCAGCTCGCCCACCGGCTCCAGCGAATAGGGGATCTGGCGCTCTGAACGTGCGCGCAGGCCCTTGATGAACGGGTTGTTGACGGCCGACGAATAAAAGCCGGTCGGCGAGAACTTGTTCAGGAACACATCGCCTTCTTTTAGCTGGAGAAGTTTTTGCTTCCACGCGTCGCTGATCGGGCTTTCCCGAGTCAGCAGCGGGCGAGTGCCGAATTGGAAGCCGATCGGGCCAACCAGTTTGTTTTCCAGCCACTCGGCCCATTCTGAAATATGCCACACGCCGCCCGCCATGATGATGGGCACGTTTTCAAGGCCGACCGAGTTCATGAACTCGCGCAAAGCAATCACGCGCGGCAGCGGGCTTTCGGGTTGTTCGGGGTTTTCGCTGTTCGACAGGCCGTTATGGCCGCCAGCCAACCACGGATCTTCATACACAACGGCGCCCAGCCAGTCGCGGAACTTGGAATAGCTGCGCAGCCACAGCGCACGGAAGGCGCGTGACGATGATACGATCGGCAGGTAGTTGACGTTAAAGCTGCTGCAGATTTCAGCCAGCTTATAAGGCATGCCCGCGCCGCAGGTTACGCCCTGGATAAGGCCCTTGGCACCTTCCAGCGCGCCATGCAGGATTTTTTCGGCGCCGCCCATTTCCCACAATACGTTCATGTGCAGGCGGCCTTCGCCGTTACGGGTTTCGTGCGCCACCTGCGCCTGATGAATAGCGCCCTTGATGCCGTAGGCGATCAACTCGTCATGGCGTTCGCGGCGGGTTTTGCCATGATAGATTTGCTCGACAGGGCGTCCGTCGGGGCCCGGATAATCGGCATTTACACCTGAAAACGTGCCAACGCCGCCGGCGGCTGCCCACGCGCCACTGCTTTCGCCGGTCGAAATCGAGATACCCTTGCCGCCTTCAACCAGCGGCAGCACTTCCTGCGGCTTGCCGCCCGGTGTATTCATTAAAAACGGCTTTAAACCCTTGAACAATTCCACAGCAAACCCTTTTAGTTCCGTTCACGATTCCGAAGGAATATAGCGGGGTTGCCCGGCCATAGCTAGGGGAAAGGAATTGCCGGATAAGCCTGTGAATAAAGGGCGTTACTAGCCTTTTGGCGCTGCTTCTTCTGCGGGTGGCACGCTGGCCGGCGGCGGCGCTGTCTGCGCACGCGGCGGCGGCGCGGGATGCTTCTCGTCAAAGGCCTGTACGATTTTCTGAAGGCTTTCTGTGCCTTCGGGCGAGATCAGAACTTTCAGTGCGGCTTCCTTGCCATCAGAAATATCACGGGTCAGGTCATCTGTAACCCCGACCTCCTCCATAATTTTTTCCAGTGCCTCAAAAGCCCAGCCCTTGTTTTCATAATCTTCAGATAAAGCGGTCGTGCACAGAGCAGAAATCTGTTCGGCCCGGGTTTCATGATTTTCAACAAAGGCCGTATATAGGGGGTTATCGGCATCAGATCGGAAGAGCACACGTCTGA
>JBFWRI010000009.1:0-67528 GCA_050248995.1 Bdellovibrionales bacterium
CTTTATGGTCCTGTCTGGTTGTATGTCCAACAACGCCCGGATGAACAAAGTGGCAGCAAGCCGGAAGGTGCTGCATCCGGCGGCGTTCGCCAGACACGTTTCCTGATTGATCTTGAATTGTCACGTCTTGGCCATACGCAGCTTGAAGGGATCGCCAAACACAACCACATCGACCTGAAACTGAATACGCCATCTGCCCTGCCGCAAGACCTGCAGCGCGAACTGGTCACCACCTATACAAATGCGGCATCAGCCTATGGTTTTACGGGTGAGCTGCTGTTTACCAGCGGGCCGATGATTGATTTCCGCCAGCGTGGTGGCATGGCCAAAACGATATGATGTTTACTGCGGCTCAGGACGAGCGTTAAACGCGCGCTCTTTGTCAGTGAATGTATCGCGTGCTGCGCGCAGGGCCGACAGAATTTCCGCATCCATAGCCGGCACATCGGCGCTTACATACGGGTCGACAACAAAGCGTGGGTACTGCCCGCTTAGATCCAGATGCCCAGTACTGACCTGCACAGGTTCTTCGACATCAGGGTTATACATATAGCGTACAAAGTTGCCGCCATTGTCCATGACCTGCAGTGTTTCCATGCCGTTCGGATTTACTGTCAGGTTATATTCAACCCCCGCCGCGCCGAAGTGCGTCAATACAAACGACGAACCGCCCCGGCCATGAACAAACACCTGGCACATGACATCGCCTTGCCTGCGCTCAGCTGTCATGGTTTCAAGAACGGAATCATGGCCCCAGCGCATATCTTCGATATTGGGCTCAAGGAGCGTATCAAAGCAGGAATTACCGCCAGCCGTTTCGCCGCCCTCACTACGCGAACATCCAACAGCGCCGAAACTCATGACGGCCGCCGCCGCTAATACAAATAGTCTTTGTGGACCTGCCATGCCGCCATTAAACCAAACAGGGCTGAAAATATTGGTAATTTAAAAAATACCGCGAATACAGCCTGTTATATGTCCTTTCGGGCACGAATGCCGGCAATCTCGTCGATTTCCAGCCGTTCATCGCGCGCTTCGCTGGCCGCCACCTCGGCGTCGGATGCTTCCTTGGCCAGCTCGAATTTCTTCAACTCAGCAAAGCGTTCCTGCAACAATGCCCGCGCCTGTTCGATTTGTTTTTCAAATTCGGCGATCTGCTTTTTCAGTTCGGCTTCGCGGCGCAGGGCATACTGGATATAGTCCGGCCAGCGCTGCGCGGCTTCCGCATCATGTTGTGACACGTCTTTTTCATGCGCCATTTCGGCCTGCAGCTGTTCCAATGCCGCTACCAGGCGGGCCTGTACAGCTTCCAGTTCGGCCACCACACGCCGCTGCGCATCCAGTTCGTGCTGATGAACCTTAATCAGCGTGGCGAGGGTTTTGGTCACGGCTTCGGCATACCCAGAATATCGGCCAGTAGGTCATAGCCGTCTTTGAGCGTCGCATGCTCGGCGATAGGCTGGCGCAGGAAGTTTTCCAGTTTCTCGTAATACTGGATGGCTTCGTCCACCTGTGGGTCACTGCCGCGGCGGTATGCGCCAAGTCGGATAAGCTCGGCCATGTTGTCATACGTCGCCAGCAGCATGCGGGCACGGTCCAGCAACGCATTCTGTTCTTTTGTATTGCAGTCGGGCAGCACGCGCGAAATCGATTTTAGCACATTCACAGCCGGATAACGGCCGCGCTGGGCAATCTGGCGGTCCAGCACGATGTGCCCGTCCAGAATACCGCGTGCGGCGTCGGCAATTGGCTCGTTATGGTCGTCACCGTCCACCAGAACGGTGAACAGGCCGGTGATGTACCCCTCGCCGCCGATGCCGGGGCCGGCGCGTTCCAGCAGGCGCGCCAGTTCGCTGAAGGTTGTGGGCGGATAACCCTTTGTGGTTGGCGGTTCGCCCGCGGAAAGGCCGATTTCGCGCTGTGCCATTGCAAAGCGCGTAATGCTGTCGATCATGCACAGCACATTCTTGCCTTGGCGACGGAAATGTTCAGCAACGGCCAGTGTTGTATACGCAGCCTGGCGGCGCAACAGCGGCGCTTCGTCAGAGGTCGCCACAACAACAACGCTGCGTGCAAGGCCTTCGGGGCCTAAATCATCTTGGATGAATTCCTGAACTTCGCGGCCGCGTTCACCGACAAGGCCGATGATAATCACATCTGCCTGTGTGTAACGCGCGATCATTGACATCAGCACCGATTTACCGACACCCGACCCCGAGAAGATGCCCATACGCTGCCCGCGACACATGGTCAGGAATGTATTCAGTGCTCGGATACCCAGATCCACCTTGCCCTGCACACGCTGGCGCTGCTGGGCAGGCGGCGGCGCAGCCCGCAGAGGTGACGGGTCGACGCCTGTGGCCAATGGCCCCTTGCTATCAATCGGCTCGCCAAGTGCGTTAATAATCCGGCCCAGCCAAGCATTTGTAGGGTGCAGGGCGGGCTGAGCCGCCACCACGTCGACCCGGGCACCAAGACCGATGCCATCCACATTCCCGAAAGGCATCATCAGGGTATGGTTCTGGACCGTGGCACCGCCGGCAGCCTGCTTGAAGCCTACAACCTCGGCCGGTACCTTACGAAAACCACCCCGACCATCCTTCACATGGATGGCAGTGCGGCTGCCAACAGACAGGTAATTTTCAACCCCAGCTACCTCAACCAAAAGACCAAGAACCCCAGCCACCCGGCCGTAAATAGTGCTATCAGAAAGCGCGGAAAGGTCGTCAACTACCTGATGTTGCTGCATAAACTACCGCCCCTTTAAAGTGGTCCCATCCCACTTATCCCCAGTATCCTATACCACTATTAACACTTTGTTAAGCCGTTAACCTTTATTGATATAAGGAAGGAAATTAAGTAAAGTAAAAGCCAGGGTAATAACCGTTAAGAGTGACGACCCAGTAAAACGAATCAGGGAGCCCCACCATGCGCGTTTTAATTGTCGAAGATGATGCCTCGGTTGCCAAATCGATTGAGCTCATGCTCCAGGCAGAAGGCTTTATCGTCGACAGCACCGACCTTGGTGAAGACGGCCTCGAGATCGGCAAGCTGTATGACTACGATATCATCATCCTCGATCTGATGCTCCCCGACATTGATGGCTATGAAGTGCTGCGCCGCCTGCGTGCCGCGCGCGTATCAACCCCCATCCTTATTCTTTCAGGTCTTTCGGAACTCGACAGCAAGATTAAAGGTCTTGGCATCGGTGCCGACGATTACCTGACGAAGCCGTTCGATCGCCGCGAACTGGTTGCACGTATTCACGCCATTATCCGCCGCAGCAAAGGCCACAGCGACAGCGTTATTCGCACAGGCAAGCTAACGGTTAACCTTGATACCCGTACCGTTGAAGCTGATGGCAAGCCGGTCCACCTGACCGGTAAGGAATACGGTATCCTCGAGCTGCTGTCGCTGCGCAAGGGCACACCGCTGACCAAGGAAATGTTCCTGAACCACCTGTACGGCGGTATGGACGAGCCTGAACTCAAGATCATCGACGTGTTCGTCTGCAAGCTGCGCAAGAAGCTGGCCCAGATGACGGGCGGCGACAGCTACATTGAAACGGTCTGGGGCCGTGGCTATGTGCTGCGTGACCCGGCCGAAGCCGGCAAGACCATCAGCGCCGGCGCCTAGGCTATTTTCGGCCACTGGCTTTCAAATAGCTGTAGTTCTATTCAGCCGCCGGTAGCATACATCTTTGCTGCGCTGGCATTGTTCAGCACATAAATACCGCGCTGGCCTTCCACCGGCTTGAACTTTTCGGAAATACCTAACACGGTTTCAGCACCGCCCAGATACAGGACACCGTCAGGCGCCAACACGCTGGCGAGAGTCTCCAGAACCTTGGTCTTTGTCGGCGCATCAAAATAAATCAGCACATTGCGGCAGAAGATCACATCAAAAACGCCGATAGGCCCCAGATCCGCCAACAGATTACCTTCACGGAACTCGACCATCTTGCGCATCGATTCCTTGATCTGCCATTTCTCGCCGATTTTATCAAAATGCTTAATCAACAGATTAATTGGCAGTCCGCGCTGTATTTCGAACTGTGAATAGATACCTTGTCGCGCCTTGTCGATTACTTCTTTCGAGATGTCGGTGCCAAGGATATCAATCTTCCAGCCTGCCATTTGCGGCGCTTCCTCATTAAGTAGCATCGCCAGCGAATAGGCTTCCTGCCCTGTCGAAGACGCCGCTGACCAGATACGCAGGTGCTTCTTGGTCTGACGCGCCTCACGCAGACGTGGCAGGATAAGATTGGTAAACTGGTCGAAAGGCGTTCTGTCACGCATAAACGACGTTTCGTTGGTCGTCATGGCATCAACAACTTCGCCAATCAGGCTTTCGTCCCGCTGGGTCCGCAATGCTGTTGCCAGGTCATCCAGCGTCTTCAGGCTCCACTTGCGTGCAACCGGCATCAGCCGCGATTCAAGCAGATAGGCCTTATCCTTGGTAATCACCAGGCCCGACCGCTGCTTCAGCAGCAACGCAATCATATCAAAGTCTTCTGCCTTCATCCGTCTTCTCTAGTGCACCTGCATAACCTGCTCGCGCAGCCATGGGCCAATGGTATTTAATGACATAATTGCATCGGCAAGGCCAGCTTTAGCCACAGCCGCCGGCATGCCCCACACAATGCTGGTCGCTTCATCCTGTGCGACAATGGTTCCCCCCGCATCTGCGATGCTTTGTGCACCCTTCATGCCGTCGTTGCCCATACCGGTCAGGATCGCGACTACCACCCGCTTTCCATAAATCGCGGCAAGGCTGCGCAGCATGGGGTCAACAGCGGGGCGACAAAAATTCTCGGGCGCTTCCTGATTAAGTACAACGCGCACGCTGCCCGGCACACCCTCGAAAGTCATGTGATAATCACCCGGCGCCAGAAAAGCCTTTCCGGCTTCAAGTTTATCACCCGATCTCGCTTCCGTACACGGCACACCGGCTTGGGATGTAATATGCTGCGCGAGAATGGTTGTAAACCGTGGCGGCATATGCTGGGTGATCACAATCGGCACCGGCACGTCTTTCAAAGATGCCAGCACGGAAAACAATGCCTGCGGGCCGCCCGTCGACGACCCGATAGCGATGATTTCCGGGCGCGCCGCCGGCACAGGGCGTGCAGCGGTCGCCTGCTTCGGCTGTGACCCGCCGCGTGACCCGCCGCCGCTCATCAGGCTTCGTGCCAGCGCGCCGTAAACTTTAACCTTGCTTGTCAGCTCACGTTTGAAGTCAACCGCCGCATGAAGTTTTTTAGTGTCGGGCTTTGGTATGTAATCCGCCGCCCCTAGTTCAAGCGCCCTGAACGACACTTCCGCATTCTCCAACGTCAGCGTTGACGAGACAATGATTTTTACATGGGGATTGATTGCCAACAGCTTTGGCAAGGCCTCAAGCCCGTTCATAACGGGCATCTCGATATCCAGCACAACGACTTCGGCATCGCTTTTTGCCAGCGAATTCACGGCCATCTGGCCATCGGCGACAGAGGCGACAACCTTTATGTCCGCATCAACTTCCAGCGCACGCGCAACCAGACCTCGGATGACGGCGCTGTCATCCACCACCATAACGCGGTAAGGGCCGGCACTGGAAGAAACACCCGAAGTCATTCCTTATAACAATCCTACCTGCATGAACTTTGCCTGAACGATATCACCATCAAACGGCTTCATGATGTATTCGTTGGCACCGCTGGCGATCGCGTCTGTAATATGCGCAAGGTCGTTTTCTGTTGTACAGAAAATGACAACGGGTTTATCGCCGCCCGGCATGGCCCGCAATTTACGTAGGAATTCCAGCCCGTTCATATTCGGCATATTCCAGTCCAGCAGAACACCCTCGGGCATTTTGTTGGTGCAAAAAGCCAGGCCCTGGACGCCGTCTTCGGCTTCTTCGCAAGCGAAGCCAAGGTCTTCAAGGATTTTGCGGGCGACTTTGCGTACAACGCGGCTGTCATCAACAATAAGACACAGTTTCATGGGTTCTCCGCTTCTGTTTCTTCAGCCGCTACATCGGTAAAAGCCAGCAGCCTGTCTATATCCAAAACAATCATTAACGATCCGTCCAGACGATAAATACCTTCCGCAACTTCACGCCAGCAGGCGTCCATGGTGGGCGGTGGCAGTTCAAAATCCTTGGTCGGCAAAGACAGCACATCCCCCACCTTATCAACAAGCAGGCTATAGGTCTCGTTATTATGCTGCACCACAACGTTCATCGACTTCTTGTCGGCGCGGGCAAGATTCAGGCGTGCGCGCACGTCGATTGCGGTAACGATCCGGCCCCGCAAGTTGAGAACCCCGGCAATTTCGGGCGGGGCAAGCGGCACATGGGTAATGTGTTGCGGCTGCAGCACATCCTGCACCTGCAGCACCGGAATACCAAACGACTGTCCGGCAATAACCATCGACACCAGCTCGCGAGTTTCGTAATTAGCCAGCGCAACGGCCGTGCCAGTATATACTTTAGGCACCGTCATTCGATAGCCCCCGGCATACGTGTATCATGCGCTGGTCCTGGTATCTGTCGCATGGCCTGCTGCAGGGCCGCCAGCAACGCTTCGCGATCGAACTTTGCCACGTAGTCTGTAAAACCTGATGCGCGGCCCCGCTCAAGGTCCTTCGGCGTAGCATGAGACGATAAAGCGATCATCGGCACACTTTTCCAAATGTCGCCGGCACGCACGGCTTCGGCAAATTGGAAGCCATTCATCCCCGGCATCTCGATGTCACTGACAATCAGGTCAAACTTTTCACCGGCTTCCATCATCTGCAGTGCCAGCTTTGGATCTTCGCAGGTAATAACCGTATAACCCGCTACTGCGAGCAGCGGCGACAGCAGATTCCGGAAGAACGGGCTGTCATCCACAAGCAGGATACGCTTTTCAACATCTTCTTCTACGGCGCCAGCATCGTTAAAGACGCCGGCCCGCATCTCGAACCAGTCTTTATGCGCCAGGCCAAGGTAGTGAGCGGCGTCGATCACATCGGTCGCCCTTCCGCCGATGATCGCACTGCCCATGATGCCAGGTCTGTCGCCAACGACTTCGACATGCAGGCGCTCTTCTACAACATCAAGCACCTGGTCAATAATCAGACCCATGCTGCGATCCCGGTCAGTAAAGACCAGCATACGCCGGACACCTTTCTTGCCAAACTTATACAATGGATCAAACGGCACCAACGGCATCAGCTGGCCGCGGTATTGAATCATCGGTTTGTCATTTGGGAATTCAACGTTTGCCAGGTCAAACTCCTCGATGCGCGTCACCAGTGCCAGCGACACGGCGCGCGGCGCCATGCCAGAAGCCTTAAACAACAAGAATGCCATTTTATCCAGCGAACTCCGCGGCTTGCTTTCAAGTAGTGCCGTAGCATCATCCCTCATGTTCGCGCAATCGCCCGCCAACTCCGAAACACCGTTCGGATCAATAATCAGGATAACCCGGCCATCCCCCATAATTGTGTTGCCCGAAAACATGCCGCAAAGCCCCAGGATTGGCGCAACCGGCTTCACCACAATTTCCTCGGTGTCGAACAGACGGTCAACAATGACGCCGAAGCGGTTATTGCCCACCTGCATAACAATCACGTAAACATTATCGGTTTTCTGCCCGCCCAGTTTTAACGCGGACTGCAATTGCACCAAGGGCAGCAGGCGGTTTCGTAAACGCAGCACCGGCGCGTTGTTCAGCATTTCAATCCGGTACTCGCCGCCCGGCACGACGCGCACCAGCTCGGTCACGGCCAGTTGCGGAATGGCAAAAGTCTCGCCTGCGCACTCTATGATCAGCGCATTGATGATCGCCAGCGTCAACGGGATCTTGATCGTAAAGGTCGATCCTTTGCCGGCTTCCGAGTAGAGGTCGATACTGCCGCCGATTTTTTCGATGTTGGCACGCACCACATCCATGCCAACCCCGCGCCCGGAAATCTCGGTCACCTGGCTGGCCGTGCTGAAACCCGGCACAAAAATGAACTTGCAGATCTGTTGGTCGGACATCCCCGCCAATTCGGCTTCGGTTGTCAGGCCCTTTTCAAGCGCCTTTTGTGCGATACGATCGACATTCAGCCCGCGCCCGTCATCTTTGATCTCAATGATGATATGTCCGCCCTGATGGTAGGATGACAGAAGAATACGACCTGTTTCCGGCTTGCCAGCCGCCACGCGGTCAGCGGGCATTTCAAGGCCATGGTCGGCGCTGTTGCGGATCATATGCAGCAGCGGATCGCGGATCAGCTCCAGCATCTGGCGATCCAGCTCTGCTTCCTGTCCTACCATCTCAAGATCGATTTTCTTGCCAAGATCACGCGCCAGATCACGGATAATACGCGGCAACTTCTGCCATGCAGTGCCGATCGGCTGCATGCGCGTCTTCATCACACCTTCCTGCAGTTCGGATGTTACAAGGTTCAAGCGCTGCAAGGTTGAGGTTAATTCAGTACGGCCATGCGTGCGGGCAATCTGCAGCAGCTGGTTGCGCGTCAGCACCAGCTCACTGACCGTATTCATAAGGCCTTCAAGCACATCAACCTGGATGCGTATTGACTGGTCGGCCACGCTGACGGCACTGCTGCGCGCATCGGGCTCTGCCTTGGCGGGAACCGACGGCGCTGAAAGCGGCCTCATTGTATCGGCCGGCCCCGGTGTAGCTGCGAAAAGGGCCTCAAGCTCAGCCGAGTCCTGCGCTGGGGTTGCCGGGTCGCCGGGCGCCCGCGGCATTTCCACAACCGGCAGCGGTGCATCCCCGCCTGTTGCATGGCGGTTCAGGCGCTCGATCAGAGCGCTGTCGTCGCCTGCAGGCTCGGTGCCCCGCGCCTCGATTTCACTGACGAGATATTTGATCTGGTCAACCGCGCCCAGAATCAGTGTGATGGCCTCGGGCGTCACAGCCAACTTTCCGTCACGAAATTTCCCCAATACGTTTTCGCCCGCATGCGCTACTTTTTCCAGCCGTGGCAGGCCGATAAATCCACATGTGCCCTTGATCGTATGAACAACCCGAAAAATGCTGCCAAGCAACGCTGCGTCCGTCGGGCGCTGTTCCAGTTCGATTAGCTCCTGGTCGAGTTTTGCCAGACCTTCGCCGGTCTCGGTCAAAAACTCGCGCAGCAAATCATCCATAATCCAGACTCCACTTGTGGTAGCTTCAGGATAGAAGCAACCGCCCCGCGCTTCGGCCGCATAAAGCCTTAGGTGCGAACCAGCGTAATCGTTACCGCGTCTTCCCCGGCCGCTTCGGCTGCAATCCTGAAGCCATAATATTCAGCCAGACGCGCGGTGATATAGGAATGAACGGTTTTACTGGTGATTTCATCAATATCTAGTGAATTGGCGATGGCGGCTGTCAGATGGTCCGGCACATGCGCGCCGCGGCCTGTAATGCTGATGGTCACTTTCGGCGAGCCAGCTTCGCCTTCAACCTGGATGATGCCGCCATAGGCCAGAATTTCTTCGGCAATGATGCAGATGTTCAACAACAGTTTAAGCGCACCGCGATGTTCGGCGTATGCAGAAATCGGCGTCGTGGCCGGCCAGACTAGTTTTGACTTGCCACCTTCAAGATAATGTTCAGCCACCTGGCGTACATCATTCACCGACAAGCCGGACTCGCTGCCCGCACGGCCATACGCCAGGCGGAAACAGCGCAGACGGCGTGCAGCCTGCACTGCGCTTTTTGCAATCAGTTGCAGAGCGTCCCCTGTCGTATTACCGCCCACTTCCTCAATCAGTTCAACGCCATTGTTGATGGCACCAACAGGGCTCACCAGGTCGTGGCACATACGTGAACTGAGAAGTTCCAGAATTCGGATATCGACTTGTAGATTTTCCATAACGCTTGCCCCTTAAACCTTGTTTGGACCGTGATTTCCGGCCTTCTTTTGAAGCCCGCCCTAGGCTAATTTGCCCCTTATTTGGCAAATGTTTAGTTAACGGGATGCTAAAACCGCAGAGCTATGTTAAGCATTCCCCATGCCCTTTCAAGATACCAACACCCTCAAGCTAGGCCTTGTTGCAACGGAAAGCCCCGAAGCGCGCGATGCTGTGCGTGAATTCTGTGACCGTTACAATCCCGTTTCGAATGATGCCGCCGACGTGATTGTTGCGATTGGCGGTGACGGCACGATGCTGCAGGCCCTGCACATAGCCCTGCCACGGCGCCTGCCGGTCTATGGCATGAACCAAGGCTCAATCGGTTTCCTGCTGAACCCGTTCCAGCTGGATGGCCTGACCGATCGCTTGCTGCGCGCGCAGGCCGTTACCATCAACCCGCTGCTGATGGAAGCGCATACCAAAACTCAGACGGTGACCGCCTATGCAATCAACGAAGTATCTCTGCTGCGTGAAACACGCCAGGCTGCGAAGCTTGGCATCACAGTGGATCGCCGCGAGCGTTTGCAGGAACTGATTTGCGACGGTGTGATCGTCGCAACGCCCGTCGGCAGTACAGCCTATAACCTGTCGGCGCATGGCCCCATCGTACCGCTGAACGCCAACGTGCTGGCGCTTACACCAATCAGTGCATTCCGTCCGCGCCGCTGGCGCGGTGCATTGCTGCCGCTCAATTCAAACATTCAGATCGAGATTAAAGAGCCAGACAAGCGCCCGGTGTCAGCCGTGGCTGACTTCACCGAGGTCCGCGATGTCACGAAGGTTTCAATCCGCACGGATATTGAGCATCCGCTCACGCTGCTGTTCGACCCGGAACGCCATCTGGCTGAGCGTATGCTGCAAGAGCAGTTTGAAGAATAAGCAGGCTTACGAGCAGAAGCCCAGAGCTTCGAACTTCCGGCGATAAGGCGCGTGATCCTTATGGTGATCGCTTGCCAGCGACAGGCCCGCCATGTAGGCATCATGCAGCGTCATATCTTCTGGTTTCGCATCAGGAGCATTCACGCGCTTGATAGCGCGATCTTCGCTTGTCCCATCCCAAACGCTGCATTGAATCTTAAAGCCGGTTAGGCCCATATAGCCAAGTGTCCCAAGCAAACTCCAACCACCAGTAGGAATTGCGGCGGCAAGACCAACCAGAACCGATGTTGTCAACGGACGGCGACCGGCGATATACGCACAGTGAAGCGCAAGTTGTCGGGGAGCAGTTTGCATCTCAATATCTCTCGTTTCTATCTGAGGCCAGTTTATCCCGTAGCGGTGAAAGTAAAAAACGCAGGAATATTAGGCTGCCTTTAGCTGCTGTAGTACCTTTTTGGCCTCACGTTCGCGCCGCCACACCGACGGGTGCGTACGCGATCCCATAAAGTGAAAACGACGGTGTTTCTTGATGGCACGGATAATACCGTCATGCCCGCAACTCCTGATCGAGAACGCATCAGCTGCCAGTTCACGTGGATGATTTTTGGGTCCGCATTCAATCCATGCAATGCGTGGTGTCAACCACCGCGCACCCCACTCGATAGCGCCCAGCAAGGCCGTGGCGCCCGCCAACGACAGCCACACAGGGTCACTTGGAATGATTGGTGAAATGGCAAACGCTACCGGGAAAAGCCCGGCCACGAATACGCAGCGTGCAACAATGCGACGCTGCCGGTTATAACTTCCGTGATCGCCTTCTTTAACATGGCAAAGTTCATGCGCCAGCAAGCCCTCAACCTCTTCATCATTTAGCTTTAGCCGACCCACCTTTTGCAGGTTCAAACTTACCTTCCATGGACATCTATCATCCTCGGGTGGTGTTGCATGGGCAATCGACCAGTGCTCGAACCTGTCGCGCGGCTCAGGGTATAACTCGAGCGCAGCCTGAACTCCTTCGCGCGCCTTTATGGCGCGAAAGATTTCTCTTATCCGTTTGCGTGAAATTGTCGCTGTAGTGGTCATCAGTAACCCTTAGCCGTTGATAAGGCCAAGATGCCTGATGCGCAAGCTGGTTGAAGGGTGGCGCGCAAGATAAACGCGGTTAAGACGTGCATTCGATAACAACGATACCAAACCCGGACGCTGCCCCAGTTTTGCTGCAAAAGCGTCAGCAGCAAACACACGGCCATATTCCCATAAAGCTCGCGATTCCTCGTAATCAGTCGTTTCTGCCTTAGCGCGCTCATCCAGCGCACGCACCAAATCTTCACCGCACAACTTCTTATCTGTAATCAGTTCATGCGCCACATTTTCGGCAGCTGTATAAGAGCTGACGCGCTTAACGGGCTTCGCGAGCATATCTATGAGATTTTTTTGAAAATGACTGAGACGACCAAGTTTATATGCTAACAGCCCTTGCAACTGCGCACCGTCCAGCTTCGCGGCATACTCCGGACTAACGCAAACGCTCAACCGACTGGTCATTTTATCCAACAAATTGGCAAAAATGACTTCAGGAGAATTCATCTCGCCAAACACCAGTCCGGCCTTCACGCCAGCACGGGCACGTAAGTCTTCAAATGAGCGGCGAATGTCTTGTTTTTGCATGGTGTTATATCTCGTGGGTATAGCAATTATTATAAACCCAAAGCGGGGCACCCTGTCGAGAGTTTTTAGGGTGCGGAAACCCAGCCAAAAGGCCCTATTCCGCAGCCAATTTCTGGTCATCCTGTACGCTGGCCACCAGCTTCAGGGCCGTATCCCGCAGGGCCTTCTGCAACCGGACGACGCCGGCATTATTCAGTGTCATTGAGAATTCGTCCATATACAGCGCCCGGTTGAACTCGATCTGGATCGCGTGCGCATTCTCGCGCAGCACGCCATGGCGGCGCACAATCTCGCCACCCTTATAATTTTTGTTCACGCCGACAGCCAGGCCGGCCTGCGTCATTAGCTGCGCCAGATAGTTTGTATAATCCGAAGCAGCCGTTTGCCCATCGCGGTCACCCAGCACCACATCATACGCTTTGCCCTGCGCATTCTTCGGCGCGCTGGCCGACGGCATCGAATGCACGTTCAGCAGAAGGCACTGCCCGAAACGGCCCAGCAGTGTGGCCCGCTGGTTGGCCAGTGTTTCGTGGTACGGCATATAAGCATTGCGGATGCGCTGCTGCACCACCGCCACCGAAAGGCGTTCACGGTAAATGGCATGGCCCGGCTTCACTTCGCGGTGGATCAGGCCGATACCCGCCTGTGTATACGGCGTTGGCTTTGTCAGCCATGGCCACGACTCATACAGCATCGACTGGTCCAGATCGGTCAGCGCGCGGTTTACGTCGATATACGTGCGCGGATAATTGGCACACACAACCGTGGCGCCGATATCCGGCAGCAACGTTAGCAGTTCATCCACGTGAAAATCTTCCGCCCCGCGCAACTGCTGCGGCGTACAGGCGGTAATAAAGTCGGCAGGATACATACGGCCGCTGTGCGGGCTGTCAACCAGCAGTGGCAGCGCGGCCTGCAGCGTCGGGTGGTGAATGGTGACCGCGTTTGCGGCTGTAAGCGTGATCATAGGGCCTACTTAACAAGCCAAATGTGGCGTTGGCTGGACGATTCCTTTGTACCAGCACCGTGGCGCTATATCAAGGAAACATCACATACTTTCCATATTTTAAACATAATGTTCCGCCACCGTGAGCACGCTGAACTTGGCAGAGGCGATCTGTACGATCTCCCCAATCGCGTATTTCCCCCTCTATACGCTTGTGGTCGCCTCGGCTAAGTTCAGCGCACATTTACAACACCCCGTCTGACAGGAGAATCCCCATGAAAAAACTTATGCTTCTCGCTGCTGTGCCCGCCCTTGTATTGGGTTTGGCCGCCTGCGATGACCAAAGCGCAACCGAAGACACAGCCGCTGCCGATGCTGCCGCTGAAATGGCCGCGCCGGCGCCTGTTCCACCGCCCGTTGTTCCAGCCACCCCGCCAGCTGACGCCGGCACACCTGTTGACAGCATGCCCATGAATACAGAAGGCACGAACCCGGCATCACCGACTGAAGCTCCCGCGGCTGAAATGCCAGCTCCGGCGACTGAAACTCCGCCGCCACCGGCTGAATAACTTTCAGGGAAACGAATACAAAAGGCCGCCCCGGATATTCTCCGCAGGCGGCCTTTTATTTTGCATTATGTGTCTTACCTTGTTCCGCCCGGACCACCTTTTTCGGGCGCACGCCTGAACATCGCCATTGTTTGTGCGCCCACGCGTTCACGGATAGCGGTCAATTCGGGAGGACGCATTGATTTTATAGAGACAAAGCTACCTGGCGCCGGCCTACGGCTGTCTTTCTGCTTGGGATCTTGGGCATCTGCCATATCGCTTTCCTCATATAAAGCTTAAGCCCAATTCTTAACTGAATGTTTAATGCTACGGACAGTAAACATGCCCTGATTTCAAGCAGATACCCGCCCACCAAGCTCATCTCACATGCTGATTTCTATGATTTGTCTAAATCAGCTTCGAGCGAGGGTTCGCTATAGTTCGCACGAATGCGCCGGCAAACTCCTGCGTGCGAACCGGCTTGCCATGGGCATACGGATGGTCTGAAACAACATCGACCTGCGGAAACATGGAGCGCTCACCCCGCAACGCGGCACGCAGGCGCAGAAGACCGGCTTGATAAAGTTTTGCCGCAGGCCCGCCCCGAGCTATCGCATCTTCCAGATCGGCTTCGGACATCATACGCAATTTATAAGGACCATCTGTCAGGCCCGTAATGCCCGCAGGAATAACAACCGCACGCACATAGCGCGTGCCGCCGTCATCTTCCATACCTACAACAGTATCGCAGCTGAAATCGTCTGAAGAATAAACATCATCGTCTAAAGCATTTTTCTTTGCCATGCCGACTGACCCTGATATGAACAAATGCGGTGCATTTCTTCTTATTAAGCCCATGCTAAGCGCAGAACCCGCAAGTAATTCAACAAAAATGCCGATCTTGTTGCCATAACGCACAGAAGTGTTAAGACATGGGTATGAAAGACCTGTTCGCAGCCACATCCGTTAAGAAATCCGCCCCCACCGAAAAGGGCGCCGTAAAAGCCGATAAAAGCTCCTACTCAGCCGCTGATATCGAAGTTTTAGAGGGTCTTGAACCCGTTCGCCGCCGCCCTGGCATGTATATCGGCGGCACCGACGAGCGCGCTTTGCACCACCTTGTGGCCGAAGTCCTTGATAACGCCATGGACGAAGCTGTGGCCGGGCATGCCAGCAAGATCACCATTAACCTTGATGCTGAAGGCTACGTCACCATCACCGATAACGGTCGCGGTATTCCCATCGACCCGCACCCCAAGTACCCGAAGCAGTCGGCACTGGAAGTCATTCTTACCATGCTGCACTCGGGCGGCAAGTTCTCGGGCAAGCTGTATAACACAGCTGGCGGTCTGCACGGCGTCGGCGTCAGCGTTGTGAACGCACTGTCCGACCCGTTGTATGTTGAAGTCGCGCGCGACAAGCAGTTGTATGGCCAGACCTACAGCAAAGGCACCCCGCAGGAAAAGCTGAAGAAGTTGGGACCAACTGCTCGCCGCGGTACATCAGTAAAGTTCAAGCCCGACTTGACGATTTTTGGTAAAGATGCGCACTTCAAGCCGGCCGGCATTTACAAGATGGCAAAGGCCAAAGCCTTCCTGCAACGCGGCGTGACGATCGACTGGAGCTGCCCGCAACAACTGGTTGAAGGCACCGACACACCCGCCAAGGCCACGCTGCACTTCCCCGGCGGTCTGCGCGATTACCTGCAACACAATCTGGGCGCACGCCCGTTGCTAACCGCCACCGTTTTTGCTGGCCTTGCCGACCTGCCGGGCGGCGCCGGCAAGGTTGAATGGGCAATCGGCTGGCCCGCTGATTACGATGAAGGTTTCTGCCATTCGTACGTCAACACCATCCCGACGCCGCAGGGTGGCACGCACGAACAGGGCCTGCGTTCGGCCTTGATGCGCAGCCTGCGTAACTTCGCCGACCTGGTGAACAACAAGAAGATCAGCGTCGTCACGGTTGACGATGTGTGGGACGGCGCCTGCATTCTGCTGTCGACATTTGTTCGCGACCCGCAGTTTCAGGGCCAAACGAAAGACCGCCTGACCAACGTTGATGTCACGCGCCAGGTTGATAACGTCATCAAGGATCACTTCGATCACTGGTTGACATCGGATAAGGCCAGCGCCACGCGCCTGCTGGACATGCTGATTTCGCGCGCCGAAGAACGCCAGCGCCACAACGATGCCCGTGAACAGTCGCGCAAAAGCGCCACCAAGAAACTGCGCCTGCCCGGCAAACTGGCCGATTGCTCGCGCCAGTCAGCCAAGGGCACTGAAATCTTCCTTGTTGAAGGCGACAGCGCCGGCGGCAGTGCCAAACAGGCACGCAACCGCGAAACGCAGGCCATTCTACCGCTGCGCGGCAAGATCCTGAACGTGGCCAGTGCCAGCGCTGATAAGCTGCGCGAAAATCAGGAGCTGTCAGACCTTGTGCTAGCGCTGGGTTGTGGCCGCGGCAAAGATTTCAACCGCGACAAGCTGCGCTATGAACGCGTCATTATCATGACCGATGCTGACGTGGATGGCGCGCACATCGCTGCCCTGCTGATGACGTTCTTCTACCGCGAAATGCCGGCGCTGATTACGGGCGGCCACCTGTTCCTGGCGCAGCCGCCGCTGTACCGCCTGTCACACGGCAGTACGTCGGTTTATGCGCGCGATGATGCCCACCGCGATGAACTGCTGAAAACAACCTTTAAGGGCAAGACCACGGTTGAAACCAGCCGTTTCAAGGGCCTTGGCGAAATGATGCCTGCACAGCTGCGCGAAACTACGATGGATGTAACCAAACGCTCACTGCTCAAGGTGCAGGTACCGAACCCGCACGATCCCGAAGCTGCCGACCTTGCCAAGGAAACCGCCGAGCTGGTTGACGCGCTGATGGGCAAACGTCCCGAAGCCCGCTTCCAGTTCATTCAGGAAAATGCCGCGTTCGCTGCTGAAAATGTTGATGTTTAACCTTTAATTGCTTTCATGGCGGCCTGCTAGGGTGTGCCCATGTCAAACCCGCTTAAAAAACTTGAACTGCGCAAAGTGCTGCTGGTCGGCGGTATCAGTGATGCCGTACCATTTTCACCACACACGCAACTATCATCCACAGATAGCGAAAGACTTAGAGTAAGCTGTCTGGACATTCAGGGCTATGGCATACCCATCGACGATACCTACGGACCTGAAGGCTGGCTTGACTACACAATTATCAACATCGACCCCGAACAAGGTGGGCGCGATTTCCTGAATAGCCCTGAAAGCGAATTAACCTGCGACATCCTGTCAGTTTGCAATATTGCTGGCTTTTATGTGAACGATCATAGCCACCTCAAGCAACCGCCAAACGGCGCCCCTTATAAAGGCACCTCTATGGATCGTCGTTTGTTCGTAAGCCCGCATCATGATGCCGAACGCTGGCGTAGCGCTATTCTTAAAACCGGCGCAAAGATTGTGATATTTGAAGGCGATCTAAGTCCTTCTAATATCGGCATGGATCAAACAGGCTATATTCTAATTGGCACCGGTTTTTCCACCGATATCAGTTATTACTACATCCACCCGGACTACCTGAAAGAAATGGTCCCACACCTGCCCGAAAATTCGTCGCTGCGGGCGATCCCTCAAAAAGCAAAGCTATGAATAAGCTGCCCCCACACCTGCAGATCAAAACCGCCATGCTGGTTGGGGCCGAATTCAAGCTGGAACGTGGCATCCCGCAGGCGACGTTTGTAGAGCGCGACCTCGAGGCTGTTGATACATCCGTCACGTTCATCGAATTCTATCTGGATTCCCAGATAACGGGCGATCGCAGCGGTAAACCGCCGCATCAATGCCTGCAGCACACGCAGATTAACCTTGATCATATCCACGGCGGCATCGATTTCCTGAAAATGCAGCGGCCGGAAACACCGCCTGATATCCTGATCACCTGTTGTCTACCAAGCGGTCTGTGGGCAAGGGATGTTCCCCTTTGGTATAATAAATTCATCGAAACAAATCCCAAGCTCATCGCCTTCTTTGGCGATCTTCAGGGCAGCGATGTCGGCATGGATATGAGCAATTATATCCCGCTGGAAGGCGATAAAGGCAGCGCATTGTATATCCGCCCCGATTACTATGCAGCCATCCGCCCTTACCTGACATCGCAAGCGCAGTCAGAGCTAGATGAATTCAGCGTTTAACTTTAGGTAACCACCCCTGGCGTATGCTCGCCGCATGATCGCCTTCTTCCGGGGCCAGCGCCCCTATACAGACGTTACCGAAAGAATCCTGAAGCGGCCCTGCACACCTATCGGCCCTGATTTCTGGGCCTACATCTTCCGCTTCATACGCGAATTGCAGCCCGCCTTCAGCTTCATGGTGCTGACGGTCATCGCCACCGCCACCATCAGCGTATTCCTGAACTATCCTATTAAAATGGCCACCAACGCCCTCATTGCACAGGATACCGGGGCTTTGGCAGCGGCCTGCATTGTTTTTTCCTGCCTTGTTGTCGGGCGCGTGCTGATGGAGCAACTGTCGTCTGTCTACTCCTACAAGGGCAAGTTCATTCATAATGGCTACCTGAACAGCATGCTGGTGCAGTCGGTGCTGCGCAACCCGATCCGCTTTTTTGAAAATAACACGCAGGGCAAAATCACATCGTCGATCCTCGAGCTTGAGAACCATACGCGCCTGCTCTATTCATTTTACACGTGGCACTTCGCCCCGAACGTCAACTTCGTTATCGTCTCTGCCTGCCTGATCGCCGCCTCAAACCCGCCATTGGCCGCAGGGTTCTGTATCTGGACGGTTGCCTATCTGTGGATGCACAAGAAACAGTCGAAATACCTTTATGATACAGCCCTTGCCAGCGGCCGGCAAAGTGCGCTGCGCGATGGTCTGGTCGGCGATATCATCGCCAACTTCCGCAATATCCTTATCTTTGGCCGCCGCGATTTCGAGCAGTACAACCTTGCTGCCGAAAACTCGCAGCTACTGCACAAGCAGATGCGCTTTCGTGATGCCATCGCCGGGGGCGACCTGATCGACCAGCTGATGGTGATCGCCGCCTACCTGACCACGTTCATTAGCTGCGCATGGCTGACATATAACGGACGTATGACGATCGGCGACTTTAGCATGATCGTTGCACTGGTGATTGGCATGACCACGCGACTGCGCAGCGCCACTGAACGCCTGCGCTACAGCATCGAATCGTACGGTAAGGTGAAGCATGCGCTGCGCTTCCTGTTCGGCGAACAATCGCAGGTCGCCACCCGCCCGCCGCGCACCAATGTGATGAACGACGCCCAAACCGGCACACCGGCGATGATCGAGTTTTACGACGTATCATTCACCTACCCCGGTAACGAAAAACCGGTGCTGCAGAACATCAACCTTACAATCCGGCAGGGCGAGAAGATTGGCCTTGTGGGTGCCAGCGGCGCCGGCAAATCAACGCTGGTCAATATGATCCTGCGCCTGTACGACGCCGACGGCGGCGCGCTGATTGTCGATGGTGAAGACGTGCAGACCCAAACGCCCGAAACACTCAGCACAAAGATAGCCTTTATCCCGCAGGATACTGTTTTGTTTCACCGCACCATTCGCGCCAACATTGCCTATGGCCGTCCGAATGCAACGGAAGAAGATATCGTCGCCGCCGCCAAGTCCGCGCAGGCGCACAACTTTATCATGGCGATGCCGCAGGGGTACGACACCATGGTGGGCGAGCGCGGCGTCAAACTGTCGGGCGGCCAACGTCAACGCATTGCCATCGCACGCGCGCTGCTGAAAGACGCGCCCATTCTTATTCTTGATGAAGCCACATCCGCGCTCGACAGCGAAGCCGAAGCGCAGATCCAGCAGGCGATTGAACAGGCTATGCAGGGCAAGACCGTGGTGGCAATTGCCCACCGCCTGTCGACCATCGCCACGATGGACCGCCTGATTGTCATGGAAAATGGCTATATCGCTGAAATCGGTTCGCACAGCGAACTGATTGCCCAGAACGGTATCTATACGCGCCTCTGGCAGCGCCAGTCGGGCGGCTTCATCGGCGAAGCCGGCTAGCGCCTGTAGCGCTGAACAAGACTGTGAAGCCGGGTCAGCCCCGCGTCGTTCCTCGAAGGCGATGCGCCAGATGTATCGTCGTCCTCGTCCGGCGGGGGATCCTCGCCCTCGCTATCATCCCCGTCTTCACCGTCCGGCAATTCCTCATCATCCTCGCCTTGGTTGAAGTCAACCGCGTCAGACGATTCAAAACAATAGTCATCGTCATTGCCGGCTGATGACGCGCCGGGCTCAGGGTCATCGTCATCTTCATCATTTCCGCTGTCATGCAGCCCACGCTTTTCATCGTCATCAAGTGTGACATCGGTGCCAAGGAAAAAGCCTTCCTTGTTCAGCGCTTCAGCCAGATCGCACATATCGCGCGCGAAGGTATCATCCGGCGATGCGCAAAAGATTTCAACGGCACGCTGCAGACTGGGATATTCCCCGAAAACGTCCAGCGCATCAGGCACATCTTTCTGACGACGCGCCAGCGCCCCGATCAGGCCGCCCAGGCTTTCGACGATCTGTGCCATGTTCTCATCCAGCGCGCTTGGATTCTCAACCGTCGCAATCGTCAGGTAGTGGTCGCAGGTATCAGCAATCCCCTGCAGAACGGCAGCCGGGATGGCGATTCCTGGCGGGGCGTAATATACGAAACCCGTCAACAGGTCTGTCCCAAGCGACGTGTAATCCTGCGGGGTGAACTGCATCAGGTGTGCGGCGGATTCGGCGAACGCTTTGTCCAGCTGCACGAAACGCTGCCGGTTGTCGTCATCGCATACACCGCCCTGCCCGATATATTCGCATAACACCTCGCCCAGTGCACGCAGTTCGTCGTGCTGCCACGACTCGCCGCCGTTGGTTTCGATCGACTGGTTCGATATAAAATCAATCAGCACATCGGGGTTGTGCCAGAAAAAAGCTTCGACTACTTTTTCACGGAAATGGTTGCGATCATCGCTATCGGCCAACATGTATTGTTCCAGCAAGCGGTCAGCCGTGCGGCCATCCAGCTTGAGCGAAAAACTGTTCGACAGGCCGCTGACTTCATCAAAAAAAGCCGGGAAGTCGATTTTGGAGGCACTCGCATTCATGCCGGCAGCCTAGGAAACAGGGCGCCGCATTGTCAAACCACATAATACTTGCGTTAAGAACTAGGCTTACAAGAAGCCTACCAGCAACTTTGTTACTTTTTCCGGCTGTTCCAGCGGACTCAGATGGCCGCAATCCTCAAGAATATGAGCCTGCGCACCCGGGATGGCGTCCGCCATTTCGTTGATCTCTTCCACAGATATCAAGCGGTCATCGGCTCCGCCGATAATCAGTGTCGGCTGGGTGATGGTGGGCAACACGTCGCGACTGTCGGGCCGGTGCAAAATGGCAGTCTGCTGCATTTCGAATACGCTTTGGCCAATGCGCGCAGCCATATCGAAAATCACCTGCGTAATCGCGGGATCATGAATATGCTTTTCATTAATCAGATTCGGTAGCAGCCGCGGCGTCACGCCCTTGAAGCGACCGGTGCGCGACAGTGCTATCAGCGCACGGCGGCGGTTTTTGCGGTCTTCTGTATCCTCACGCGCTGATGTATTCATCAGCACAATCTTAGCAATGCGGTTGCGCTGGCCAACGGCGGCCAGCTGACGCAGGATTTCGAACGCCACATAACCACCTGTTGAAAGGCCCGCCAGCGCAAAGCGCGGCGGCGCCTTGGCGATCACACCGTCGGCCAGATCCAGGATGTTATTGGCGAATGTGGGTGGCACGACAATACATTCGTGGCTTGCCTGCAACACCTTGATTTGCGGGGCAAATAAAGCCTCGTCGCACAGCATGCCGGGGATGAAAACAATAGGTAATCCTTGACTATCAGGCATGAAAGAAGATATAGCTTATCGCGTCATAGATGGACAGGGGTTCATCGCAAGGCTTTTTAGCAGGGCCTGTGACACAGGCAACACTAACCGCTAAAAGCAAAGAGTATATGACAACATTTCATGATTTAGGTCTTGGCGCCGAAACGCTCCGCGCCATTGACGAACTGGGTTACACCACACCAACGCCAATTCAGGAAAAAGCCATCCCGTGGGTCCAGATGGGCCGCGACGTTATCGGCGTGGCGCAAACCGGCACCGGCAAAACGGCCAGCTTTACCCTGCCGATGATCGACATCCTGTCGGGCGGGCGTGCCAAGGCACGCATGCCGCGCTCGCTGATCCTGTCGCCCACGCGCGAACTGGCAACGCAGATTGCCGACAACTTCGACAAATTCACCAAATACCAGCCGCTGACCAAGGCGCTGCTGATTGGCGGCGAGAACATGGATCCGCAGATTGCCCTGCTGGACCGCGGTGTTGACGTGTTGATCGCCACGCCCGGCCGCTTCCTCGACCTGTTCGAACGCGGGCGCATCCTGCTGACCGATATCAAGGTGTTCGTGATCGATGAAGCCGACCGCATGCTGGACATGGGCTTTATCCCGGATATCGAAAAAATTGCCACGCTGCTGCCGCCCCTGCGCCAAACACTGCTGTTCAGCGCCACGATGGAACCGGCCATCAAGCGCCTTGCTGAAAAGTTTCTGTCGAATCCCAAGGAAATCGCTGTCGCCCCGCCGGCCGCTGTTACCACAACCATCGCTGCACACCTTGTGCGCACGGTGGATATGCAGAAACGCGCCGTTCTGCGCCACCTGCTGAAGCAGGATAATGTCACCAACGCCATGGTCTTCTGCAACCGCAAGCGTGACATTGACGTACTGGTGAAATCACTGAAACGCCACGGCTTCAATGCTGAAGGCCTGCACGGCGATATGGTGCAAAGCCGCCGCACCGAAACGCTGGACAAGTTCCGCGTCAACGATATCCACATCCTTATCTGCTCAGACGTCGCCGCCCGCGGGCTTGATATCAAAGGCGTCAGCCACGTGTTCAACTTCGACGTACCGTTCAACGCCGAAGATTACGTGCACCGCATCGGCCGCACTGGCCGCGCCGGCATGTCGGGCATCGCCTATACGCTTGTCACCCCTGATGACGCCGAGCTGCTGGATAACATCCACAAGCTGACCAACCAGGTGGTCGCTGAATTCACGCTGGAAGGCTTCGTTCCCGCCGAACACAAACATGGCGGTGACCGCCGCGGCGGCCGCGACGAAAAGCGCGGCGGCAAGGGCAAAGATCGCAACCGCCGGGGCGGCAAAGACCGCAGCCGTAGTAGCCGTGACCGCGCGCCCAAGCATGGTGCTCCGCGCCATGATGTCCCGCATGGCGATATGCCGCACCTTCAGCCCGTTGATCCGCGCAATAGCCAGATCCAGCAAAGCGATCACGAGCGCAAGCCCAACGATGTCGGCGCCTCGCGCCCCCGCCCCGTTTACGGCGAGGAACGTAAAAAGCGTGACGATGGGGATGATACGCCTACAGGTGCCGGCTTCGGCGACGAAATGCCAGCATTTTTCAGCGTTGGCAACAAGCGTTAACCAGCCGTCACGCCCTTTACGCCCCCCGCGGCTGGCTGTAATTTCCTTCGATGTTCAGGAAAACCCTTTTCACGCTGCTTTTTGCAGCGTGGGCCTTGTCGGCCCACGCGCAGCAGAAGTTCATGAACAGCGAAGAAGGTTTCTTCTTCATCGCCGACCGGGTTGAATTTAACGAACAGACAAACGTGATGACGGCATCCGGTAATGTCGAGATCACCAACAGCAACCACGTCGTTAAAGCCGACAAGCTGGTTTACGACGTCAACGCCAAGCGCATCATCGCCAGCGGCAATGTGGCCGAAATCGAACCGACGGGCGACATCCTTTTCGCCGACGAAGCCGATCTGACCGATGATTTCGGCAACGGTTTTGCCCGCAACGTCAGCCTGCTGCTGGCCGACAACTCACGCATGACCGGTCGCGCCGCCCAGCGCCGCACATCAGCCGACGGCGTTGAAACGATGGATCTGGCACAGGCCACCTATTCGCCATGCAACCTGTGTGTTGAGGACCCCGATAAGCCGCCGCTGTGGCAGGTCAGGGCTGACCGCGTCAACCACAGCATGGAAACGCATGACGTAACCTATGAAGATGCGTGGCTGGAATTCGGCGGTGTTAAAACGCTTTACATGCCGCAGTTTTCGCACCCCGACCCGACCGTCAAGCGCCGCACCGGCTTTTTAACGCCTACATTTGGTTACGGCACCACCATCGGCACATTCGTTAAAGTCCCTTATTATATGGACGTTGCGCCGAATCTTGATGTCACACTTACCCCTACATTCAGCGAGTACGACAGTGTTCAGATGCTTGGTGAGGTGCGCAAGCGCTGGCACGACAGCCGACTGGATCTTGAAGGCAGCATCGTGCAGGCCGAGCTAACGGAAGAAAACGGTGTCGTGCGGCAGGACCAGCTGCGCGGCCATGTGCGCGGTGAGTTCAAGCACGAGATCGATGAATACTGGCGCAGCGGCGCGGATGTATACTGGGCGTCCGACAAAACCTACCTTGATCGCTACCGCTACCGCAATTCAACCGACGTACTGACCAACCGCGCTTATCTTGAGGGTTTCAACCGCCGCGATTACGCCGCTGCGGAAATGTTCTATTTCCAGGATACGCGACCGGGCGTGCGTCTCAGCCAGCCGTATGTGCTGCCACGCCTGCGCGCTGAGACCTATGGCAATCCATCAGGCCTTGGGCAGGGCATCGGCGGGCGCTGGAAACTGGGCGCCGAAGTGCTGCAACTGGAACGCCCGAAGGACAAACTGGATACCAAGCATGTCAGCAGTTACACGGGCTGGGAACGCACCGATATCTTTCCGGTTGGCCTAGTCAGCACTGTCAACCTTGATGCGCGCGTAGACGGTTACCTTACCAGCAACTACACCAACCCCACATCGCTGACAGTGGAAGAGGAAACCAACCGCCTGCGCGGGTTCCCCAGTGCCCAGCTGACGCTGCGTTATCCGTTGACGCGCCAGTTCGGTTCTGTACAGCAGACCATCGAACCGATCGTTGCCGCCTTTGCTGCGCCCGTGCTCAGCGATCGTGATATCCCGAACGAAGACAGCGCCGACTTCGAATTCGACCACACTAATCTTTTCCGCGCCAACCGCTTCACTGGTGTTGACCGTCTGGAAGGCGGACCGCGTGTCACCTACGGGGTTCGTACCGGTGTTTATGGTTTTGGCGGTGGCAGCGCCAGCGCGTTCTTGGGCCAGAGCCACAGGTTCAGGCGCGATACCGACTTTGCCCAGAACAGTGGCCTGTTCAAGCAAACATCCGACTATGTGGGCCGGGTGACGCTGGATCCCGCGCCGTGGTTGTTCTTCGATTACAACTTCCGCGTCGACCAGACGTCGCTGCAGCCGCGCAAGCATGACGCGCGTGTAGCATTGGGCAGCACGCCATTGCGTTTCGAGGCCAACTACCTGTTCCTTGATGACCGTGCCGGCACCATCACCGGCCTTAGCAGCGAAGAACTGGCTGCCAGCATGACCTATGCCTTCACCGATTATTGGAGTGCCTTCGTGGCGCAAAAACGCATCTTCCAGCCGGATTCACTGCCGATCGCCACCACCATTGGTGTCAATTACGCTGACGAATGCTTCAACTTCGGCTTCATGGTCACGCGCGATCACACGGTGCGTACCGGCGTCGAGAACGGAACGTCATTCTTCCTGCGCCTGATCCTTAAGAACCTCGGCGGTATCGAAACACCGGTGAACGCCGGCAACGTCTTCAATGACGATGAGCGGCGCTAAGACATAAAACCCTTTTTTCGTCAAAATCGGCCCCTTGCCCGTCACTTTCATTCGGCTTAACCTCAGCCTATGAAAATACTTCCCTTCTTTCTTTTCCTTTTAGCGCTCATGTGTGGAGACCGTGCGATGGCGGCTGATCTTGAAAATACCCTGTACCTTGACCTTAAAGACGGCCGCGTTGTCATCCAGTTGCGTCCTGACCTTGCACCAGCCACCGTTGCCCGTATCAAGGAACTGACGCGTAGTGGATTTTACGACGGCATCGTGTTCCACCGCGTGATCGATGGTTTCATGGCCCAGGGCGGCGACCCCACGGGCACCGGAACCGGCGGCAGCGGCCAGAAACTGAAGGCCGAATTCTCGAATGCCAAGCATGTACGCGGCACAGTATCGATGGCGCGCGCGGCCAGCCCTGACTCGGCTGACAGCCAGTTCTTCATCTGCTTCGAGCCGGCGTCGTTCCTTGACGGGCAATACACTATTTTCGGCGAGGTCATCAGCGGTATGGAATTCGTTGATAACATCAAGAAGGGCAGCCGTGCTAACAACGGCACCGTGACCGACCCCGACAAGATTGTTGCCATGCGGGTCGCTGCCGACGTCAAGGAATAACCCCCTTCCTTGAAAAATCGTCAGCAAATACGCCCCTGACGGCATTCTGTTCAAATGCTTCGCTTTGCCCTATCAATAGGGCGTGACGACATCTTCTTCTAGGCTTTCCTTTCTACGCAGGCTGTGGCCCTTCATCACAGCCTATAAAGCGCGGCTGCTGGTTGCTCTCACCTGCCTGATCATCGCCGCCACGCTGCTGCTGGGTCTGGGGCAAGGCCTGCGTCTTGTCATCGACCGTGGCTTTGCCGGCGCGAATACAGATTTTCTTAATCAGGCTGTTATCGGCATCGTCGCGCTAACCACGCTTCTGGCCATCGCTTCCAGCCTGCGTTTTTACATGATCAGCTGGATGGGCGAACGCATTTCAACCGACCTGCGCGACAAACTGTTTGCGCACCTGCTGACGCTCGACGCCTCGTTTTATGAAACAGCGCGCACGGGCGACCTTGTCGCGCGCGTTACCAACGATACCGCCGTGCTGCAGAATACCATCGGCAGCACATCGTCGATGGCGCTGCGCCATACGCTGATGCTGGCCGGCGGCATGGTTATGCTGCTATTGACCAGCGCAAAACTGACGGCCATCGTGCTGCTGGTTGTGCCTGTGGTTGTGGCGCCGCTGGCTATTTTTCGTCACCGCCTGCGCAACCTGGCACGCAGCGCGCAGGATGAACTGGCGAATGTAGGTGCCGAAACCAGCGAAATGCTGGGCGCCCTGCGCACCGTGCAGGCCTTTGCCAACGAACCGTTGGCCAGCCGTGTTTTCAACACGCAGAACGAGGTTACTTTTACCGTCAACCGCAACCGCTTTCGCGTACGCGCCATGCTGACGGCGCTGGTCATTTTCCTGATCTATGCCGCCATCGGCGTCATCCTGTGGGTTGGCGGACACGATGTGATTGACGGGCGCATCACGGGCGGCCAGCTGTCGGCTTTCGTATTCTATGCCGTGCTGGTGGCGGCGGCCGTCGCCGCACTGGCCGAAGTGGCCGCCGATATCGAACGCGCCATCGGTGCCACGGGCCGCATTTTCGAGCTGCTGGATTTGCGCCCGCATGTACTGTCGCCTGCCAACCCGCGTGCGCTGCCACAGCCAGCGCAGGGAACCGTCACCTTCAATAACATCGGCTTTGCCTATCCCAGCGCGCCCGGCAAGCCAATCCTGCATGATGTTTCATTCACCGTCCGTAAGGGCGAAACTGTGGCAATTGTCGGCCCTAGCGGCGCCGGCAAAACAACTCTGTTCAACCTGCTGCTGCGTTTTTATGACCCCGTATCCGGCATCGTCACGCTGGATGACATTCCCGTGAACCAGCTGGACCTGAAAACGCTGCGCGGCGCCGTCGCGCTGGTGCCGCAGGACCCGGTGCTGTTTTCAGGCAGCATTCGTGATAATATCCGGTTCGGCAAACCGGATGCGACAGAAGAGGAAATCATCGCCGCTGCAAGGCAGGCGCAGGCGCTGGAATTCATCGAGCGACAGCCACAGGGCTTCGATACACGTGTCGGCGAGCGCGGCATCAAGCTTTCGGGCGGGCAAAAGCAGCGCGTTACCATCGCCCGCACACTGCTGAAAAATCCGCCGGTACTACTGCTTGATGAAGCAACGTCGGCGCTGGATGCCGCCAGCGAGCATCTGGTGCAGGAAGCTTTAAATCAGGCGATGCATGGGCGCACCACGCTGGTGATCGCGCACCGGCTTGCCACCGTACGCGCCGCCGACCGCATTCTGGTGTTCGATCACGGGCGACTCACCGACCAAGGCACCCACGAAGATCTGGTCACCAAGGGCGGCCTGTACGCAAATCTTGCCGCTCTGCAGTTCCAGTCTTAAGCTGTTTCAAGAAACCAGAGCGCTGCAATACCGCAAACAATGCCGATGATCTGGCGCGTATTCAAAGTATCACCGAAAGCAAAATACGCATACAGCAGGTACACCAGAACGTTCAGGGTCAGCACGGCAACAGTTCCGGCGGCAATGTTCTGCTCTAAAAAACTGAACATCACGCACACTGTGCTAAGGGAATAAAGCGACCAGGTCACGGCGAATCCCCCCACCCACTGAGTCGCAAACCAGTTGCGTATCGCAATATCGCCTGCGGTTAACAGCAGCGCACCCAGCACAGTCCACCAGACTGATGGAATGGCTCCGGCAATGACTGCATAAGATGGCATGGCGGTAAAATACATGGGTTTTTGAGCCTTACCTAGCGCCTGATATCCCAGTTATCCACAGGATGGCACGGTGGCACGGCAATTTCTTGAGCTTTTTCAACAGGCTGACCGGCCTTTTGACTGGCAAAATCACGGTTTCCGGCTTGTCGATAAACAACGAGCCGTTTAAACATAGATGCAAGCGAATCTGCACCTTTCAAGGATTAAATACGAATGGCTTCCCTTTCACACCGTCTGCGTTTTTCCGTTGCACTGGTTGCCATGCTGGTTGCCAGCGGCTGTGCGAATGCAACATCCGCCGTTGATGTTCCCGAAAAGCCCAGTCAGGTTCTGCAGCTGCCGAAAGGTTACCGCGCGGCTGATAACGATTTTGATGCCAAGACACTCAGCACGATTGAAAACAAGGCCCCCAAAACCAAGGCGACCTCATTTTCATCAAACGACCCTCTGGCACAAGTGCAGGATAATCCGACTGGCACCTTTGTCGGCCAGCGCACGCATGAACTGATGGTTGATATCGCCCGCGCACGCGAGGTGATTGAAACGCGCGACAACACGCTGCAGGAAATACGCCGTGATGCCGCACAGGCCGCTGTCACCTATCACAGCAGCGTTGCGGCCGTTGAGGCGCGCCTGCAGGCCGGCACAACACCCGGCAACCCGATCCTGCTGAAGCAGTGGGATGAGGCACAGGCCAACCTTGATACGATGAACAGCTCGATCAACCGCCTGAACACGCTGTCGACCGAAGTTTCGGCCGATGCGTCGATGGTTGGCTACCTGCTGGGCTCGGTGAAGGCCGCTTTCCAGCTGAACGGCGCCATTGATGAAGACCACGAAAACCTGCGCAAGCTGCAGGAAGTCGTCACCCAGCAGATCTACAGCATCGAGCAGACCAAAACTGCCATCAGCGAAGACCTGCTGCGCCTCAACAGCTATGTTTCAACCGAACGCAACAATCTGCAGACGCTGGCCTTTGGTATCGACCGCGGCGAATATCTTGGCAACAACCTGGCCAACCGCCCGATCGTCGCCGGCCCCTCGCCAGCCGTGTACAGCCGTCCAGCTCCCCCGCCGATGGCCGATGTGCCGTTCGATCCCTATTCACGTACTGGCGTTGCCACCGGTACGGCCGATACCAGCTTCGGCATGCTGCCGACCGACAGCGCGGTTGCTGCGGGTGCCGACCCGACGATGCCTGTTCCGGCCCCTACGCCCTATATGGCGCCGGTCACACAAAACCTTGATGCGCTTCCCAGCGAAGCCGACAACCGCATGCTGGCCCTGATCCGCTTTAACAAGCCTGATGTTCAGTTTGAAAAACAGCTGTATGACGCCGTATCAAACGCGCTCGACCAGATGCCGGCCGCCGTGTTCACGGTGATGGCTGTTGCCCCCGATACGGGCAATGCCGCTGATGTCGCCAACGGCACCGCCGAAGCCCAGCGCCACGCCGACGCTGTTAAGCGCAGCCTGATTTCGATGGGCCTGCCGCCCAACCGCATTGCCATGGCCGCACAAGGCAGCAAGGTTGCCGAAGTGCCTGAAGTGCACGTGATGGTTCGCTAATAAAATTCGCCCGCGATTATCGCGATAAAAGCCCGGCCAAAGCCGGGTTTTTTATTACTTTCAGTCACAGGCCCTAGAGTACAGCCATGTTAAAACAGCGCGCTACTGATCAGCATCCACAACCTCTGCGCACGCCAGAGGAGAGTGCAGCGCTACTGCAAAAATTTCTTGAAGAGGCTGTTGCCGAACATTCTGATCTTGGTGCCGCTGACGAATATAGATTCATCGCCCGTCATGATCGTGACTTCTTATATAGTGCCAATGATCCAAAAGCTAAATATCAAGGCACTCAAGTTTATATGAGCGCTGTACCCGCCATTATAAGCCCCCGCAGAACAAGCAGTGTTCTTGCCTATGTTGAATATACACCGCAGTCCCTCAGCTATGTACCCGAAAGAATGGTCCGCGCCATCCTGCGCCATGAGCTTAACCATATTCGTTGTGGGCATCCGCCGCTACCATCGCAAGCCTTCCGGCAAGCTTACCGTGATGTTCGTGCCGGCCGCATTAGTGTGGAAGCTTACGAAGAAGCCTTACAAGAACACCGCAGGATAACATGTGCTTACCTGAATAACCCAAATCCGCCGGGACATCGGGAAAAAGTAGAATTCGAAGCCGATGCCGGCATTGTTGATGAGCCCCATGAACTGGCTGATTTTTTTCTTCTTGCGCGTGATGCAGACGAACTATGCCCAGCTGTTCAGCCCCTTAACAGGCATGGCCACCCCAGTCTGACCGCACGCATTCGCCGCCTACGGGTACGGGGAAATCAGGCTAATTTTACTTGATTGAAACATCCACGCGGTCGGCAACACCGTTATCGTTCGCTGGCAATTCACCCAACGCGCGCACGTCAATGCGCACGGGCTGGATACCCTGCGATGCCAGACGACTGCGGATCGCCAGCGCGCGGGCCAATGCCATCCGGCGCGCTTCCACCAGCAGATTGGCGTCGGCATAGGCGGTCAGCATCACGCGCGCATCGGGTTTTTCGTCCAACAGCTCGGCCAGATCATCGATCTGTTTCTTGCTGGTATCGTCCAAATCGCGCGTATCCGGCGCAAAGTAAATCGTCTGCGCGATACCGTCCTTCGGGGCGGGGGCAGCCGTGCGCGGTGCCGTGGCCGGTAGCGCAGGTGTTTCAATGCTATCCGGCGTAATGCTGGCCAGAGGCACAGCGTCGGTTGCCGAACGCGCGGCAGGCTTGGGCGTATCCGGCACCAGCCGGGGCGTACGCAGACCCATCCCTGCCGGTGTTTCAACACGCAGGTTGGGCGGGGGGATGATTTTTTGCGGCGTTGTCGGCGCGGCGATAACCGGTGCCGGTGCCAATGCCACGGGCGGAGCCACGCTTTGCGGCGGCATGGGCGGCGTGTCAACAACACGTGGCGGCATATCAAGCGTCGGCTCGATACGATCAGCAACACGCGGTGGCGGTACGGGCTCAATCACGCGCACCTGCGCCACCGGTGCATCCTTACGCGCGGGCGGCAATGACGAGGGCGGTACTGACGGCGCCTCAACGCGGATTTCAGGAACATCGACTTGCGGTGTTTCAACCTTGATTTCAGGCACCTCTGCCTTTGGTACGAGTTTCGGCGGCTCAACTTTGGCGGCCACAACCGGCACTTCAAGCACCGGCTCTTCCGGAATTTCTATCGCCACCTCAACCTCTTCGGGCTCAGGCACTGGCTTGATATCCGGCACTTCAACCTTGATTTCAGGGGTTTCAACCTTCACGGGTTCGATTTTCTTCGGTTCAGGCTTAATAACGACGGGCGGCGGCGCCTCGACTTTGACTTCCGGCACATCCACCTTGATTTCAGGCACGTCCACCTTCGCGGGCGGGGTTTCAATCTTTACTTCCGGGGCCTTTACTTCGGGCGCCGGCTCAGGAAGCGCCGGCTCGATCATCGCCAGTTGCTGTGCGGGCTTCGGTTCTTCGACCGGTGACGCTTCATCCACCATCACGGCAACCGATGGAATTTCAACCTTATCGGCATCCGGAACATCCACTGCAGCCGGAGTCTCGACTTTCACTTCAATTTCCGCCGGCTCGGCCTCCGCGGTAACCGCCGGCACCGGTGCAGCCTTCGGCGTCGGCGCAGCGCCGTCAACACTGTCGCTGGCGCGGCCCAGAAGGCGGGGGGCCGAAGCCATCTGCGTAATATCAAACTCGTCCGCTACCGCGTCTGCCGTCACAACAGGCGCCGGCACGGCAGAAGGCTTTTCAACTTCCTGCCCGATTTCAGCCAACACCTGTTCATCCGCATCCGGCGCGATGTCGGGTGCGGGCTTTTGCGCAATCAGAGCTTCCTTGGCTGAAATATCGGCCATGTCTTCTGATTTCGATGCCAGCAGTTGTGGCTGCTCTTCCATGCTTTCCAGCGGTTTGAGCGAATCGTCGATGGCATGCTTTTCCGGAATAACCACGTCGTCTTCCCGGCGCGTGATTGTTCCCAGCGACTGTGTACCCTGCGACGGCGCCGGTGTCGGCACGGGTGCAGGCAACGTGGCCGGCATTGAATCGGTACTGGCCGGTGCGTCGCGCTGCGGTTCCTGCTCGATATCCAGCAACAGTTTTGACGATTGTTTTGCGTTAGCGTCAGCAACTTTTGTATCGTCGCTGCTGAACAGTTTGCGCGTCTTCTTGGCCGGTGCTGCGGCAACTTGTGATGGAACACCGGCAACCGTTCCCAGCGTGTAGCGATCAGCCGTTCCTGCTTTCTGTGGACTGTAAGCGCCTTCAACCAGGTTATCGCCGGCGTCAGCCAACGCTGTCGGCGCTGCACCGCTGGAAGGCTGCGGTGTTTGCGCGTCTTCGCGCGCCGCCAAAATCATGCTGTCCATCAGGTCGGGTGTCAGCACCGGCGGGAGTGTCGTCGCAGCGCGCGTAGCCACAGCCTTGGCACCGCCCAGCTTGGGTGCAGCCAGTACGGCATTCCTGTCGCGGTCAAGCTCGGGGAATAGCGGCTGGTCTACGCTTTGTGAACGCGGCGACCACGGGCTGACGGGTAATTCCTTGGCGGCTTCGCGCGCTGTCACAATCCGCCGCTGCGGCGCCGGACCGGCGAAATTCTTGCGCGCCACAGCATTGCGCTCGGCGTCGGTCAGGCGGCGGCGCTGGGGTGTGCTTTCTTTTATTTTTGGAACCTTCAGCGCCTTTTTCGCCTGTTCCTTTTTCTTCGGATTGTCATCAGGCAGGTATTTCATCAGCCAGTTCGGCACGTCGCCCGTGCTGGCACTTTCAGTACGCACATCGCCCGGCAACGTCGTATCTGCCGTGCCGCCGCCAATCACAACCTGCGCCAATGCTGGCACCGGCAATAACAGCGTAAGCGTCACGATGGCCGTCAGCGTGCGACGATGAAGATGCGACAACTTGGGTGTGTCAGACGACATGAAACCTTCAATAAAACCGGCGAACGATTCGCCCCCGAATACGTCAAATAACGTTAGGGTGATGCGCCGGATTTGCCTAGGCACTTCACAGAGTTACAAAGTTATCCACAGGCTGGCGGGGAATGCCGGGTTTTGGGGCTTTAGGCGGCCTTCATGATGCCCAGGAACTGCTGGTGCAGGTGGTAATTGCTGGCCAGAATCTTTGTGGCGTAAACCGGGTTTGTGTCGCCTTCAAGGCTGGTCACAAGGCCACCCGCTTCACGCACCATCAGTGCGCCCGCCGCGACATCCCACGGCTTGAACTTGTTGCCCCAGAAACCTTCAAAGCGGCCGGCCGCCGTATACGCCATATTCAGCGCGTTCGAGCCGATGCGGCGCGTGCCGGCGGTGCGGTCGATGATCGCCTTGAAATCAGCGCGCTGCGATTCATCCTTCGCTTCGCTGATCAGCGACATACCCAGTGCCACCATGGAATCGCCGATTTCCTGCCGGGCTGAAACACGCAGGCGCTGGTTGTTCACAAACGCGCCCACGCCCTTCTCGGCCCAGAACATCTGGTCGGTCACGGGTTCATAAATCACACCGGCAATCACATCGCCATCGCGCTCGGCGGCAACCGAAATCGCCCAGAACGGAAGTCCGTGCAGGAAATTCGACGTGCCGTCCAGCGGGTCCACCAGCCAGCGCTCGGGGCGGTCGGCATTGATTTCGCCCGACTCTTCCAGCCAGAAGCCGAAGGTCGGCCGGGCGCGACCCAGTTCCTCGATCAGGATTTTTTCCGATTTATGGTCGGCGTTGGTCACAAAGTCCTTGGGCCCCTTGCGGCTGACCTGCAGCTGCTCGACTTCACCGAAATCGCGCAGCAACGCCTTGCCCGCCTTTTCAATGGCGCGGACCATGACGTTGATGAGGGCGGAGCGAAGGGCCATTATAGTTACTTCGCGCGCTCGATATATTCGCCGTCGGATGTGCGCACGACAATCTTGTCGCCGGTGCCGATGAACGGCGGCACCATCACCTTGACGCCGTTTTCCAACTTGGCGGGCTTATACGACGACGATGCTGTCTGCCCCTTCACAACCGGATCAGCTTCGACGATTTCAAGGACAACGGTTTCCGGCAACTCGACCGAGAGCGCCAGGCTTTCATGGAACTGCACATCGCAGATCATGCCATCCTGCAGGAAGGCCACGCTATCGCCCAGCACATCCGGGTTGATGGTCACTTGATCGAAAGTTTCCTGGTTCATAAACACCAGGCCGTTGCCGTCGTTATACAGGTATTGCATCTGGTGCGTCATCAGCTGGGCGCGCTCAACCGTATCCGTGGTGGCAAAACGACCTTCCGATTTAGTGCCGGTTTTTACATCCTTCATTTCAATCTGGATGAAGGCGCGCAAGTTGCCCGGGGTGCGGATCTGGGCCTTGGTGATAATCCACAATTTGTTGTTGTGCTCGATAACCTGGCCGGGGCGCATGGTGTTGGCTTGGACTTTCATACGTCGTACTCCTCAAATTTCGCACACGCCGCAGCGCACAATGCCTGTGCGGCGGCAGGGGGCAACTTATTCACGATGTGCCGCTTTCATAGCCATTTTTGCGACTTTTCGCAATTTAATCATGATCTGTCGCCAAGGATGATACGCAACTTTATTACAATAGTGGCCCAAAAACCGCAAAAACTGTTGCCCAAGGCCGAACGATTCAGCCACGCTGGATGCCTTAAGGGTTATACGCATGGTTCAGGTCAATGTTTCCCTGCTGGTATCGGATGCGCTTGATGGGCTGCATGGCATCGACGCGTTTTACCATAAACCTGTTTCATTAGTCCCGCCCCAGACACTTCGCGCCTACAAACATGCCGCACGGTCGCTGCATACCGTCGCCGAACATTATCTGGGCCTTGTCGCCAATGATGATGAGCCGATTGCAGCAATCCGCAAGGATCCGGAATTTCACACGTTCATGAGAGCGGCCATGGCCGCCGTCGCTAATATCCAGCATATGGGTTGGCGCGCAGCACCGCCTGAAACGCATTACCTGTATTGTTCCCACACCCTACTGCTGGGGCGCTTGCTGTTACTGGCGCCCGAGATGATGCAACAGGTCAAGGGCGATGCGGCCTTTCTGACGAACTTCCAGCACATCGTCAGCAACAGCACGTTGCGCGCAACCCAACTTTACCAAAGAATTGAAAAAGACGTTGTCACCTTTGCCAAGGCTACCGGGGAAGACAATGCGACCCACATGCGGCACGACATCACGGCGATTTTTCTTGGCCTGTCCCCAGAGGCAGGCAAGTTGAAAATCAGCGCGATGGCTTCGCCCGTATTCAGTTAAAGGTCCGAATGCCAGGCAACCCTGCACCCGTCAAAACACGCGTTCCATCCCTTACCCTCAATTCCTACAACAAACTGCGGCTGCGCCTGAGCGACCGCTATAATGCGCGCGAAGCTTCGCCGCCATGGTCCGCCCAGTTCAATGCAGATCTTGCCGACATGATGCAGTCCGCCCAGGCCTGTTGTAACGGCCTTGCCGAAATCATCGATGCCGAAATCATGAATGATACCGCTGCTTTCAACATGTGGCGTATCGACCGCAATGCCATCGACCTGATGAACCACCTGATCAGCAACACGCATATCCTTCTGAACGTCTATAACGACATGCCGAAAGATTTCCCGGCCAAAAAGAAAATCGCATATGCCGAAACACTGGTCGACTGCATGGTAACGATGACCTGCCTTGACCCGTCACGCCAGATCGCCGCCGGTGTACCCACACCGTTGTTGACCCTGCTCGGCGATATGTACGCACTGGACCCGGCCCGTGCGCACGATACCATGAACTTTGCAGCGCGGCGCCTGCAGCGCGCCCTGCATGTATATGGTCGTTTTGAACCGGAAGATGAAGACACGCAGGAGCATCTGTCCCTGATGCTGTTGACCATGGCTTACCAGCGTAAGGAACGCGCGGTGAACCCCACTGCGCATGTCGCGACATTGCTTTACGATCCCAAGGTGAACTAGCCAGCCAGCGCTTTCAGCCACCCACCAGTTGCGGGCGTTAGCTTTTTGCCCATCTCGGCGGGGCAGAAGTGCCGCTGGAAGGCCAGCAGCGCGGCATCGAAATCCGACACATCGTAGCCAATCATTTCCAGCGCCTTTTGTGCGTCCACCGGCTTTATATCCGCTACTGCCGATTCTTTCTTAGGCCAGATGCCAAACCCCGCCGCTGCCAGCCTGTCCCACGGGAACAGGTGGCCCGGGTCTTCCTTGCGCGCAGGCGCCACATCGCTGTGGCCAATCACATTGCGCGGGCTGATGCCGTGTTTTTTTGTCAACACGCTGCACAGTTCAATCACGGCCTTAATCTGCGCCTCGGTAAACGGCACATATCCGTTCGAATGGCCGGGGTTTTCAATCTCGATGCCGATGCTGGCGCTGTTCATATCGGTAATACCCTTCCACGAACTGATGCCGGCATGCCATGCGCGCATCTCGTCATCAACCAGCTGATACAGCGTGCCGTCATAATCCAGAACATAATGCGCACTGACCTGCCGCGCCGGGTTTGTCAGCGCGTCCAGGGTCTGCTGCAGCGTCAGATGATCGGTGTAATGAAGGATGATATATTCCAGCGGCCTCAGACGCGGACCGAAATTAGGTGAAGGATGCGGAATGATATGCATGACAAGATGATACAGATGGGCTAGCTTTTGCCCATGCGTTTTCTTGCCACTTTTCTTGCCTTTTTCTGCTTCATACCGGCAGCGTTCGCAGCGCCGCAGCACGCCATCGCCCTGCATGGCCAGCCGAAGTATGCCGTCGATTTCAAGCATCTTGATTACGTGAACCCCGATGCGCCGAAAGGCGGCAGCCAGTCGCAGGCCGCGTTCGGCACGTTCGACAACCTGAACCCGTTCATCCTGAAAGGGATATCGCCCAGCGGCCTTGGTGATACCTTCGCCACGCTGACAACGGCCACACTAGATGAACCCTTCAGCGCCTACGGCTATGTGGCGGAAAGCATTGATCTGGCGCCCGACCGCAAAAGCGTCACCTTCCGCCTGCGGGATATCGCTACCTTCCATGATGGCACACCCATTACCGCCGACGATGTGGCATGGAGTTTTGATGCGCTGAAAACAAAAGGCCACCCGTTGTACCGCATCTATTATCATGATGTGACAAAAGCCGAGGCACTGGATAAACGAACCGTCAAATTCACCTTCGCCAGCACAGAAAACCGTGAGCTGCCACTAATCATTGGCCAGTTACCGGTACTGTCAAAAACCTTTTTTGCAAAACGCGCGTTCGACCAGACCACGCTGGACGTCGTGCTGGGTAGCGGCCCTTATAAGGTCAGCAAGATCGAGGCGGGTCGCACCATGACGTATGAACGCGTCAAAGGCTGGTGGGGCGAAAACCTGCCGATCTTCAGGGGCCGCCATAACTTTGATATTATCCGCGAGGATTTCTACCGCGATTACCAGGTCGCATTCGAAGCCTTCGCCGCCGGCAAGCTGGATTTTCGCCGCGAAAACATGGCGAAGTCATGGGCGCAGGCCTACAATAACATCCCCGCTTACAAACAGGGCAAGATCATCAAGAAGATGATACCGCTGCATACCCCGGCAGTGGCACAGGGCTTTGTCTATAATACGCGCCGCGAACTGTTCAACGACCGCCGGGTGCGACGCGCGCTGACGCTGGCATTTGATTTCGAGTGGGCGAACAAGACGCTGGCCTTTGGTGCCTATACCCGGCAAAGAAGCTATTTTGATAATTCAGAGCTGGCCGCTACCGGCGTGCCCGAAGGCAGAGAACTGGCTCTGCTTGAACCGTTCCGCAACAAGCTGCCGCCCGAGGTATTCACAGCCGAATTCCAGCCACCGAAAACCGACGGTAGCGGCAACAACCGCGCCAACATGAAAAAAGCGCTGGAACTGCTGAATGATGCCGGCTGGAAGATGGATGGAACAGTGCTGAAAAATGCCGCCGGCAAGTCTTTCGCGTTCGATATGCTGGTCACCGAAAAAGATGGCGGCCTTGAACGCTGGATCCAACCTTGGCTGCGCAACCTTGAGCGCCTTGGCATCAAGGTCAGTATCCGACAGGTCGACAGCGCGCAATTCGTCAACCGTGTGAACGACTTCGACTTCGATGTCATTATCCACCTTTTCCCGCAATCACTGTCGCCCGGCAACGAACAACGCGATTTCTGGGGATCAGACAAAGCCAGCATGCCCGGCAGCAAGAACCTGATCGGTGTTGCCGACCCGGTTGTCGACGCGATGATTGAGGAAATTATCCGCGCCGAAACGCGCGAAGACCTTGTGGCCGCCGTGCGCGCGCTGGACCGCACGCTGCAATGGGGTTATTACATTCTACCCAACTGGTATATCGGCAGTGAACGCATTGCTTACTGGGATAAGTTCGGCTTCCCGCCCAATAACCCACCTTACGGCGTGGCCTACGATACATGGTGGGCGAAGTAACTAATGCGGTGCGGGTGAATAGCCGATTGTTCTCATTTCTGGCAACACCACGTCAGATTCGATAATTTCACCTGTTACCTTATGTGGCGCGTTCCAACGCTTTCCACTGGCGCTCGCCCTCTCCTGCCGGTCAAAATCGTAAGGAAAAGCCTGCCCCTTTCTCGACTTCTTCAGGGCAAGACCTAGCGCAACCCCCAGAGCAAGACCACCGGCCACACCCCCTGTCAGCGCCATGCCTGCGGCGAACGTACCTACAGTCACGACAAAGTAACCTGCACCTGCAAGACCAGCGACAGCGCCAACCATAGCACCGCGTACTGTGGTCGTAACAATGGTATGATCACGCATCGCAGGATTCCACAGGCCGGGTTCATATTCTGACCTGCGGTACAGAATGCCGTTGTCATCAACTTCATAGCGGGATTCAAGCATGCTTTATTCTAGCAAGTCGCCTAGAAACTAATGCGGCGCCCTTGAAAGTCGAGGTTTTTCAAGATACTGGCCACGGCGCTGCGGCAGCGGCATGCCTTCTTCAAGCCACTTTTCGGTCTCTTCGCGCGAGCGCAACGTCACGATGCACTTGGGCTTCGCCAGAGCCAGCATGGTTGCAATGCCCAACGCATGCAAACCCAACATGTAACGCAGGATGAACGGCAGGTTCAGTGAATGTTTTCGCGAAGCCCCATATTCCCCGCGGACTTCGTTATTCCTTCCGCGTCGGTAGGCCTGCTTGAGAGATTCCACGGGGTTATAGTCCAGATGAATAACCACATCGGCCCGGTTCAGCGGCAGTGTAAAGGTCGGATCGAACCAGCCATCCAGTATCCAGCTTTGACGGTGCGTTGCATCTTTCAGGAAGCTATAGGCAGCCTTCATGTCGTATTTCGACCCGTCAGGATAACAATACAGCTCGTCGGCATGGAAAAGCTGGAACCCGGTCTTTTCATGGATCCTGCGTGCAAGTGTTGTCTTCCCGGCGCCGGGCAATCCCACAATCACGACTTTACTTGGTGTTTTCATGCCCCCTTATAGCGGGGTGACAGCCCTGTGAATAACAGTAAATTACTTGCATGGCCGCCTATATCATTCGCCGTCTGCTGCTCATCATACCCACCTTGCTGGGCATTATGTTGTTGAACTTCCTGCTGGTTCAGCTCGCCCCGGGTGGCCCGGTCGAACAGATGATCGCCAAGCTGCAGGGCCTTGATACCGCCGCCACAGCACGCATTGGCGGTGGAGGCAACGAAGCCGCTGGCGCCGCCACCAACATGGAGATGACAACCGAAGCCGCCGCCACAGCATCCCGCTACAAAGGTGCGCAGGGCCTGGACCCGGAATTCATCGCTGAGCTTGAGAAAATGTACGGCTTCGACAAGCCGCCGGCCGAGCGCTTTTTCCTGATGCTGAAAAATTATGCCACGCTGGATTTCGGCACCAGTTACTTCCGCGATACGCCCGTGGTTGACCTTGTGCTGGAAAAACTGCCGGTCTCGATCTCGCTGGGCCTCTGGACCACGCTTCTGGTTTACCTTGTCTCGATCCCGCTCGGTATCCGCAAAGCTACGCGCGATGGCAGCGCGTTCGACGTGTGGACATCGACGGTCATCGTCATCGGCTATGCCATCCCGGCCTTCATGTTCGCCATCGCCCTTATTATCGTCTTCGCTGGCGGCCGCTTCTTCGACTGGTTCCCGCTGCGCGGCCTGACGTCCGATAATTTCGCCGATCTGGCATGGTGGCAGCAGGTGGGCGATTACCTGTGGCACATCACCCTGCCCGTTCTGGCCATGGTCATCGGCGGCTTCGCCTCGCTGACATTCCTGACCAAGAATTCGTTCATCGAGGAAATCAACAAGCAATACGTGCTGACCGCACGCGCCAAGGGCCTACCCGAACGCAAGGTGCTATATGGCCACGTGTTCCGCAACGCGATGCTGATTGTTATCGCCGGCCTGCCGGCGGCCTTTATCGGCATCCTGTTCACTAGTTCGCTGCTGATCGAGGTCGTGTTTTCGCTGGATGGCCTCGGCCTGCTCAGCTTTGAAGCCGCAATTGGCCGCGATTATCCTGTTCTGTTTGGCACGTTGTTCATCTTCACGCTGATTGGCCTGCTGGTGAACCTGATTGGCGACATTATTTATATGCTGGTCGACCCCCGCATCAACTTCAACGCGGGGCAGCAATGACGTCGCGTCTTTCCCCCTTGGCACAACGCCGCCTTGCCCAGTTCCGCGCCAACCGCCGTGGCCGCATCGCGCTGTGGATCGTGTGCATCATCTTCGCCATCACGCTGGTGGCCGAAGTGGTGGCGAACGATCGCCCCCTGCTGGTGAAATTCGACGGTGCCTATTATATGCCGCTGCTGAAGGACTACCCTGAAACGCACTGGGGCGGCGATTTCCCGACGCCAACGAACTATCGCGACCCCTATGTGCAGGAACTGATCGCCGCCAAGGGCTGGGCCGTGTGGCCGCCTATCCCGTTCGCGGCGGAAACCATCAACTACAACCTGCCACAGCCTGCGCCCTCGCCGCCCGACTCCGTCAACTGGCTTGGCACCGACGACCAGGGGCGCGATGTTCTGGCGCGCCTTATCTACGGCCTGCGCCTGTCCATTCTGTTCGGGCTGACGCTGACGATACTGGCCAGCATCATCGGTGTTCTGGCGGGCGGCATCCAGGGCTTCTTCGGCGGCTGGGTTGATTTGCTAGGTCAGCGCTTCATCGAAATATGGTCCGGCCTGCCGGTGCTTTTTCTGCTGATTATCCTGTCGTCGCTGGTGCAGCCCAACTTCTTCTGGCTGCTGTTGCTGCTGCTGGTTTTCAGCTGGATGAACCTGACCGGCGTCGTGCGCGCTGAATTCTTGCGCGCACGCAACTTTGATTATGTAAAAGCCGCCCGCGCCATGGGCATCAGCAATATCGTGATTGCCGTACGCCACGTGCTGCCGAATGCGATGGTGGCAACGCTGACATTCCTGCCGTTCCAGCTGACGGGTGCCATCACCACGCTGACGGCGCTGGATTTCCTTGGCTTCGGTATGCCACCCGGCACACCCAGCCTTGGCGAACTGCTGGCGCAGGGCAAAAACAACATCGAAGCGCCGTGGCTGGGCCTGACCGCGTTCCTCACGTTGTCGATCCTATTGTCGCTGCTAGTCTTTGTCGGCGAAGCTGTGCGCGATGCGTTTGATCCACGCAAGACGAGCGCACGCGCGAGTGGTACAACAGGAGCGCGCAAATGAGCCTCTTGTCAGTTTCCAACCTTGCCATCGCCTTCGGCAACACAACTGTGGTACACGACACGTCTTTTACGCTTGATAAGGGGCAAACGCTGGCCATTGTCGGCGAATCCGGCAGTGGCAAGTCGGTAACGGCACTGTCGATCATGGGTCTGCTGCCCGGCAATGCCCGCTGTACTGGCAGCGTGATGTTTAATGGCACCGAGATGCTAAACGCGCCGGAAACGGCGCTGCAGAAGTTCCGGGGTCATAGCGTTGCCATGATTTTCCAGGAGCCGATGACGGCTCTTAACCCGCTCCACACGGTTGAAAAGCAAATCGCCGAAATGCTGTGGCTGCATAAAGGGCTGGAAGCCAAAGCGGCGCGCCCCGAAGTGCTGCGCCTGCTGCAGCGCGTCGGCATTCCCAACGCCGAACAGCGCCTGAAGGCCTACCCGCACGAACTGTCAGGCGGCCAGCGCCAGCGCGTGATGATTGCCATCGCTCTGGCCGCCGACCCCGATATCCTGATTGCCGACGAACCCACAACGGCGCTCGACGTAACAATTCAAGCGCAGATTCTTGACCTGCTGAAGGAGCTGCAACGCGAGCGCAATATGGCGTTGCTACTGATTACGCACGACCTACACATTGTGCGCAAGATGGCCGCCAAGAAAGATGACAGGGTGGCCGTCATGCGCGACGGCGCGGTGGTTGAAAACGGCAGCTGCGCGCAAATCTTCGTTGCACCGCGCCATGAATACACAAAAATGCTGCTGGCGGCCGAACCTGATGGCGCGCCCGCACCGGTTGCGCCTGCAGCGCCGGTGGTTGTGCAGGCCAGGAACGTGCGCGTGCATTACCCCATCAAAGCCGGCCTGTTGCGCCGTACGGTTGATGTTGTAAAAGCCGTTGAAGATATCTCGTTCACGCTGCACAGCGGTGAAACGCTGGGTATCGTCGGCGAATCCGGCAGTGGCAAATCATCGCTGGTGCAGGCGCTGTTGCGCCTCAATGCGTTTACCGGCGAAGTCAGCATTAACAACGAGCGATTTGACATGCTGCAGGGCCGCAAGCTGCGCGCCGCGCGCCGCAACGTGCAGATGGTGTTCCAGGATCCATTTGCCAGCCTGTCGCCGCGCATGTCGGTCGGCGATATCATCCTTGAAGGGCCGCGCTGGCATGAACCGCACGCAACCAGGACCGAGCTGGAAGCCCGCCTGCTGGAAGCCATGGATACCGTGGGTCTGACGCCCGATATGGCGCACCGCTATCCGCATGAATTCAGCGGCGGCCAACGCCAGCGCATCGCCATTGCCCGCGCTCTGATCCTGCGGCCCAAGCTGCTGGTGCTGGACGAGCCCACCAGCGCGCTTGATCGCAGCGTGCAGAAACAGGTGCTGGACCTGCTGCGTGATGTGCAGGCCAAAACCGGCACCGCTTATCTGTTCATTAGCCATGACCTTGCGGTTATCCGCGCCGTGTCGCATCGCGTGATTGTGATGAAAAACGGGGAAGTTGTGGAAGCCGGCGCCACCGCCGACGTGCTGCAGAACCCGAAAACCGATTACACCAAGGCGCTGCTGGAAGCGGCGTTTGATTAAATCTTCCCAAACGGCACGATCTTATTCTCGGCATCATGGCCAATATCGGCGCGGCCAAGGTACGGAATTCCGGTCTTTTTACACCAACGTTCAACAATTTGTTCGGGCGTTTCGCCAAAGTCATGTTCGTTATCGGGGATGGCGCTAACGCGGCCCAGCCGGATGCCCGCCACGCCCTTCATGCGCGGTGCATTCATGATGCCGAACATCGCGCGGTCGATGGCATACAGGTGCTCGCCCACTTCTTCCAGCATCACAACATGCCCGTCGAGCTTGGGCATCCACGGCGTAGCGGCAAGGTTTGCCAGAATCTGTATGGTGAAAGCGGCATGCGGCAACCCGTCGTTGCAGCTGCCTTCAAGCCCACTACCATCAAGAAAATAGCCGATGGCGCGCTGCACGGCGGCATCGCTGCCATAATCGCCATCCATCGTCATCGGGCCATGCACGCACTTGCCGATACCGTTCTTGTACAGCGCTGCCAGCATAAAGCCCGCGTCACTGTACCCAAGGTATGTCTTGTTGCGGGCGTTGTCGTTCAGCTGCGGCAGGACATCATCGACGATACGGCAAACGCCGTAACCACCGCGCGCAAACCACACCGCGCTGTAGTCCGGGCTGTTGGCAGCTTCAATGAATGCAGCGGCACGCGCTGCGTCAGGGCCGGCAAAATGGCCGTGACGCTGCGTGGCCAACGGGTGATAATCGATCGATAGACCGCGCGCAGCCGCCATGGCCGTTACAGAGGCCGGGATATCGGCTTTTACCGGGCAGCTGGGCGCAACAACAGCGATTTTCATCCACAGACCTTTTCGGTTGCCATATTGTTCTTATCCTTATAGCTTCGAAACATGAATCGAGACAGACCCTATTTCTTCTGTGGCATAGGCGGCAGCGGTATGATGCCACTGGCGTTAACGCTAAAGGAAAAGGGCTGTGATGTGGAAGGCTCTGATCGCTCGCTGGATCAGGGCCGCACCAAAAGCAAGTTCAGTTTCCTGCGCGATAACGGTATCAAACTGCACGCGCAGGACGGCAGCGGGCTGACGAACGCCAGCCAGATTCTGGTCACTTCGGCCGCTGTCGAGGAGAGCGTGCCCGACGTGGTAAAAGCGCGCGAGCTGGGATGCGAGATCGTCACTCGCGCCCAGCTACTGGCCAGCCTGTTCAACGCCGCGCCCTATAACATCGCAGTCGCTGGCACCAGCGGTAAGTCAACCGTCACCGGCATGATCGGCTGGATTCTGCACAGTGTCGGGCGCGAACCTACCGTGATGAATGGCGCCGTGATGAAGAACTTCGTCACCGATGATGTGCCGTTCGCCAGCGCCCTTGTTGGCAGTGACGACCTGATGGTGGCCGAAGTCGATGAAAGCGACGGCTCGATCGCCTATTACAACCCGCACATCGCCGTGCTGAATAACATCGCATTCGACCACAAGCCGCTGGACGAGCTGCGCCAGCTGTTCGGCGACTTCGTGAAGCGCTCGGAATTCGCCATCCTGAATTTGGATAATCCCGATACAGCCGCGCTGGCTGGCCAGTTGTCACCCGAAAAGGAATTCACCTTCAGCCTTGATAACCCCAAGGCCGATCTTGTCGCCAGCGAGATCGTGCCGTCGGCCGAGGGCATATCCTTCAAGGTCACCAACAACCGCAACGGCAAGACATGGCCCGTCAGCCTGGTGATTCCGGGCCGCCATAACGTCGCCAACGCGCTGGCTGCCATGGCCGCCACGCTGGCCTATGACGTTCTGGTGCGCGATGCCGCCGACGCCCTGAACAAGTTCAAGGGTATCCGCCGCCGGCTGGAACTGATCGGCACGGCGGGCGGCGTCACCATCATCGATGATTTCGCCCATAACCCCGACAAGATCAACGCCATGATGCAGACGCTGCACCAGTTTCCGGGCCGCGTGCTGGTGATGTTCCAGCCGCACGGTTTCGGGCCCCTGCGCCTGATGCGCAAGGAGCTGGTGCAAACCTTTATCGATAACCTGCGTCCCGATGACGTGCTGCTGATGCCCGACCCGGTCTATTACGGTGGCACCACAAACCGCACCGTCACCAGCGTTGATCTGGTGAACGATATCACGGCCGCCGGGCGAAACGCCATTTACTGCACCGACCGCGATGCCTGCGGCGACAAGCTGGTGGATATCGTGCAGCCCGGCGACCGTATCGTGGTGATGGGCGCCCGCGACGATACCCTGCCCCAGTTCGCCCGCGAGCTGCTGGACCGCATTGAAAAGCGCGCCGCCGCCTGAACACTTGCAAATGCAAGCAACCACTTAGGCTGCAATTAACCTAAAACTATCTATTTTCAATATAATTGAAGGATGAACGCGCCTTACAACCGCCAATACAGCATTGCCTTGCTGTCGCATTACATTGCCGCGCTGGAAAATGCCGACCGGTTTTCCATTTCAAACCTCGTCATGTTTAACGGCGAGAAGCAGGGTCTTTTTAAACGGCTGCAACATGATGTTGCCGAGGCTCCTACAAAAACCCATTTGGTCTATCTTTCCCGGGAACTGTCCGGCAGCCAGCACCTTCACGCCGTCGCTCTTTCTATTGACCCTTCAACAAGGGCTATCAGCTTCCAGGACCCCTATGGCACGAAGGCAGACGCTGAAATGCGCGAAGCACTTGAGAAAACCTTCCCAGGCTTCTCTTTTACCGACTCGGCCGGACAACAGCAGTATGACGCCACCAGTTGCGCAGTTATTACCGTCGACAATCTTGTCCGTATGGCCCGGGGGATCCCCCTACAGGAACGGCCTGACGTAGCAGCGCTTTGTGCAGCACATGCTCGTGATCTTGATCCAGCGACGATCCTAACACCCAAGCAGGCCAACCCCTTTGTACCCCGGGATAGAAGCCGGAAGTTCGACATAACTAGCTGCTAAAGCAAAAACGCCGCCTGAAAAGGCGGCGTTTTGTATTCTGTATCGAACGCTGATTAAGCGGCGACTTCGTCGCTGAAATCCTCGCCGCCCATATCTTCGTCGAACATGGTGAGGATATCGTCCTTGATGGTCTCGTTCTGCACGGTGTTTTGTGCCTGCTTGATCATCGTCGCGAAATCGGTCAGGTAGACGCTGCCTTTCATGGTGCGCTGGACGATCACGTTGCGGCGGTCTTCGTCGTCGCGCTTGCGGCGGATAAAGCCCAGCTCGCCCAGGCGGTCCAGGGCACGGCTGATGGCCGGCTTCGAGATATTCAGTTCAGCGGCCAGGCCACGAACCGTGTGTTGCTTGTCTGAAAGGTAAACCGTCAGCATCAAAGCCATTTGGCGTGCGGAAAGATCCGGGGCGTCGCTGCGAACTGATGCCACCAGAGCGTTACGCCACAGGGCCAATGCTTGCAAATCCGATGACATTTCGTGCTCCTTTTCCTGAGACGCCTCTCGGCGCCACTCCCTTTCCAATAGCGCAACATGCGCCGGTGGAAAAGGTTAAATTTAACCATCATATTAAAGCCGATTATCCGCTTGCCAAGATGATTCTTTATTTTCCTAAGGAAATACGGTAGCGGAGCCTTTAAGTTTCTTAAAATTAACCACTTTTTCTAATCTACCTCTGGGGTACAGCGCACGCTGACAGCCTGTCCAGCACCCTCAACCATACAGAAGCTAACCTGCCCCGTGCCGTTGTTGACCCGAAATACCCCCACGTTGGCGGTCTCATTGCTGTGGGCTACCAGGGTATAGGGCCCCGTACGCTGGGCCTCGGCCGGCTGGTAAAAGGCTACAAGAGCCACAACCGTCAGGGCCAACAGGGTCGCATAAAAAGGCAGGTTTTTCTGGATGGCAGGACGCATCGCAATCTCCTTTGATTTCAGGCAGGTTAGCATGCGTTTTCAGATTCTCTAAGGGGGTCGGGCCATTAATCGTCCGGCATTTTATGGAAGATTAGCAAAATCTTTGCCCCGATGGCGTTTAGTAAAGAAATGCCGCGTTTTGCCGTCTTCCACACGTCAAATCATGTGAAATGCCCTCAGGTTATCCTGAATCGGGCTGACACTAACGGCAATCCTGTCGAACTGAAGGCGCGCGTCGAACTTATCGATTTCCCCCACGAACTGGCCCTGCTGCAGCACATCGCCGCAGCCGCAAAGCCGCCCCTCGCCTACATGATTTTCGCCGATGATGTGCCCGACACCCATATTCTTGCTTTGTGCGGCGATGACCACGATTTGCATCTGACCATCCTTGCCGGAAAAGTTGTGTCCAAAACGCATCACGATAACCGCCTGCGCAGCAAAGCGTTGGTCACGGTTGGCAGCCGCGTCTTCCGCGCCCGCGCATCCGATATCGTGTATGCGCTTGATGATGTGAAAAAGCTGAAAACGTTGAAGCGCCTGCATAACCATAATTCGCTCACCACACCGCGCCCGTTCGTGCGCGGCGAAATATCAGCGCCGCTGACCATGCGCTATATCGAAGGGTTCTATGCTTACACACGGCGCCAATTGCCATGGCGGCGCCCGGCCGTCCAGCAGCCCCAGACATCCACAGCCGACATCAGCACAGAAGCTGCCAGCCCAGCCTTAGTCTAGACGTCGTGCCACGCTGGCCACCAGCAGCGGCACGCCTTCTTTTACCGGGAACGCCAGTTTTGCTGCACGCGACACCAGCTCCTGTTTAGCCGCATCATATTCCAGTGCGGTTTTCGTCACTGGGCATACCAGCAGCGCCAACATTTCAGCATTCGGCTTCATCAGTGCTTGGCCCCGTCGTTATCATGACCTGCCGTCACGCTGCGCGACGCCATATCCAGCAGCGCCAGCAGCAGGTCGAACCGGCCAGCCAGGTCTTTTGCTTCCAGCAACGCCTGCTTTTCCGTGGGCGTGAACGGGCACGACGTAGCGACAGCTGTCACCAGTTTTTCGGGCGACAGCTCATCAATGGTTTCCCAGTTCGCCAGAATGCCGTGCAGCTTGAAATAGGGGCGCAGCTTGGTAATCAGCTTTTCGCGGCTGAAAAATGGCGTCTTCTCCTCGGCTATTGTCAGGTCGGTTTTATAATCATCCCAAACCGGTACCACCCGGCGGTAACCGCGCGTTGTCGGCAGCTCTTCGGCGACCGTAAAGCGGATAATGCCTTCCAGTGTCATCAGGTAACGGTGATCCTCGGTTTCGGCAAACGCCACAACACGGCCGGCGCAACCCACGCGGTACAGCGTGTTGTCGCCGTCGGTCTCGGTTTGCGGCTGGATCATGCCAATCAGGCGCCCCGTGGAAGTCATCGGGCCCAGGGCATCGTCCACCATCGCCATATAACGCGGCTCGAAGATATTCAGCGGCAGGCGCCCCCGCGGCAGCAACAACGCGCCCGACAGCGGAAACACCGGCAACGTGGCCGGCAGGCTGTCGAACGTGGGCAAAAAGTGGCGCTCCATCATATAAAAATAATCTCTGATAAGCGGCGGCGAATGGCTTTGCTGCGCGGGTCTTCCAGGCCAATCGTCTGGCAGATTTTCAGCAACTGTTTGCGCGCCGCATCATCATTCCAGTCGCGCTGCTGCTTCATAATCGCAAACAGGTTATCGGCTGCGCCTTCCACATCACCGGCGGCGAACTGCGCGTTGGCAAGGTCAAAGCGCTTGGCGTTATCCGCAGGGTTGGCAGCCACGGCCTTCTGCAAATCATCCAGCGGGCCCGCCGCGGCCGATTGCTCGGCCAGCTCGACAGCGCTTTGCAGGGCCGGGAAATCCTTGTGCTTTTTCACATCGTCCGGCAGGTCGGCAATAACCGCCTTCACGTTTTCCACGTTGCCGCGCAATAGCTGCACGCGCAGCAGGCCGATTTGCGCAACGGCTTCGCTGGGTATGGCGTTGATGATATCGGCATAGATCGCTTCAGCCATATCCAGCTGGCCGGCGGTCAGTGCAGCGGCCGCTTCGGCATAAATGGGCGTCAGGTCGGGGGTGCCGCCACCGCCAAGCTTGGCCAGTTTCTCAATGAACTGCTTCAGCTGGCTTTCCGGCAATGCGCCCTGAAAGGCGTCAACCGGCTGGCCCTGAAAGAATGCGAAAACAGTCGGCACCGACTGCACGCGCATCTGCGCGGCCAACTGCTGGTTTTTGTCGATATCAATCTTTACCAGCTTCACCTTGCCGTTTTGCGCCGCAACCAGCCTTTCCAGCAATGGTGTTAAGGTTTTGCAGGGCCCGCACCACGGTGCCCAGAAATCGACGATAACCGGCGCGCTAACAGACGCCTGAATGACGTCTTCCATAAAAGTGGCCGTGCTGCCGTCGATGATGGCGGCATTGCTACTGGGCGGGGGAACATTAAGGGCTGGATTCATGCTGGTAATTTGGGGGGTTTAAGGCCTAAAAACAAGCATTACTTGCGCCCGGATTTGCTAGAAAAAGCCATGACCCGCGCCACCCAAGCCGCCTTTGCCGCCAACGCCACCCTGATCGGCGACCTGTGGCGCGTGACTGATGTATCGGACCTTGACCCGACGTGGAAGCAGCCGGCAATGAATAACCGTAACCGCGATGGCGGTAAGGTTAGCGGGGTAACCTTCAACGGTACACATAAAGACCTCTACTACAAACCAATCGACTGCCGCGTTGAAGCTTTCCTCCTTACAGTATGTCGCCTGGCCGAAGTGCCGGTGCAGCATATGTACTTGATGGTGCCGAATGACAAAGGCGAGTATCATGGCCTTAGCGAGCTTCTGCCCACACAATTTCGCGAACAAGATACGTGGAGCCCCGAGTCACAAAAGTCGGATCATCTCAAGAACGTTGACCCTGCGAAGCTTGCCAAAGTGATGGCTGCCATCCTGTATCTTGAGCGCATTGATGCGTACGGCCAAAATGTCATGGTACGCGCCGACCGCCACCCTATCCCGTGGTGGCAGGATGACGACGGTAATGAGCTCCCGCTTGGCGAACGCTGCCTACGCTTTACATGGTCCGGCAATATCCGTCTGATTGACCTGAAACAGTGCCAGTTTGGTGAAGATCATCTTCATCCAACGGTCGATGCGCCCAACCGTATCGGCTCGGTTTTCCAGATCAAGGACATCATCCGCGATCACCGCACAACGCTGCAGGAAAGCAATCCGGACGGCTTGCAAGCTTACGATACCGCATTCAAGGAAACATGGCGCCAGCTGCAGTTCATGCGTGGCGATGTGCTGACCGCGATTGCAGAAGATATGCTGCCCGGTACATGGCAGGATTACAAACCCCTGCGCGAAGCCATCACGAAGCTGGACGCGCGCAGCGTCACCCCGGTTGATAGCCTTGGGATTTTCTAGCCATGGCAAAGGCGGCATCACCTCAGCAACGCAACTTCGACGATAATATTCAGCATATTGGCGCGCCATGGCGCATTCAGGCCACGGGTAAGCGCGACACAGCGTGGCAAAAGCCCGTGCAGTCACGCACGACAGGTTATAAGGTTTTTGCTACCGCGCTAAATGGCAAACCGCTTGAGCTTTACCACAAATCGCGCGACTGCCGCGTTGAAGCCTTCTTGATTACGCTATGCGGCCGCGCCGGCGTTCCTGTGCAGCGCATGTACTTGCGTCATGATGCCGCATCAAAACACGGCAACCTGTTTGCGGGCCTCAGCGAAATGGCTCCCGCAAGCTATCGCTCGGGCAGCCAAGGCCTGAAAACGCTTCAAAGGCTTAATCCCGAAAAGCTGGGCCGCGTTATGGCCGCGATTCTTTATCTGGAACGCGATGATGACACGGGTGCGAACGTTTTATTTCAGGATATCGACGACGGGGATATCAGCTTGATCGACTTAAAGGAATGTTATTTTGGCCAACGCTGGTATGAAAAGCAGGATCTTGCCGGCTCTGTTCCTTACGACATTCGTTTCAAGATCTGCGCCCATCGCAAATATCTGAAAAAAGAAGATCCAGCGCGTCTCAAGGCCTATGACGACGGCTTTAAAGATACATGGGAGCGCTTGCGCGCGATGAAGGGCCCCATGCTGGAAGAGCTGGCTGCTGAAATGCTACCCACCACATGGCGGCGCCTTACCCCGCTCCGCAGCGCCATAAAGAAACTGAATAACCGCAGCAACCGCACGCTGGCAAGCCTCGGGATTTTCTGATAGCAAATCGCTGAAAGAAGAATATATTCGTCCGCATGCAAGCCACACACTTTGTCGATTCCGCCGGACACAAAATCGCCGTGCACGCTATTGAAGGCGAAGGTCCGGCTATTCTGTGGATACCCGGCCACAAGTCAGTGATGACCGGTGGCAGCAAATCCGAACCACTCCTTACGTTCTGCCGTCAAAAAGGTTATCGCTTTGTCGGTTTCGATTATGCCGGCTGGGGGCAATCGGGCGACACGCAACAAAAGTGGGATGTCGATACGTGGACGGGCAATATCGTCGACGTGATCGACAGCCTGCCCAATGAAAAGGTTATTCTGGTTGGCTGCAGCATGGGTGGCTACCTGATGCTGCTGGCACAACAGGCGCGCCCTGAAAAAGTATGCGGCCTGTTTGGTGTATGTCCGGGCTTTGGTGACTACGTCAACAAAACAGGCCGCAGGGAAGTCGCTTATAAGAACATAACGCTGCCCCTTGATTACATAAGCGACCCGGTGCCGCACCATATCATCACCAAGCCGATTATTGTTGATGTGCCGCTTTACATTCTGGGCTCGGCGACAGATGAAAAGGTTCCCGCGCCCACGTTCCATAATATGTTGCGAATGGTACAAAGCCCGCAGGCTGAAATCCACTTGACCCCGGACGGCGACCATTACTTCAAACGCCCGCAGGATATTGAACTGTTCCTTGAAAAGCTGGATGCGTTTCGCCAGCGCTGCTTATAGGTCAGCCGCTTTCAGCGCTTCGTTCTGGCGCTTTCCCAATTCCTTTTCATCGAAACCTTCAATCAGCTTATTAAAATGCTGGTACCAGTTCACTTCAGCCTTCAGGCGCAGGAATACGCTACCCAACCCGATCGCGGCGCGGTCCATGAACACGAATTCACGCGGCACCGCAATACCGCCGCCAATCCTGCGCAGTTCGGCATGCACCTTGTTGGCCGTCAGGCGGCCGTATTGGCCAGTGTTGGTTTCTTCAATCAAACGTGGGCGGTCTTCCAGCAGTGGCGCCATGATGAACGATGCCCAGATGTTCAGGATATCAATAAGCTCTTTCGAGGGGCTCTTGAAACCCCACGCCTTGTAAGCATCCACCGCCATATCGGTATCGCCCGTGCGCACCGCGTGATATAACTTGATAACACCCGCCACCAACGACGGTTTGAACACACGCACACAGCCGTAATCCAGCAGGTTCAGCGACAAGTCTTTCTGGAATGTGTAATTGCCAAGGTGCGGGTCGCCATGGATCACACCGAAGTTATAGAACGGTACATACCATGCATTGAACATCGTCAGCGCCACTTTGTTGCGGTCAGCCAGCGGCTTCTTGGCAAGGCTGTCCAGATGCTGGCCATCCAGCCACGTCATTGTCAGTAATCTATCGGTTGAAAGCGCGTCTACCACTTGGGGCACATGCACATCGGGCTGGTTTTTCAGCATGTGGCGGTACAGGTTAATGTGTTTTGCTTCCAGCCGGTAATCCAGCTCTTCATGCAGGCGGTCGGCCAGCTCTTGCTGCACGTTGCGTGTATCAACGGCGCGGTCGATGCGTTCAAAAACCGCCAGAATAACTTTCAGCTGCTTCAGGTCCGTTTCAACCGCCGACGCCATATCCGGGTACTGCAGCTTGCACGCCAGCGCCCGGCCATCCTTACTTTCAGCCTTGTGCACCTGCCCCAGCGACGCCGCGGCCACGGCATCCCGCGAGAAGCTTTTGAACTTGCTTTCCCAGTCGGCGCCCAGTTCGCTGGCCATGCGACGTTTGACGAACGGCCAACCCATCGGTGGCGCATTGTTTTGCAATTCCTGGAACTGCGCTACGTATTCCGGTGGCACCAGATCGGGAATGGTGCCCAGAATTTGCGCAATTTTCATCAACGGGCCCTTCAGGCCACCCAATGCCAGCTTTAGTTCTGCTGCGTGCTTGTTGCGGTCGATCTTCACGCCCAGATATTTCTCAGCACCCAGCCGCGCGCCCAGCTTGGCCATACCGGTCGTGGTTTTTACCGTGCGCACGGCACGGGCTTTTAAGTTGCTGTCGGATTTTTTCTTCTTCGGCGGCATGCGCTGAATATAGCGCTTTATTTTATGAACGCCAGCGCAGCGTGGTTTCTTTCACCGGATTATTGAATTCGCGGCCTTCAGCGGCAGCGCGGGTGTATTCGTTCTTCAGCTGGTAATACCAACGCGCCTGCGTATCGGCATCCTTGATCAGCAACAGGTTCTTCTCAAACTTCAGGCCTTCCTGTTGCCATTCCACCGCGCGCTTGTCCTGCCCCAGGAAGATGCCGCCAAAAAACTTCACAATCGGCGCCAACACTACCATCCATGGCGCCGTCCAGTATACGCAATTCGTCACCATCGTACGCTTGTCATCAATCGGCGTGACGCAGGTCAGGTTTACAACGCTGTTCTTGCCAACGCGAATGTGTTCGATACGCACGCCCGGCAGCTTGAACGTGATCTCAGTTTCAGGCACCCCACCCAAAATCTTGTAGGCTTTCGAATTGCTGCTAGGGCGGTGACGCTCCATCGCCCAGCCATACGGGCGCGGGCCAAAAGCCTTGGCCTTTTCGTGTATGCTGCGCTGGGTGCGCCAGAACCATGACTGGTGCACAAACGGCCCGTGCGCCGGGTCCATCAACCCCACTACCGCATGATCGATATGGCATGGAAATTCTTGCTGCAAAATCACGCTGGGCTGGCGTTCGCCGATATCGGGAAACACGGGAACAAATGATGCATCGGCGTCGCCATCGCCCATATAAATCCACACCTGCCCTTGCGCCTCGTGCGTTGGGTAATGCTTCACGCGAATCTTTTCAACGTTCACGCCCTCGCCGCCACACAGCGATGGAATCGCGCAGCACTGACCATCGGTTTTAAAACGCCAGCCGTGATAGCAGCATTCAACTTCGGCACCATCAAACTGGCCGTACGAAAGTGGAATACCACGGTGCGGGCACACGTCGCGAAGGGCGCTGGCCTTACCCTCTTTATCGCGCAATAATATTATCGGTTGTCCAAGGTACTGCCTTTTCAGCATTTGGCCCTTGCGTAGGTGATCGCTGGGCACGGCGTGATACCAGATATTGCCTAAAAACTCGGTGCCTTCGTTCATAAAGCTTGAAATCCCTTGGAATTGGCGTTTACTTTCGCCTTTTCTGGCTAGATTGCAATAAGAGATTTTAAAAGAAGAAGGAGATACTTATGACGAAACTGATTGGCGTTTTCCCCGACCATAGCGACAAAGGCGCATGGTATGCCTTTACGGGTTCACAACTGTGCACAAAAGGCACCGCATCCGCCGTTGTTGTTTATCTCCCGGGTTTTGTGAAAACCCCCACCCTTGCCATCGCCGAAATTGAATCTACTAACTTCAAGCCTGTTGGCCTTGCATGCTCTATCAACCCCGATCGTATCCGCGCGGCCCGTGCCGAAGACGGCTTGCCCGAAGGCGCTTCCGGCGTTGTCTACCTCAACCTGATGGGTGGCTGCGGCGGCGAAGCCGTTGTTGGCGAACGCGATAACCTGCAGGTCATCAATCTGGCTAGCGGCCGCCAGCTGAAATACTAAGGGAATATTGCATGCCACAGTTCTGGGGACCCTTTGACAGTTGCGTCAATCCGGATGAAGTACGGCACAACTCCGGTTATGCACTGCGTGAACGCATCAGCGACAAAAGCGGTCGCAATCGTGGACAGGCACAGAAAACTGAACCTGTTCAGCCTTTCATTGGCCCGCCAACGCGCGAAGCAGCCGAAGCAAATGCCGCATGGGTCAACGCCGTATTACGAAACAGCACCCGTATAAAGTTTAAGAGATAGAACAAGAAGAAAAGAAAAAGCCGCCCCCGGATATCTTCCAAGGGTGGCTTTTTAGATATTTGCTACGCTGAGCCGAATATCACTCCATACCAATCGCGGCTTTGTAGAGTTCGAGCAGCTCATCCTGCTCGTTGCGCTGCTGGTCGGGCATCTTGCGCAGCTTGATGATGGTGCGCATGCACTTGGTATCAAAACCGGCTGACTTCGCTTCCGAGAACACTTCGCGGATATCAACGGCAAAAGCCTGTTTTTCTTCTTCCAGCTTTTCGATGCGTTCAATGTATTGTTTCAGGCGGGCACCGGTTACGGCTGCTGTACCATCTGGCATGTAAAGTTCTCCCCTCAGGCTGCGTGTTGATGGCGCACCTTAAAGGAACGACTTGGGCACATTCAAGCCTGTGGAAAACTTAGCTGTGGACAAAAAGAACCCCCCTGCAAAACCCGTTGCAGCGGCTAATGGAAAGGAAGATTCATTCCCCCGACGGCCTGACCCTAGGGGCGGCCACGGCGAGCGTTATCGATTACCTCGAACGGATCTATAATCTGCGGCGCCTGCGAGCGGCGCTGGCTGTTGTACTGTGTGCCCATCTGGAATGATGGATTATCCTGCGCGTTGCGTTGCGTGCCCTGCGGCACAGCCATCGGGGGCGATGCGATACTCGACGAACTCTGGGTGCTTTGGTAAACCCCTTTGTCGCACAGCGGCGGATGTGGGTCATCGCTTGGCGACGCATGCGCAGGGAGTGGGAACGATAGAATCGCTGAAAGCAACACAGCCCCCGATACCGGCATTTTATTTTTCATCATGGTGCTGCCTGTTCAGGGTGACGGGAAATCATTTTTAAATACTGGATAATCCTACCAAAGGGATATTTAGGTTCCCTTAATTCAAAAAAAGAAAACCGCCGCGAACAGGGGAATTCGCGGCGGCATTTTATTCCTGAAGCGGGTTTATTCCGCGGCCTTCTTTTCCATGTGCTTGGCCTTTTTCTTGGCTTTCCAGGCCGCACGCTCTTCCGGGGTCATCTTGTCCCACTTCGCCTTGCGGGCCATCATCTTAGCCTTCGCTGCATCGCGCTCTTCGGGCGTCATCTGTTCCCACTTGGCCTTGCGTTCGGCATGGCGCTTCTTGGCGGCCTCGCGTTCAGCCGGTGTCATTTTTTCCCAGCGCGCCTTGCGCTCGTTATAACGCTGGGTTTTGCTGTCCACGGCTTCACCCTGACGATCGTCGTTCCAACGAATACTAGGTACCGAATTCGGCGATGCTGGATTATGGCCCGGGCCGGCAAACGCAGCAGCAGGGATCATGGCGGCTACAACAGCCAGTGCGATAAGGCCTGTGCGTTGATACATTTTCATTGGGTGTCTCTCCTTCTGGAAATACCGCCGGGGCTGCCCGTGCGGTCTGCCTGTAGGTAGCAACCGAAATAAGCCGATTTTACGGCAACAGCTTGGCAATAAAAAAACGCCCCGTTAACCGGGGCGTTTTTATTTCGAAACAGTCGCTGCTTAGCGCGGCAACATATTGTTCGGATTAGGGTTCGGCATATAGGCCGCCGCATCGTTGCCGTAAGTCGCAGGCTGCGCCTGAACCGGTTGCTGGGCGCTGATTGTGGCCGTTGGCGCCGCGTACGTTGTCGTGAAATAGTCATCACCCGTAATCGTCACCGGAGCCATCGGCGCAGCAGCAGGCTGCTGGTTGCTGATGAAATCAGGAATGTTGGTCGAATATACCGGCGGACGGTCAATCGGCATCACAGCGGCGCTGGCGCCCGAGGCCGTATAGCTGCCCGAGAACGAACCGGTCATCGTGTTGCCCGTCGTCTTGAAGCTGTTGTCAACCGGGGCTTCGGCATCCGCATTTGTATAAACGCTACGGCCAACCGAGAATGGCTGTGAAGGATCCATCACGCCACTTGCCGTACGCGATACGCGGTGCGAGTGATTGTGGTTCTGCTCCAGATAATTGGCGTGCGCAGCGGTCGGCACGGTGGCCACGGCCAGCATCGCAAAAATCGCAAAAATCGTTTTCATCCCATGTCTCCTTCGAATCTCTGACCCGTCTTAAGTAGCGCCCCGGCAGGGACGAAGCAAGCAACGTTAATACTTTCATTAACGAATAAGTGCCTTTGCAGAGGCAAAGACGCTTATTTTCATGTTTTGTGTAGATTAACGGCGGCTGGAGCCCCACTCCCAATCGGCCAGCGTTCCGGCCTTGCCCTGGTTCGGGTTGCTGATGTGCTTGATGCGCATCGGCGGATAAGTTTCACGGTACATCCGGACGGTGTTTCTTCTGTCATTCCACCACCAATCCATATGGGGTGCGGCTTCGGGTGCTGACGGGTCAAGGTTCAGACGGTTCCGCCACTGGCCGTACCCGGCGCGCTCAAACGGCTTGCGCACCGGCCACGTTATAACCCCGACGGCACTACTGACCGGCCCGACATTCCGATAATGATCGCGGCGCATGTCATAACCCGTGTTAGCCTCGGCAGTAAGGGGGGCAATAACTAATACGGCTACAGCAGCCAGAACCCCGGCAAAAGAAACTTTCATGGAATACTCCTTTGATTATGCCTGCATAGCATCCCTGGAATCGGAAATAAAAACGCCGCAGCACACAAAAATATAAAACCGACATAAAAAAGGGCCCGGCGAACCGGGCCCTCTTCTTATTGCATGCAAAAACGCTTAGGCGTTCGCAGTCTTCTTCGGCAGCGCCGGTTGTTGGGCCAGCGTCTCGCGGTCACGCTTGGCAGCAATCGACTTGAGGCGATTGACCACCGAACCGGTACCCGCCGGGATCAGACGACCCACGATGACGTTTTCTTTCAGACCGTTCAGCGTATCGACCTTGCCTTGAACAGCGGCTTCGGTCAGGACGCGCGTCGTTTCCTGGAACGATGCGGCGCTGATGAAGCTGCGTGTCTGCAGCGAGGCCTTCGTGATGCCTTGCAGTACCGGCTTCGCCTTCGCCATACGGCCATTCTCAAGCGCGGCCTTTTCGTTCTCAGCGTCGAACTCATCGCGGTCGATTGTTTCGCCAACCAGCATGGTGGTGTCACCGGCTTCGGTGATTTCCACTTTCTGCATCATCTGGCGCGCAATGACTTCGATGTGCTTGTCGTTGATCTTAACACCCTGCAAGCGATAGACTTCCTGGATCTCGTTGATCAGGTATTCGGCCAACGCCGGAACACCCAGCACAGCCAGAATGTCGTGCGGCACGGGGTTGCCGTCCATCAGCAGGTCGCCCTTCGACACATAATCGCCTTCCTGCACGCTGATGTGCTTGCCCTTCGGGATCATGTACTCGACCTCGGTGCCGGCTTCCTCGTTTTTCACGACGATACGACGTTTGGTCTTGTAGTCCTTGCCGAATTCCACGCGGCCGTCGCTTTCGCTGATGATTGCGAAATCCTTCGGCTTGCGGGCTTCGAACAGCTCGGCAACACGCGGCAGACCGCCGGTGATGTCGCGCGTCTTGCCCGATTCACGCGGGATGCGGGCAACCACGTCACCAGCCTTGACCGGTGTGTTGTTGTCCACGGTGAGGATCGCATCGACCGACATGAAGTAACGCGCTTCCATGCCGTTCGGCAGCTTGACCACATCGCCCTTGGCATCGTGCAGCACGATACGCGGACGCAGGTCTGCCCCCTTGGGCTGCTGGCGCCAGTCGGTGATCTTTTTGGCGGCGATACCGGTTGCTTCGTCGGTGACTTCGCGCATCGACAGGCCTTCGACGATATCGGCATAGTGCGCGATACCATCGCGTTCCGTGATGATCGGTAGGGTGTACGGATCCCAGTCGGCCAGCTTTTGGCCGCGCTCGACCTTGGCACCTTCGTCAGCCAGAAGCTTCGCACCGTAGGGCACGCGGTGGCGTGCCTTTTCGCGACCTTGCGCATCCAGCAGCACCAATTCGCAGTTACGCGACAGCACGACCGGCCGGCCTTCACTGCCCTTCACCACGTTCTTGTTGCGGATCTGCAGCGTGCCGTCGAACGAAGCTTCGATGGATGATTGTTCAGCACCACGTTGCGCCGCACCACCGATGTGGAACGTACGCATGGTCAGCTGTGTACCGGGTTCGCCGATTGACTGGGCGGCGATAACGCCGACCGCTTCGCCAACGTTGACCGGCGTACCGCGGGCCAGGTCGCGACCATAGCACTTGCCGCAAACGCCAACCTTGGTGTTGCAGGTCAGTACCGAACGGATCTTCACCACGTCGATACCGGCTTCATCAATGGCCAAGCACTCGTTTTCCTGGATCATCTCGCCGGCCTTCACAAGAACGGCACCCTTGTTGTCGGTGATGTCCTCGGCAGCCGTACGGCCCAGAATGCGCTCGCTCAGCGGGGCGATGACTTCGCCGCCATCGATAACCGCCTTCACTTGCAGGCCGTTGGTGGTACCGCAATCATCTTCGTAAATGACGCAGTCTTGCGCAACGTCAACCAGACGGCGGGTCAGGTAACCCGAGTTGGCTGTCTTCAGCGCCGTATCGGCCAGACCCTTACGGGCACCGTGTGTCGAGTTGAAGTATTCAAGAACGGTCAGACCTTCCTTGAAGTTCGACATAATCGGCGTTTCGATAATTTCGCCAGATGGCTTCGCCATCAGGCCGCGCATGGCAGCCAGCTGACGAATTTGTTGCTTCGAACCACGGGCGCCTGAATCGGCCATCATGAAGATCGAGTTGACCTGACCGGTCTTCTCGTTTGGCTTCATAACAACCTTCATCATTTCGTCCGTCACCTTTTCGGTGCAGGCCGACCAGACGTCGATCACCTTGTTGTACTTTTCACCCTTGGTGATCAGACCATCGAGATACTGTTGCTCGAATTCCTTCACCTGGTTCATGGCTTCGCCCAGCAGTTTCGGCTTGGTTGACGGGATAACCATGTCGTCCTTACCGAAGCTGATACCGGCACGGCAGGCGTGCTGGAAGCCCAGCGCCATCAGGCGGTCGGCGAAGATAACGGTTTCTTTCTGGCCAGCGTGGCGATAAACCACATCGATCAGGTTACCAACGTCTTTCTTTGTCAGCGTGCGGTTCACCAGGGCATACGGCACGTTTTGGTGCGCCGGTACGATTTCCCAGATCAACATACGGCCCGGCGTCGTATCCATGCGCTGGACCGTCTTCTGACCGGTGCTGTCAACGTTCTCATAGCGAACCTTGATCTTGCTGTGCAGCGTGACCGACTTGGCATCCAGTGCGTGACGCACTTCAGCCATGTCAACGAACGTCATGCCTTCACCCGGCGCGCCGTCGCGTTGCAGCGACAGGTAATACAGGCCAAGAATAACGTCTTGCGACGGTACGATGATGGGCTTGCCGTTCGATGGCGACAGGATGTTGTTGGTCGACATCATCAGCACGCGCGCTTCCAGCTGGGCTTCAAGGCTCAGCGGAACGTGAACGGCCATCTGGTCGCCGTCGAAGTCGGCGTTGAACGCGGTACAAACCAGCGGATGCAGCTGGATCGCCTTACCTTCAATCAGCACAGGCTCGAACGCCTGGATGCCCAGACGGTGCAGCGTCGGTGCGCGGTTCAGCAGAACGGGGTGCTCGCGGATGACTTCCGACAGGATGTCCCAGACTTCGGTGCGCTCTTTTTCAACCATGCGCTTTGCAGCCTTGATGGTTGAAGCCATGCCGTACAGTTCCAGCTTGGCGTAAATGAACGGTTTGAACAGTTCCAGCGCCATCTTCTTCGGCAGGCCGCACTGGTGCAGCTTCAGTTCCGGACCGACGACGATAACCGAACGGCCCGAGTAGTCGACGCGCTTACCCAGCAGGTTCTGACGGAAGCGACCTTGCTTACCCTTCAGCATATCTGCCAGCGATTTCAGCGGACGCTTGTTGGCACCCGTAATCACGCGGCCGCGGCGGCCGTTGTCAAACAGTGCATCAACCGACTCTTGCAGCATGCGCTTTTCGTTACGCACGATGATGTCGGGCGCGCGCAGTTCGATCAGACGCTTCAGACGGTTGTTACGGTTGATAACGCGGCGGTACAGATCGTTCAGATCTGACGTTGCGAAACGGCCACCATCCAGTGGCACCAGCGGACGCAGTTCAGGCGGAATCACAGGGATAACCGTCATCACCATCCACTCGGGGCGGGTGTTCGATGCCAGGAAGCTTTCAACAACCTTCAGGCGCTTCACCAGCTTCTTACGCTTCATTTCGCTGTCTGTTTCCTTCAGATCTTCGCGAATGCGCGTTTGCTCAGATTCCAGATCAATGCCGGCCAGAATCGTGCGGATCGCCTCGGCGCCGATACCGGCGGTGAAGGCGTCGTCGCCGTATTCATCCTGTGCATCAAGGTATTCGTCTTCGCGCAGAAGCTGGTATTGCTTCAGCGGGGTCAGACCTGGCTCCAGCACCATGTACGATTCAAAGTACAGAACCTTTTCGATATCCTTCAGCGTCATGTCCAGCAGCATGCCGATGCGGCTTGGCAGCGACTTCAGGAACCAGATGTGCGCAACCGGCGCGGCCAGTTCGATGTGGCCCATGCGCTCGCGGCGCACCTTGGTCAGTGTCACTTCAACGCCGCACTTTTCGCAGATGATGCCGCGGTACTTCATGCGCTTGTACTTACCGCACAAGCATTCGTAATCCTTGATCGGGCCAAAGATGCGGGCGCAGAACAGACCATCGCGTTCCGGCTTGAAGGTACGGTAGTTGATCGTCTCCGGCTTCTTCACTTCGCCGAACGACCAGCTGCGGATCTGCTCGGGCGCAGCGACGCTGATCTTGATCTGATCGAAGCTCTGGGTGCCTTGCGGCTGACCGAAAAGGTTCATGATGTCATTGTTCATGGTACTACCTCACTTAACTTCTGGCTTGCGACGCTTTTGCTTAGCATCCCATTGGCCCTTTGTATGTTCGCGTCTTATCGAACCGCCACCGGTGATGACGATTTCAACAACAGCCGTGTTACGTGCCGAACGGAAAACATGATCAAGGCCATCTGGATCACCGCTGAATTCACCTGTGATTGAGCAGTAGTTATTTGGTTTTATCATTCTACTCTCCCCCACTATTCAGCTGCGGCGCTCGGCAGAGCCGGCGTCGGTTGATCGTCATTCGCGCCAATGGCTGTCGGGCTGGCACTTTCCAGCTCGACGTTCAGGCCCAGTGAACGCATTTCCTTGACCAACACGTTGAACGATTCCGGGATACCGGCTTCGAAGTTGTCGTCGCCACGGATAATGGCTTCGTACACCTTCGTACGGCCCGAAACGTCGTCCGACTTCACGGTCAACATTTCCTGCAGGGTATAGGCAGCGCCGTAGGCTTGGAGAGCCCAGACTTCCATTTCCCCGAAGCGCTGGCCACCGAACTGCGCCTTACCACCCAGCGGCTGCTGCGTGACAAGCGAGTATGGACCGATCGAACGCGCGTGGATCTTGTCGTCAACCAGGTGGTGCAGCTTCAGCACGTACATGTAGCCGACGGTTACCTTACGGTCGAACTGTTCGCCGGTACGACCGTCAATCAGCGTGACTTGGCCAGATTTATCGACGCCAGCGGCTTCGAGCATCCGGTTGATGTCCGCCTCATGCGCACCGTCAAACACCGGTGTTGCAAACGGGATTCCCGACTCAAGGTTCTTGGCGAGCTCCAGTAGCTGTTCTTCAGAAAGCGGCGCAATGTCGCGCTTATAGACGTCTTCACCATAGCACTCCTTCAGCTTGTCCTTGATATCGGCAATCGCCTTCTTCTTCTCAATCTGCATCTGTTCAACCAGTTGGCCGATTTGGCGACCGAGGTTGGCCGATGCCCAGCCAAGGTGCGTTTCAAGAATCTGACCGACGTTCATGCGCGAAGGCACGCCCAGCGGGTTCAGCACGATATCGACTGGCGTACCATCTTCAAGATACGGCATGTCTTCAATCGGGTTGACCTTCGACACGACACCCTTGTTGCCGTGACGGCCGGCCATCTTGTCGCCCGGTTGCAGCTTGCGCTTCGTCGCGATGAAGACTTTTACCATCTTCATGACGCCCGGTGACAGTTCGTCACCGCGCTGCAGCTTTTGCACCTTGTCGTCGAAACGGCGGTTCAGCGCTTCCACAGCGTCATCAAACACCTTGCTGTAACCTTCGATGTCTTCAGCCACCTTGTCGTTCTTCACGCTGATCTGGCGCCACTGGCCCGGCTTGTATTCGGCCAGCATGGCTTCCGTGATCTTCTTGCCCGTCGCAAAGCCCTTCGGGCCGTTGGTGGCGGTCTGATCGATCAGTAGTTCGCGCAGCTTGTCGAAGAAGCCGCGTTCCAGAATGGCGCGTTCGTCGTCGCGGTCCTTGGCCAGGCGTTCGATTTCCTGACGCTCGATCGCAATCGCACGCTCGTCCTTGTCGATGCCACGGCGTGAGAACACGCGCACTTCAACGATGGTGCCGGCAATGCCCGGGGGCACGCGCAGCGACGTATCGCGAACATCCGAAGCCTTTTCACCGAAGATGGCGCGCAGAAGCTTTTCTTCCGGCGTCATCGGGCTTTCACCCTTCGGCGTTACCTTGCCAACAAGGATGTCGCCGGCTTCAACTTCAGCGCCGATGTAAACAATACCGGCTTCATCAAGGTTCTTCAGCGCTTCTTCACCGACGTTCGGGATATCGCGCGTGATTTCTTCCTGACCCAGCTTGGTATCGCGGGCCATCACTTCGAATTCTTCGATATGAATTGATGTGAACACGTCTTCGCTGACGATACGTTCGCTGATCAGGATCGAATCTTCGAAGTTGTAACCGTTCCACGGCATAAACGCGCACAGCACGTTCTTGCCCAGCGCCAGTTCGCCAAGGTTGGTCGATGGGCCGTCGGCAACGATGTCGCCCTTGCGGACCATGTCGCCCACCGTCACCAGCGGACGCTGGTTGATGCAGGTGCTCTGGTTGCTGCGTTCGAACTTGCGCAGGTTGTAGATATCAACCACTGGCGCATCGCTTGAAACGTCTTCGGTTGCCTTGATAACGATACGCTCGGCATCAACCTGGTCAACGATGCCGGTACGGCGTGCGGTGACAGCCGCACCCGAGTCACGGGCAACCGTTGCTTCCATACCGGTACCAACCAGCGGCGCAGAGCTGCGCAGCAGCGGCACAGCCTGACGTTGCATGTTCGAGCCCATCAACGCGCGGTTGGCGTCGTCGTTCTCAAGGAACGGAATCAGCGCCGCAGCCACCGAAACAACCTGTTTCGGCGATACGTCCATGTATTCAATCACGTCCGACTTGCTGACGATGTATTCGCCACCCTTGCGGCATGAAATCAGATCGCCGGTCAGCTTGCCCTTGTCGTCGATCGGGCTGTTGGCCTGCGCGATCGTGTACTTGCCTTCTTCCATGGCCGACAGATAGACGACGTCGTTCGTTACCTTGCCGTCCTTCACCTTGCGGTATGGCGTTTCGATGAAGCCGTACTTGTTCACGCGGGCATAGGTCGCCAGCGAGTTGATCAGACCGATGTTCGGGCCTTCCGGCGTTTCAATCGGGCAGATGCGACCATAGTGGGTCGTGTGAACGTCGCGGACTTCGAAGCCGGCGCGCTCACGCGTCAGACCGCCCGGCCCCAGTGCCGACATGCGGCGCTTGTGCGTCACTTCCGACAGCGGGTTGGTTTGGTCCATAAACTGCGACAGCTGCGACGAACCGAAGAATTCGCGAACGGCAGCAGCGGCCGGCTTCGCGTTGATCAGGTCGTTCGGCATCATGTTGTCGATTTCAACGCTGCTCATGCGTTCCTTGATCGCGCGCTCCATGCGCAGCAGGCCAAGGCGATACTGGTTTTCCATCAGTTCGCCGACCGAACGCACGCGGCGGTTGCCAAGGTGATCGATGTCGTCCACTTCGCCACGACCGTCTTTCAGGTTGTGCAGGATCTTCAGGATCGACAGGATGTCGGCCTTGCGCAGCACGCGCAGGCTGTCGTCGGTCTGCTGGTCAAGACGCGCGTTCATCTTCACGCGGCCGACCGTCGACAGGTCGAAACGCTCCATATCGAAGAACAGGCCGCGGAACAGCGCTTCGGCCGATTCCAGGGTCGGCGGTTCGCCGGGGCGCATGACGCGGTAGATATCGATTAGCGCTTCTTCGCGGCTGTGATTGCGGTCGGCAGCCAGCGTGTTGCGGATATAGCCGCCTGTGCTGATGTGGTCGATCGCCAGCAGCGGCAGTTCTTTCTGTGTTTCGCTCAGCTGGTTCATGATCTTCGACGTGATTTCGTCGCCGGCTTCGAACAGGACCTGGCCGGTCTTTTCGTCGATGATGTCGGTCGCCAGATAGTGGCCGACCAGCTCTTCGTCCTTAACCAGGATTTCCTTCAGCTTGTCTTCCGCCAGCTTCTTGGCAAGGCGCGGCGTGATCTTGCTGCCGGCTTCCGCAACAACCTTGCCGGTCGATGCATTGACAAGGTCGAACGCCAGCTTGATGCCCTTGAAGGCGTCGGCATCGTATTCTGTGCGCCAGCCCTTCTTATCCTTCTTGTACATCTGCGTGCGATAGAAGGTCGAAAGAATCTCTTCCTTGCTCATGCCCTGCGCTTCGTACGGCATCAGGGTCTTGCCCGCTTTCTCGCGCTTCGTGCGCATCGCTTCAGTATCGGCTGAATCCAGCGCGTACAGCAGCGTGGTGACCGGCAGCTTGCGGCGGCGGTCGATACGGACGTAGATGATATCTTTGGCGTCGAATTCGAAATCCAGCCAGCTGCCACGATACGGGATAACGCGGGCGGCGAACAGGAACTTGCCGCTGCTGTGGCTCTTACCGCCGTCGTGATCGAAGAACACGCCGGGGCTGCGGTGCATCTGGCTGACGATAACGCGCTCGGTGCCGTTCACGATGAACGTACCGTTATCGGTCATCAGCGGCATGTCGCCCATGTAAACATCTTGTTCCTTGATGTCGCGGATCGAACGTGCACCCGTGGCTTCATCAAGATCGAATACCGTCAGGCGCAGCGTCACGCGCAGCGGCGCGGCGAACGTCATGCCGCGTTCGCGGCATTCTTCAACGTCGTACTTCGGCTCTTCCAGCTCGCAGGCAACGAAATCAAGAATCGCCTTGCCGGGGAAATCGCGGATCGGGAACACGCTTTTGAAAACTTCAACAACGCCTTCTTTCAGGAACGTGCGATACGATGCAAGCTGCGTCTCGAGCAGGTTGGGCATCGTCGCGACATCGGTGATGCGACCGAATGATTTGCGGATGCGCTTGCGACCCGTGAAAGAATGTGCAAGTGAAGTGCTGGCCATGTGTCTACCCCAGTTCAAGTATTGGTAATCGTGGTGCCGAAGACGCCAGATCAAAAACGCAAGAAAATTTTATGCAATGCAAAAAGGAACGTACGCACCACGCCGTACATCCTTTGGAAGTAACGCTAAACCCGTTGACTTAATTGCACTCTTCTTGCCGCCCTGATATCTGCCGCCCGTAAGCTGTGGGGCATTTTCTAGCGACCCGGGAAATGAAATGCAAGGGCCAATTCCCCCCACCTATATAAGAGTCAAGCCGGAACAGCAAAAACCAGCGATAATCCTGTGGATAACCATGATTTTTGCTAACATAACCTATTGTTTTTTATGATAATATAAAAAAGAAACTTTCTTATAAAGAAATATATTGACTAAACAACCTACCCTGCGGTATTGACTATTTCAGGCGCCAGCTATGGCCAATCATCTCTGCCCAATATCCCCTAACCTGTTAATTTCTCTTCCAGCTGCGGGACGGCTCGCTTCACTCGGTCCGGCATGCCCGAGTGGTCGCCGGTGGTGTTCGGGGACAGGTG
>JBFWRI010000010.1:0-59308 GCA_050248995.1 Bdellovibrionales bacterium
GAGCCTTGCGCCGTGATGTTTGCCGCCAGCACATTGATCGACAACGCCTTGCAGTTCAGTGCGACGGTCGTGATTGTATGGGGGTAGCTTCTTCATATTGGCCCAAGTCCTTTCGGACGCAACGTCGTAACTCTCGTATTCCTCCCCACTAATCCGAGCAAGGCTTGCTGCATCAAAAGGAACGTCTAGCGCTGCGTCCGCCGCCACCTCTTTCACGTATTCATCGAACATCATTTTCTTCGTCATTGCTGTCCCCCTCGTTTGAGTAGCGCCGCTTCTTGGCACCCTTCCTTGAGTATAGTTCGTGGGCCTGAAAGTAATGGCTAATTGTGCGTGTAATTTTGTTGCGTATTTTGGCGCACTACGGTTCGTTACTGTCGCGCTCAGGCTTTCGTCGCGATCTTCCAGCAACCATCCAATGACACGGTCTCCGCCACGCGTGAACTGAGCCCAGTCGAAAACCGCTCAAAGGCGATCACGTTTGCGGAGTTGGTGGGACGTTTTGCGGCGGACGAGCTCCGTCCGCGCCACGCGCTCAATTGTTCCAGGTAAGAAGAAACGCGCCTTCTGTTGCCGAGAGAATGTAGGACGTGCCGCGTTTTCGCAAACACTGCGGAGATTTTCCTCCGACAGCTCCCGGATGCGGTTTGCGGTGTTCCTGTTCAACAGAAGTCGGTAGCCCAAGTAGCCTACCCCAAGAACTGCGGCAGCCGCGCCCGCCGTACTGAGGGTCGCCAGCGTTAAGAGCGCAGCCCCCACATTGGCAGTGCCGATAACGGCGAGCGTGCCATATACTGCGTCGTTAATACGTATCGCCGTATGGCCGAGCCGCTTTTTGGTGCCTGGCTCCACGCATTGATCCAGTATCGCCTGTGTCTCGTTGATATCCATGCGCCTCAGTCCCCTAGCTGGAATTTCAGCGTGACAGACGGCGGCGAAAGTAATCGGGGAATGCACGCAATTTTCTTGCGTTTTGACCGATGCAACGTTTCGACTCTTTCGTGAGGTCGTGCACGTCGGTCACGGTGTCATCGCCAGCAACCCGGAGAAGGATGCACGCAGAGCTACGGGAGCCACGACAGCCTTACGAACTCGTGGTTTTGATCGACCTTAGATATATGTGCCGGTTCCGCAGAAAGCGTGGATGGCGTCTCGTTCACGTGCGCTGGCTTTCCTACAGGGGCCGCGCCAGCCGCCTGGTTCGAATTTGAGCGAACGCCAGTTTTGCCGTTTCCGGATCAGAGAGCTGAACTATCCATATCGGAAAGCGACGCCTCCAAACTCCCGTGCAAATATCCTTGTCAAATATCCTAGCGGGGGTTTCAGGGGGCGGCGATGAGCCCCCTGCTTCCGCATTCGAGCCTCTACTCTTGCGTTAAATAGAGTCAGTTAGACTCAAGTTAGAGAGTTAGCTCTAACTTTGGCTCGACATTTCGCAAGCGGATGAGTGACTTGGCGCAAGGGCGTGCAGCCGATCCACCGCGTCCATGCAGTCGATCCACCGAAAATCTGCTGCGGAAACACCGATACGATTTGCAGCCGATCCACCGAGTGCCTCTCGGCGCGCTCTTCGGGCTCAATTTGCAGCCGATCCACCGATAGATTGCAGCTGATCCCCGATATGCGGATATGCTTTTATGCACTTATGGGGGCCGCGAATTACACCCGTATGCAGCCGATCCACCGTGCTTTAACGCATTGACCGCTGGCCCAAGCCATTGCTCTAGCTGGCAATCCGCGCGGGCGCTGACGCGTACTGCTCGATAAACTGCGCGATACCGGCGCCGCTCTTGAGCCATTCCTCAAGCGCCTTGCGGTCGACAACAGCACGCATGGCGCGGCCAATAAGGCGCTGGATTTCCTGCGTGCGGCCGCTTTGTTTCCCCTTGGCGGCTTCGCGGTCCATGCGCTCGTGGGTCGAGCGCGGCAGCATGCCATATTCAGCGGTAACCCAGCCAAGGCCCTGCCCCTTTAAGAATGGCGGAACTTTTTCAGCAACGCTGGCGGTCACCAGCACATGCGTATCGCCGCACTTCACAAGGCACGAGCCCTCGGCGTGTTTAGCAAAACCGGGGATCAATTCGAACGAGCGCAGCTGGTCAACAGTGCGGGATGAAGGGCGGATGATGGACATATAAACCTCTGTGCGGACTTGTATTGGCGGGTATAATTGCCTATCTCTTACAGGAAATTCAGCAGGGAAACAAACGTTATGACGGTTGAAAAAGATACGCCAGAACAGATGGTAAGCGAAGGTGCCCCGGTGGCCGACGGTCCCGCGGTCAGCGAAGCCGAGACCGAAGCGCGCATTGCCGCACTGCAGGGCGAGATCAAGGACCTGAAAGACCAGGTGCTGCGCGCCATGGCGGAAACCGAAAACACGCGCAAGCGCGCTGCCAAAGAACGCGACGATGCGATGAAGTACGGCACAACGGCTTTGGCCAAGGAATTGCTGGCCGTATCCGATAACCTGCGCCGCGCGCTGGAACATGCGGGCAACCTTGAAGGCGAAGCCGCAAAGAATTTCGTGACTGGGATTGAAGCCACCGAACGCCAGCTACTGCAGGCCTTTGAACGTGCCGGCATCAAGAAGGTTGAACCGCAGGGCCAGATGTTCGACCCGAATTTCCACCGCGTGATGATGGAGATTGAAAACACCGGCCATGCCGCTGGCACAGTCGTGCAGGTATTGCAGCCCGGCTATGTTATTCATGACCGTTTGTTACGTGAGGCGCTGGTAGGAGTAGCAAAAGGCGACGGCGCCAAGAACGTGGATACGAAGGCTTAAATTAAAAGACGTAGAGTGTCCTGAAGATCCTGGAAGAAGCCCGTGGGGCGCTGCGCAATCGCATCATTGATACCCGGCTCCAGTAGTTCCTGTGGCAAGTTAAGGTCAACGTCGGGCGCCGCGAAAAAGCCCACAAACCGGTAATTCGACGAACCATAACGGAACGCTGCTGTGCGCGGGTCACGAATAACCTCGCCGTTCGAATCTTCCATGGTCGGGTCCATGATACCGGCTTTATGAGCCCATCGACCGTCATGTGTTTGTACTACCCAGTGATAGCCCGCCGCTTCGTCATAGAGAAGGGCAACAAGCCGGCGCCCGTCGGCCTGTACTTTGTGCGGCGAAACTTCGCTTCCAAGGAAAATCAGGCCGTCTGATCTGGCCGATTGTATGATGTCGCTCGGCCGCTCGCGGATACCCAGGCGATACAAAACAGCCGAACGGAAATCGCCGTTCTGAAACCCCGGCTCGTTGGTGTAGCGGTGATTACCACTCAGGTCGGAGTCAACGGCGAATGCATAACAGTTGACATTAAAAACCCTACTAGTCACAAGCTGTTCAAGGCGCAGCGCATCTTCAACCGACATTTCATAATAACTTTGGAAATGGTCGGCATCTCGTGGGCCTAAAGCCATGTCGCCTAAAAATATGCGTGCCTGTTCATCGACATCAAGACCCGCTGTATACCGATTTTCTTGCTGGGATACGATTGCGTCCTCAAAATCAGCCAGCAGCAGCGGACTGCGTGATAGCAAATCATGAAACGGCGCGGCGTCAAATGTCAGCCCCTGTTCGGTATACGCCGGCGCGTCCGGATCGACCGGCAGTGGGCTAAAGCCTTGCAACTGAGCTGCGCTCGAGGCAGCAAGGGTCGCGGCGCTTAATGCCAGAACTTTCAGGGGCCTGAACATCCTTTCAGTATCAGATAGGCAGAAAAACAAGATCTTAATAAAAAAGTATATTATATTTCAAATAGTTATAACCAAATAAATATCACCGTACCCCTTTAAATAAGGGTTTTAAGTCCCCACCTAACTAGGTATCTAGTTTCCAAAGGGACTTACCCCCTCGCTGGGGCCAAAAAGGAGAAGTTTATGAGCAAGGTTATCGGAATCGACTTGGGCACCACCAATAGCTGCGTCGCCGTGATGGAAGGCCAAAGCTGGAAGGTTATTGAAAACGCCGAAGGCGCGCGCACAACGCCGTCAATCGTGGCCATCACCAGCAGTGGTGAGCGCCTTGTCGGCCAGCCAGCGAAACGCCAGGCCATCACCAATCCCGAAAACACATTTTTTGCGATCAAGCGCCTGATCGGTCGCCGCTTTGATGACCCAATCACCAAGAAAGACATGGCGCTGGTGCCATACCGTATTGCCGCCGGTCCGAACGGCGACGCATGGGTGGAAGCCAGCGGCGAGAAATACAGCCCGTCGCAGATCAGCGCGTTCATCCTGACCAAGATGAAGGAAACCGCCGAAGCTTACCTGGGCGAGAAAGTCACGCAGGCCGTCATCACTGTGCCCGCTTATTTCAACGACAGCCAGCGCCAGGCGACGAAAGACGCCGGCAAAATCGCCGGCCTTGAAGTGCTGCGCATCATTAACGAACCGACAGCGGCCGCGCTTGCCTATGGTATGGAGAAGAAGGGCACCGGCACCATTGCCGTGTACGACCTTGGTGGTGGTACGTTCGACGTATCCATTCTTGAAATCGGCGACGGCGTGTTTGAAGTGAAGTCGACCAACGGCGACACGTTCCTTGGTGGCGAAGACTTCGACGCCCGCATCATCGATTTTCTGGCCGACGAGTTCAAGCGTGAACAGGGCATCGACCTGCGCAACGACAAGCTGGCCCTGCAGCGCCTGAAGGCCGCTGCGGAAAAGGCCAAGATTGAACTGTCGTCAACCATGCAGACCGAAGTGAACGAGCCGTTTATCACCGCCGACGCATCGGGCCCCAAACACCTGAACGTCAAGATCACGCGCGCCAAGCTGGAAAGCCTGGTTGAAGACCTTATCCAGAAGACCATCGGCCCCTGCAAGGCGGCGCTGAAGGATGCCGGTGTTTCGGCCAAGGATATCGACGAAGTCATCCTTGTCGGGGGTATGACCCGCATGCCCAAGGTAATTGATGCAGTTAAGGAATTCTTCGGCCGCGACCCGCACCGCGGTGTGAATCCCGACGAAGTCGTTGCCATCGGCGCTGCCATCCAGGGCGGCGTGCTGAAGGGCGATGTGAAGGATGTGCTGCTGCTTGACGTCACGCCACTGTCGCTGGGTATTGAGACACTGGGCGGCGTGTTCACGCGCCTGATCGATCGCAACACGACGATTCCGACCAAGAAATCGCAGGTGTTTTCGACAGCTGAAGACAACCAGAACGCTGTGACCATCCGTGTGTTCCAGGGCGAGCGCGAAATGGCCGCCGATAACAAGATGCTGGGCCAGTTCGACCTTGTGGGTATTCCGCCCGCACCGCGCGGTGTGCCGCAGGTTGAGGTGACCTTCGATATCGACGCCAACGGTATCGTCAGCGTGACCGCGAAAGACAAGGCGACCGGCAAGGAACACCAGATCCGCATTCAGGCATCAGGCGGCCTGAGCGACGCTGACATTCAGAAGATGGTGAAGGAAGCTGAAGCCAACGCGGAAAGCGACAAGAAGCGCCGCGAGCTGGTGGAAGCCAAAAACCAGGCGGACGCGCTGATCCACTCGGCCGAAAAAACCATCGCCGACAACGGCGACAAGGTACCGCAGGCCGACAAGGACGCGATCAACGCCGCTATCGAAGCCCTGAAAGGCGTGAAGGATGGCGATGATCTGGCCGACATCCAGGCCAAGACGCAGACGCTGATGCAGGCCAGCATGAAGCTGGGTGAAGCACTGTACAAGGCACAGGATGCGGGCGCTGCGCCGCAATCACCAGAAGCCGCCAACCAAGCAGCGCCGGAAGGCGACGGCAACGTTGTTGACGCTGACTTCACTGAAGTTGATGACGACAAGAAAAAGTCGAGCGGTAATTAAGGCATAACATCCCCGCCCGCTTATTCTACCAAGGGGCGGGGATCTTCTATAAAGCTGGGTTTATATGTCGGCCGCGAAGAAAAAAGATTATTACGAAACGCTGGGATGCGAACGCGGCGCTGACGCCGACACGCTGAAAAAGGCGTTTCGCAAGCTGGCAATGCAGTGCCACCCCGACAAAAACCCGGGCGACAAGGCGGCCGAAGCCAAGTTCAAGGAAATCAACGAAGCATACGATGTGCTGCGCGACGAGCAGCGCCGCGCGGCCTATGACCGTTTCGGCCATGCGGCGTTCGAGCAGGGTGGCCCAGGCGGCTTTGGCGGCGCTGGGCGCGGCGGGTTCGATTTCGGTGCCGGCTTTGCCGATGTGTTCGAAGAAATGTTCGGCGATATCTTCAGCGGCGGGCGTGGCGGGCGCGGGCAAACCGCACGCGGTGCCGATGTGCGTGCCGATCTGGAACTGACGCTGGAAGAGGCGTTTACGGGCACCGCCAAGGAAATCCGTGTGCGCACGCAGATGACGTGCGAAACCTGTACCGGCACTGGCGCGACGCCCGGCACCAAAACACAAACCTGCGGCACCTGTAACGGCGCCGGCAAACAGCGCCTGCAGCAGGGCTTTTTCATGATCGAACGCACCTGCCCCACCTGCCAGGGCGCGGGGCAGGTGATTACCGACCCGTGCCGTCAGTGCAACGGCACCGGCCGCCAGACCAAGGATCGCCGGCTTGAAGTCACCGTGCCGGCCGGCGTGGAAGACGGCACGCGTATTCGTCTGTCGGGCGAAGGCGAAGCAGGCGCGCGCGGCGCTCCGCCGGGCGACTTGTATGTGTTCCTTGGTATCAAGCCGCACCTGTTATTCCAGCGCGACGGTCGCCATATTTTCTGCCGCGTGCCGCTGCCGCTTTCAACGGCGGCGCTGGGCGGCACGATTAAGGTGCCGACCATCGATGGCAGCCGCGTAGAGCTGACCATCCCCGCCGGCACGCAAAACGGGCAAAAGTTCCGCCTGAAGGGCAAGGGGATGAGTATCCTTGTGCAGGGGCGCAAGGCCGCACAGGCGCCGGAACGTGGCGACATGCAGGTGGAAGCCTATGTTGAAGTGCCGACCAAGATGACCAAGCGTCAGAAAGAACTGATGGAAGAGTTCGCGCGCGAGTCAGGCCACGACGCTGCGCATCCCGAAAGCACGGATTTCTGGAGCCGTGTGAAAGATATCTGGAAAGACGTGACGGAGTAGTCGCTCCGTTACACCAGAATAATGGCGGCGCCAATGTGCCGCTTTTCAATCAGGCTACGCACGGCCGCCGGTTCAAGGGTTTCCCATTCCTGATCGCGCAAGGCCGGAACACAGTCTTCAAATTCGTAGCCATGTTCTGCGAAAGCTGTACCGCCCATCAATGTTGAAACGGCATACACGCCTTTGCCGCCTTTCAGCCGGGCTGGGATAAAGATTATCTTTTCTGCAGACGGGTGCATATCAACGCCGCCAACAACATCCGCTTCCAGGCACTTTTCGATCTCAGTACGGGCCAGGGCATCTTTCTTGTCATCCAACAGGCGCTTCAGTCGTGCCTGAAAGGCCCCTGCGTCGAAATCAGAATGACGAGCGGCCCCCACAATCTCTGAATACATTGCGACATTCATTTCTGCTCTCCTTTGGCTTAAATATAAGGTCTTTGTAGCGCATCAAGCTGAAAGTATCGAGCATATTCTCCTGTGTGTGTTGCAGCGCGGACTAGACATGTAACTTATTAAGAAGGTGACACTTTTTAAAATCAGGGTAAGGTGCTTTTCATGCTTTTTATGCTCCAAGGTTTTAATCTTCTTGGCGACCTCGCTCCTGTTAAACACAGTGAGGAAGGCATGGGGCTGTGCGACGAACATGGCCGTGATTATGACTATTACACAGTTGTCACACAATCGCCGTCACCATGGGCCGTCCGTATGGCTGAAAAGCTGACAGGAATGAGCTTAAGTAGCCGCGATTTTAGTAAGCGCATTGTGAAGGAAATCACCTTCGGCCGGATTGTGGGTGAACTGACAGATCCAAACGGTATTGGCGAATACGACATGCGCCGCAACAGTCTGCGTGCCGACATTGTTAGCAACCTTAATCGCTTTGGCGAGGATAACAGCCAAGATGGCAAGCCTTTCCGCCATGCGCTGGCAAGCCTGCTGTTGGGCCTTGGCGAACCGCAGCGCAAGTTCCGCGAAGTTATGCCAACGACGCTTGTATAACTAGCGGCCTACGCCAACCCGCACATAGCTGTTGGGATATGCTTCATACTTATCCAGCGTCGCATCAATAAACCCGCTCAGCAACAGGTCGGTCAGTGCGTTATCAATCATCGCCTTCAGGCCGAATTCGTTTTGTGGCAACAACAGGATGTTGGGCACCAGCAGCAGCGGCCGGTTGGCGGAAACCGCTTTCAGCACGTCGCTGCCCTTGGCGTGGTTGTATTCGTACACAGCAAGCGGCTCAGCAAATGTTACATCGCCCTTTCCCGTTGCCACGCTTTCCAGAAGCTCGGCGAAGCTGGCGTTTTGCGGCAGTGCCATGCGTTTCGCTTTCGGGAAATAGGTTTTGGCGAAGCCGTCGGTTTGTTCACCTTCCAGCGTCAGGATGGTAACATCCGGGTTATCAAGGTTCTCGCGGTTGAAAGCGGTTTCGCGCCCTGCCCGCGCCCAGATATGAATGGGGCTGTAAAACAGCGGCAGACTGAAATCGGCGGCACGGGCGCGCGCTGGCGTCAGCGATACCGGTGATCCGATCATATCAAAGCGTTTGGTTTGCAGGCCTTCGATCTGCGTGGCCCAGCCGGTCTCTTCCACCCATTCGCAGGCAATGCTCAGGCGGCGGCAAAGTTCTTCGACGATATCAACATAAATACCCGCCCGCTTGCCGGTGTTGGGATCAATAAAGAAGCCAACCGAGTACGGCGTATAGCCAAGGCGAAGCTTATTGTTTTGTAAAACAACCTGCAGGCGGTCGGGCGTTGTTGTGTTTTGCGCTTCAGGCCGTGCGATCATCGCGCCCGCAAACCCGCTGACAACACCAAGTCCGATTGTTTTCAGAAAATCGCGCTTTTCCATGGGTGGATGTTAAGCCCTATCCTGCCAGTCTTCAATCACCTTCACATGCAGTATCAGGTGAGCGCGGGTTTGCAGCAGGTCCTCAATGGATGCGCGGGCGGCCTCGCCAATGGCTTTCAGCTTGCTGCCGCCCTTGCCGATGACAATCGCTTTCTGGCTGTCACGCGCCACAACAATCTGCTGGTGAATCTTCACGCTGCCATTATTGAACGTCTCCCACTTTTCGTGCACCACGGTGGTATCGTACGGCAGCTCGGCGCCCAGCTGCAGGTAAAGCTGCTCACGCGTGCATTCAACAGCCAGCTCATAAAGCGGCGCCGATGTGATGTCGTCGCCTTCGTACAGCCACGGGCCTTCGGGCGCGGCTTTGGCCAGTGTTGCGCGCAGGTTATCAAGCCCATGCCCGGCGGTGGCGGAAATCATGAAGATCTCTGCCGGGTTCAGGCGGTTTTGGACAGTTTGCGCCAGCGGCAGCAATTTATCCTTGCTGACGGCGTCAACCTTGTTCAGCGCCACATATACGCGTTTCACTTTTTTCAGCTGTTCAAAAATCGCGTCGTGCTGGCCAAGCGGCTTGCCGGCGCTGGCATCAATCATTAGCAGCACGGCATCAGCTTCGCCAATACTGTCCCATGCTGCCTGCAGCATGTTTTCTTCCAGCCGGTTCTTGGGTTCGGCGGCGAAAATGCCGGGCGTATCGGTCAGCACCAGTTGTGCATCACCTTCCACCAGCACGCCGACCAGCCGCGTACGCGTGGTTTGGGCTTTTGGGGTTACGGCTGCGATCTTCTGGCCGACGAGTGCGTTCAAAAGCGTCGATTTGCCCGCGTTGGGGCGGCCGATAATCGCAAGGGTGCCGCAATGCTGTGTCATGGCTTGCTGACCCGGGTCAGTAACAGTGCAGCGGCGGCTTTTTCCGCCGCCTGTTTGCTTTTACCTTCGGCCTTTACCGGTTTTTCCTTCCCGACCGTGACGCTAACGACAAAATGTGGTGCATGCGCAGGGCCGCTGCGCTCAACCAGTTCGTAAACAGGCACAGGAAGCCTGTGCCCCTGTGCCCATTCCTGCAGCGCGGTTTTCGGGTCACGCCTTGCTGTGTCACCTTCGGTGACCAGCGTGGTAAAATGAGCGCGGATGAATTTCTGTGCTGGCTTCAGGCCGCCATCCAGGAACATGGCGCCCAACAGCGCTTCAAGCGCGTCAGCCAGTATGGTAGCGCGCCCTCTTTCCTCGGCGCGGCCGCCCTTTCCTTCACCCTTGCTGTATTTCAGGACTTTTTCCAAACCGACTTTTTCTGCTACAGCCAGCAAGGCGCTTCTTTGGACCAGTGCCGCATGGCGCCGCGCCAGCTCGCCTTCGGCTTCCAGCGGAAAAAGTTCATACAACCACTCGGCCATCACAAGGCCCAGCACGCGGTCACCTAGAAACTCTAGCCGCTCGTAAGCACGTGCCGCATCCTTGCGCTTTGATGCTGACGGGTGCGTTAGCGCCGCCTGCTTCAGGCTGGCATCACGGAACGTGTAGCCGGTATCCATCAGCGGATATCCGAAAAGATGCGACTGAAGCGGATATCAAATGGCCAGCGCCAGAATTCAAGAAAGCGCGTGCCTTCCTTCAGCGAGAAAAAGATCATCTTGGCTTTGCCGACCAGATTTTCCTCGGGGATATAGCCGACGAGGTTCATGACACGGCTGTCAGCCGAATTATCGCGATTATCACCCATACCGAAGTAGTGGTTTGGCGGTACTTCATAAACCGGTGTGTTATCCTGTGGGCGGTTGTCGCCTTCCTCGTAAATCGTGTGTGATACGCCATTGGGCAGCAGTTCGGTGTATTCACGCACCTGTGTCGAGCGCCCCTGCCCTTTATCAACGGTGATCTCACGCACGAACTTGCGTTCGACAAGCTGATCATTGATATACAAACGGCCCTGCACGACCTGCAGGCGGTCGCCGGGCAAGCCTATAATGCGTTTGATGTAATCGGTTGATGTATTGGCTGGCAACTTGAACACAACGACATCGCCGCGCTTGGGTCGCGCATCGCTGGTGCGGCCGTCAAACAAAGGAATACCAAAGAAGGACGATTTGGCGCTATAGCCGTATTCGAATTTAGAGACAAACAGGAAATCGCCGACCTGTAGTGTTGGCACCATGGATGACGAGGGAATGGAAAAGGGTTCGTAAGCAAAGCAGCGGATCAGCAGCGCGATGGCGGCCGCCCATAGAAGTGATTTGAAGGTTTCATTCATAAGAGGAGAATTTACGCGGGTTCCGCTTAAATGTCACGGGCTGGAAGAAAGACGTTTTAGCTGAACGCGAACAATTCCCTTGTCCAGGCTGTCACTGTTCGCTTTCCAGCTTGCTGATCGGCTTGTCGGATGAGACACGCTCGCCCCAGCGATTTAGCAGTTGTTGTTGCAGCTGCTGGCGTATGGCGATACCGGTCTGGGCGCGTAGGGCCACGTAATTGGCGACTATCTTCGGTACATAAGTATAAATACCCCAACCGATACCTGCCGCAGCATACATCACCAGCCAGACGAATGGATCGGCCAGCATTTTCACAGCTTCCGACATGCTGGCACCACGCTGCCACAGGCTGATAATAAATGGCAGCACACCACCAAAGTTCATGACGCTGATGGCGATGCCAGCGGTTTTCTGCGCAGAGCGGTCGGTAATCATGGCAACGATGGTCGGTAGCATACCGGCGAAGACCAGCAGCATGGTCGACCCGAAAAACGCACAGGCTAACGCCAGGCCGACGACAAAGGTGATCATCCCCATTTTGCCACCGTTCTTTACTTTATCGTCACTCATCAGAACCTCACGCCCAGCATCGTCATCAGGATGACGATGCCGATCGTTACAAAACCCGCCAGCGCCGCCGTAATGCTGGCGATAGGGCGGCCTACCTTGATTTCAACGGCCAGCTTTTCCTCGGCGTCCAGTTGCAGGTCGGCGATTTCAAGCGCCGCACGGGCATACTGGTCGCGTGCACGCTCGAATTCGTCGCGGTCACGTTCCAGCCTGCCGGTATTATCGACCGCCTCGACGAGCGTCATGAGTTTGCCGCTTGTTGCCGCCTGCTTCAACTGCTGCCGCGCCTTATCCTGCGCCGCCTTCTCGAAAAAGCGCCGTGTGGCCGGTTCCAGCTGGCTGACCATCCAGTTGGTCAAGGCCGTCAAGTCGTCCGGACCATGCTGGTGCTGGGCTTCAGCAAGTACGCGTAATACAGCGACGGCTTTTTGCGGACTGCCGTCAGCGGCAGAGAGTGAAAGAGCGTACGGCGCCGGGATGCGCTTCTCCCGTGCGAACAGGAATCCCATCAGATGGCGGTCGCCAGCGTCGCGCAGGGTGCCCTTGCCGGCGGCAATATTCAGGGCTTCCATCAGGTCCCGCACCGTACGGCAGCAGTAATCCTTGATGCCTGTTGTCAGGCACGGCATGGCCGGCAGCAATTCGTACACGATGCGTTCAAGGCCGAAACCTGTATGCTTTTTATCCATCATGGCTTTGGCGTATTCAAGCTGTTGCAACGTCTGCAGATGGTCGGCGCGGCCATCTTCCTGCTCATCGACCCATTGTGCGGGTAATTTGGAACTGATCAGTTCGGCGATCACTTGCAGGTTACCACCTTTGACGAACGTGCTGCCAAGATAATTGGCGATACCGTTCGGCATGACGCAGACACCACGGTAACGGATCGGCCCTTGCGGATCCAGCACGATCGCGGCGCGTGCCACTATCATATCATGAAATGTCGAACCACGCCCGCCCGCCATCAGACCGACGACGGCGCGCTTCAGTGTCGTGGCAAGGCCTTCATTGCCGATACTGTGAGCAATCCACTTTTCGAGTTCGCCGTTCTCAATCATGCCGGCGCCCTGCAGCGGTTCTTGTGTGAGGCCATACACTACGCTGCGCAGGTTGTCGCAAGACTGGTTACCAATCAGCAGCGGGCGGCTGGCGCGCACATGCTCGTCGCCGGTCCGGGGCGGCGGCCGGCGCCCCGACAGCCACATCTGCAGATCGGAAAGGCTCCAGCGTGCCCGCGGGTTGTCATCCAGCATGCTGCGAAATAACTCGACTGTGGATCCCTTCAGCCGGATATCGCCAACAAGGCCGATAAAGCTGCCTTTTTCAAGTTTGAGGCGCAGGATTTCCTCGTCGCTCATGCCGGCCCAGGGATTGCGACCCAGAGCCAGAATAAGGCCGGTAACGCCCATGGCATAAATATCATCGGCTGCTGCGGGAATGCCGCGGCCTGTGGGCTGGCACTGACCACGTTCGATTGTGCAGAAAAGAACCGGCTGGGCCGACGAAGGGGGGCCACTGAGAGCCTCACCCAGCTGTGCTTCGTGAGTGGCAGCGTTGACAAAGATATTCCCGGGATGGATGTTCCCGTGCGAAATACCGCGCCCGATCATGTCTGTCAGCAAACTTGTAATCGGCCGGATAAAAAAGCTGACCAGCTCGGCATCATCCAGTGGCTTTTGTTCGGACGATGCATAAAAGGCACTTAAAGCAGGACCGCTTGGACGGTTAAGAATAACGGCGGCTTCACGCCGGCCGCTCAGCGGCCAGTCAACAACGCCCTGATCGCGAAAGCGTATCAGGTTGATATTGTCACAGCCAAGAAAGGCTGAAAACGTTTCACTGCGCACTGGCAGGCGATCATCACATACCAGGGCATACGAACTGCTTTTACTTTCGCCGCGCATGCGGGCGGCATAAGCGCGCGCATGTGGCTGGTTCAGATGCGGCAAGGGTGTTGACGGAAAAATCTCGACCCGGTCAGCCATAATGACCGGCGTACCCGACAACGGCGGGTCGGCAGGCAGATTAAGGGTGGCCGCATTAAACACCCGGAAATTATAAGGTATCTGTCCTTAACGGAAAATCACCATTAGCCCTATCGAGGATGTCTTAGCGTGTTTTGGGCTGCAGGCGGACAACCTTGTGGGCGCCGTTTGTTTCGCTATCAGAAGATGACGATGTGTCATCGATTGCCTGCAGCTGTTGGCCAAGCTCCCACAGGTGGTCGGCAGTCTTGCGGGCCAGTTCACGCCACTTTTCGGCCGATGCCTGATGGCGCACGCTGTCACGCTGGCTACTGGTCAGTAATGATTTCCATTTTTCCAACGTATCGGCGGCGTTGATGACCTCGCGCCGCAAGAGCGTATTTTCTTTTTCCAGCGCGCTGATGCGCGCTTCGTATGCCTTCACAAGGCTGCGCGAAATCTGCACATGCGATTTACCCGACGGGTTTGATAGCAACGCACCCAGATCCGACATCGTCAGGTTATGTACGGCCAGCATCTGCTGGGCAAGGCGCAGCGCGGCCAGCGCCTCACCGTCCTGTGTGCTTTCGGCCAGCGCCAGCACCTTTACAAGGCGGTCAAGATTGAGCGGTTGGGTGGTTGTCATTCTTTGACGCTAACATGATTTGGGTGCGCGCCAAGTCTTAAAAGAGAAAACTAAAGCGGCCCGCTCAACTCATCGTGTGAGCACTTGCGGTAGAGAGCACGCGCAATGCCATTGGGCAGGGTGACGGTCATGCCGCTGGGCCGTGAGAAAACACCGTCAAGACTGACCAGTGTGAACGTCAGAAGGTCTTCGCTAGCGCCCACCAGCATGGCGTTGACGGGCAGCTGCAGTCCTTCGATTTCGCGCCAGCCGCTGAAATCTTTCAGTTCGGATGTATCGCGCATTTTCAGCAACGTCTGTACCGGCCATTCGTTCTGTTTGAAGAATGCGGCGCGGTCTTCAAGGTATATTTGGTAGGAGTCATCGGACATGTGCTTCGACCCTTGCCTTGAGGTTATGATAACGTCTGACGGCAGAGGGATTGCGCAAAAGCGCCTCGCGCGGCGTGCCGAAGTCCGGCCTTTTCTCGACATAGTAGAAGTGGCCGAGGTAGGCAAACTGTGCGGCGGCCAGGTCAATAACTTCACCGGGGCAATCGCGGGGCTCGTTCCAGAAGTGATGGCGGTAGTTTCCATGCCGGTCGACAACAACGCCCGACACAACCCGCATGCCGGTCATGTCTTCGACAATCATGGCGGTGCCTTCGCATTGGCCCATGTCTGGCGATGCGGCTTTATGCCAACTATCGGGGAAAACGCTGCTTTCAGCGCTCCAGCACTGGGGAAGAATACGGCGCAGGTGGCGCAAAATGGGATCCGTCTGATGCTTCATGGACATTATAAATACAGGTGTTCGTCAATAAATCTAATTGTCTTTTCGTCTTTCATTATGCAATAACTGCATTATGGAACTGACGTGGATCGAAGATTTCCTGGCCCTTGCCCGCACGCAGAACTTTACGGAAGCTGCGAACCAAAGGCATACGACGCAGTCAGCGTTCAGCCGGCGCATTCAGCAGCTGGAGCAATGGCTGGGCACGCAGCTGTTTGACCGCGAGACACGTCCCGTGAAACTGACCGAAGGCGGTGAGGATTTTTACCGCCGTGCCCAGCGCCTGCGTGAAGACATGCTGGATGCGCGGCGTATCGCGATGGCATCGCAAACCACTAACCAGCAGGCCGAGCGCATCTTCACCACGACAGCGCTGGCGGTTGGCGTTGCGCCGGGGTGGTTAAAGAAATCCGGTCTGACGGGGTATTCAATCTTCACATCGTCAACGGCTGGCTGCCTTGAAGCCCTGCACCAGAAACGCGCCGATCAGATTCTGCTGCCGCTGTTTCCCGACGCCGAAAAAGACCCGCAACTGCGCTATAGCAAGATAACGGACGACCGGCTGGTACTGGTGCAGCACAAACAGGCGAAGAATTCACTGGTCTGCAAGGGCAAGAAGCTTAGCGGGCCGCTGATGATGTATACGCCCGGTACGATCTTCGGCCAGCAGTTGACGCAGCGCTGGCTGTCGCTGGGCCTGGAATGCAGCAAAGACGATATCATGTGCGAAAGCTCGTCGGCTGAAACGCTGCTGGCGCTGGTGCAGCAGGGTATGGGCGCTGCGTGGGTACCGCAGTCGCTTGGCGGTAATGTCGTACGCTGCGACGTACCCGATAAGCTGGATGTACCCTACGATGTGATGCTGGTGACGCGTGTTGACGACGACGGATGCGCCGCTTGATCAGAATTGCAGGACTTGCGCTTCGCTGACATTCGGCAGCGCGGCAATCTTTTTCAGCAAATTATCGTTCACCGCGCCGTCGACTTCAACCAGCGATACGGCCTGACCGTCTTTCTGGTTGCGGCCAAGATGGAAGCTGCCGATATTAATGCTGTTGTCGCCCAGCAGTGAACCAAGGCGACCGATATGGCCGGGGGCGTCGATATTACGCACCATCAGCATGGTGCCTGCCAGCTCGGCTTCCATGGCTATATCGTCAACGCGCACCAAGCGCGGCTGGTTGCTGAACAATGTGCCCGACAGGCGCACCGAAACGCCGTTATCAATCTGCACATCCAGCAGGGTCTGGTAATTGCTGAGTGCTTCCTGCGTTGCCTCGATTATCTCAAGCCCGGCCTGCTGCGCGACCTGACGGGCATTGACCATGTTGACACTGGCGTGCGTGACGCCCAGCAATGCCGCCAGCAGTGCTGCGGTGACGGGCTTGGTGTTCAGTTCGGCCGCCGCGCCGCGATAGGTTACGGTAATGCGGTGCGGCTTCACCGCCATCTGTCCGCCCATGCGGCCCAGCTGCGTTGCCAGTTTGATATAGGGTTGCAAGCGCGGGGCTTCCTCGGCTGTGATGTTCGGCATATTCACGGCGTTGGTGACGGCACCTTGCAGCAGGAAATCGCACATCTGTTCGGCGATCTGGATCGCGCAGGTATCCTGCGCTTCGGCCGTTGCCGCGCCAAGGTGCGGCGTGCAGATCACGCGCGGGTCATTGAACAGTACGTTTTCCTTGGCGGGTTCGGTGACATAGACGTCGATGGCGGCACCGGCGACTTGCCCGGAATCCAGCGCAGCTTTCAGGTCGTCTTCCACGATCAGGCCGCCGCGCGCGATGTTCAGCAGGCGCACGCCTTTTTTCATTTTCCCCATCGTCTCGGCATTGATCATGCCGCGCGTCGAATCCAGCATCGGCGTGTGTAGGCTGATGAAATCACTGCGCGCGTATATATCGTCAAGCGTTGTGGCCTCGACGCCAAGCTCCAGTGCGCGTTCGGGCGACAAAAACGGGTCATAGGCCAGCACCTTCATTTTCAGGCCCACTGCACGATCGGCAACAATGCTGCCGATGTTGCCGCAGCCGACCAGGCCCAATGTCTTGCCATACAGCTCGGTGCCGGTGAACTTGCTTTTCTCCCACTTGCCGGCATGCGTGCTGGCATTCGCCTGCGGGATATGGCGCGCCAGCGCCATCATCATCGCCACCGTATGCTCAGCCGTGGTAATGGAGTTGCCGAACGGCGTGTTCATGACAATGACGCCGCTTTGGGTGGCGGCCTTCACATCGACGGTATCGACCCCTGCACCGGCACGGCCGATGACCTTCAGGCTTTTTGCAGCGGCAATAATATTGGCTGTGATCTTTGCGGCGCTGCGCACGGCCACACCTGCATATGCCGGGATAATTTTAGTAAGCTCGTCCTCGGTCAGGCCGGTTTTGACATCAACGGCAACGCCGCGTGCCCTGAAGACTTCCTCGGCCTGTTTCGAGAGCGCGTCGGCAATCAGGATTTTCATGACAGCACTTCCTCGAACGCCCATTCCAGCCACTGCAGCGTCAGCTTGATATCAGCGGTTTCCAGCGTCGGGCCGGCCCACATGCGGATATGCGGCGGTGCATCGCGGTGGCCTGCCAGGTCATAGCCGGCGCCTTCTTTTTCAACCAGCCCGCAGATTTTCTTGACGGCGTCACGCAGCTCGTCGGCGTTCATATGCGCGACGCGCGGACCCACAATCTTGATGCAGTTCGATGTGGTGGTGCGTGTCGCGGGATCAATGGCAAGGAATTCGGCCCACGGCGTGCGGTCGACCCATTCGGCAATCGCGGCGGCATTCCTGTCGGTGCGTGCGATCATCGCCGGCAAGCCGCCGATGCTTTCGGCCCACTGCAGGGCGTCCAGCACATCGGCCACACACAGCAGGGATGGTGTATTTAAAACATCGCCGTCAAACAACGCCTGGTCGGGTTCGCCTTTTTTCACAAGGCGGAAGATTTTTGGCAGCGGGAATTTCGGCGTGTAGCTGCGCAGGCGTTCGACGGCTTTCGGCGACAGTGCCAGCATGCCATGCTGCGCCTCGCTGCCCAGCGCCTTCTGCCATGACCACGAAATAACATCCATTTTTGCGACATCGACGGGCATGGCGAATACGGCGGATATAGCGTCACAAAACACCAATCCTTCATGGTTTTGCGGGATCCAGTCGATGTTCGGCACGCGTACGCCGCTGGTGGTGCCATTCCATGTGAACACGATGTCGTGCTTCGGGCTGGCCTGCGAAAAGTCTGGCAATATACCGAAGTCGGCGGTGAAGTCGCGCGAGCCTTCGATCTTCAGGTGTTTGATGATGTCGTTGGTCCAGATACTGCCGAATACTTCCCACGCAAATACGTCCACGGGACGCGGGCCCAGCATGCCCCACAGCGCGGCTTCGAACGCACCGGTGTCGCTGCCCGCCATGATCGCGATTTTGTAATCGGCCGGGATACCCAGCAGTTTGCGGCTGCGTTCAGAAACATCCTGCAGCTGCTTTTTGGCGGCCACAGCGCGGTGCGAACGGCCCAGCAGCGCGTTCTTGAAAACGTCTTCGGCTTTCCAGCCCGGGCGCTTGCAGCACGGACCGCTGGAATAAAACGGGGCGATAGGCTTCTGGGCGGGTTTTTGCATATGCCCAGAACAGCACGATTTTATGAAGCCTAGAAGGGGCTAGCTGGCAGGCTGGCCAACGGCACCGCTGTCGGTAACAGGCACGGACGAGCGTTTGCCGCTTGCCGGCGTGCTGGCCTTCGGCGGCGGCGGGGTGCCGTCTTCACTGCGGATTTTCTCGCCACGCAGCAGGGCGTTAACTTCGTCACCCGACAGCGTTTCGAATTCCAGCAGGGCCTTGGCCAGCTTGTGCAGGTCGTCCATCTGCGCCGTCAGCACCTTGCGGGCCTTGGCTTCGGCTTCCTCGATCAGGCGGCGGATCTCGCTGTCGATCAGCGCGGCCGTGCCTTCCGACATGTTCTGCTGCTGCGCGACTGAGTGGCCAAGGAACACTTCTTCCTGGTTAGCCTGATAGCGTACGCGGCCCAGCTTCTCGCTCATCCCAAATTCGGTGATCATACGGCGTGCCAGACCTGTGGCCTGCTGAATATCACCGCCGGCGCCGGTCGTCACGTTGTCGGCGCCGAAGATCAGTTCTTCCGCTACACGGCCACCGTACATCATGGCCAGCTTGCTTTCCATTTCCGTCTTTGTGTAACCGTACTTGTCGCGCTCGGGCAGGCTCATCGTCAGGCCCAGTGCGCGGCCGCGCGGGATGATCGTCACCTTGTGCAGCGGGTCGGATTCCGGCATATGGAGGCCAACCAGCGCGTGACCGGCTTCATGATAGGCCGTCAGTTCCTTTTCCTTCTCGGTCATCACCATGCTGCGGCGTTCGGCGCCCATCATCACCTTATCCTTGGCTTCTTCAAAGTCGGCGTGCGCGACAACATTCCTGTTCTTGCGCGCGGCAATCAGCGCCGCTTCGTTGACAAGGTTGGCGAGGTCGGCGCCCGAGAAACCGGGCGTGCCGCGGGCGATCACCTTGGCGTTGACGTCAGTCGCCAGCGGCACTTTACGCATATGCACACGCAGGATCTTCTCGCGGCCGATGATATCGGGGTTCGGCACTACAACCTGACGGTCAAAACGGCCCGGACGCAACAGCGCCGGGTCCAGCACGTCGGGGCGGTTGGTGGCGGCGATGATGATCACGCCTTCGGTTGATTCAAAGCCATCCATCTCGACCAGCAACTGGTTCAGCGTCTGTTCGCGTTCGTCGTTGCCGCCGCCCAGGCCAGCGCCGCGATGGCGGCCGACAGCGTCGATTTCGTCGATGAAGATAATGCAAGGCGCGTTCTTCTTGCCCTGTTCGAACATATCGCGCACGCGGGAGGCGCCGACGCCGACAAACATCTCGACGAAGTCGGAGCCGCTGATGGTGAAGAACGGCACGTTCGCCTCGCCGGCGACTGCACGCGCGGTCAGCGTTTTGCCGGTACCCGGGGGGCCGACCAACAGCACACCTTTTGGAATTTTACCGCCCAGGCGCTGGAACTTTTGCGGGTCTTTCAGAAATTCGACAACTTCTTCCAGTTCCTGCTTGGCTTCATCAATGCCGGCAACATCTTCGAACGTCACGCGGCCGTGCTTCTCGGTCAGCAGGCGCGCGCGCGATTTGCCAAAGCCCATGGCGCCGCCACGGCCGCCGCCACCGCTTTGTTGGCGCATAAAGTAAACCCACACGCCAATCAGCAGCAGCATCGGGAACCATGATAGCAGAATCGAGAAGATGGTCGGTTCGCCCGCCGTGTCGCGCTCGGCGTTAACGCGCACATTCTTGGCCGTCAGGTGTGACACAACATCCGTGTTGGGTGGCACGATAGTGGTGAATGATTTGCCATCGGCATATGTGCCAAGCACCTGGTCGCCCTTGATAGTGACGCTGGCAACCTGCCCGCTATCGACCTGATTGAGAAGCTCACTGTACGCAACCGTGGTGCCGGTGCCGCCGCCACTTGTACCCTGCAGCATGTTAAACAAAGTCAGCAGCATCAAGCCGATGACCAGCCATAAAATAACTGTGCGTCCGAAATTCTGGTTGTTGTCTTGCATGGGTCCTCTTTTTGCCGGGCGTGCTCTGCGTTGCACGCAACCGCGTCCCGAAAAGTGATACTATATTAGATAGGTAAACTTAGGCCGAATACAATAACCAAACGTTTACATCACATCCCTTGGGCCATGGCGTAAACACCTGAATCTGCGTCTTTACCAAGGGGTAGTGGCCGGTTTCCCAGTGCCGGCAGGGTGGCGCGCGCCGCAACGGGTCGGATAGCAGCCGCCCACGGGCATGCTTTTTCCAGTGCCGCCGTGCTGACATCGCCAAGCGCCCCGACCGTGACGGGCACGGCGCCGCTGTTGATGATGCGGAAGCGTCTGTCCCATACGGCCTCGTTTCTGGCGGGAATGGTAACGTCACCCTCGACCGCCTGCAGTTCGCGATAAAAGCGCAGCGTATTTTCAAAAGGCTCGATCACCATGCCGCCGCATGTCTGCTTACTTGTGATGTTACCCAGAACGGTTTGCAGTGCTTCAGGCCCGGGGGCATAGGTATTGCCGCCGGTAACGCGGCGCCAGATATCCACCAGCGCGCGCTGCTGGATGATATGCGGCACGCGGCGCAGATAGCCGGCCTGCAGCTGCACGACACAGGGATTTGTACGCTCGACGTGCTGCAGGACAAGTTGCGCCGTCACTTCATCCAGCGCAGCGTCGGTATCGCGCATTTTATCAGCGAACTTCTGCAGTGTGACCGGTGTCAAACCCTCGGCAGCCAGAACATCAACAGCCCCGCGCAGGCGGCCCCGCGCGTAGCGAGAACTTTCGTTGCCGGGATCTTTCACAAACGGCACGCCTTTGGCGATGACATAATCAACTAGTTGCCGTTTGGTGTATTGCAGCAGCGGGCGGACGATCGTGATACCTTCACGTTCCGTAACCGGGCGCAGGCCAGCAAGGCCCTTTACGCCGCTGGCCTTGGCGATACGCATCAGGATGGTTTCGGCCTGATCGTCGGCATGGTGCGCCGTCAGCAGCGCGGGAATGTCGTTGTTCTTGCAATAATCCAACAGCAGTTCATAGCGTGCGTTGCGTGCACGTTCCTGAATGCGCGATGTAACGCCATCGTGCTGCCATGTCAGGGTTTCATGTTTGATGCCCCGCTTGGTGCATTCAGTGGCAACTTGCTGCGCTTCAGCTGTGCTTTCAGGGCGCAGTTTGTGGTCGACGGTTAGCGCGATGAAATCGAGGTCTTGTTCCTGTGCCATCAACGCCAGTGCCCACGAGTCCGGCCCGCCCGAAAGGGCGATGGCGAACTTAACCATGCTATTTGGTAATAGGAGTTGCATGACCTGATGATGCCAGTGCCTGCTGTACCAGTTCAAGAGTCTCTGTGCCTGCAAAAAGATATGGAAATCGTTCGTAAAGAGACCTGTATTCTGGATAAGACATCCATTCAAGCAATTCAGCTTCGGCTTCCCAGTTTTTAAATGGGCCATCCGAATATGCGTAGTAAACCCCAAAAAACTTCGTGTGCTCTTTTTGTATAAGAGTCTTTCCAGCATATATCGGCGGCACACTTAATTTAAGTCCCAGCTCTTCAACAGCTTCCCGCACAACGGCTTGCTCATAAGTTTCGCCAACATCAAGACGCCCGCCTACCGAAGCATCAAAGCGACGTGGCGATGATTTCTTATGCGCCCCACGAAATTGGAAAAGAAATTTTCCTGTACTGTTCATGACCCAAAGGTGGGCGACTCGAATAATCTTATTGTTTGCGTAAGCATCATCAAAAGTTGTTTGCCCGATGACCGTATCGTTCTCGTCAACAATATCATGCAACTCAGCCATTACGCCTTGCATCCCAGTTTCTTGCGTTCCTGTTCGGCGCGTGTGCGGATGGTCGGCGCGGCGTTCGGGTACTTGTTCTTCAGTTCGCTCAGCGTCAGGCAGGCGTCTTCCTTACTGCCAAGTGACGACAGCGACATCGCCAGTTTCAGCAGGTTATCGGGCGCTTTGCTGTTTTTCGGATATTTCTGGTAGCCGTCGGCGAACGTCACCGCAGCTTCCTTGAACTGGCCGCGCACATAATAGGTTTCGCCCAGCCAGTAATTGGCGTTGCCGGCCAGCTGGTGGCTGCTGTAGCTGGCCATGAACTGCTTGAAGGCTTTTTCAGCGCCGCTGTAATCGGCCTGGCGGAGCTTGTTGAAACCCTCGTCGTATAAGGGCTGCGCGCCCGATGTGTCGGCAGCGGCGGCGTCGGTTTTCTCTTCTTCGGCATCTGTTCCTGTCGGCGCAGGCACGAGGGCTGTTGGGGCCGCCGCCGCTGCGGCGGCCTGCTGCGCGGCCATCATCTGTTGCTGCTGCATTTGCGCCATCTGCTGGCGCAGCTCGTTGAAGCGTACTTCCATATCCTGCTGCAGGCGCGCGAATTGTTGCTGCAACACGGCGTTTTGGTGCTGCACGCGCTCAAGGTTACCGGTCAGGGTCTGGATCTGTTGCTCAAGCTGGTTAAGGCGCATATCCATCTGCGATGCCGCAGCGCTGTTCATGCCACTGCCGCCAGCGCCGCTGCGCATCGCCGACAGGCGTGCGACTTCATCTTCAAGGCGGCTCAGCCGTTCGCCGTCCTGCGCCGCCGCTGAAACAGGAGCAGCTAGAAAGGCCAGAAGCAGAAGGGGCAGTAAACGACGCATGAATTCCTCACTGGGTTATCCCACTGTACCGCAGCCTTATGCCGAAAAAAGGGCAAAAAACAAAAAAGGGGCATCCGAAGATGCCCCTTTGATCGAGTTCGACTCAGTCAGTGATTACTGGGTCACAACCGTTACAGCGCGGCGGTTCTGGCTGTAAGCAGCTTCGGTGCTGCCAACAACAGCCGGACGTTCCTTGCCATAGCTGATGGTGCTGACGCGGCTGCCATCGATGCCGGCGGCTGTCAGGTAGTTGCGTGCAGCAACAGCGCGACGCTCACCAAGCGCCAGGTTGTATTCGCGCGAACCGCGTTCATCGCAGTGACCTTCGATTTGTACGTTTGTGTCATCGTACTTCTTCAGCCAGACAGCCTGCTTATCGAGCGTGGCGCGGCCTTCGGCGGTCAGCGTGCTGCTGTCCAGCGCGAAAAACACACGGTCGCCGACGTTTTCAACAAAGTCACGCGTTGTGCCGGGCTTTGCCGGGCCCATGTTGCCAGCGCCGCCGTAGCTGCCGTCGCTGCCATCGTCCATGCCAGTTTCGCACGCGCTGACCAGCAGCAGAACGGCGAACAGGCTCATCAGTTTTTTCATATGAGACTCCTTAGTTTTTAAATGTTCTCGGCCGAGAGAACGCGGGGGCTGCGGGCCTCGACGCCTTTGACAGGCGTTTTTTCCCGCGTTGGTTTACACCTAGGAAAGAAAATATCTGATGTCCATAGGGGCTTCAGAGACGGAAATAAAGTCACAAGCGCTGTGGCATATTTGCAAGCTTAGATCTGGCTAAGTTGTTTTGTATGTGAAACATATTATCGTAAGACTTATGGCAAAGCAGAGGCAGGGATAGATGTCACAGGAGCGCCCTTGGTTGCTTCCGGTAAATGTGGTGAAAAATTCTGCAGCGGCACTGTACCTAATTCCGGCGCGGTCAGGCGGCCGTCGGGTCCGATAAAGCGACCCAGCCCCGCATATGTCAGGGCGCGGATGCGCAGGGTTTCGGGGCTGCCTTCCTGATCGCCCCATGGCATGCCGATCACGCCGGCAATGATGGATGAGTGCAGCGGGTCGATAGCGTGCGGACCTTCTGCGCCAGTCAGGTAATTCACACCTTGGTACGGCATGCCACCGGCAAGCGCCTGTGGCGTCATGTTCAATGGCGCAGTGCGCAACTGCGCGTAAAAAGCGCTGAGATTACTGGCATAGCTTTGTCGCGCTTCGTAAGTCCATGTGTCCGGCGTACCCGCAGGGGCCTGCGGACGGCAGCGAACGGGAAGGAAGTAATTGTGCAGGTAATGCTGGCCGTTGCCGGTAAACAGGTAGGCAATCGCCATACGTTGCAGTATCGCCGGATTTACATTGCCACCGCTTTGTAAAGCTTCCAGGGATGCTGGATCTTCTTGCAGCGAAGCTTCAAGAATACGCGCCATCATTTCAGATCCCGAGTCGCGCTTCATTTCTTCCCACAGGGCGGTCGCCCTATCGGATGATGAAAGATAGCGTTGATAAGCCTGGATAATGACCTCAACTCGCGCATCGGCTTCGCGGTACATTTCCCATGCGGTCAGATCGACGGGTCCGCGTAGGACCGGGGGGTGTTGCATGGCGTGGCGTCGTTCGTGGATGCGCGTTGCTTCATTTGAGTTCGTGCCAAAAACAATTACACGACTTGATGTGTTGAGGAATGCGTTGACATTAAAGAAAGCGGCGCTTTGCGCTCCGTCCGCACCGCAATTCCCACGCCCAGCTACAAGGCGAATGGTAGCCGTAGGTACATTGCATTCGATCAGGTTATCCATCTCTGGAATAAGGCGACAATCCTGCAAAGGCTGACCAATCGAGTCACCGACAGCGCGGGTCGCTGCTTCCATACGGTCCGGATCGGACGAACGTGCTGTTTGTGCAAACGCAGCCCCATTCAGGGCCATGACGGAAGCTGTGGCAATGCCCAGCGTACGAATATGTTTTCCAAACATAGAAAGAAGCGTACTCCGCTGTGGCAGCTTTTCAATACGTTTATAGTTAACGCTATGTGCGACGCATCAAAATACGGACAGCCCGTCGCGATCGCCCAGTTCCAGCAGCCATCCATCCTGTTGCTGCAGGTTGTTAAGGCGTGCGTCTTCACCTAGCAGTTTTTTCAGGGTTTCCATATCGGCAGACCAGTTGCTGCCGGTCCAGTACTGCAGGCCCGGCAGATTGGTTTTATAGCGGCCGCTTTCGCCATACAGCGTGCCCGCATGCAGATAATCAATATCCGTCGCCGCGGCCTGCCGCGCGCAATCAAGCATCATGAACATGCCAAAAGCGGTTTTTGTGAGTTGTGGTGCGTAAGCCGAAAACCAGTAATACCAGTGGTGTGCGGTCACGATCAGCAGCACGTAACCTAATGTTTCACCTGCAGCATCCGTATAGCACATGGCGTGCGATGTCAGGCCGCAGGCCAGAATGCGGCGCAGGCGTGTGACCGGCATCACGTCCGGCCCGTGGTGGCGTGCAAAGTAATCGACAAAAAACCCTTCAAATTCCGGCGATGTTATGTCGATAGTCGAGAGTGGGATCAACGTGCCCCTGACTGTTTCATCAAACTTTTTCAGCACGCGACGGTTTTCGCTGGTCATCACCAATGCCGCCAGCGGTACGCGGGCGCCACGCGCCATGTAGAAAACATACGGGTGGTCTTGGATGCCAAGGCGTGGCAGGTACCCGGCGTCCAGAATAGCATCTGTTTCATCGCGGCTGTCGGGGATGACGTAATTACGATAGCCAAAACTATAAGTGCTGTGGACGCTGACGAATTCGCTGCTGATGAGCTTCATGTCAGGCTACGGCAGCAGCGGGCTCCAAGCCGGATCGGATGCGTCGGTCGGCGTTACCACCTGACGCTCATTATACCCGGTCAGGTCGATGCTATACAGCTTTGCCTGACGTCCCTTACCACCTTGGCTTGGCAGTTCGCGGAAGAACATCAGCACACGACCGTTCGGCGCCCATGTCGGCCCTTCGGCGTGGAAGCTTTCAACCAGCAGGCGCTCACCGCTGCCATCCGGGCGCATGACGCCGATATAGAAACGGCCGCCCTTCTGCTTCGTGAAGGCAATCAGATCGCCGCGCGGCGACCACACTGGCGTCGAATAACGGCCGTCGCCGAAGCTGATGCGCGTGGCGCCGCCGCCCGATCCATCCATAACATAGATCTGTTGCCCGCCGCTGCGGTCAGATTCAAAAGTGATCTGGCGGCCATCGGGCGAATACGACGGGCCGGTGTTGATCGACGGATGATCGGTAAGTTGCGTCGTGCGGCGCGTACGCAGGTCCATCGTATAAATGTCGGAGTTTCCGTTCTTTGATAGCGAGAAGATGACGGAGTTGCCATCCGGGCTGAAACGCGGCGCAAACGTCATGTTCGGAAAATCGCCCAGCATTTCCTGCCGGCCGGTATCGATGTTGAACAGATACACGCGCGGCTTGTTATTATAGAACGCCATATAGGTGATTTCCTGCGATGACGGGTTGAAGCGTGGCGTCAGCACCAGCGCACGGCCATCGGTCAGAAAGCGGTTGTTTTCGCCATCCTGGTCCATGATTGCCAAGCGCTTCATGCGCTTGCGCGGGTCCCCGCTTTCAGCGATGTAAACAATGCGGGTATCGAAGTAACCGTCTTCACCGGTCAGGCGCTTATAAATAGCGTCAGCAATAATGTGAGCCACGCGGCGCCAGTTCTGTGGCACTGTGAAATAGGCAAGGCCGGCCATCTGGTTTTCAGCAAACACGTCGAACAGGCGGAACTCCACCCGCAGGCGGCCGTCATTTTGACGTACAACCTGGCCGCTAACCAGCGCCTGTGCGTTGATGACGCGCCAATCGGCAAAACGCGGGCCGTTTTTTACAAGGCTATCGGTATCCTGGATAAAGGCGGATTTCTTTATGGGTTTGAACAGGCCGCTGCGTTCAAGGTCGGCATTTACAACCTGCGCGATCTGCTGACCCATCTGCGACTCTTGTGCGCTGGCGCCAATCATCTCGGGGATGGCAATCGGCATCGGTTCTACGTTGCCACGGGTGATGTCGACGCGCAGTTCAGCGTGGGCTGGTGAAACAGCCAGCACAGCCAGCAGCAGGGCGAACAGGAAACGCATCGAAAACCTCGTATCGGTTGATTTGCTGCAAAACAGCTAGCCCATATTTGGGGTTTTTTCTAGGCGGAAACAGCTTGCAGGGCTTTGTCTGCGAAAGTCCTAGGCCCGGGCCTGTAGCAACGCCTTGGTTCGGACTTGGGTTTTAGGTCGCAGGAAACGGGTGATTTCCTTCAGACGGCCTTCGGGGTCTTCTATTCTAAGACGGGGATTCTTCGCTACGAATATATCGAAGGCCTCGCGCAGCCGCTTCATTTGTTCGGGTGAAAGCTCGACACGCTCTTTAGGTGGCGGCCCCATCCTGTCGTAGGTGCGTGGTGCCTTGCTGGGATGTCGGCGGGCACTAATCTGCGTGCGGATGAAATTCATACCGCTCAGGAACAGCTTAGGTTCGGTGATCGTTTCACGGCACATGCCGAGGGCGATATCAAAACGCTGATTTGTCGTTCCCCCACCGCGCTGAAGCTCGCGGAGCTTGTGTTGAAATGAAGCCTGCAATTCATTGAAGTTCGACATGCGGGTACCATTAGGAACGAACAACTATTGGGACGCATTTATGGGACGATTTCAAGGGGAATCGTGGTTAAGATTTACTGCGCTGCAATATCAAGAGTAACTTTATTATCTGCAAAGCGCGTAACTGTCCCTGTTTTCACGGAAAATTGTGCGTGCGCCGCGCGGCCTTCGCCAGCCAGCATCGGCAGGATGCAGCGCAAACAACCGTGGTGCGTTACAAAAACGATTCCGCTTTTCGCAGGTGCAGCAGCAACGGCATCGCCGACCGCCTTCAGCAAACGTACTTCCATTTGCTGCCACGACTCGCCGTTGTTACCCGGCGGCACGAACGTGTAGCGCTGATCGAGTGTCATGTTTTCAAGTTGAGCTGAAACATCGGTCCACACCCATCCGCCCCATTCGCCCCAACGGCGTTCGCGTAGGTTCTCAATCACGACAACAGGCAATTCTAAAACATCAGCCAGTGGTTTTGCGGTACTTTGTGTGCGCTGGAGTGGCGACGAGTAAATGGCCGCTGCTTTCAGATCCGCTTTTTTAAAATGCGTAGCAATACTTGCGGCTTCGGTGACGCCTTGTTCAGTTAGCGGGTCGTCGTTGTTGACAAGGCAGCCGGCGTGCAACGCATTGCCCGTGCTTTGGCCGTGGCGCACGAAGTACAGCGCCAGAGTTTTTTCGGCGCATGACATGCGGATCAGTTTGACAAGCTGGTCGATATCCATGGGTGGATTATAGCCTAAAACATCTCGGCCGGGTTGAAATTCATGCGAATGGTTTTCCATTGGCTATATCGTTCGGGCGGTAGCATCAGCGGAATACAGCGGGGGTTGAACAGAGCGCGGCGAGCGCTTTCGGCCACGGTGCGGAAGAAGGGGTCGGTGGTCATGCGCAGGGTATCAACGATATCGGCGCGACGCACGGTGCGGTCTTCATTGACTTCGACATAGATTTCAACGTTCATAGTCTCGACGCCGCGGGCGCCGACCGGCACGTTCCAGCATTGCTGGATTTGGCGGCGCAGCGCATCCATCTCACTGATGCTGAGCTGCTGGGCCAGCGCCGGAGCTTCCTGTGTATTCACCGGCGTTTCGGCCACGGGGGCGTTGGGCACCACGGGCGCTGGCTTGATGTCATCTTTCATCTTCTGGACGTTCTTCAGGACGCTGCTAAGAAGATTTTTGGGCGGCTCTTTCTTTTCTTCCTTTTTCTCTTCTTTTTTCTTTTCTTCCTTCTTTTCGGGCGGTTTTTTCTTGTCCGGCAGCGCTTCCGCCTTCGGGTCGGGTTTCGGTTCGGCTTTCTTCTCGGGGGTTTCCGGCTGTGGCGGCGGCAGCGGTTTCTGTGGTGCTGCCTGCGGCGCGGGCGTGGGGCTGGGGTCGTTTTTCTCGGCAACGCGCGTGTTCGTTACCTCACTGATATCGACGATATCAACCGGGATGATGCGCGGGATGACGGGCGTGTCGTCCTGCAAAAAGCGCGGTAAGCCGACAATCAGCACAATCAGGAATATGATGTGCACACCGGTCGAGACCTTGAGCCATTTGCGGAACTGCGGCGGGATCTTGTCCTGAAAATATTTTCTGGCCACGGCGGTTACCGTGGCTTGGCTTTGGGAGCATCCGGCAGTTCAGCAACCAGCGCGACCTTGTTGAAGCCGGCGGCACTGACTGTGCCCATAACCTGCATGATGCGGCCGTAATCCACTTTTTCGTCGCCGCGCACAAAGATGCGCGCATCCGGATCCTGTCCGGTGATGGCCTGCAGGCGCTCGACCAGTGAGCCCAATTCGGTCTTGGTTTCCTGCAGGTAAACCTCGCCATTACTGCGGATGCTGATGACCAGCGGCTCTTTCTGGCTACTGATATTGCGGGCGTCGGTCTTTGGCAGGTCGACAGGTACGGCGACAGTCAGCATCGGTGCCGTGATCATGAAAATGACCAGCAGCACCAGCATCACGTCCACCATTGGTGTGACGTTGATGTCAGCATTCAGCGCGCGGCGTCCGCGGCGGCGGGTATGTCCGACGCCCATGGCCATTATGCCGCGCTCCGGTTTTCTTCAAGCGAGCGCGAGATGATCGTTGTGAATTCGGCTGCGAAGTTCTCAAGACGCTCGCTATAGCGGTTAATCAGACTTGAAAAGCGGTTATAGGCCATGACAGCGGGAATGGCAGCGAACAGACCGATAGCAGTGGCCAGCAACGCTTCGGCGATGCCGGGCGCCACAACGGCAAGGCTGGTGTTCTGTTGCGCCGCGATGGCGGTGAAAGAGCGCATGATGCCCCACACCGTACCGAACAGACCGATGAAGGGCGCTGCGCTGCCAATACTGGCCAGGAACGTCATGTTCTTTTCAACCACGGCCATTTCACGCGTGATTGTCACGTTCATCACGCGCTCGATGCGCTGCTGCAAATTCGCACGCATTGCGCCTGTGGCCAGCAAACCTTTTTCGGCGGCCAGTTTCCATTCACGCATGCCAGCGGCGAAGATGGCCTGGATGGGATCGGTCGGCCGCTTGCCGACACGCTCATAAAGTGTTTCCAGCGAGCCGCCGCTCCAGAATTTATCTTCAAAGTCGTCGGCGCTTTTACGCAACCTGCCAAGGCGCGCCCACTTTTCAAGGATGATGGCCCAGCACCAGATCGAGGCGATGAACAGCAACACCATCACCGATTTGCCAATCAGGTCGGCGTGCATGAACAGGCCGATCAGACTCATATCCTGTGCGGCAGCAGTGCCGGCCAGTTTGGCGGCATCAACGACGCCGACGGGAACAGCTGTGGGCTCCATGTTTATTCCTTCTTCCAGAAAGTCCTGAATGCCTGCCCTTGGTGGCAAAACAAAGGCGATTTCAGCCCTGTAACTGCTTGTAAAGCGCTTCGGGCAGCCGTGCAACTGCGCCGTTGGCGTCGATACAGGCGCAGGTGACGTCCAAAGTGGCCAGCGTAGCTTCCTTTCCCGTGGGCCCGCGCCGGATTTCCTGTTTCAGCTTCAGGCTGGCCTTGCCCGGGCCGCCATCCACCAGCGATGTTACAATGGTCAGCTCATCATCCAGCCGGGCAGGAGCCAGGTAATCGATGGTAATGCGGCTGACCACGAAACCAAGGCCGGTTTCATCGCGCAGTTTTTGCTGGCTAAGCCCAAGGTCGCGCAGCCATTCGGTGCGACCGCGTTCGGCCCAGCGCAGGTAGGCGGCGTGGTAAACGATGCCGCCGGCGTCGGTATCTTCGTAATAAACGCGGGCATTAAGTGTGTGATTTTTCATAGGAGTGATTATTAGGTTGTTTTTACGTGTGCGCAACGGCTATAAGGCCGCCATGCCAAAACGTGAACCCTTAACGCCCTTATGGCTTCGGCCCATTCCACGCTCGCCTAACCTTGTGGCGGCGACGTTAGCGGGCGCTGTTGTCGTAGCCATCATCACTGCGATGTACCACCCCGACAGCCGCCGGGTGGGCGACGCCTGTCTTGCTGATGTCGGTTTGCGCAGTGACGCAACACTGGTGCAACAGGCAGATAAAATACCCGGTATGGGCATTTGCCTTGCTCGCGGTACCGGTGCCGGCTTGCTGGGCCATGCACGGGATGCGTTTAATCGTTAAGATTACTCCCTTATAAGAGACGAAATTCTTCTTGTTTTTACAGTGGCAAGGTGCCTATAAGACCGCACATGCCCGATAATCAATAATATTAAAAGGAGATTTCAATGCGAATGATGATTGCTGCTATTGCCGTTGCCGCCATAGCTGGCTGCGGCCAAAGAACTGAAGTTGTAAAGGCCGAAGCTCCCGAGTTTCCTGCCGATATGCCCGTGGCTGTTTTGGTAGGTCCGGACACGGTTACCCTGACAGCGCGTGGCGAAGCTGAGCTTCAGCGTTGTCTTGCTGGCGTGCCGGGCGGGGATGTCGCAGATATTATTGGCGAGCAAGGGGCAGAAGATATCTGTTATGACGTAATCTTTGAATCGGCAGAACCGCTGACGCCAGACAACCAAAGATATATCGATTACCCGTCTGCTCCGGAAGTTCGCTAATCGCTGAATAAATCGCCAGCTGTTTGGGCCGGTGCTGTCAGGCCGATAACGCCATAACCGCCATTGGTCATGGTGCGGCCGCGCGGCGTGCGCTGTAACAGCCCCTGCTGAATTAGATAGGGTTCGATCACTTCTTCCAGCACATCTTTCTGTTCGCCGAGGGCCGCGGCCAGTGTTTCAACGCCTACGGGCCCACCCGCAAAGCTTTCGGCGATCAGGCGCAGGTAGCGATGGTCCATCTGGTCATACCCGGCATTATCAACGCCCAGCTTGCCCAGTGCGCCGTCGGCGGCTTTCGCATCAATCGTTTTCACGTTATCCAGCGTTGCGAAATCGCGCACGCGGCGCAGCAGGCGGCCAGCAATGCGCGGGGTGCCCCGGCTGCGCTTGGCAATTTCCAACGCGCCGTCGGCGGTGATGGCAAAACCCATAACCTGTGCGCCGCGCTGCACAATGCTTTGCAGCTCGGGCCCTGTATAAAACTGCAGGTTTAATGGAATGCCGAAGCGTTCACGCAAAGGCCGGGTTATCAGCCCGCTGCGCGTGGTGGCGCCCACCAGTGTAAACGGTGGCAGATCAATGCGCACGGTGCGCGCGGCAGGGCCTTCGCCGATCACCAGATCAAGATGGTTATCTTCCATCGCCGGATACAGGATTTCTTCAACGGCGGGTGCGAGACGATGAATTTCGTCGATAAACAGAACATCGTGCGGCTCTAGATTTGTCAGGATCGCGGCAAGGTCACCTGCGCGCGCAATCACCGGGCCGGACGTTGCGCGAAAGCCGACGCCAAGTTCCTTGGCGATAATTTGTGCCAGTGTAGTTTTGCCCAACCCGGGCGGGCCGAACAACAACACGTGGTCCAGCGCTTGCTGGCGCTGCTTGGCGGCTTGAATGAATACCGACAGGTTTTCTTTCAGCGCGCTTTGGCCAACGAATTCGTTCAGCGACAGCGGGCGGATTGATGCTTCCACATCCACCGTCTTTTCAGCTGTTACAAGACGCTCCTTGCTCATGCGGCAAGCTCCTGCAGGGCTGATTTAATAACGGTTTGTACGCCGGCATCCGGCGTTTTCGCTGTGATCAATGTGACAACCGGCACAACGTCGGCGCGGCGGTAGCCAAGATTCACCAGCGCGGCAATCGCGTCTTGCGCTGCATCGTTGGCAACAACCAGCGTTGGTGTTGCGGCAATCGGCGTCATGCCTTGCGCTTTGGCCAGCTTGTCTTTCAATTCGTTCACAATGCGCACCGCCAGTTTGTTGCCGACACCATCGGCACGCGTCAGGCTTTTGGCATCTTCCAGCAGGATGCACTGTGACAGTTCGGAAGGTGACAGCGCACTAAGTAACGCAAGACCGACTTTGGCGCCCACGCCCTGCACGGTGGTAAGCGTGCGGAACATCTGCTGTTCGGCGGCACTGGCAAACCCGAATAATGTGATCGCATCTTCACGCACCTGCGTTTCGATCAGCAAGCGGGCGGGCTGACCGGCGGATAGCGACCCAAGTGTGCGGGTCGATGCGTGCACGGTGTAACCCACGCCCTGCACATCAATCAAAGCTGTGCCGGTATCAAGCTGTTCAACAATGCCTTTTAACTGGCCGATCATATGCCCAGTATAAAGAACAAAACAGAAACGGTAAACCGCTAAAGCCCGCAGGTTTTGCGCAAATGGGCGTGGGATATAGCCACGGCCAGCGCATCGGCCGCGTCGGCTTTGGGCGGCAGCTTCAGGCCCGGCAGCAGCATTTTGATCATCGCTGTCATTTGGGTTTTGTCGGCGTGGCCGTAACCGGTCACGCACTTCTTGATCAGGTTGGCGCCGTATTCACCAACCTGCAGCCCGGCCTGCGCGGGAATGGCCAGCGCTACGCCGCGTGCAAGACCAAGCTTCTGCGTTGATGCCGGGTTCTTGTTGGTGAAAATTTCTTCCACGGCCGCTTCGTCAGGTTTGTATTTTTTTATTAGTGTCTGCAGCTCGTCAGCAATCAGGGCCAGCCGCGCCGGTGTCGGTTTCTTGGCGTCGGTTTTAATAACGCCGCACGCGATACCTGAAAGTTTACTGCCGTCGCTTTTGATAATGCCCCAACCGGTATTGTTCAAGCCGGGGTCGATGCCGATGATGGTTACGGCTTTACTCACGCGGCCAGTTTTTCCAGCCATTCGGCGGGGATGTCGGCGTTTGTCACCGTGTCCTGCACGTCGTCGTTATCATCCAGCGCGTCCAGCAGGTTCATCAGCTTTTGTGCGCTTTCAAAATCGGCAGGCGCCATGGGTTGCTGCGCCTTGAACGTCAGCTTGGCGGATTCAGCAGCGCCCAGCGCCTGTTCCAGCGCATCGCGTACGGCAGCCAGGTTATCGGGCGAGGTGACGATTTCATGCCCGTCATCGCTGCTTTCAACATTGTCGGCGCCGGCTTCAACCGCCAGTTCGAATACCTTGTCAGCGCTGCCGGCCTTGGCGGGATAGGTGATGATGCCAACGCGATCAAACATGAAACCAACGCTGCCGGTATCGCCAAGGTTGCCGCCGTGCTTGGTGAACATCAGGCGCAGGTCGCTGACCGTGCGGGCGCGGTTGTCCGTCAGGCAATCGACGATGATGGCGATACCTCCTGGGCCAAAACCTTCGTAACGCACATCTTCGTAATTCTTACCGTCGGTGCCGCCGGGTGTGCCGGCCTTGATCGCGCGGTCGATGCGGTCATTCGGCATGTTGATGGCGCGGCCCGCCAGAATGGCAGCGCGCAGACGCGGGTTCGAATTCGGATCCGGCGCGCCCATTTTGGTGGCGACGGTGATTTCGCGCGCGATCTTGTTGAATGCATTGGCGCGCTTTTTATCCTGCGCGCCCTTGCGGTGCATGATGTTCTTAAATTTGGAATGGCCGGCCATTACATTTTCTCGGGAATTTTGATGCCTAGTAAATCAAGCCCGATTTCTAGCTGGTTCAGGGCGGTTTTGGCAAGCCGCAGGCGGCTGGCACGCACGGCTTCGTCTTTTTCCGGCAGTATGGGCGCAGCGGCATAGAAGCTGCTGAACGCCTGCGCCAGATTGTAAACGTGGTCGGCCACGAAATTCGGTGCGCGCTTTTCAAACGCCAGATGTACGGCGCTGTTAAAGGCATCCAGCATCAGGGCCAGCGCCCGTTCTTCCGGCAATGCCAGCGTGATCGGCCCGTCGGTGATGTTCTGGTCGACGGCCTTGCGCAGGATCGATTTGATGCGCACACCCTGATACTGCAGGTACGGGCCGGTCTTGCCTTCGAACGATGTGAAGCGATCGAAGTCAAAAATATAATTGGTCATGCGCTGGTTCGACAGGTCGGCAAACTTCAGTGCTGCCGTGCCGATCATCAGCGCTGTTTCATCGTCGCCCTCCAGTCCGGCTTCCTGCATGCGGGCGCGGGCTTTCTCGCGGCAGGTGGTAATCAGGTCGTGCAGGCTGATCAGGCCGCCGGCGCGGGTCTTGAACGGTTTGCCATCGGGCCCGTTCATGGTGCCGAAGCCCACGTGTTCAAATTGTTCGTCGGTCCCGTACCCGGCCTTCACGCATGTACGGAAAACTTGGGTAAAGTGCAGCGCCTGCCGCTGGTCAACCACATAGATATAAAGGTCGGCTTTAATCTCGCGCTGGCGTTCCAGAATGGTTGCCACGTCGGTCGTACCGTACATGGCGCTGTCGGCGCTGGAAACCAGCAGCAGCGGCGGAATTTCGGCCTTATCGGTATTGCGCTTAACATGCACGACGATCGCGCCATCGTCTTCCACGGCGATGCCGCGCTTGGTGAAGTCGGCCACGATTTCATCGATCAGGTAATTGACGTCGCTTTCGCCCTTCCACAAATCCGGATGCACGCCCAGCGCGCCAAGTTCGCGTTCAATCGAAACCCGGCTGACAGCCCAGAAGTGTTTGTGCAGGGCCAGATAACCGGCGCGGCCCTTCTGCAGTTCCATCGTCGCTATGCGGGCGCGTTCGCGGTAAACTTCATCGTCCTTGATGCGCGCCGCAGCGGCCGGATACATACGCTCCAGATCAGCCATCGTCACCGGCGATGTGGGCTGGTTCATGGTGTCGTTGTAATCAGCGCGGAAATACGGCAGACTAGGCTGTTCGTCTTCCAGTGCTATCAACAATAAGCCGATTTGCAGGCCCCAGTCGCCGAAGTGAATGTCGGTAACCGTATCGTGGCCCAGAAAGCGCACGATGCGCTGGATGCTGTCGCCGATGATGGTGCTGCGTAGGTGGCCCACGTGCATGGGTTTCGCCATGTTCAGGCCGATGTATTCCACCATAATCTTGCGCTTGGCTGGCAGCACAACGCCGGCCCTTTTATCAACGGCAAGCGTGTTGGCCTGCGCCGACAGTACTTCGGGCGTCAGCACAAGGTTGATGAAGCCCGGCCCGGCGATATCCACCTTGCTGAACATCTTGTTCACTGAAAGCTTGGCGACAATCTGTTCGGCCAGTGCGCGTGGGTTCTCGCCGCGCTGTTTGGCAGCAGCCAGTGCGCCGTTGCACTGGAAGTCACCCAGATCAGGGCGGTCGCTGCGCTTCACAGCGCCCAGTGCGGCATCAAGGCCCAGCGCGGCAAATTCCTTGCCGACAATATCCGAAAGCTGGGTGGAAAGATCTGTCATAAGCTATGAATGCGCAAAGACCTAGCGCAAGTCAATGATGCGCGTCGGCGTGATGATCATATTAACCGGCTGGTCGTGCGGTTCGCGCGGGATTGGCGTTGCCATGACCTGTGCGTTATAGGCCAGCCCGACAACCAGCACGTCTTTCAAAATTGGGAAGCTGCGCACTAGGGCCAGATATTCGTCAAAGTGCCCTTTGCCGTAACCAAGGCGCGTTCCTTCGCCGTCAAAGGCAAGTCCGGGAATAAACAAAACAGATGGCACGGCTCTGAAGCCACTTTTGGGCGCGCGCATACCGCTGGCGTCGCGCCACATTTCGCCCTCACCTTCATAGGGTACATACGCCATCTTCAGGTCGCCGGATTCAAAAACACGCGGCATGCAAACGGGGTGGCCTTCTTTTTCCAGCCACTTGATCAGCGGGCGCGTATCCAGCTCGCCAACTTTTTCATTTGGCCAGTAAATACCGACAATGGTGGGCGACTGGTGGCGGCTGCATTCTTCTTCATTGCGCAGTGGCAGTAGGCCCTGCGCCTTGGCGGCCTTCACTTGTTCGACAATATCGCGCGCTGCATTCGGCTCGATCTTGTTTCCGCGCAGGTTATTCAGCACGTCTTTCGCCACGCTACGCAGGCGGGTTTTTTCTTGTTGAGGTGTTGGTGCGTCGGTCATGCTGAGAGAATACACGCAATCGGGATTTAAAAAATAGAAGAAGCAGCCAGTGCAACCGGTGGCGTAAACACCCTCTGAACCCTGTTAGACAGGTGGGCACCATATAACACGGCCACGGCCGTGTCAGGGACAGCTCCCAGAGAAGTGATCATCGGCTCGGAGGAATTGTTGCCTGCCGCAATGACCAGCTGCTTCCTGACGGAATATAGAGCGTGCGGCAGCGAAAACAAAGCGAATTATCCTTGGCTATGAAAGACGTTTTTCCATAAAGGTGCTGACAAAAACCTCTTTGTCGGGCCCGTAAGCCAGCCTTTCTATCTTCGTTACCGTAAAGCCCATCGCTTTATAGAGGCCGAGCGCCGCCGTTTGCGGCTCGGATACATCCAGACGAAGACACGTAATGTTGTGTTGCCCGGCATAGTCAAAAACTTTTTCCAGCAAGGCCTTTCCGTACCCGCGCCCCTGATAGCGCGGATGTACCTGAAGCCGCTTGATTTCCAGTTCATTGCCCGACAGTTGCTTAAGGCCGACCATACCGGCGATCGTCTGCTGGTCGCGAATGACAAAAAACGCCGTATAGACTTTGGGGATATTCTTCATGTCCGAGTGGAAGGAAACATTTTTCACGAACCCGGCGTTTTCTGTGATTGTGCGCATGTGCAGCGCCCAGACCCCGTCCTGATCTTGAGGCGTGTATTCAGTAATTGTCGGCATTATCAGCCCTGCAGGCGCTGGGTAATCCTGGCCAGGCGCTCGGTCAGGCTTTCGATAGCACCGGCCACGGCGGCTTCAGTGGCTTCGCTCTCGGCCTTGTGCGCGGTGCTGCTTTTCAGGTCGAAGACTTCATCCGCCAGCATCAGGCAGGCCAACATGAACAGGCGCTCCTGTGTGGCGCTGGATAAACTTCCCGCCAGGGTGCGCAGTTTGCTGTCAACATACCCGGCCAAGGTTTCAAGCCGCTTTTCCTCGCCCGCTTCGCAGGCAACGGCATAAGGCTTGCCCAGCAACTGGATGTCGACCTTCACCGCGGGATTTTTTGTTTGCAGATTCGCAGCCATCAGTTTTTCTCCGCCAGAATGGTTTCCAGCTGCAGGATCACTTCATCAAGGCGATTGCTGACGATCTGGGCATTCTTTGCCTTGGTGCTGGCCGCTTCGTAATCGGCGCGGGTATCGCGCAGCGCTTGTTCCATTGTGGTCAGCCGGTCGGCCAGAGTTTTTTCAAGCCGGTCGATGCCCTGATCGAGATTCGCAAGCGCGCTTTTGAGTCGGTTCATAACCCTTATTTTACACCCTATTAAGGCCCGCTAAACTAGTGTGAAAAAAGCGTTGACGTGATTCGTTCTGTAGCCCTTGATTTATCTAGACTTTTTCGGAATCAAAAAAGTCGAATCACGTAACCAGATATTTACAATTTTAGGTGAATTATAGACGTATTCAAGCAAATCGCTTGATCCGAATTAAGGGGCCGGTGCGAGGGTTGGGGAACCCGAAGCGCCTTTCAGGGGAAGGGGGACTACCATGTTGTCAGCTCAATCAGTTAATACACTGCGTGACCTGCTTGAAAACCGTCTGAGCATGATGGATATCACGGATCGCGAAGATCTGCGTGAAGCCACCATTATGAAGCGAGCGCTGAATGAATTGATGCGTGTCGGCGGCCAAGCTATTGAAGCCGGTGATTTTGCCGACCTGCTGCCACGCCGCGGCCGCAAGAAGAAGATCCTGATGGACGCGTAACGCTTTTATATCTTACTCCAAGTTATGAACTGACCCGGCTTCGGCCGGGTCTTTTTTTGGATTAAAGATTATCAGGCTGGGGCAGAACTTTTTCGGCCTTGAAGAAATCAGCTACACAGCTATTGGCCCAGTTGCCGGCTTCGCCTGAGATATCGCGGTCGGCCAGCAGGCTGGGTCGTACGGACAATGGTGGCAGAAACACTGTTTGTTCGGCCCGGTTCATTAGCAGGCCAAGGCGCGTCCGCTGTTCGCTGCGGAACGTGTCAGCCTGGTCAACCTGCGCCAGCGCCATCAACCAAGCTGGGCTCAGCAGGGCCAGTACGATGATCACAGGCAAGACGCGGATGCGGCGCAGGGCAGGCGCGTAACGATCAATCAAAGGAGTGAGACGATAGCGGATGACGGGAACCACAAGGCAAAACAAAATCGACAGTGCGACGAGGACAAGAATATAGAGCTGATTCTGCCCGCGGGCCCGCAGACGCGACTCATCAGGCAGGTAGCCGAATACAAAAGCGATAAAACTTATCAAGAACAGGCTGAAGAACGCGAAATGCGCCAGCGCGCGGTGACGATCGGATAATGAATTGCCACGCAGTTCCGGTCGATAGGTGAAGGCCAAGAACAATAACCACGCCAGTACACCCGGCAGAGGCAGGCGCAGTACAAAAAATTCCGGCGTAAAGAAAAGTGACCACGCAAGGCCCATGCCGGCGTGATCGAAACCGAAGATCGGCTGGCTGGGCCCCAGCAGGATCAATGTGGCGCCGAACAGGCTGAGGCACAGCGCGGCGGCATGAGTGATAGGCTCGGGCGCATCCGGAACAAGGCGCAGGCGCGTCAGGAATGAGCATAGCAACAGGGCCACCAGCGCCAGTCCACTCCATTCGTTACTAAGCGACACATAACATGTGCCAAGCAGTACGATGACATGTTCCTGCCACGTCAGGGCCCTTTGGGCAGCAAGACTATGGTACAGCACCATGAACATCATCGCCATCACCAGGCCCGGCAGGGCATAAGTGAAGAATCCAGGCAGTGAAAACACCATATCGCGGGCGGCGGGTGCATTACCGATCAGGGCAATGGTCAGCAGGACAACGGCGAACAGGTGCATGGGGGCTGATGATGCCGGCAGCAGTTCGTGTACCACGCGCGACGCCAGCAGCAGGAAGCCGGCTAGCGCCAAAAGACATAGCAAGGCGTACAGGTAGAAGTAATCAATCGACAGCCAGGTGACAATAGCGATTGGCAGCATGTTTAGCGTGCGGCCCATGAACTGGTGACCATACACATTGAATTGGTTGATAAGGCCGTCCCAGAAGCCGTCGTGCATAAAGCGCCCGACGCAGAAATCCGTCAGTTGTGGCGTGGCGTAACTGACCATGATGACTATCGGTAGCAACGCCACAGCGAAAGGAAGGGCGTGTCCCCAGCCGATCTTGTCGGGAGTCGCGGCCAGAATGCGTTTCAGATAATGCAGCACCCGCGAAGATTAGCGGTTGTCCTGTAATTTCTTCAAGACATAAACGCGCGCCGTGCTAGCCAACGAAGGCGGCTGTGGATTGTTTCTGATTCTTTCTTTATCAAGGCGGGCTAATAATGCCGCCAGCGCAAGGCCTTCTTTTCCTGCCTGTATTTTCAATGCGTCCCAGAATTCATTTTCAAGACTGACACTGGTGGCATGCCCAGCGATGACAACAGAATGTTTGGGAAGGCGGCGATCAGGCACGGCTTAATTGGGCCCTAGCATATTGTCAGGCACGACAATCCTGTCGAACTCATCTTCGGTCAGATAACCCAGCTTCAGGCACGCAGCACGCAGTGTCGTACCTTCCTTGTGCGCTTTCTTGGCGATTTCAGCAGCTTTGTCATAGCCGATATGCGGGTTCAGTGCTGTCACAAGCATCAGTGATTCATTCAGTAGCTTCTGGATGCGGTCTTCATTCGCCGTGATGCCGCTGATGCAGTTGTCGGTGATGCTGGTGACGGCATCAGCCAGCAGCTTCGTTGATTGCAGGAAGTTATAGATAATTACCGGCTTGAATACGTTCAGTTCCAAATGGCCGGTGGCGCCGCCAATGGTAACAGCAACGTGGTTGCCCATTACCTGCGCAGCGACCATCGTCATGGCTTCCGATTGTGTTGGATTAACCTTGCCCGGCATAATGCTGCTGCCCGGCTCGTTTTCCGGCAGGGCGATTTCGCCAAGGCCACAGCGCGGACCACTGCCCAGCAGGCGCAGGTCGTTGGCTATCTTCATAAGCGCAGCCGCCAGCGCATTCAGTACGCCGTGCGCTTCGACCAGGGCATCGTGTGTGGCTAGGGCCTCGAACTTGTTGGGAGCCGTTACAAATGGCAATTTGGTGGCAACGGCAACACGCTTGGCGAATTCTTCGGCGAAACCTCTTTTGGCGTTCAGACCGGTGCCCACCGCGGTGCCACCCTGCGCCAGCTCCAGCAGGCGGGGCATTTTCTGTTCAACGTTGGTAATCGCGTAGGCGATTTGTTGCGTATAACCACCGAATTCCTGGCCCAGTGTTACCGGCGTGGCATCCTGCAGGTGCGTGCGGCCGATTTTGGCGATGCCTTTGAACTCTGCCGACTTCTTTATCAAGGCAGCGTACATCTTCTTTAGTGCGGGCAGCAGTTCGTTGTGCCATTCGAGCGCTGCAGCAATATGCATGGCGGTTGGAAAACTGTCGTTTGATGATTGGCCCATGTTCACATGGTCGTTCGGGTGTACCGGCGTTTTGGTGCCCATCACGCCACCCAGGATTTCAATCGCGCGGTTCGAAATCACTTCATTGGCATTCATGTTGGTCTGTGTACCGCTGCCCGTTTGCCAGACAACCAGCGGGAAGTGTTCGGTCAGCTTACCATCGGCAACCTCGGTGGCGGCTTTCACGATGGCGTCGCCGATTTTCTTATCAAGCACGCCTAGCGACATGTTGGCCTCGGCCGCTGCGCGTTTCTGCACGCCCAAGGCTCGCACCAGTGCCGGCGGCATGCGCTCGCCGCCGATCTTGAAGTTGCCAAGCGAGCGCTGTGTTTGTGCGCCCCAATAGCGATCGGCCGCAACATCGAGTGGGCCGAAGGAGTCAGTTTCAGTGCGGATAGCAACCATGGAAAACCTGTTGGTCTGAAGTGATGTTGCGCGTATTCTAAACCCGGCTCGTAGAAGTGCAAAGGGCAGGAGAAGGGCATAAATGGCGCAAATCGAGGCGGCGGCCTGTATTTGGGACATCGACCATACACTATATCACGCAACCAGCGTATATACGCCCAGTTTTCCAGAAGCCCTGATGATCGTGTTGCAGAAGGCCGGTGTTGATCTGGGAGCCACCACATTGGATGACTTGCGCGCCACAATTACCGACTTGCTGCTGACGACGGGCACCAGCTATCCCCACTTTTCAAAGCTCTACAATGTGGACACGGCTTATCTTGCGTCGGAGATTCCCAAATACATGACGGCCGAATTGGTATTGGCTGACCCGGCGCTGCCGCCGCTATTCGCGGCATCGCGTCAGCGACATGTTATCAATACGCACGCCGATCCGGTCTGGACACACGATGTTCTGACACGCACGGGTCTGCGAGGTGTGTTTGCTGAAGAAAACATTGTTTATCATGCACGGCATGGATTCGAATACAAGTCGAAGTCGGCGGCGACACACAAGGCCGCGCTCGCGCTGACGCAGTGCGACCCGCGGCATGTGGTCATGATTGACGATATGGAGAAGAACCTGCGCATTCCCAAGGAGATGGGAATGCGGACAGTCATGGTGGCTAGTTACAGTTCGCATGCGCCATCACATGTGGATGCTGTAGTGAACCATGCGCGCGATGTGTTCAACCTGCTTGCTTGGCCTGCAGATACATCTGGCGTAGCGCATCAATCGACGCGCCGTTAAAGTGCCAGTAGTCCCAGCCGTTGCATGATGCGGCTTTCTGGTGTAGCGCACCCAGTTTATGGATGCTGCCACGCACGCCGTCCTCGCCAATCAGGCTGGCATCGGCCTGTACAACAGCTTTATAATTTTTCTTCGGGTTGGTAAAAACGTCACCCGCTTTGATAAGCCCAGCGGCCAGCACTTCGCCAAAGGCGACACGCGGCGCGGTGCGTTTGTTTGGTGTTGTCAGCGTGCCGGTATCGACCGGTTGCACAACATCAATGCGCGCCTGCGCGGCCGCGATGTAGTTTTCATCCTGCTCGATACCAATGAAGTGGCGGCCCAGTTTTTTGGCGGCAGCGCCGGTGGTGCCGGTGCCGAAGAACGGGTCCAGCACAACATCGCCCGGGTTGGTTGATGCCAGCAGTACGCGGTACAGCAGCGCTTCGGGCTTTTGTGTTGGGTGCAACGTGTCGCCTCTAGCGTCATTCACGCGCTCGGGGCCGCGGCACAGCGGGATTTCCCAGATGTTACCCAGTTGCTTGTCGTCGTTGAAGTTCTTCAGCGCGGCATAATTAAACGTGTACTTGGCCTTGGGCGCCATGCCGGCCCACAACAAAATCTCGGTCTGGTTCTGCAGGCGCGTGCCACGGAAATTCGGCATCGCATTCGGCTTCTGCCACACAACATCGTTCAGGATCCAGAAGCCCATCTCGGCCAGCCAGTAACCCATGCGGTAGATGTTGTGATAACTGCCGATGACCCAGATGGCGCCGTTCGGTTTCAGCACGCGCCGCGCCGCGCTCAGCCATGCCTGTGTGAACGCGTCGTATTCGTCATTGCCCTGGAATTTGTCCCAGTCTTCATCAACGCCTTTGACGTGTGACTGGTCGGGGCGGTACAGTGTTTTTGAAAGCTGCAGGTTATACGGCGGGTCGGCAAAAATCAGGTCAACGCTGGCGGGCGGCATGCGTTCCATCACGGCCACGCAATCGCCCTGAATAATCGTGTTCAGGGGCAGCGTATTATCGTCGGGTTTGCGCTGGGTAGCCAACATGCAACCTTTATGAATCCCGCCGGGCCGGAAAGCAAGGAGTTAATGGCCTAACTCCCAACAGCGGCTTCTTTTTCCGCGATAATCTTCTGCATCTCGGCCTGCATCAGCAGGCGCTGGGCAGCGGTTTCGCGCACCGAGTCTGATTTCAGCTGGCCGCACGCTGCCATAATATCTTCGCCACGCGGCGTGCGGATGGGGCTGGCGTAACCAGCCGCGTTCACAATATCGCCGAAGCGATGGATGCGGTTATTGCTGCTGCGTTCAAACGGTGCGCCGGGCCATGGGTTGAACGGGATCAGGTTGATCTTGGCCGGAATATCACCGATCAGGCGTACCAGTTCATGCGCATCGGCATCGGTATCGTTTACATCTTTTAGCATCACGTATTCAAACGTAATGCGCCGCGCGTTTGAAAGGCCCGGGTAATTGCGGCACGCATTCATCAACTGTTCCAGCGGATACTTGCGGTTGATCGGCATGATCTTGTCGCGGAGTTCGTCGGTAACGGCATGCAGGGAGATAGCAAGGTTCACGCCCAGCTCGGCACCGCACTTTTCAATCATCGGTACCACGCCGGATGTTGACAGTGTGATGCGACGCTTTGAAATGGCAATACCATCTTCTTCCATCACGATTTTCAGCGCCTTGGCGACATTGTCATAATTATACAGCGGTTCGCCCATGCCCATCATCACGATGTTGGTGAACAGGCGCTCGCGACCGTTCGGCTTGTCCTCGCTGCTGGGCCATTCGTTCAGTGCGTCGCGTGTGTGCATGACCTGGGCCAGGATTTCAGCCGCCGATAAATTACGCACCAGTTTCTGCGTACCCGTGTGGCAGAACCGGCAGGTCAGCGTGCAGCCGACTTGTGATGATACGCACAGTGCGCCGCGGTCTTCATCGGGGTCGGGAATGTGCACGCATTCCACCTGCTGTTTGTCGCTCATCCCCAGCAGCCACTTTTGCGTGCCGTCTTCCGACTTTTGTGCACGGCTTACAGTCGGACGCAAGATGGTGAAATGTTCGGCCAGCTTTTCGCGCGTCGGCTTGTTCAGCGATGACATCACCTCAAAGTCGCGTGCGCCGTGCTGATAAATCCAGTTCCACACCTGTTTGGCACGAAACGGCTCTAGCCCCAGTTTTGTCAGTTCAGTGGTCAGCTCTTCTTTGCTCAGGCCCAACAACTCCACGCGCCCGTCTGCCGAGGCGGTCGGCGGTGCGAAAGCGGTACTGTGGGCATTGATGGCCATGCCGCTCTATGCCTGAAAAGTCGACCTGAAAGCAATCCCCTGATATTTCCACTTAGGAAATAGTGTTAGTTTTTATTCATGTGCCTTACATCTGCCATCACTTATATCTAACAACGGCGTGGCAATCCCGCGTGGGTCGGGTACAAGAAACGCGGTAAAGAAACGCATGGCAAAGAAACAGTCCCCAAAGAAGAAAACCAAAACCGTTTACGGTGAATCGTCATTCAAACGCATGGCGCTGGTTGGCGGCGCATGGCTGTTCGTTGCCGTTGCGCTGTTCGTCGGTTACTGTGCGCTGACGCTGCCCGACATCGCCGATGCCGCTGCTTTTAAGAGGAAACCCAGTGTTTCGGTTGTCGATGCCGACGGTCATCTGATTGCCGAATACGGCGAACGCACAGCTAACCCCATCACCTTGAAGGATCTGCCGAAGCACACAGTCAACGCCGTAATTGCTACAGAAGACCGACGCTTTTATTCGCACTTTGGTTTTGACCCGATGGGGTTTGTGCGTGGCGCCATCGTCAACCCGATTCAGGGTCGCCGCGCCAGCGGCGGTTCGACGCTGACACAACAGCTGGCGAAAAACCTGTTCCTAACGCCCGAGCGTACAATCAAGCGCAAAGTACAGGAACTGCTTTTGGCGTTCTGGCTAGAAGCCAGCTATACGAAGGAAGAAATCCTTGAAGCTTATTTCAACCGCGTTTACTTCGGTGCGGGCGCTTATGGAATCGAGGCTGCAGCGCATACCTACTTCGGCAAGTCTGCGCGCCGCCTGAATATCCGCGAGTCCGCACTGTTGGCTGGGTTACTGAAGGCGCCGTCGCGTTATTCACCGAAGAACGATATCGCTGAAGCCGAAGCGCGTACCAAGATTGTGCTAGGAGCGATGAAGGACGCTGGCCTGCTGTCGGATGAAGAACAAAAAGCGCTGGATAAACTGCCGGTTATCGAGAAACACAAGCTGAATGTTTCTGCTGAGGGCCGCTACTTCGCTGACTGGGTCCTTTACCAGACCCAGGCGTTAGTAGGCGATATCGGCGCTGATGTGATCGTTCATACAACACTGCGCCGCGCCCCGCAAAAAGCAGCAGAAACCGCGATTGAAACCTATCTTGAAAAAGAAGGGCCAGGCCAGAATGTAGGCCAGGCTGCCGCCGTGCTGCTGGCGCGTGACGGCGCCGTTCTGGCCATGGTGGGCGGCAGGGATTACAGTGAAAGCCAGTTCAACCGTGCGACGCAGGCATTGCGTCAGCCTGGCTCGGCCTTCAAGCCTTTTGTGTACCTGACGGCGTTGACAAATGGCATGACGCCCGAAACCGTGTTTGAAGACGCTCCGCTGCGCTACGGCAAATGGAAGCCGGGAAACTATGACGGCGAGTACTATGGTGAAGTGACTCTTCGCGATGCACTGGCGTATTCGTTGAACACTGTCGCCGTCCAAGTCATGGATGCCGTCGGCGTCGAGAAGACCCGGCGCATGGCGAGCCGCATGGGCATTACCAGTCCGATTGCTGCCGAGCTTTCAACGGCGCTTGGCAGCAGTGTTGTAACGCCGCTGGAGCTGACAAGCGCCTACGCCGTGATTGCCAATGAAGGTGCGGGCGTGGCGCCGTATGCGATTACCGAGATCACCGACAGCAGTGGCAAGGTACTATACAAACACCGGGCGGTGCGTATGCCGCAGGTGGTTGATAGCATGGCCGTGCGCCAGCTAACGGCGATGATGGCCAATGTGGTTGATTACGGCACGGCCCGCGGGATTAGTATCGGGCGTCCGATCGCCGGGAAGACTGGCACCAGCAGCGATTACCGCGATGCTTGGTTCGTGGGTTTCACCGCACACCAGACGCTGGCCGTATGGGTGGGTAACGATGACAACAAGCCGATGAAAAAGGTGACGGGCGGCGGGTTGCCGGCGCGCATCTGGCGCGACATCATGCGCACTGCCGAAGCCGGGTACAGCGTGGACGGTCTGGCTTTGCCGACGCTGCTTGATTCACTGGGCAGTGGCACGGGCACGTTGCTGCATATTACCGGTGATACAGAATCATCTGGTGATAACGGCGAGGATAAACGGAGCGCGGATAATGCACCTGTCCCGGTCGATGATGCGATCCCTGTTTCGACGCGGCAGGAAGAGCCGATTGTCGATAATAGCATCGACCCGGCCGAAAGCGATTTTGGTGCGCTGCTTAACCGCCTGACACCCGCCAGCGGGCCGGAGCAGCCGTGACACGCGAAGCGTCGCTGGGCACAGAAGAATTCAAGACGCCGATCGGTCGCGGGTATTTCGCCATGGGTGTCGAGTCGATCAGTAAATCTGGTAACCTTGGTAATCTCGTGCGCAGCAGTCATGCTTTCGGCGCCAGCTTCTTTTTCACTGTCGATGCGGTTGTAAAAAAAGCGCAGATGGAAGGCGTTGATACCTCGTCTGCCGCTGCGCACATGCCGTTTTATGAATTTCCGTCGGTTGAAGCCATGCAGCTGCCGAACGACTGCACGCTGGTCGGCGTCGAGCTGACCGACGATGCCGTTGACCTGCCGAGCTTCCGCCACCCGATGCGTGCCGCCTATGTACTGGGGCCGGAAAAGGGCAACCTGTCGCCGGCGATGATCGCACGCTGTGATTATTGCGTTAAAATTCCGATGAAGTTCTGCATCAACGTGGGCGTTGCCGGGGCCCTTGTGATGTATGACCGCATGATCAGCCTGGGCGGATATGCCGAACGCCCGGTACGCGTGGGTGGTCCCCGGAAATAGCTAGTTAAAAACCGTCAGCTTGTCGTATTCGGCGGCGGTCATGGCGCGGCGGATGATGCGGGCTTTGCCGTCTTCCACCATCACTTCGGCCAGCTTGTCGCGTGCGTTGTACATGCTGCTCATCGTGTTGCCATAAGCACCGGCAAAGCCGATCACAAGAACATCACCAGCGGCGATATCGGCCGGCATTTGCCGGCCTTTGGCGAAAACGTCGCCACTTTCGCACACCGGGCCGGCGATGCTGCACGATACATCGTGCGCTGTGCTGGCGCGGGCCAGCGTGATGGGATGGTAGGCATCATAAAGCGCGGGGCGGATCAAGTTATTCATGGCCGCGTCCACGATCAGGTAGCGTATGCCACCAGCTGCGGGCGCACCGCCGCTGTCTTTGACCCGGATGACAGACGTCACCAGCGATCCGGCTTCGGCGATCACAAATCGTCCGGGCTCCATCTGAATGATAACGCCATCCTGCTGTAGGTCTTTGGTAACCTCGCGAACAGCGGCGGCGTATTCGGCCGGGCGGGCGTAACTATCGCCTTCGTATGACACACCGAAGCCGCCACCGAAGTCCAGCCGGTCGAACTGCGGCTGTGTTTTGCGTTCGGCACGGAACAGGTCGGCCATGAAGCGATAGGATTCAATCAGCTCGGCCACACCGTGGATTTGCGAGCCGATGTGGCACGAGAACCCGCGCCAGTCGAGCGAAGGATGCGCCGCGATAATCGCGCGCGCGGCTGGCAGGTCGTCAACCAGCAGGCCGAATTTATCAGTGCGTCGGGCGACCGTATTGTGCGAATGGGTTTTAGCGGTGATCTCGGGATTGATGCGCAAGCCGATGCGGGCACGCATGCCAAGCTCACCGGCTATGACAGCCACCATTTCCAGTTCGGGCAGGGATTCGATATTCAACTGGCCGATGCCTTCATGCAGCACGGCCCTGATTTCGTCGCGTGATTTGCCGACACCGTTCATCAGCATGTCGCCCGCGGCAACGTCCGCCACCAGCGCGCGCTCGAATTCACCGATGGTGACAAGGCAGGCACCGATCCCGGAATCAGCCGCCATGCGGATTATGGCTGGGTGGTCGTTGGCCTTTACCGCGTAATACAGTTTAACATTCTGGCCCTTAAAGGCGGCCGTCAGCTCGGCCGCGCGAGCGCGGATCGTCGCCGCATCGTAAACGAAGAACGGTGTCGGGAATTGTTGGGCAAGCTGAACAAAATCCATGTGTTATCGTTTGCGGACAGGCAAGGTTTTGTCAATCTTTTAGCCGTACCGTCTTGGCATGCGACTTTTGATTCTTATTCTGTGTCTCATCACGGCACCAGCGCTGGCTGCGACCAATACCAAGAACCGGGTGCAGGCTCCAAAGCCTGCCGCACCTGCACCTGTTGAAACGGCTCAATACCGTGCATGGGCGGCGTTCAGTTACGACGAGTCAGGCGCACCGACTTGCTATGCGGTGGTGCGCAACGCGCAGAAAGGCCGCACGTCGTATGCCTATATCACCCACTGGCCCAGTGAAAAAAGTGAGAATGTTTTCCAGTACACGCCGGGTGTTGAACTGAAGCTAGGCAGCACGGCGACACTGAATATCGACGGCAGCCAGTTTACGCTTTTCACGACTGACAGGGATGCATGGGCCAAGGGCAGCGAAAACGATCGCGCGATAATGGAAGCTATCCGCAAGGGCAACAAGATGTTGATTACCGCTACCACGGCCAGCGGCAAGAAATTAAGCGATACCTTCAGCCTGTCGGGCAGCGGGCTTGCCATTCAGGCTATTTCCAAGATGTGCGGCGTTCCGCTTTAGGTGTGCAGTTTCTTGTCGGCAACAATAATGCCGTCGCCATCAGCGTAGATATAATCACCGGGCCGGATCATCTGACCAGCTATTGTTATCGGCACATCACGTTCTCCAGCGCCTTCTTTCTTGGGACGGAGCGGAAACGCAGCAAGGGCCTTTACACCTAGTGCGACAACAGAAAGTTCCGCCGTATCGCGTATAGCTCCATAAATAATAACGCCGGCCCAACCATGCTTTGCTGCTTTGGCGGCCTGGTTGCCGCCGCATAGCGCACGCTTAAGACTGCCGGCGCCATCAACAACCAGCACACGACCATTCCCCGGCTCATCGAAAGCATCAGACAGTTTAGAATTATCTTCCAGGCACTTTACTGTGCTGACAGGGCCGTGAAAAGAAAGCGTGCCGCCGAAATCGTGGAATACCGGATCAAGATAATGGACATCATCAGGGTGGGCGTCACTGATGTCGCAAATGGCGATCTTCACTTAAGCAGCTTTCGCCATCTTGGTTTTCAGCGTCGCGGTTACGGCGTCCATGAACTCCTGCGTCGTCAGCCACTTTTGTTGTGGCCCGACCAGCAGCGCCAGATCCTTGGTCATGTTGCCGGCTTCAACCGTTTCAACACAGGCTTTTTCAAGCGTCTGCGCAAAGTTCACGACATCCGGTGTCGCATCCAGCTGGCCACGGTATTTCAGGGCCTGTGTCCAGGCGAAGATGCTGGCGATGGGGTTGGTTGACGTTGCCTTGCCCTGCTGGTGGTCGCGGTAATGGCGCGTCACTGTGCCATGCGCGGCTTCGGTTTCAATCGATTTGCCGTCGGGCGACAGCAGGACCGATGTCATCAGGCCCAGCGAACCGAAGCCCTGTGCCACGCTGTCCGATTGCACATCACCGTCATAGTTTTTGCACGCCCACAGATAGCCACCGTCGGTGCGGATGCTTTGCGCCACCATGTCGTCGATCAAGCGGTGCTCATACGTCAGGCCGGCAGATTGGTACTTGTCCTTATATTCAGCCTCGAACACTTCTTGGAACACGTCCTTGAAGCGGCCATCATAGGCCTTCAGGATGGTATTCTTGGTGGCGAAGTATACTGGCACCCTGCGTTGCAGACCGAAGGTCAGGCACGCGCGGGCGAAGCCGCGAATGCTTTCGTCTTCGTTGTACATGGCCATGGCCACGCCGCTGCCGGGGAAATTGTGTACTTCAAATGTTTGCACATCACCGCCGCCTTCGGGCGTGAATGTCAGCGTCAGCTTGCCCTTGCCCGGCACCTTGAAATCGGTGGCGCGGTACTGGTCGCCGTAGGCATGGCGGGCAATGATGATAGGCTTTGTCCAACCTGGAACATAGGGCTTGATGTTCGAAATCAGGATCGGTTCGCGGAACACCGTGCCGTTCAGGATATTGCGGATGGTACCGTTCGGGGATTTCCACATCTTCTTCAGGCCGAACTCCTTCACGCGGGCTTCGTCCGGCGTAATGGTCGCGCACTTGACGCCGACGCCGTATTTCTTGATGGCTTCGGCGGCTTCGACCGTGATTTTGTCTTCGGTCGCATCGCGGCTTTGGATTGATAGGTCGTAATACTTCAGGTCGACCGTGACATAGGGAAGGATCAGCTGGTCCTTGATCATGGCCCAGATGATGCGGGTCATCTCATCGCCATCCATTTCGACAAGCGGGTTCTTTACGGTAATTTTTTGGGTCATGAGGCCTCCTGAAATTTCCCTCATCCTATGGCCCATCGCATGAAAGTCAATGACAGGGCGCTGTCGGTTTGGTAGGTAGGGGGCGGAAAAAAGACATGTATTTCATACATTCAAAGAAAATACGGGTTATCGCACTGGTGGCGGCACTTGTGCTGCTTATCGGGTTATTGGCCAGCCTACTTCTGGAAAACGGCGAGGCCGCGCCGCAGGGTGGCATCGTGCAGAATATGACATGGCGCGATGCTGTATTGACCATTGAAGGTCGGGCAGGGCCGAATATACCGGTCACCGTGTCGCTGGATGAAAATCAGGAGACTGTCCAAACAGATGTTGAAGGCCGCTTTGATGTTAAACTTAATGTTGCCGAGCGCCTGCCCGCACGGCTCGCCATCACGTTGGGTGACCAGAACCATGATATTCTTGTAACCCGTTATCAGCGGCGTTGGCTGCTGCTGCAGCGAGCACAGGGTGAATTGCCGTGGCGACCGGTGATGGGGTATCCGCAGACACCAAATGCCGGCCTTGCTGTGTTGGTGAAAAGCAACGACAGATATGGGCTTACATTTCACATCCCGCCCAGCGCCATGGGCGGCTCAGTGTATATTTATAATGACCGCCGGTTAGTGCTGACCCAGCCTGCTGCGCCACTGGTGACACTTGTCATGCCGTCGTCGGCACATACGATGCGCCTGGATGTGTATAGTGCTGCGGGCCAGCTGCTACAGCGCGCCCGTGTCGCATTGCCGCCAGGCGATGCCAGTGCGCGCTATAATCTGCGCGATACCGATGTATGGCTGTTTGCCAACCTGTCGGCTCAGGCGGGCGAGGTGGATGAACAGATTCCGGGTCAATTTATTCCAGTACAATAGGCGGTCCTGCCTTGGACTTAAGCCTTGTTCGTGCTATTTCATCGGTTGCGCTATTTATATGGGAGAATCCTGATGCATGTCCTGCAATCTGTCCGTGTCGCCATACATTCCGACGGGTGGCCCTTCATCGGCGTGTTCGCCATCATCGCTGCCGTTCTGTCGGCCATCAGTTGCGTGTTAGGGTTTGTCGGGTGGATCGTCACAGCATGGTGCGTTTACTTCTTCCGCGATCCCGATCGCGTGATACCGACGCGTCCGGGCCTTATTGTTTCGCCCGCTGATGGCATCGTGCAGATGATTGCTGACGTCGAGCCGCCGGCGGAATTGCAGCTGCCGCCCGGTCTTTATACGCGTATCAGCATTTTCCTGAATGTCTTTGATGTGCATATCAATCGCCTGCCGATCGGTGGCACCATAACGCACAAGGTGTATGTGCCTGGTAAGTTCATCAACGCATCGTTGGACAAGGCAAGCCTTGATAACGAACGCCTTGGTCTCAAGATTAAAATGGACGACGGCCGTGAAATCGCCGTCGTGCAGATAGCGGGCCTTGTGGCGCGCCGCATCGTAAGCTGGGTTGATGCAGGGCAGACCCTGAAGACCGGCGAGCGTTTCGGCATGATCCGCTTTGGCAGTCGCGCTGATGTTTACTTGCCGGCCGATATCGCGCCGCAGGTTGTCCGGGGCCAGCGTATGATCGGCGGTGAAAGTATTATCGCCGACCTGACGGCCAGCGAACCTGCCCGGCAGGGTGAGGTGCGCTGATGCCGCACTTTCCGGAGCATCTCGCCTTTAAACGCCTGTTGCCCAACATCCTGACGCTTCTGGCGTTGGCCAGCGGTCTGACGGCGCTGCGTTACGGGCTGCTCGGTCATTACGAAAAAACCGTCATCGCCATGCTGGCTGCCGGTTTCTTCGACATCATGGACGGCCGTGTCGCCCGCATGTTGGGCACGCCCAGCAAGTTCGGCGCTGAACTTGACAGCTTGTCGGATGTCATCTGTTTCGGTGTAACCCCGGCGATTACCATGTATCTGTGGACGCTGTCGGGCGCCGGTACGCTGGGCTGGCTGGCCGTGTTGTGTTTCGTGCTGTGCTGTGCCCTGCGTCTTGCACGTTTTAATGTGATGGCCGAAGACCCAAATCCGAAGCCGTTTACGAAAAAGTTTTTTACCGGTGTACCAACACCTGCTGGTGGCGCGCTGGCAATGATGCCGCTGGTTGCCGACATTCAATGGCCAGAGCTGGGCCTGATTGAAAACAAGATGGTTGTCTCTGTGTGGCTTCTGGTGTCAGCGCTGCTGATGGTCAGCCGGGTGCCGACATTCGCCCTGAAAGGCTGGCATATCCCACGCGGCGCCGTTGTCCCTTTGCTGGTGTGTGTGGGCCTTGCGGCGGCCGGACTGGTGACAGACACATGGGCAACGCTTGTGCTGCTTGTCAGCATCTATATCTGCAGCCTGCCGATCGCGGGCTGGTATTATTTTATCCTGGCTAAAAAAGCCTAGGCCGAATAAATCTTCACAATCTCGTCCAGCAACTTCAGTGCGTCGGCTTCGGGCCGCTGGAAAGCGTTGCGGCCTATGATCGAGCCATTGCCACCGCCGGCGTGAATAGCGCGGGCATCATTCAGCACGCTGTCTGTATCCTTCGCTTCGCCGCCCGAAAACACCACGGGCCTGCGGCCATCAAAGCAGGATTGCACAACATGGCGCACGCGGTCGGCCAGCGTATCCTTGGCAACGTTTTCATAGGCCTTCTTCGCGGCGTCCTGCTTGATATGGGCGGTGGGCAGCTTCACCTTGACGATATGCGCGCCGCATTGCGCAGCCATATGTGCACCATAGGCAACGATATCCAGCGCTGTTTCACCGTCTTTGCTAAGCGTGCCGCCCCGCGGGTATGACCAGACAATCATCGGCAAATCCTTTTTACGGGCCTGCGCGCTGATATCGACCAGTTTTTCAACTTGCGTATAATAGTCGTCGCTGCCGGGGTAGACGGTGTACCCAACCGCCGCGCAGCCAAGACGCACAGCGTCGTCAACCGTAGCGGTGATGGCATTGTTCTTTGCGCCGACCAGCGTGGTTGCGCTGTTTATCTTCAAAATCAGCGGCAATTTGTTGCGGTATTCCTTGGTGACGGCTGCCAGTTGGCCCAATGGTCCGGCATAGGCGTTCAGGCCGGCGTCCACGGCCAGCTTGACGAAGTAGTCAGGATTATAGGCGACCGGGTTCGGCGCATAACTGCGTGCCGGACCGTGCTCCCAGCCCTGATCGACGGGAAGGATGACCATGCGGCCGGTGCCACCAAGACGGCCCTGCATGAACAGGCGCGCGATATTTTGCAGCAACGCCTCGTTTTCATAAGTATAGTAATTAAGTATCTTTTCAACGGCAGGCGTAAGCTTGGGCATGCAAGACCTCGTATTTCTTTCGTGCCTATGTTACGTCCGGATTATGGTTTTGTTGAGAGCGATAATCATCGCCAGCCTGTGTATCCTGCCGGCACATGCGGCCACAGTGCAGCAGGTGATTGATGGCACAACCGTGCAGCTGGACGACGGGCAGGTTGTAAGTCTTGCCGGCATTGTCGGGGCAAATACAGCGCAGCTTGAAAAAGTCGTTGCCGGCAAAACACTGACGCTGGCGCCGCCGCTGCCCCATAATCGCTATGGGCAGGCGGTTGGTATTTTACTGCTGCCCGATGGCACAAGTGTGCAGAGTGTGCTGGTTGCCGCAGGGCAGGCGTATGTTTTCACCCTGCCTGAAACGGCGGCACTGGCCGCAACGCTTTTGCCGGTTGAACGCGCCGCACGTGCGGCAAGAAAAGGCAGGTGGGCATCCGACTTTAAAATCAATAAGGCCGATTATGTGCCGTACGGCGGATTCGCGATTGTCGAAGGGAAAGTCGCCGCTGTTGCTTCTGTAAAAGGTACGACTTATGTGAACTTCGGCGCTGACTGGAAAACCGACTTCACCGTCAGTATGAGCGGCACGTTGGCGCGTACGCTGAAACCGAAGTTGTGGGCCGGTAAAGTAATTCGTGTGCGCGGGTGGGTACAAAACAAAAACGGCCCACACGTTACCGTGACGCACGCCGAACAGGTTGAGCTTATTCCTTAAGTGTCCCCCGGAGAGCTAGTCGGGCGATGCTGCCGCTGAAACCGGCGCGCGTCAGCGCGGCAAGATCTTTCTGTGCGGCATTTTCAATGGTGCGCGTGCGGTAAGGCCCAAGGCGTTTGCGTTTTACATAAAGCCTTGCCGCCGCCAGTTCATCGTCATCATTCGCAACGACGGCGTTTGCGATGCCCTTTTCGCGCAGCTTGGCGTTGATGGCGCGAGCCGATCCTCCCTTGCGACGCAGGCTTGAAACCTTGGCATCGGCATAGCTTTTATCATTCACATAGCCCAGCCGCACAAACTTCTGCACCAGGTCGGCGATAATTTTGGCGAACGGCGCAGCATCAAAGTCGGGATAGGCATGTTGTGCCCGTAACACTTTACGCTGCAGCGCGCGGGTCAGTGTGGTAGTGGTCGCCGCAAAGCGCTGTACATAATAAAGTGCCGCGTTTTCAAGATACGAGGCCGTTGGCAGGCGTACGGGTTTGGGCTGTTTTTTGGCTTTTGCTTTCGCCTTCATGGAATTAAACTAGGGCATATTTTTAATTTTCCCTATGGGTATATCGTGTTGCTGCCGGGTGAAAAAGAAGAACTGCTGGATCAATGGTGCCGCGAGAAGGGTCTATCACCTGCCGAGGCCGCAGAGCTTTTTGATATTGCGCTGGAAGAAATGCTGCAGCAGGGTGAAGAAGCTGCGGACCGCCCTTTTCATGTGGTCGAGCCGAATTGGCCGTTTAAAGGGCTTTAACGCGTAAAAACGCCGACAACCTCGACGTGCGGCGAATACAAGAACTGGTCAACTGGAGTCAGTTCGCGGAATGTATAACCGCCATCCATCAGTATCTTAGCGTCGCGTGCGAATGTTTCGGCGTTGCAGCTGATGCCGATCACCAGTGGCACCTTTGATTGTGCCAACTGTTCAGCCTGTGTTTTGGCGCCAGCGCGCGGCGGATCGAACACAACAACGTCAAAGGTATTTAGTTCGGCAGGCAGAAGCGGGTCGGCGAACAGATCCTGCGCGCGCGTGGCGATACGCATGTGTTTAGCATTTGTCAGCGCCGCCAGACTGTCGCCTTCGCTTTCAACGGCGAGCACGTTGCCATAGGCGGCCAGCACCCCACTGAAAGTGCCGCAGCCGGCGAACAGGTCGGCAAAGCGCCCATCTTTTTTAGAAAAGACGCCGGGCGCATATTTCTTGATGGCGGTATGGATGCAGTCGCCCATTGCGGCTTCGCCTTCGGTTGTGGCCTGCAGGAACGAGCCGGCCGGCGGGTGCACGACCATATCGCCAAATGTGCAACTGGGCATATTGGATGTATAAATCGGGTCGCGATCTTTAATCTTACGCGCACGAATAGAAAGACGAGCCAATTTGTTGTCGCGTGCAAAAGCGGCCAGCCTTTCGCGATCTTCCCACTCCAGCCGCGGCAGGCCCAGCAGCACGACATCCAGTCCTTCCGGAAACCACGTAACCGCGATATCCGTTTTGTCTGATGGCTGCAGCAGTGCATCCAGCAGTATGCGCAGCGGCGCTAGCAACCCCGCGATGGCCGACTTTACAACAATGCACTGCTTTACATCCACCAGCCAGTGTGCGCCGCGTTCGTTGAAGCCGACAGATAATTGGCCGTCGCGGAACTTGCGGGCTGAAAACACAACGCGTCGTCGTGCGCCTTCCGGGCTAATACGCATCGGTTGCACCGTTTCAGCTGTAATGCCGGCACGCTCCAGCTCATGCAGTACGAGACCGGTCTTCCATGCGTCATAGGTATCCGGCGTCATATGCTGTAGCGCACAGCCGCCGCACACACCGAAATGCTGGCATGGCGCAGCACGGCGACTGGGTGCGGGCGTAATAACTTTCTTTAGCCGGCCTGTGGCGGGCTGTTTTTTACGGCGGAAGATGTCAACGGCTACCTGTTCATCGGGCAATGTATAGGGCACGAAAACATTCGTGCCATTGTGGGTAGCCACTCCATCACCGCTCCGGCCAAGATGGGTTATCCGGAGCTCGGCAGACTCGGGAACTAAAGGCTTTTTCATCACATGTAAGTTTTGGCCATTGCGCGCCAGTCATCGCTAATCGGCACAACGCTGTGAGTTTTGGCATCAACCATCACCATCACTGAATGACTGGTGGCGTGGCATTGGTCGCCAACGAAGATACCGACAACAATACCTGCACTTGTATTGCCGGTCTTCAGAATACGCACACCGATATCCATTGAGCTGGGGTAATGCGTCTCGCGGTGGTATTCGATGTGTGAAGCACGCATCAGGCCGAATTGGGGCTGTTTCCAGAAATTACCTTTGTAAAGTTCGGTCCACATCGCGATGCGGGCGACCTCGAAGTAAATGCCATACGAATTGTTGTTGACGTGACCCAGTGCATCGATATCAGCAAAGCGCACATTCTCGGTAACCCAGAAGCGGTAAAAATCGCGGCCCAGCCACGCTTCGGGATGGCGCTCCAGCTTGTGGTCAGGAGGGGTATCAGTATTCATGGGGCCAGCTTAGCTGCTTGTCGTGCGGGTGAAAATAGTGCTTTGCATCGTCCCCGAGCGTGCTATGAATCGAAGCACAACAGGGATAGACATCATGACACCGACAAATCCGCCTGCCAACGACGAGACCGAAGAGCTTTTCGAAAAAGCACTGGTTATTGCCGAAAAGCATCTGGACGCTGCCTGTACCGAAGCGGGGGACCTGGCTGACTATGTTGCTGTAGCGATGATCGAAGTTGCCGTAAATCAGGCGATTGATGTGGCCGGACACGAAGATATCGTTGCTGTGCTACGTGACTTGGCCGACCAGATCGAGCAGGATCTGACAACCGAAGGCTAGTCAGCGCATCAGCGCCTTAATACCTGGCAGCTCTTTACCTTCCAGAAATTCCAGAAATGCACCACCAGCGGTCGAAACGTAGGTCAGGTCGTTAAGGACACCAGCCTGTTGAATGGCGGCTACCGTATCGCCCCCGCCAGCAATACTTTGCATTTGGCCGCTGCGGGTACGCTCAGCTACCAGTTTGGCGATGGCAAGGGTACCGCCCGCGAAGGCCGGCTTTTCAAACATTCCCACCGGCCCGTTCCACAGCACTGTGCGGCAATCCCTGATCAGGGCATCAAGGCGCATGACGGTTGCCGGCCCAATGTCCAAAATCATCATGCCGGATGGGATGTGCAGGCACGGTGCGGCAACACCTTCGCAGTCGGGTGAGGCGGCCACGATCGCGTCATGCGGCAACAATAACTGGCAGTTATGACCATGGGCCTGCGCCAGGATCTGGCTGGCGGCCGGGATTAGATCCGGCTCGATCAGTGACTTTTGCACATCAATACCCTCTGCCATCAGGAAGGTATTGGCCATAGCGCCGCCGATGAACAGCACATCGATTTTATCCAGCAGGTTTTCGATCAACGACAGTTTAGTTGAAACTTTTGATCCGCCGATAATGGCGGCAGTGGGGCGCGCCAGATTATGCAATGCCGCCCCTAACGTTTCGACTTCTTTCACCAACAGCGGACCGGCCGCATGTGGCAGGTACTCTGTGATTGCATCCATACTAGCGTGCGCGCGGTGCGAATTGGCAAAGCAGTCGTTAACGGAGATGTCGCCCAGTTCGGCAAGGGCCTTGGCAAAACCCTTGTCGTTCTTAGCTTCGCGTGTGTCTAAGCGCAGAATTTCGGTCAACAGAAAGTCTCGCGGCGTTTGCGCGCGGATCGCCGGAGCAATACGCGGTGCAAGAAGGGCAGGTTCAAAA
>JBFWRI010000011.1:0-57737 GCA_050248995.1 Bdellovibrionales bacterium
GGATTGGAGCGGGTCGTGACATGCAATACCATTGTACATGAGAGCAATGGGATTGATATTTCTCCACTCTTGTTACAGGCTGTTCTTCCGTCATAACCCCTTCACTTCCCTGTATAAAAGCTAAAACAAGTCCGCAACAATCCTGTTGAAAGGGGCGGGTCTTTTTCATACAACATAAGACATCAGAAAGGTCTTATGCCAAACATTGCCCTGCCAAAAACTGTAAAAAGCCAACCTCTTTTCAAGGGCTTGTCTGAGGCCGAACAGGATGCCCTTCTGCGTGGCGGGCGGTCGCGCCAGTTGGAACGCGGCCAGCTGCTGTTCGCACACGGCGATCCTGTCACCCACTTCTACCTTGTCATCAGTGGCACCCTGCAGCTTTTTCGCCAAAGCCCGGATGGCCATGAGAAGACATTAGCGATCCTGATCGGTGGCCAGACGCTGGGCGAGACCGAAATTTTTGAAGTCAGTAAAATACAGCCGGCGAATGCTGTCGCCATCGAGATCACACACATTGTCGAGTTCCCGCTGCAGTGGCTTCTGGACAATGCACAAAAGCATCCCGTCCTGGCCCTGAACCTTCTGGCCAGCATCTCAGAGCAGGCGCACGATGCCCAAATTGAAGCTGAACACCAGTGCAATATGTCGGCAGCCCAGTTAGTCGCCTGCTTCCTGCAGCGTACTTGTATATTGCACAACTTTGATCCCCGGGGATTTGAGCTGCCTTACAGCAAAAGCCTTATCGCTTCGCGTCTCGGGATGGAGCTGGAAACCTTTTCCCGTACTTTGGGAAAGCTGCGCGAACATGGCATCGCTGTAACCGGAACCCACGTCACAATCTATGACATGCAGCAGATTGAAGACTATGTCTGCAGCTCATGCTCGATTGTAGAGGACTGTCCTACCCGCCAAAAACTAGTTGAAATCGCTGGCAGGCGGCAGGGATGACAGCGCTTTTGCCATTTGATCGTGGTCAAAGCAGCAGCTCCCGCCTTTGTCTTAGCCTTGTCCTGTAACGACAAGAAAGGACAAAACATGCATACAACCGGTAAAACCCAAACGGACCAGCTTTGCAATCTGGCATACAAGGCGGGCCGCAAGGCCCATGACTTGATGGAAAAGGCGTCTGATGAAACCTACAGTGCCATCGATGAAGCGCGGCATGCTGCTGCCGAAGTCAGGGCCGAGGCGCATGAGGCGGCAGTCGCGGCAAGAAAAACCGTGCGCAAACATCCGTTAGCATCGGCGGCCGCAATGCTTGGCCTTGGCGTGATTTTCGGGCTCTTCCTCAAGCCTTCGGACAAAGGGCGTCCCTGATCTTGTTTGATATTTTTCCCGCCGATGCTTCTGCCAGTCCACTTCTTGTTTTTGTGGGACTGGTGGCGGGTATCATTGAAGCAACCGCCGGCGGTAGCGGGTTGGTGGTTGTGCCGACATTGCTGGCGCTTGGCGTGCCGCCTGTTCCCGCCATGGCTACCAGTAAGCTGCAGTACATTTTCGGTGCCTCTGCATCAATCTTCCGCTTTAGCCGGGCCAACCTTATTCCATGGCGAAAACTTGCGCCGCTCGTCATTGCGGCGGGCGCTGGCGGGGCTATAGGGGCCTACGCGTTATCCCGTACGCAAACAGAAATTCTTGAAACGATTATCCCTATCCTTCTTATTCTTGCCGCCCTGTATTTCATTTTTAGCCCTCGTCTGAGCGATAAAGCTTCTGCACCACGATTCAGTTATCTGGCTTTCGCTTTGGGGCCGGTTGTGATCATTGGTTTTTATGACGGGTTCTTTGGCGTTGGGTCCGCCAGCTTCCTTGTCATGAGCATGGTGTGGGGACTGGGGCTTGCCATTCGCGAGGCGACGGCCGCGACAAAGGTCGTCGACTTTACCAGTACCGTCGGGGCGTTGGCTGTGCTGGCAAGCGCTAATGAAGTGCTTTGGCAGGCGGGAATCTTTTTGGGCGCCGGGCAGATAGTAGGGGCGTGGATTGGCGCCGGGCTTGTCATCCGCCATGGCGTTACCTTCGTGCGGCCTGTGCTTGCTGCCGTAAGCATTGGTCTTAGCGTTTATCTTTTGGTTTAAGGCGGGGCGTACGAATGTTGGAAAACTCTTCCGCACTATGGCTCGAAGACCTGCCCCGCCCGCAGGTGGACGGCCATAAGTATGACCGTGGCCATACGGTTATTGTCGGTGGTTATCCGCTAACGGGCGCTGCACGTTTGGCCGCTATGGCGGCCGCGCGTATTGGCTCGGGCCTGACCACCATTCTGGCGCCTGAAGACGCATTCCCGGTTTATGCCGCAGCCCTGACAAGCATCATGGTCAAGCCGTTTTCTTCGCGGCCCGCTTTTAGAAAGCTTGTCAGCGAAATCCGCGCAACAGCCTTCCTGCTGGGGCCGGGGGCTGGCACAGGGGCAGAAACAAGAGAACAGGCCCTGACCCTTTTAGCTACCGGCACCCCACTGGTTCTTGATGCCGACGGGTTGAATGTTTTCTCGGGTGAGCCGAGCCTGCTTGCTAATGCCAGAAAGGGCCCTGTTGTGCTGACGCCACATGAAGGTGAATATGCGCGACTTTTCGGTCCGGTCACCAACAGGGAAAAGTGTGTGCTGTCTGCTGCCACACAGACGGGCGCGATTGTGGTCCTGAAAGGGCACAGTACGTTGATCGGCAGCCCTGATGGCGCATTGGTCTGTAACGTAGCGGCATCACCCGATCTTGCGACCGCCGGCAGCGGCGACGTGCTGTCCGGACTTAAGCCAGCGATATTCAGTGCCCATTACGACTCACCCCTGTAGGGGAGCGCTTTGGCCCACATCTTTTCAAAGTAAGCCCTGTAATCATTGCTCATAGCGCGATCATTGATGATGATCACGCGAAAGTCCGGCGTGAACGTCATGATCGCCACTTTGCCGCCGTAAACATAAAAGCGAACCGGGGGGAAATCTTCCAGAGGCATAACCCTGTATTGGATATGCGAAGAGTAAGCGGGGGATTTATCTTCCATCGGGCGCAGTCCACGCATCTTGAAGTGCTGTATGGTTTTCATGCGGGCGCTGTATTCAGCGCTAAGTTCGGCCGAGAGCTTTTCAGCGGCTTCTTCCTGCGAAACGGCACCGCAGTATAAAAAGTCCTGACTACTGTTTAATGCTGTCTGGAAGCGGTCATCATTCAGGCGGCGCTGGCCCTCATAGCCATCGAATACCTGCACAACGTCGCTGCGCTTGCGCACCCCGGACTGCGGCGTGAATTCGATGCCCAGATCTTCAAGCTTGCGCAGGATCTTGCGTTTGGTTTCTTCCTGCGGCTGGGTTTTGCCCGACAGGATGTTGCTGAGAGCAGCCTTGGTGATACCGGCCTGTTCAGCCAGATCGCTTTCACGCAGGCCGGCGAGGGAGATGGCGGCGCGGATCTGAAGGGTATCGAATTGCATGAGCATCCCGTTTTGTGTCGTTCTTTTATAATCAATAGGTTAGAAAGTATTTCGTAATTTATCAATAAATATGTTATTATCCAAATATAACTAATTTATTGTGTTTAATACTTTATTAAGCAGTATCAGGCATAACACTTCTATTCCGGCGCTACCCAGATTTTAGAAATGATACGGAGCACACCATGAAACGGGCATTTTTTCTGAAGAAGAATACCGCGAATGACAACAGTCGGCCGATCTCGGCTCACCTGCTGGAGCAGTTGTCGGACATTATCGCCTTTATCGCTGATCGCCAGCATGTCGGCGCCGATACCATCACAACCGAACTTAGCATCACCTTCGGTATCGGGTCGGTGACCGGCCTGCGGGATGACCAGTTTCGTCCGGCGCTTGATTACGTTCTTAAATACAAAGCCGGCAATGCGGCCTAACCGATAGGGATATATCATCATGAGCAACATCCAGAATGAACTTAAACAAGCCGCTGCCGACGTCATGGCAAGACGCAGCGTTATCGTACCTGCCGCCATGGCACTGCAGTTCGCCGAAATCGATGCCCGTCGCAGTGGGCTGCGCGATGCCCTGAACTGGTGCGACAATACCGTTCGCACGCCCATCAACGATAACCAGTATCTGATGTTGGTCGGGTTCCTGAAGCAACAGGCCGCCGGCAAAGACGTCGACATCCTGGCTGATGCCGACTTCAGCCGCATGATTACCGAATAACCGTTGTACCGGCGCTCTTGCGGCGCAAGAAGCGGATATTCTTCGCCGCCCGCCTGCGCTAGGTTGGGGGCATGAACACCGCCGCCCATGAAAAAAGCCTGATGGCCGCCCTGTGCCGCTATATTGCGGCGCATTGCCATGAGCCGCTGTCGCTGGCGACGCTTTCTAAACAAGCGCACCTTAGCCCGGCGCATCTGCAGCGGCGTTTCAAGGCCGTGGTCGGTGTCAGCCCCAAGGAATATGCCGACGCCTGCCGCCTGAAGATTTTCAAGAAAACCCTGCGCGGCAAAAGCAAAGTCACTAATGCGATTTACGATGCCGGCTTCGGGTCGGCAAGCCGCGTTTATGAAAAGGTCAACAGCCGGCTTGGCATGACACCGAAGCAGTACCGTGCGAAAGGCCGCAGTGCCGGTATTTCCTATGCCAGCGGAAAGACGCCGCTGGGGCTTGTGATGATCGGCGCCACAGATCGCGGTATCTGCTTCATCCAGTTTGGCAGCAGCGCCGCTGCATTGCTGAACGACCTGAAGCGCGAATACCCTTCGGCTGATATTGCACCGATGGGAAAGAGCCATACCCGCCCGTTCAGGGTATGGATGAAGGCGCTGGCCAGTTACCTGCGCGGCGATGTGGGTCGGCTTGACTTGCCGCTGGATATCCAGGGCACGGCGTTCCAGATGAAAGTATGGAAGTACCTGCAGACGATCCCGGCGGGCAAGGTGAAGTCATATACCGAAGTCGCCAGCGCAATCAAACAGCCACGCGCCGTTCGCGCTGTGGCGCGCGCCTGCGCCACCAATAACGTGGCGATTGTCATCCCCTGCCACCGTGTCATTCGCGGTGACGGAAACCTTGCCGGCTACCGCTGGGGAATCAAACGTAAACAAGCCCTGTTAAATCTGGAACGGAAAGCCCGCGCATAGCGAAGACAATTTCGACTACGAAAGCGTGCTGCATTGCGAAAGGTTTTGCTTAATTTTTTGTTTACCGACGCAGCACAGGCTTTTCCATACTGTAACAACAATTCCAGGAGAGCTTTGTATGTCTCTAATTAGAAAACTATTGCTGGCGCTGCCCGCCCTTGTGCTGGCAACTCCCGCACTTGCGGCACCCGCTGCGGCTGCCGCTACTGGCGATATGACGCTGACCACACTGCTGGTTCTGCTGACGATCCCCGGTGCAGCACTTTACTTCGCCGGTGCCGGTGCCAATGCCGCCAACAGCCTGCTGAACAGCTTGCTGACGGTTGCCGTTACCGTGCTGACATGGGTCATTCTCGGTCACAGTCTTGTGTTCTCGGGCGATACCTCGGGCTTCATCGGTGATACCGGTATGGCGTGGCTGGACGGCTCGCAACTCAGCGGCGCCCTGATCCCGATGCTGGTGGCTGTTCTGGCCGCCGTGCTGCTGGTTGGTGCTGTGGGTGACCGCCTGTCACAAAAAGGCCTGGTCATCACGCTGATCCTGTGGACCTGCCTCGTATACGCACCTGTCGCTCACTGGATGACAACCGCCGGCTTCCTGGCCAAGGAAGGCGTGATGGATTTCGCCGGTGGTCTGAGCCTGAACGTCGTTGTTGGCTTCTCGGCTCTTGGTGCAGCTTTCGTGCTGGGCGGCGGCGCCGCTACGGCAGCGCGCGACATCGGCGCAGCTGTTATCGGCCTGACCTTCGTGGGTCTTGGCTGGTTCGGCCTTGTGCTGGGTCACGGCGTTGCGGCTAACACCGTCATCATGATCACCGTGATTATCACCGTCCTGTCGATGATCGGCTTCATGCTGGTCGATCAAGTCAAGGATGGCGCGATCACCACGGGCGGTGCCGTAACCGGTATTGTCTGCGGTCTGGTGGCTACACTGCCGACAGCCGGCTTCGTCACGCTGCAAACAGCGATGATCGTCGGTCTGGTGGTTGGTATCATTTGCAACCTCGGTGCCCGCATGCTGAAGCAGCGTGGCATCGGCGATACAGCCGGTGTCATTACCTGCCATGGTATCGCTGGCGTGGTCGGCATCCTGATGCTGGGCCTTGTGGGTGACGCTGGCGGTGCAGCCGGCATGCTGAACGGCGGGGATGACACCCTGTTCATCAGCAGCCTGACAGGCGCTGTCGCTGTTGCGGTTTACAGCACGGTTGCCACGTTCATCGTGCTCAAGATCGTCAAGGCGATCAAGTAATCTCGTAGCCTTAATAGAGACAGAGGGCCGTCCTTCGGGGCGGCCCTTCTGCTTTGGGGGCTAGTTGTCAGAAAAATCTTTATAGATCTCGGAAACCTTGGGGCCCTGTGCGCCGTGATACTTGCCGCGGTACAGAGAGATTTCTCCTTTCGGCACCCAGAAGGTGACCTGCCCGATCTGCATGCCGGGATAGATGGTCACCGGCAGCGTAGCGAACAGCTGGAATGTGATATGGCCGTGCGAGCCGGTATGGATAAGGTCGGATGTGACATGAACGAACAAGCCCATGCGCGCCACGCGCGAGCGGCCGTGAACAATGGCGGCGAAGTGATCGCTGCCCACGGTTTCAGCGCTGTGCCCCAGCAGGAAGTCGCCGGCTTTCATGGCCAGGCCGTCTGCGGTCATGGTAATTTTCTCATACTGCGGTGGCTTCTTCGGATCCAGCACAGGATCTGTGTAGCGGATAACGTCGGCACCCAGCGTCAGGTCATATGACGTCTGCGACACCTGCGCCGGGATAAAGGGTTCCAGCTTGATACGCCCGGCGGCGTGTTCTTCGGCGATTTGAGGGCCTGTTAAAATCATTTCTATAGACTAATATAACCAGCATGATTTTAACAGCCAGCGAAATCAGCGCCTGCCAGGCGCGGGGCGAGATTAACATCACCCCCTATGACGCCAAGCGGCTTAACCCGTGCAGTTATACGTATCGCCTGGGCCCTGATCTGGGCGTGCCGGTTATTCATCCTGACAACAGCGTGACGTTTGAAACAATAACAATCCCGCCTGAAGGTTATGTACTGCAGCCGGGCCGCATGTATCTGGGCCACACACTGGAGACACTTGGCAGTACGCACTATGCCATGTCGCTGGTGGGGCGCAGTTCGCTGGGGCGTCTGGGGTTGTTTCTGCAGGTGACGGCCAACCTGATCAATGTTGGTTCGCAGCACCAGATTACGTTGGAGCTGGTCGCCGCCTTGCCGCTGCGGGTGTATGCCGGGATGGATATCGGCGAGATGAGTTTCTGGCAGACATACGGCGATGTAAAACGCTATCAGGGCGGGTACAGCGCCTATAACGCGCCGACGGCGTCGCAGCACCGGGAAAGACAGTGATTACAAAATCTTTTCAGAAGTTCATGCACAAGGAGTCGTCCAGCGGCATCGTGTTGCTGGTGATGACCGCGCTGGCGCTGTTTCTGGCCAATGGTTCACTGGCGCCCGCTTATTCCGGGCTGCTTGCGGCGAAGTTCTCGCTGGGCCCGCTCACCATGTCGTTCCAGCACTGGGTGAACGATGGCCTGATGGCCCTTTTTTTTCTTCTGGTCGGCCTTGAGATCAAACGCGAGCTGCTGCACGGAACGTTGTCTGTACGGGCGCAGGCGCTGTTGCCGGCCGCTGCCGCTGTGGGCGGCATGCTTGTACCGATGCTTGTCTACGTCATCATCGTAGACGGCCATCCAGAGTATGCTGCCGGATGGGCTATCCCTGCCGCCACCGATATCGCTTTTGCTCTTGGAATTCTGGCGCTGTTGGGGCCGCGCGTGCCTGTCTGCCTGAAAGTGTTCCTGACAGCTCTTGCTATCCTTGACGATATCGGCGCTGTTCTGATCATCACATTTTTCTACAACGCTGCGCTCGACATCCTGTTTCTTGCGGCAGGGGCAGGGATATTTGCTGCTCTTTTGATTATGAACCGCCTTAAAGTGATGTGTCTTGTTCCCTATCTTTTACTGGGCGTCGTGTTGTGGGCGGTGATCCTGCAGTCAGGCCTGCATGCGACGATTGCTGGCGTGCTGCTAGCATTATGTATTCCGCTAACGCGTGACGGCACGAACCCTGATATTAAGATCACGCGTGTCGATAGCCCGCTGCTCAGGCTTGAGCACATTTTACGCCCGTGGGCACTTTATGCAATCTTGCCGCTTTTCGCTGTCTGTAATGCCGGACTCGACCTTTCGATAATCGGCGGCGTCAGTGCGTTCACGGATACGTTGCCGCTCGCAATAGCTTTGGGGTTATTTATCGGCAAGCCTGTCGGCATTTTCGGCGCCGCATGGCTGGCGGTGCGCTGCCGTATCGCCGCCCTTCCGGCAGATACCGGTTTTATCCATATCGCCGGCGCCGGCCTGCTGGGCGGTGTCGGATTCACCATGAGCCTGTTTATCGGCGCACTTGCTTTCGCGGATTCCGCGCTTGTGAATCCTATGAAGCTGGGCGTTCTTGCTGGTTCTTTCCTGAGTGCTATCGCAGGCCTTATTGTTTGTCGCGTGGCTATTCTCAGTTATTATGGCGGAAGCACGAAAGACACAGATAACTTTGCAAGGTAGGATAACATCATGACCATCGCCGTTCTTCAGTTGATCGCCGGGTTTATCTGTGCCGGTTTCGGGGGCGAGGCTTTTGTGCGTGCCTGCGTGAACAGCGCTGTCTTGTTGCGTATTCCCAGCGCGATTGTCGCCATCACAATCGCTGCTTTTGCCACATCCAGCCCCGAACTGTCGGTGGCCGTGAATGCGGCGCTGGCCGGTACGCCGCAGATCGCGCTGGGTGATGCGCTGGGCAGCAATATCATCAATGTGGCGCTGGTGCTGGGGCTTGTACTGTGTTTCGGCGGCCTTGCTGCATCACGCCAGAACATCAGTCGCGACTGGTTACTGGCGCTTTTCATACCGATCCTGGTCGGCGTGATGGCGTCGGACGGCATTATCGGCATGACGGACGGCATCGTATTACTGGGGATGTTTGCTGTCTGGCTTTCCTTTCTTGTTGTCACCGCCAATAACCATCGCCGGGCGGCGGCCGAAGCCAAAACATCTATTCACAAAGGCAACACGGTCATCCTGCTTCTGATGGGTCTGGGCCTGCTGATGCTGGCCGGCACGCTGATCGTCAGTGGCGCCAAGGCGGTTGGTAGCTGGCTGGGGTGGAGCCCGTTCATCACGGGCGTCACGCTGGTGGCGCTTGGCACATCGATGCCCGAGCTGGCGGCCAGCCTGATCGCGCGGCTGCGCGGGCATGATGATATCGGCCTGAATACCGTTGTTGGCAGCAATATTTTCAACCTGCTGTGTATTGTGGCCATTGCGGCGATTATCCATCCCATTGCCATTGATGCGCAGGCGATTGTCGGCAGCATCGGCGTCGGGCTGGTTGCGCTGGTATTTGTATTTCCGAATGCGCGGGGCTTCATTCCGCGCTGGCGCTCGATACCCCTGCTGGTAGTGTATGCCGCATACGTTCTCAGCGTTCTTGCATAATTCAAAAATAAAAGCCCGGGGAAACCGGGCTTTTGAATTCTTGTAAATTATTTCTTTTAAGCCTTGGCTTTAGCGTCGGCGGCCATAACCTGCTTTTTCAAAGCTTTGGCTTCGGTTGACAGCGCTGCCGTCTTGGCCGTGCGCAAGAAGGCATCGATGCCGCCGTTGTGTTCAATGGTGCGCAGGGCATTGGCTGAAATGCGCAGACTGACGGTGCGGCCAAGCGCTTCGCTGGGCATGGAAACAACCTGCAGGTTCGGCTGCCAGCGACGCCGCGTCTTGCGGTTCGAGTGGCTTACATTATTCCCAAAACGGACGGTTTTACCCGTCACGGCGCACACGCGTGCCATAGCTAACTCCTGTAAAAAGATGGGCTTTTATAGGTAAATGGCCGGGCAGGGTCAAGAAAAAAGGAGCGCGGGCACGGGGCCGGATATGCCGAAATCAGGCAGTTAAAGGGGTTTAATTGTTGGCGTGGGCCACATTTGTCGGGCCGGTGATGGGGTTTACACCCTTCAGGGCCAGGTTGAATTCACTCTGGATCTGGTCCTGCCAGCGCTTGAAGGTCGCCATTTCCGTCTTGTTCAGGCTGCGCCCGGTCGGGATATTGACCGTCATCGGGTTTACCTTACGGCCATTAACATGGATTTCATAATGCAGGTGCGGCCCTGTCGAACGGCCGGTTGAGCCGACATAAGCAATCACCTGCCCCTGCTTGACCTTGTCGCCGACCTTCAGGCTGCGCGGGAAACCGCTGGCATGCGCATAAGCTGTCGAGATGTTGCCGTTGTGGCGGATCTGGACGTATTTGCCGTACGAACCGTTCCAGCCCAGCTTGGTGATGGTGCCGTCGCCGGCGGCGTAAATCGGCGTGCCGGCGCTGGCGCCGAAGTCGATACCGGCGTGCATCTTGCTATAGCCCAGCAGCGGGTGGTTGCGCATGCCGAAGCGCGACGTGATGCGTGCGCCGTCGACCGGTGTTCTGAGCAGGCCGCGCTTGGCGGTTTTGCCGCTTTCGTCGAAATAATCGAATTGGCCTTTTTCATATTCATAGCGGTACATGCGCACCGACTTGCCGCCGGTTTCGATGGTGGCGAAAATGACTTGCCCGTCACCGATGTTGTCGCCACGCGCAGTCACCTTCTGGTCGTACATAACCTGGAACTTGTCGCCGGGATGGATATCACGCTGGAAGTCGACCGCGTGGGCGAACATCTTCATCACGTCCGTCATCACGTTCTGCGGCAGGCCAGCGGCGCTGGCTGACTGGTACAGGCTGCCGCTGATGGTGCCGGTGGTCGCAAGACGCTTCAGTGAAGTGGGGATAACGGCCGCTACGGCATCGTATGACCCGTCGTTTTGCCGCTCCAGCTTGATTTCCTTGGTCGAACTGGCGCTGAAATTCATGCTGACCAGCTGGTTTTTCTCGCCGTCGCGCTGCAGGACCATATTGAACTTCTGTCCGGCCTTCAGGCGACGGATATCGAATACGCGGCGCAGTTCGGCGGCGATGCTGTTCGCTTCGCCGGTGACGATATCAAGGCTTTGCAGCAGGCCGCCCAATGTCTGGCCTGCCGTCAGCGCCAGAGTTTTTTCTTCCATGACAGGTGCGGTCGACATGGCAGGCCGTTCGGCGGTATCTTCGGTCAGTGTTACCATGGCCATCGCCATTGGTGTGGCCGAGGCGACGGTTGCCATGGCAAACGGCTGATTGTTGAACATGGCCGCCAGGCGCGTCGAGGCGGCATCATCAGCTTGCCACGGCACCATGGGCAGGCCGATGGCGGCGATCAGAAGGGCAAAAGCGCTGATCCGGGTCCGCTGACCAAGCCGGCGGAAACCGCTTTTCATCGTTCGGGACAGGCTGCGGAAATCGTGGACGCCGGAATCCTGCATCCCCATGACAGGCGCATAGGTCCTGTAGTTATAGGGAATGGTCCCGCTCAGTATGTGAGGTGGAAGTGACATGCAGTTCCAATCAGTTCCGTGAAACTTTCACGGAGCAGGAGAAACGGCTGTGTGAATTATGCAACATTCAAAACGTACCGGCTTGTTAAACCTGAAGTCATTTTTGAGCCGGTGCCTATAAAGTCAACATAAAAAATTTTTCCGAAATGAAATCAGCTGATTAGGCGCGGGCTGCACCGAATATAGCGGCAGAGTCTTAAAATATCGTTTTGATTTAGATATGTCTTTGTTTTTCCATTCGTCGGGCGCAGTCCTTATTTTAATCTTATTGCACCAATTTTTTGCTAAGGTGCCGCGCATCTAACGATCACCACTTCAAGGATAGATGACATGCAAATTGACTGGAAACCGCTGAGCCGTGCCGATATGGCCAAAGGCCTTGGGCAACTGCAGAAGATGCTGGGCGATGTTATGCCCGCCAATGGTGATTTCCGTCTGCGCCGCGCTGCCCTGACGTTTTATCCGGCCATGACTTTCTATGAAGTGACGGACCAGGCCCACAACCCGCCACGCCAACTGTATGCGCTAATCGACGAGGCGAAGGAAGAAGTCACCGTTCTCGACATGACGAACCAGCCTGTCTACAAGCTGAACAACGAAGGCTACCTGAAGCTGTCGGATGCCACGGTCATTCCGTACGTTGCGTTCTTCTTCTCGTGCGTGGCTGGTCCATATGGCCTGATGCCCGTGATTGAAAAGCTGGACCTGCCGCAAGGACAGGAGCCTGACGATGAAACCGCAACCGCCCTTGAAGGCGTGAAGGATGTTATTCCGCCAACCGTGATGGGCGAAGAAGAGGGTGGTTACCGTGTTGGTGCCGCGCTGCTGTTTCAGGGCGCTGTATTCAAGACCGAAATCGTTGTGAACGACGCCGGCGTGATCCGTGTCGACAAGCACGAACTGGCGCTGGCTTCAGGTGATGGCGAGGCCGAGGGCGCCGAAGGTGCGGAAGGCGCCAACGAAAACGGCACCGACAAGCCCAACTAAATCCTGATGACGGACGCCGCGCGTTTCTTGCCGCTACTGCTTGACTTTATACAGCGCGCGGGCGGTGTGGCTATGGGCTTTCAGGATCAGGGTATTCAGTCATTTAAAAGCGACAAAGCACCGGTAACGGCGGCCGATCTTGCCATCAGCAAGATGTTTGCCGAATTCATTCGGACGTTACCCGATGCGGCTGCCCACTTTGTAATTGATGAAGAGGCCTGCGGCACTGTCAGCGGTGCGCAAGCGGCGTGGCAAAAAGCAAAGTATGTGTGGGTGATCGACCCGATTGATGGCACCACGCCTTTTGCGCACGGCCTTCCGCTGTGGGGCACGATGATTGCGCTGTTCAAAAATAATCAGCCGGTTCTGGGTATCATCAGCAATCCGGCGCTGGATGAAATTGTGTATACAGACACGGTGCAGACCACATACGTAAACCGCAAGACGGGCATAACAAAAGAGCTCGGAGTAGTAGAGCCTCAGCCGCTGCATCGTTCGTCGCTTGTGTTTGGATCGAATTGGTTGTGTGATTTTGATTGCGAACCCGTGCTGTTTATGGACTTGCACGCAGCGGCTGTGATTACCATGTATGCTGTACTTGGGCGTTGTCGGGCGGCGTTTTTTGGGCCGCCAATGAGTTTATGGGATCTGGCGATTACACTGCCGTTCGCCAAAGCTACCGGGCTTGAACTGATGCGGGTACGCGACGGCCAGTCAGCGCATGTGCTGACAGATATTACGATTGAGGATAACTGGAAGCCAAAAGACTTGTTTGTCTTCTGTCACCCAACGCAATTTGACGAACTACGAAAGTTGCCGAAAGCCTAGCGTGGATGCCTTATCCCGGTCCGCCGGGGTCGCGCTGATCGTAACGGCGGCTGACTTCTGTACCGTTATTCGGCGTCGCAAGCTTGAATACCTGCTCAAGACGGTCAAGTTGCTCCATGCTCGCCGGCTTGTAAAAAACAAGGATAGTTGCTTTTACCGCGTCATAGCTTACGGCGCCAAAGACAGATTGATACTGATCGAGGGATTCCTCTACGCCCTCTAATGAGTCACTCACGGCCGGTGCTGTCTGTTTGTGTATGAGATGCTCCTGAACGGATTGTTCCGTCAGTTCTGCGTTATCCAGACGCTCATGCCCTTCCGCATTAACGCGGGCGATGTGAAGGTGAGCAATGCAATGTGCTATCAGACGACCGGCTGCCAGGCAGCGGGGCAACTCGATTCCGCCCCGGGTTACCGGTCCTGCCCGGCCTTCTGCCAAAGCCAGCTCACTGCCGTAGGCGAGGGGCGTAAACGTATCGAGCGAGGCTTTTGTTATAGCCAACTGCTCCATCATTTTTTCAAAGTAGGGAGAGCCATGACTTTCGAAAAGCTGCTGGATGGCCATACTGAGCTCTAAGCGCACACGCTCGCTTTCGTTTTTGCAATACTGGTTGACCGATTGGATGTCGACAGTATCGCTCCCCGCGAAAAGATGCGGCTCTACATATTTAGGCATAAAGAACTGGAAGTGTTCGATCATGCGCATAGGATAGCACTTGGGCGCCGGAACCTATGAAAAGTTAATACTTTCATGGCCGGGGCTGACAAAAGCCTTAACTCTTGTCACTCTAAGTTTATGATGTTGCCGAGTAAAATTTATCAGAAGCGCCTGGAGTCCGGCGCGCTGGCCCCCGATGCTGCTGAAGCCGCCGCTCTTCCGTATCTGGATGCGCTGTGCAGTGGCTTAAGCAAGCCAATTTCGAAAGCAGGTTTTTTCCAGCGCCTGTTCGGCATGACGTCGAACAAGATGCGCGGGTTGTATATGTACGGGCCGGTAGGGCGCGGCAAAAGCTTTTTGATGGACCTGCTGTTCGCGTGCGTGCCGACGCATGTGCCGAAAAAGCGCCAGCACTTCCACCAGTTCATGCGCGACGTGCATCACAGGCTGGATACGGCGCGGCGGCAGGGCGTCGCCAACCCGCTGGCGTTGCTGGCGGTAGCCATTGCAAACGAAGCGCGCCTGCTTTGTTTCGACGAGATGGCGGTGAAGGATGTCGCCGATGCGATGATTTTATCGCGGCTGTTCGAAGACCTGTTCAGGCTGGGTGTCGTGGTGGTCGCCACATCCAACATCGCGCCCGATAACCTGTATGCCGGCGGGCTACAGCGCGTGCGTTTCCTGCCATTCATCGCCGCAATAAAGCGGCATTGCCATGTACTTGAGGTGGCGGGTGCGGTCGATCATCGCCAGCAGCGCCTGCAGGGCACGCAGGCTTATCATTTTCCGCTGGGCGCCGCCGCAAGCGCGGCGCTACGCGATGTTTTCACACGCCTGACCGGCGGTGCACATATCGCACCGCAGGTGCTGCAGGTTGACGGGCGCGAACTGGTTCTGAAACAGGTATCCGGCGATGTGCTGCTGACGACGTTCGACGAGATCTGCCGTGCACCGCTGGGGCCGGCGGATATGCTGGAAATCGCCGCCTGTTTCAACTGCGTGATCATGGATGGTGTGCCGCAGCTGACGGCCGATATGCGCAACGAAACCACCCGGCTTATTGTATTGATCGACGCGCTGTATGACGCCCGCCGCCAGTTCTTTATGGCGGGTGCCGTAGCGCTGGACCAGCTGTGCACGCCCGATAATGCATTAGCCTTTGATTTCCAACGCACCGCCAGCCGCATTACCGAAATGCAGGCCGCAGATTACCAGCAGACGGCGGCCTTTTGACGCCCTATATATAAGATATGACGATCAGCTATGAAGACGCCAAGCACATTGCCAAGAACGGCACGTATGCCGAGCGGGCAAAGCTTGCCGCCGATACGTCGGCCCCGCCCGAGATACTCGTTTTCCTTGCCGCCGACAGTTCGCCCAGCGTGCGCGCCGCGCTGGCGAGCAACCCGGCCCTGCCGATCCCGGCCGTCAAACTGCTGGCGTCGGATGCCGAGATGCTGGTGCGCCTCGCCATCATGCAGCATGTGTTGAACATATGGCAGCAGCGCCCCGCCGACCCGGCCCACGCTGCTGAACATGATCTGGCGCGCCAGTCGCTGGAGCTGCTGGCCACTGATTCAACACTGGCGGTGCGCGAAGCGCTGGCCAGCGCGATTGTTGATTGCGGCGCCGCACCGCCGCAGGTGGCGGAAAAGCTGGCGCTGGATGCGGCGCAAAGTGTGGCCGAGCCGATCCTGCGCGGTTATGCGCAGCTGGATGACGACTTCCTTATCGATGTGCTGGCGTCGCGGTCGGAAAGCTGGGCGCGCATCGCCATCGCCACCCGCCAGACTATCAGCGGCGACCTGGCCGACGCGGTGGTGCGGCTTGATGATATCGAGACCACGCGCAAACTGCTGCTGAACAAGGGCGTCAGGTTCACCGACGCGACGTATGATTACATGGTCGATCAGGCGACGACGCATCCTGATTACCAGCTGCCGCTGGCCGAACGGCACGACCTGCCGCAACGCATCGCCGTACGCATGGCCGAATTTGTCGATGAAGCCGTATTCAACGTGCTGACCGTGCGTGGCGACTTTGACGCCGCCACCGCGCGCGAGATCGTGCAGACGGCCCGCCGCCGCATCGACTGGATGGAAGCCAATAAGGTGCCGACCGCCGTGCGCGTGCGTGAACTGTACGACAAGAACGAACTGACCGAAGACGCCATTCTGGATGCCATCGCGTGGCGCGACGAGGATTTCATTGTGCTGTCGCTGGCCGTGCGCAGCCGCATCCCCCCGGAGACCACGCGCACGATGCTGAAATCGCAGAACGCCAAGGCGGTGATGGCGCTTTCATGGAAAGCGGGCCTTTCGGCGCGCGCCGGCTTGAAATTACAGAAATCACCGGGCGATGTGCCGCCGCACAAGCTGGTGCACCCGCGTGGCGGCACCGAATACCCGATGGAAGAAGCCGAACTGTTGTGGCAGCTGGAGTTTTACGGCGTCCAATCATAAGCCTTTGAACGCCAAGCACTTAGCTGAATTACGATTCCGTTCACCAATCCCCGGTAGCCTGTTGGTTATATTTATTAAGGTAGGGATAGATGCGCATTAAAATTTTGAAGATCGAACGTAATCCAAATTTCGACCCTGAGACAGATCACCCAAACCTGCAGCGCCTTGTAACTTTTCAGGAAGTTGATGGGTTTCGTCGCCTTGATAAAACAAAGCCTGTACAGCAGTTACTGTCTGACCAGTTCCCCAAAATATTTCATACAAATGCTGTTCTAAAGCCTTGCTATGTGCGCGAAGATGATGGGACAAGGCGGGTGTCCTGCTTCGTGTATCCCTCTGTGCTTTAAATAGCGCTTTTCCGCTAACTCCCTGATCTGCAAGTAAAGCCCGTGCTTGCTTTTGCTGCCCGCTTTCCTTCATAAAGGGCATAGATTTGAAGACATATACTTATAAGGAATACGATGTCCGCCGGTTCGGCTTTACCAAAGCGTCCCGCTGTCACCCCGTTGCAAGCCCTGCGTGCCGACGCCGAGCCTACATGGCAGCCCGATGTCGCGTTCAGCGAAAAGCTTGCCTATATGGCGCGGCTGGACGAAGCGCTGAACCTCGACCTTGATGAAGATACATTATATGCGCTGACGCTGTGCCTTGATGCGTTGACGCACGTGAAGCGTTTCCAGAAAGACCCTTATATCGCCGGGCATCTGGGCGAAAACACGGCGCATCACAGCATCCTGACCACGCTGGATATCGAAGATAACCTGTTCGCCAGCCGCCGCGGCCCTCATTGGCGACGCTTGCGCCGCCGCCATCATCTGTCATGCCTGACGCACGACTTCGGCGAGATGGCGACCGAATTCGCGTCATTCGGGCGTTCCGTGCAGCTGGGTATATTTGAATCGGCGGAGTTCAAAAAGAACGGCAAGATCGTGGAAGACGACATCGCCCGCCGTGCCATGGGGCTGGCTTTTATGGCCAGGTGGCGTGGTGATAACCGTATCTTCTACGACGGCGTTGCTGAAATGCGACGGACGATCGGCATTCAGGGCGGAAACGTTGTTGATAACCCGATCGAAGCGCAAAAGGCGCTGATGGCATACATGAAGACACCGCTGCGGGCCTGCATTCCCGATATCAGCGAAGACGAGGTCGACAAGCTGGAAGAGTGCCTTGGTGTGGATGACAGAGGCGCATTCATTCATGACAACCCAAGCGGGCTGATGGGATGCTATCGCACAGCCGAAGGGTTTTTCGGGGCCACCGGGCCGATTGTGAAAGCGGCGCAGGGTGCCAACGGTTCCGACAAGCGCGTTGAACTGATAGATGCCAGCGTGGGCCAGCCGGGGGTTATCCCAACACCATTGGCGTGGTCGCGTATCGCGATGGATGGACCGGCTCGCAACGAAGAGCATCTGGCGGCGATTGCGGAGCGGACGCAGCCCGACAGCAAGAAAGAAAGGGAACCCAACCCTGAACTGACCGAGCTGGGCGAGGCGATGATCCGTTGGGTTTATCGCTGTTCGCTGCGCCTTGTGATGCGCAACCCCGAGGTCATCATGCGCAACCTGCGCCGGCCTGAACTTGACCCCGATCCCACCGTGGATATGGTCGGCCGACTGGCCATGAATGCCAAACTGGCCGCCTTTGTGCCTTTGGAGCGTGATATCTGCGGCCCGTTACATCAGCACCAGATGGATACGCAAACGCTGACCGTGCGTGAATCGGTATTGGCTTATCTGGCGATGACGGTCTGCGAAAAGATGCCGTTGAAGTCGGACGAGTTCAAATCGGGTGCACCGCTGATTGCATGGCGTACGCTGCCGGGTGAATTGCCGGTGTATGTGCGACTGCTGGACCAGTTTGACCAGAACCTGACGGCGTGCGGTGGTCATCCGACGCGTGACTGGCTGGATGTGCCCGATAAAAACAGTTTGCCGGAATCTGAGCAGGAAAAATTGGCAGCGGCGGCAGACCGCATATGGAAGTGCCGCCGTGATGTTGTGGCGGCGCTGAAAGAATTTCATCATGTGCGCAGAACGCAGGCGGCAACGCTTTAGCGCTGATATTCGCCTTGTATCTTGGACTTATGTATTATGTCGTATACGGCCCTAGGTCCGCATTGCCCATGCGGCGCTTTCCCATGCCTTGGCCCGTACCCCGGCTGCCTTGCAGTCCCGGGTGGCCCGCGCAGCACTTATTGTTGAATAAGGCGCAGCAGGCAGGCTGTACTTTCTAATATCCAATATAAACTGATATTTTACTAAATCAAGTAAAAAGTTCTTAAAAGGAAATATAAGCAACTTTATTAGTTAAATATGTTATTTTGCCCAGTAAAGCCCCCATGGTGTATAGCCCTGCCGCCCTTCGAACGTCAGTAGCATACGCTCAAGCTCGGTCAGATACCTGAACTCGTCAGGCAACGATGGCGTGCCTGTGTAGGGCTCAACACGCTCGATAGTATGTGTTGTGCCAAAACGCTGCTGCATGATGTCGAATATGCCGGGCTTAAAGACCTCATGCAATTCCACAATCATATCGCAGCGGGCGAGGGCTGGCACCAAGGCAGCGTCAAGCAGCGTTTCCTCGCCCCCTTCAATATCACATATAACAAGTGTGCGGCCCTGCACCAGGTTATCAAGATTGGCATGTGTGACTTCGCCAATGATGGTAATGCGGTCAGCCACATTATTGTATTCGGCCATTGCCCGGGTGCGCCGCTGCATCTCGGGGTCGATATCGGCGGCAATGACCCGCACGTTCGGCATCTTCAACGCAAGCCCGACGGCATATAGGCCTTCGGCGCAACCAATGTTGATGATCGTATCATACGGCGTGGCGATGATGCGTTCAAACGCCGGATGAAGCTGGTGTTCGTACATGCCGGTCAAAATCATCGCACCCGACGGCCGTATGCCCTCAGGGAAGGGACGTTGTCCCTTAAAGGGACCGCCGATGATGGCGGAGCCATAGCGATCTGTAAGTTGTTGGCACAAAGCCACGCCGCGGAAAATCATCCCCAGGGCCAGCATGACTTCCATCTTGCCGACAAGAGTTGGAAACTTGTCGAGCTCGCCCGGCAGCATATCAAAGAATTGCCTGTAGATGGCTTCCTGGCGCTGGTCAGGTTCAGGCAGAAAACGCTGTACAGTCCCATACTGCTTCATCTGGACGCCCCTTCTAAAACGGAGTAACTGTAGGACAAACGACAGGAGATTGAAATATGGCACGCAAGAAAATCGCGCTGGTTGGCGCAGGGCAGATTGGCGGCACACTGGCGTTGCTGGCGGCGCAGAAAGAATTGGGCGACGTTGTGCTGATCGATATCGCGGAAGGCGTGCCGCAGGGCAAGGCGCTGGACCTGTATGAAACCGCGCCGGTCGCCGGGTTCGATGCTGAACTGACCGGCAGCAACGATTATGCCGCTATGAAGGGCGCCGATGTTGTGATTGTTACGGCTGGCGTGCCGCGCAAGCCGGGCATGAGCCGCGACGACCTGATCGGCATCAATACCGGTATCGTCAAGGCGGTGGGCGAAGCCATCAAGGCACACGCGCCGAATGCGTTCGTGATTGTCATCACCAACCCGCTGGATGTGATGGTGTGGGTGATGCAGCAAGTATCGGGCCTGCCGGCCAACCGCGTTGTCGGCATGGCGGGCGTGCTTGATGCGTCGCGCTTCCGCACCTTCCTGGCGATGGAATTCAACTGCAGCGTGAACGACGTGTATGCCTGTGTGATGGGCGGCCACGGCGACACAATGGTGCCGCTGGTCCGTTTCAGCACGGTCGCGGGTGTGCCGCTGCCGGAACTGGTGAAGATGGGCTGGACGACGCAGACGCGTCTGGATGAAATCGTCCAGCGCACGCGTGACGGCGGCGCCGAGATCGTCAAGCTGCTGAAGACCGGCAGCGCGTTCTATGCACCGGCGGCATCGGCCATCCAGATGGCGGAAAGCTACCTGCTGGACCAGAAGCGCATATTGCCGTGCGCCGCGCAGCTGACAGGCCAGTACGGCGTGAAGGACATGTACGTCGGCGTGCCGTGCATCATCGGTTCGGGCGGTGTCGAGAAGATCGTCGAATTGCAGCTGAATGCCGACGAAAAGGCCATGTTCGAGAACTCGGTGAAGGCTGTGCAGGAACTGATGACTGCCACCAAGCCGCTGCTGGCCGCGTAACACGAAAATTAGGCGCTTTCCTTAGGGCGGGTGCGGCGCTATGTTGCAGCGCACAGGTTCTTTATGTCCAAGACGCTTATCATCTACGCCCACCCCAATCCGCAAAGTTTCAACCATGCCATTGCTGAAACTGCCGAGCGTATTTTACGCGAGGCCGGCAACGACGTGCGCACGCGTGATTTGTATGCGCTGAAGTTCAACCCGGTGCTGTCGGGTGATGATTTCACGTCTTACAAAAATGGCGGTCTGCCCGATGTGCGGGAAGAACACGAACATATCCTGTGGGCCGACCAGCTGCTGTTCACCTACCCGATCTGGTGGTTCGGTCGTCCGGCGATCTTGCAGGGTTATATCGACCGTGTGTTTAATCGTGGTTTCGCTTTCGATATTAAAGACGGCGCGCCGGTTGGTCTTTTAAAACACAAACGGGCTTTGGTGTTCCAGACCACGGGCCAAGCTGTTGATGCGTATAAACCAACGGGTCTCGACGATGCTATCCACAAGCCGATGATAGAGGGCACATTACAGTTTTGTGGTATAAAAGATGCGCGTATTAAGACATTTTATGCCGTGCCTGCGGTAAACGATGGCACCCGGCAGGAAATGCTGGGCGAAGTTGAGAAGGCAGTAAGGGAGTTTGCCTAGCGCGGGGTGAACGCAGTCAGTTGCCGCGCAAACGAACGGAGTGAGTAAGTAAATGAACATTCATGAGTACCAGGCCAAGAACCTGTTCGACCAGTTCGGCATCGCGACGCCCAAGGGCTATATGGCGACGACGATTGACGAGGCCATCAGCGCCGCCAAGCGCCTGGGCACCGGCCCGTGGATGTGCAAGGCGCAAATCCATGCCGGCGGCCGTGGCAAAGGCGGCGGCGTGAAATTCTGCAAGACGATTGGCGAGGTTGAAGAACAGGCGACGCGCATGCTGGGCATGCAGCTGGTGACGCACCAGACGGGTCCGCAGGGTCAGAAGGTGAAGAAGATCTATATCGGCGAGGCGATTGACATCGCGCGCGAACTTTATCTTGGCCTGCTGGTTGACCGCGCCACGGGCCGCATCACGCTGATGGCGTCGCCCGAAGGCGGCATGGATATCGAAGAAGTTTCCGAAAAGCATCCCGAGAAGATCTTGAAGATCGATATCGATCCGGCAGCGGGCATCCAGCCGCACCACTGCCGCGAAGCCGCGTTCTTTCTGGGCCTGACGGGCGACCAGATCAAGAAAGCCACACGTCTGATCACCAATCTGTATCACTTCTATATCGCCAAGGATGTGGCCATCGTTGAAATCAACCCGCTGGCCATCACGCCGCAGGGCGATGTGATGGTGCTGGATGCCAAGGTCGTGTTCGATGACAACGGCCTGTTCCGCCATAATGACATCATGGAGCTGCGTGACGAAGCCGAGGAAGACCCGACCGAGGTCGAGGCCAGCAAGCATTCGCTGAGTTACGTGAAGCTGGATGGCACCATCGGCTGCATGGTCAACGGCGCCGGCCTGGCCATGGCGACGATGGATATCATCAAGCTGTACGGTGCCGAGCCCGCGAACTTCCTTGATGTCGGCGGCGGCGCGGATAAAGAACGCGTGACCAAGGCGTTCAAGATCATCTTGAGTGATCCGAACGTGAAGGGCATCCTGGTCAACATCTTCGGCGGCATCATGCGCTGCGACATCATCGCTGAAGGCGTGATTGCGGCGGCGAAGGAAGTGTCGCTGAAAGTGCCGCTGGTTGTTCGCTTGGAAGGCACCAACGTCGATCTGGGCAAGAAAATCCTGTCGGAAAGCGGTTTGGCGATTACGGCCGCCGACAATCTTGCCGACGCGGCGGATAAAGTTGTTAAAGCAGTGAAGAAGGCGTCTTAATCATGTCAGTATTGGTCAACAAAGATACGCGCGTCATTTGCCAAGGCTTCACCGGCGCGCAGGGCACGTTCCATTCCGAGCAGGCGATTGCCTACGGCACGAAGATGGTGGGCGGTGTTACGCCCGGCAAGGGCGGCACCAAACACCTTGATCTGCCGGTGTTCGATACCGTGGCGCAGGCCGTTCGCGAAACCGGTGCTGACGCCAGCGTGATTTATGTACCGCCGCCATTTGCGGCCGACGCCATCCTGGAAGCCGTCAGCGCCGAAGTGCCGCTGGTGGTGTGCATCACCGAAGGTATTCCGGTGAACGACATGGTGGCCGTGAAGCGCGCGCTGACCGGCAGCAAGACACGTCTGATCGGCCCGAACTGCCCCGGTATCATCACGCCGGGCGAATGCAAGATCGGCATCATGCCGGGGCATATCCACATGCGCGGCAAGATCGGCATCGTATCGCGTTCGGGCACGCTGACGTATGAAGCGGTGGCGCAAACGACCGCTGTCGGCCTTGGCCAGACGACCTGCATCGGTATCGGCGGCGACCCGGTGAACGGCACCAACTTCACCGATTGCCTTGAGCTGTTGCTGAACGACGACCAGACGCAAGGCATCATCATGATCGGCGAGATCGGCGGCAGTGCCGAGGAAGAAGCGGCCGAATTTTACAAGCGCAGCAAGCGCAAGAAACCCATCGTCGGCTTTATCGCCGGCCGCACGGCGCCCAAAGGCCGCCGCATGGGCCATGCCGGGGCGATCGTTTCGGGCGGCACGGGCACGGCCGAAGGCAAGCTGGAAGCCATGCGTGGCGCCGGTTTCATTGTTTCGGAAAGCCCGGCGGCGTTGGGCGAATCCATGCTGCTGGCCATGAAACAAGCCGCTTAATCTTTACTGCCAATCTGAAAGTAATCACAGCCGTTGACCCCGGGCTAGGGGACTGTCTAGCTTGCCTTCATATTAAGGGAGAATTGGCATGACCCATCCGAGACTGACACAAGAACAAGAGGATACCGTATTCGCGCGCATCGACGCTGGTGAAAAACTGCTGGCGCCGTTGCGCGCTACCACAGCGAGCTTGAAGAATGTAAGCGTGGCGGCCGACTTTTCAGGTGCCCGTGCTATGCTGTTTGTGAACCATAATGCCCTAAGCGAGCGCGGCGAGCAGAGATTCATAGAAGCCCTGCGTGCATTGCGACAAGCCGGTGCTTACGAGGCATTGTCGGATTTGCCAGTATTTGCCCGCGCAAACGGTCAACCAACGCTTGTTGGTAAAGCTTGGGATTTGGCACTGGACTAAGCCGCTTAACTTGACACTGTCTTTGGCGGGTTCCATAGTCTTGGTGAATTTAATCGCCAAGGAGTTTTGCCATGAGCAGCTCTGCACAATTCGATGCCGTTTCAGCCAGAATACGCGAGCTGTCGCGCCGTGCCCGCAGGCTTTCCGGCGCTGATGTTATTAATAACGCTCCGGTTTTTTCAGATGAAAAAGGTGCTTACTTTGAAAGCAACCGCGCCGAGCGCGAAGCACTTGCTCCCCTCGAAGAAAAATTCATTCGAACGCTACGCGGCAGCCACGGCATTACGCAGGTCATCCCGCAGGGTGTGGGGCTTAGCCGCCAGGTCCTTATCCAGCCAACCAACTGGGCGACGGATGTTGGGAATGTGGCCCGCTATTGGCAGTTCGAGGAATCGAACCGCACGTATATCCAATCGCTTGATGGCGTAACGGTGCGCAGCCCGGTGGGGCACCTGCCGGTGGCGCGCATTCACGCCATGGATGGTGCGTTGCATATGTATTGCACCGACCCGGTGCCGGCCCTGCAAAAATACGCGGTACTGCCAACTCCTTTGCCGGAACCGAAAGTGCCGGCATTCCCCCATATTTACGTTGTTCCGGCAGCCGCGTAGGCCCCTGCTGGGCCGGCCCCCTGTGAAAGTAAATTGCCTAAGCCTTGTTCTTGACATCAAAGGGCGGCGCGGTCTAAAAACTTGGTCCCGACTGCGGTAAACGCTGGATTTTGCGCAGCCATTTTTAATTTAAAATCTAAGTGGAGTTTAATATGGCAACACAGCATGATCTTGCCCGCCATGATGACGAGGCACCCAATGCCCATCTTTTTGAAGAAGCAGCGGCGCGCCGCACCGTACCTGCTGCTGGCCGGCCCTATTGCGAAGACACGGCTATCGAGCGCCTGCTGGGCGAAGGCGGGCCTTGTATCGAGCGTGATGATACCGCCCTTGCAACTTCAGTTCGCATAAGCGCTGCCCATCTGCGCTTCTAGGCTTCCTGACGCCTAAAAAGCCGCCTTTCCTTGGATAGGCGGCTTTTTGTTGCCTGAAAGTCGCATAAGGGTGTTTGGACCCTTGGCGATACGAAAATCCCCTGTAAAACCTGTTAACCTTTATTATATATAACAAAGGGGCGGCTGGGAATTCCGGCGGCCCCTTATGTTTCTGCAAACTGGGCTTCTATGACGACTCCGCATCTGACACTTGTTGGCGAACCCGCTGCTTCAGCGGCGCGCAACGATTTCATTACATTCCTGTCGGGTGCCAACGCCGATTACATCGCCGAGCTGTATGCACGCTATGTTTCTAACCCGGCCGACGTGGATGAAAGCTGGCAGAACTTTTTCGCAGCGCTGAACGATGACGAACACGAAGTGCTGAAAGAACTGCGCGGCGCAAGCTGGCGCCCGGGTCACCCCACGCGCGTTGTCGGCGTGAACGACCCCGATGCGCCTGTTGCATCGAAGCCGAAGAAAACCGAAGACAGACCGGCCGCAGCGCAACCGCAAGCTGCCGCCGCGCCGGTAGCCATCATTACGCCGCACGATAAGGTGGCTGATGCATGGCGCACGTATGGCCACTTTGCCGCGTCGCTGGACCCACTGGGCATGACACCGCCGCCGGGCCACCCCGAGCTGCAGGCCAACCCGAAGATGCAGGCCATTTACGGCGGTACCACGGGCTTTGAATATATGCACCTGACCGACCCGGCGCAGCGCAGCTGGTGGCAGGACAGGATCGAGAACGGGGCGATTACCTTCAGCGCCGCTGAAAAGAAGAAGATTCTGGGCGATATCACGCGCGCCGAGGGGCTGGAAGAATTCCTGGCCAAAAAGTTCGTCGGCGTGAAGCGTTTCGGCCTTGAGGGCAGCGAAAGCTGCATGGCGGCCATCGAGCAGATACTGGAGCGCGGCGCGCAGCTGGGCGTTGATGAAATCTGCCTTGGCATGGCGCACCGCGGCCGCCTGAACGTGCTGACGAACACTTGCGGCAAGCCGTTCACCAAGTTGCTGGCCGAATTCCAGGGCGCGGCGCCGAACCCGGAAGGCGTGCCCGGCAGCAGTGATGTGAAATATCACATGGGCTATTCGAACGACCGCGATGTGGCAGGTCGCAGGATCCACGTTTCGCTGTCGCCCAATCCGTCGCACCTTGAATTCGTCGGCGCCGCGGTTGAAGGTAAAGTGCGCGCGAAGCAATTTCAGCGCAGCGGCCGCACATTACCGTATGATGCGCAGGTTCTGAAGCAAGTGCTGCCACTGGTCCTACATGGCGACGCAGCGTTCGCCGGGCAGGGCATCGTGGCCGAGATTCTGATGATGTCGGAACTGCAGGGTTACAAGACCGGCGGCACGATTCATATCATCACCAACAACCAGATCGGTTTCACCACCGGCACCGATGACGCGCGCAGCACGCCGTATGCCAGCGATATGGCAAAGATGATCAACATCCCGGTCATCCATGTGAACGGCGACGACGCCGAAGCTGTTGTGCGGGCCGCTCGCATGGCGCTGGAATGGCGCCAGCAGTTCGCCCGTGATGTCGTGCTGGATATCATCGGTTACCGCCGCCACGGCCACAATGAAGGCGACGAACCCGCATTCACGCAGCCGTTGATGTACGCGAAGATCAAGACGCACCCGACCACGCGCGCCATTTATGCCGAACAGCTGGTGCGCGACGGCGCGCTGACCAAGGGTGACGTGACGGCCCTGGTTGATGATTTCAATGCCACGCTGGAAGAAGCGTTCAAGGCGACCAGCACCTATAAGGCCAACAAGGCTGACTGGCTGGAAGGCGCCTGGAGCGGCCTGAAGGCCGCCACCGCCGATGCGTCGCCCGAAGACCCGACGTATATCGACGCAGTAACGACAGCGACCGCTGTGCCGTTGGAGAAGCTGAAGGATATCGGCGAGCATCTTGGCGCGGTGCCAGCCACTATCGACGTGAATAACAAGATCGCCCGTGTGCTGGCCGCGCGGAAAGCTGCCATTGCCAGTGGTGACGGCATCGACTGGGGCACCGGCGAAGCGCTGGCGTTCGGTTCGCTGCTGGCGGAAGGGTTCCCTGTGCGCCTGTCGGGCGAGGATGTCGAGCGCGGCACGTTCGCGCATCGCCATGCCGTGCTGAACTGCCAGAAGACCGGCCAGAAATACACGCCGCTAAACCATCTGCAGGAAGGCCAGCAGGCCAAGATCGAGATTGTGAACTCGCTGCTGTCGGAGGCGGCCGTGCTGGGCTTTGAATACGGCTTCAGTGCTGCCGAGCCCAACACGCTGACCATCTGGGAAGCGCAGTTCGGCGATTTCGCCAACGGCGCACAGGTGCTGATCGACCAGTTCATCGCCAGCGCCGAAGCCAAGTGGCTGCGCATGTGCGGCCTTGTGCTGCTGCTGCCGCACGGTTACGAAGGACAGGGGCCCGAGCATTCGTCGGCCCGGCTTGAGCGCTGGTTGCAGCTGTGTGCCGAAGACAACATGCAGGTCTGCAACATCACGACGCCGGCCAACCTGTTCCATGTGCTGCGCCGCCAGTTGCACCGCCCGTTCCGTAAGCCGCTGATCATCATGTCGCCCAAGTCGCTGTTGCGTCATAAGCTGGCGGTATCGAAGCTGGACGATTTCGGGCCCGGCAGCAGCTTCCGCAAGGTGATTGGCGACGCATCAACGACGCTGAAGGATGTGAAGAATGTGCGCCGCGTCGTGCTGTGCACCGGCAAGGTATACTACGATCTTGTGCAGGCGCGCGACGACAAGAAGATCGCCGACGTGGCCATTGTACGCGTCGAGCAGATGTATCCGTTCCCGCATCTGACGCTGAAAGAACAGCTGGCACTATACCCGAAGGCCGAAGTGGTGTGGTGCCAGGAAGAGCCGCAAAACCAGGGCGCCTGGACGTTTATGGATCGCCGCATCGAAAAAGTGCTGGCCGAACTGCAGCACAAGGCGGGCCGCCCGCGTTATGTGGGTCGTACATCAGCGGCTGCACCGGCGTGTGGCCAGCTGAGCCGCCATACCGCCGAACAAACCGCGCTGGTGGACGAGGCGCTTTCATAAATTCATTGCTTTCATGTCTGCCAAGGGCGTAGGTTGCGCCCATTCTGGCAAGGCTGGCTTCAAATGGATTATTTCGGCATATATCTTCCTGCGCTGTTATTTTGGCATAACAACTTGCGCCACTTTCAGGATTTGAACGCTGTCATATGCGCTCAAGGCTTTAAGTGGTTTGATGAAGAGCTGCCTATGCCCGCGCAGGCGCAACTGAAAACGCACCAGTTCTTGTTTGATGTATACCTTGAAGATCCAGAGTTAGTTCCTGACTACACAAAGTTTGCGGCAGCTGCCGACCTTCTTGAAATCTTCCTGTTGGATGGTGAGCTTGATCCAAAGCATCTGGCAGATGTCATCCGCGAAGTAAGGCCGGAAGTTGAAAAAGGTACGGCCTTGCTGGCGCGCGCCAAACAGTACTTCAAGATAGATGAGGCGGATGATTTGGTTGGCGCGCCACTGGCAGCTCTCGCATCAAACCATGCCAGCAACATGCTTTCAGTTCTGGCTTCGTCAATTGATGAAAATGGCAAATCAACAGCCGACCCTGAAGACGTGCAAGCGCTGCGGGACCGCATTTTTGGTGGCCGACCTCAACCAGACCGGTCGCAGGACAATCCAGAGCCACAGCTGTGATTTTTTAGCGTTGCCGCATTGCTCTTTTGGAGCAGGCACGTTAAATATAGTGTATCTAAGAGGTACCCATGTCTGTTGCCATTAAAGTTCCCGCGCTGGGCGAATCCGTTTCCGAAGCCACCGTTGCCAAATGGTTGAAGAATGTCGGCGACAGTGTGCGTGCCGACGAGCCGCTGGTTGAACTGGAAACCGACAAAGTGACGGTGGAAGTAAATGCGCCTGCGGCCGGTACCATTTCCGAAATCACCGTGCAGACGGGTGCCAGTGTTCCGGTCGGCAGCGTGCTGGGCACGATCGCCGAAGGTGCGGGTGCCACTGTTGCACCGCCCAAGGCATCGCCCACCGCTGCGCCCGATACGGCGATTGAACAACCCATCGAACGTTTGCAGCCACCTGCCGGCGCTGCGCCCGTGCAGCCAAAATCGGATGTCGTGATGCCAGCCGCTGCGCGCGTGGCTGCTGAAAACAACATCGATCCGGCGACAGCCAACGGCACCGGTAAGGATGGCCGCGTGACCAAGGAAGATATTTTGAACATGCTGGGCACTGGCAAGGCGGCCGCGCCCGCTGCCCCGAAAGCGCCGGCGGCTCCGGCCGGGCCACGCGCCAACGAAGCGCGCGAAGAGCGCGTGAAGATGACGCGCCTGCGTCAGCGCATCGCCGAACGCCTGAAAGAGGCGCAAAACACCGCCGCGATGCTGACGACGTTCAACGAAATCGATATGTCGGCGGTGATGGCGCTGCGCGCGCAGTACAAGGAACAGTTCGAGAAGAAATACGGCGTGAAAATGGGCTTCATGTCGTTCTTCGTGAAGGCCGCCATCCAGGCGCTGCAGGAATTGCCGGCGGTGAATGCCGAAATCGCCGGCGACGAGATCATCTACAAGAATTACTACGACATCGGTGTGGCTGTGGGTACGCCGCAGGGCCTTGTGGTGCCTGTGCTGCGTGATGCTGACACCAAATCGTTCCCCGATATCGAAAGGGAGATTGGCCAGCTGGCCGGCAAGGCGCGTGACGGCAAACTGACAATGAGCGAGCTGACCGGCGGCACCTTCACCATCACCAACGGCGGCGTGTACGGCAGCATGATGAGTACGCCGATTTTGAATCCACCGCAGTCGGGGATTCTGGGTATGCACAAGACCACCGAGCGTGCGGTGGTAATCGACGGCAAGATTGAAATCCGCCCCATGATGTATGTGGCGCTGACGTATGACCACCGCATCATCGACGGCCGCGAGGCGGTGACGTTCCTTGTGCGTATCAAGGAAGCGATTGAAGATCCGCAACGCCTGCTGATTGCAGTGTAAAATGGCTTCGGACATCGTCTTTAAAATCCGCAATGCCGGCATCGCCGACATCGGCTTGATTTTTGCCATGTTCGCTGCGTGGCTGACGCACGTTATTGTGTGCCTGCAGGCCGGGCAGTGGGGGTTCCTGATCGCCGGGGCGATCTTCTTCCCGATCGGTATCATTCATGGCTTTGGCCTGTGGTTCGGCCTTTTCTGATTATTGCGGGGCGGCTGGTAAAACATAAGGCTTTGCAATCGGCATAAATACGGACCGGTCTGGCTCGTACTTCGCGAAGATACGGTCGATATCGCCGAAATTGAAAAGTTCCTGAAGTGATGCATTTATAAATTCCTGCAGGTCATTTTCCTTGAACCCTACAGCAAAGACATTGGCATAAACGGCCAGCGGCTCTTTTGTCACCTGACGAAGCTTGCCGGGATTCTTTTCATTAAATTCACGTGCCAGGCTGGGGTCGTTAAACACGACATCAGCCTTGTTTGTCGCAACATCCAGAAAAATCTGGGTGATGTCGCCCACCTGAGGCGTGGCAACCTGCCTTGCTTTCGGGAAGTGCTTGGTTGCGTATTTCTGTGAAATCTCGCCATCCATTACCGCGATGCCATAGGCAGGATCATTCAACCCACTAAGGCCATCGTTAAAACGCTGGTCATCGGTGCGCGCGTACATATGCAGTGACGAATAAGTAATCGGCAGGGAATAGCGTACGCGGGCCGTCCTTTCCGTCATCAGCCAGCCCATAGAGCAGAATGCGTCGTAGCGGCCTGTATCTAGTCCTTCAATATAGGAACTCCAGCCGACTTCTTCAGTCCATTCAACCTTAAGGCCCGTACGCTGGGCCAGAAGTTCAATAATATCAGCGGCGGCGCCCGAGATCTTTCCTGTGTTCGGGTCTTTCATCAGGATCGAAGGTGGCCACAACGCATAGGCGCAGCGCAGGGTTTTGGTGCGCATCACGCGCTCGAAGGCGGTTTCGGAAGTCGTGCTGCCTTCACTGTACCGCAGGCCCGCGCCATACCAGCCGGCACCGGCCGCAATGATAACCAGTGCGACGACGGTCAGAAATTTTTTCATTTCACATACTCCTGCGTGATCGGCATGAACATGCCGGGGTATTTCTCATACTTTCGGATGATGGCATCCAGCTGGCCGTTGGCGCGCATGTAGCGGATGGTCCAGCTGAGCATCGTATTCAGGCTGTATTCGCCCTTGTTGACAGCCAGCACGACCGGAAACACATACAGCGGGCTGATGGCGGTCGCCACTTCCAGTGTGCCGGGGTTGTTGGCCATGAAGCCTTCAGCCACCGCCGGTTCAACGAACGTGATATCGGCCTTGCCGCTGCTGACACCCATCAGGATATCGCTGTAATCCATGTCGGGCAGCGTCAGTCCACCAGCTTGCGGAAAATCATTCTGCTTCACGAAGGCCGGAATGGTGCCGTCCTGGTATGAAATCTTTATTTCAGGCTGGTTCACAATATCACGCGACGTAAAGCGCTTGTCGCCCGTGCGCACATAGGCGTTGACTGGAACGGCGTAATACGGCTCGCTCATTTCAGCGTGTGGCATCATGTTCGGGCGTGCATATAGCGGTGCGCAAATCACATCATAACGGGCGGCCTTCAGCCCTTCGATGGCGCCGCCGAAGGGCATTTCCTCGGCCCACTCGATCTTCAGGCCCAGAGCTTTGCCGGCTTCTTCCACGATATCGTGCACCGTACCTGACAAGGTGCCGGTGTTCGGGTCTTTGATGACGCCAAGGCCGATAACGGCATAGCCGCAGCGCAGGGTTTTGGTGCGCATGATGCGTTCGAATGCGGTTTCGGTTCCGGCGTCCGGCTTGACATCGCGTAGGCCGCTGCCGATATAACCAGCAGCGAGTGCGATAAGAACGAGAACGGTAAGACCCAGTAATTTCTTCATATTGTGTCCCCACTTACATCGAACTTACCCTTCTGCTATATAAATGCCAACGGAGTTTTAAATGGCTGAACAGGGTTTTGATGTTGTTGTAATCGGCGCCGGACCGGGCGGTTATGTATGCGCGATCAAGGCTGCGCAACTGGGCCTGAAGACAGCGTGCGTTGAAATGCGCAGCACGCTGGGCGGCACCTGCCTGAATGTTGGCTGTATCCCGTCGAAAGCGTTGCTGGTCAGCTCAGAAAAATTCCACGACGCGCAGCACGGCTTCCCGGCGCACGGTATCAAGGTGTCGAATGTCGGGCTCGACCTGAAGGCGATGATGGCGCACAAGGATAAAGTGGTGGCCGACAACACCAAGGGTATTGAATTTCTGTTCAAGAAAAACGGCGTAACGTGGCTGCAGGGTAAAGGCGTTATCAGCAAGCCGGGCGAAGTGAAGGTGACCGACGGCGCCGGCAAGGGCACGTATGCCGCCAAGCATATTATCATCGCCACGGGTTCGGATGTGATGAGCCTGCCGGGCGTCGCGATCGACGAAAAGACCATTGTGTCATCCACCGGCGCGCTGACACTGGACAAGGTTCCGGACAAGATGGCGGTCGTCGGCGGCGGTGTGATCGGCCTTGAAATGGGTTCGGTGTGGGCGCGCCTTGGTTCCAAGGTGACGGTGATTGAATATCTTGATCGCATCTTGCCGGGCATGGATCTGGAGCTGGCGAAGGCCACACAGAAGATGCTGGAAAAGCAGGGTCTGGTGTTCAAGCTGGCCACCAAGGTTACAAAGGCCGAGAAAAAATCCGGCGTCACGCTGACGATGGAGCCGGCCAAGGGCGGCGCGGCTGTTTCTGAATCCTATGACGTCGTACTGGTGGCGATCGGCCGCCGGCCCTATACCGACGGTTTGGGATTGGAACAAGCCGGTGTGCATCTGGACGAGCGCAAGCGCGTGAAAGTCGATTCACATTTCAAGACCAACGTGCCGGGCATTTATGCGATCGGCGACGTGATTGCCGGGCCAATGCTGGCGCACAAGGCCGAGGAAGAAGGCGTGGCGCTGGCTGAAATGCTGGCCGGCAAGTACGGCCATGTGAATTACGACGCGATTCCCGGCGTTATCTATACATGGCCCGAGGTTGCCAGCGTGGGCAAGACCGAGGAAGAGCTGCAGAAGGCCGGGGTGCAATACAAGATCGGCAAGTTCCCGTTCAGCGCTAACGGCCGCGCCCGCGCGATGAATGATGTGGAAGGTTTTGTGAAAATCCTGGCTGATGCCAAATCTGACCGCGTGTTGGGCGTGCACATTCTTGGCCCCGATGCTGGCCACCTGATCGCCGAATGTGCGATGGCGATGGAGTTTGGTGCCAGCAGCGAGGACATCGCGCGCACCTGCCACGCGCACCCGACATTAAGCGAAGTCGTGAAAGAAGCCGCGCTGGCCACGTTCGGCAAGGCTCTGCATTCGTGATTAGTATCGAATACTGCCATATCGACCCGTACTGTAATCCGGCTGACCGTATCGCCGAGGCGAACGAATGGCTGCCACGCATCCTGAAAACGTTTGACGGTGAAGATGTTCAGCTATGCATCATGATCGACGATTTCCATATGCGGAAGGAAATCGGTACGTCGTATATCGAAAACATCATCAAGCAGTTGAAGGTAAAGCCACATTCCGTTTATCTGGAGTCGGCTTTCCTAAAGCATGGCCGCGCATTTATCGACAAGGCGATCGCGAATGCTTATGGCGATGCTGAGGTGAACAGCAATGTCGAGGTCATCCGCTCGCAAAACCCGAAGCGCACATCATTTCGTGAATACAGCCGTCGCTACGGATTCCTGAATGAATTCATTGTGGCGGAAGACAAGAACAAAGACGGCGACGAGGAAGTGACCTGTCCGGTGTTCGCTGCGGCGTCATATCTGTACCGTCTGGGCATCAAAGGTGTGCCGGAAGACGTAAGGCCGGCATGGGGTGAGCCGCTGAAGGGCGCGGATCGCCTGCTGAATGTACTGCATTCCAGCTATCTGCAGGTGGAAGACCGTGCGCAGGCGATTGTCGAACATGTCGACAAGGCAGCATTGCGCAAAATCAGCTGGTTTTTGTATTAACCGAAGCGGCTGGGGCGTGGCGCGCGTTCACGGCGGCGGAAGCGGCGCGGATCGGCAGCGCCGTTGTATATCACGCGTTCGGGCGCAGTAAGAACCGGTGCACTTTCCGGCGTGAAGGCGCCGTCGAAGCTGAGTCCGTTACGCTTCAGCGCTGCGGTGAACTCGGCACCATCTTGGTAAACTTTGATGCGCGGGCTGTTCAGGCTGGCGATAATGCCTTTTTCAAAGCGGTGCAGGTCGGAACCTGTAAAGGGCTCGCGCTCAAGCACAACAGCGCACATGCCAGCCGCATTGACCTTGGTGCGCTTTGTCCATGCCGAGTTGGCGTAATCCTTGTCACCTTCAAATAGCGCGCGCAGGGATGCTTTCGGCCCGGTGGCCTCGTTTTCCCACAGCGTGAGAGGAAGGATAAGATAGATGTTTTGCTTTTTGCTTTTCATTATGTGCTCCCCTGAATATGGGCACCTTATAGGGAAGGGGCGGTGGCTTTGTCAAATACTTCAGCCGCGTGGATGGGCCTTGCGGAATGTATCCAGTAATTGCGCGGTTTCGACGTTGGTATAGACCTGCGTGGTGCTGAGCGAGGCATGGCCCAGCAGCTCCTGCAGGGTGCGCAGATCGGCCCCGCCAGCCAGCAGGTGGGTGGCAAATGTGTGCCGCAAGGCGTGGGGTGTCAGGTGTTCGGGCAGGCCCAGCTGGCGGCGCAGAGCCTGAAAGCGGGCGTCGACGGCGGCGACATACTCGCGCTGCCCGCGCTTGCTGAGGAACAGCGGCGCATTCTTGCCGGCCTGCGGATGATAGGGCAGGTAGTTTTCAAGCGCCTGCTGCACGGCGGGCAGCAGCGGCACCATGCGCTGCTTGTTGCCCTTGCCGGTGACGATGATTTCCGTCTTGCCCTGCACATCGCCGACATTCAGCGCCAGCATTTCGCTGATGCGCAGGCCGGTGGCGTACAGCAGCACCAGCAGAAGCGCATCGCGCGCCGCTGTGGCGGCATCGTCACCTGCCGTCGCCGCTTCGCTTAACAGGTGGCGCGACTGTTGTTCGTTCAGCGCTTTCGGCAGGGCCTTGGTGCGCTTGGGTGTTTGCAACTGGTCCAGCGCGGGGCAGGCCAGAATGCCGTTCTGTTCAAGCCAGCGGAAAAACACGCGGGCGCCCGAAACATGGTAAGCGCGCGAATTGGCGGCTAGCCCGCCCGCCGCCTGACCGGCCAGCCAGGCGCGGAAGTCGGCCAGTGTTAGCGCCGCAAGGTGGCGTAGCGCCACCGGGTGGCCAAGGTGCGTTTGCAGGAACTTCAGCAGGTGGATAATGGTATCGGTGCGGATGCGGATGGTAGCCGCCGCATACCGGCGTTCGCTTTGCATCCATGTTTGCCAGCGTTCCAGCACCTGCGCGACGTCGTCTTCAATAACGCCGGCCAGTGAAAGTTGGGCGGCTAACAAATCTTTTGCCCGGTTGATTGCCAATCCTTGATGAAGGCGGCAAGGCCGTCGTCGGTCATCGGGTGCTTGATAAGCTCGCGAAATACGGCGGGGCCGATGGTGGCGCAGTCGGCGCCCAGCTTCGCGGCCAGCAGCGCCTGGTCGGCGGTGCGGATGCTGGCGGCAAGGATATGCGTGGCGAAGCCGTAATTGCGCTTGATGGTAATCAGGTCGGCCAGCAGCGCGGCATGGTCGCCGCCGTTCTGTGCAAAGCGGCCAAGGAAAGGCGACAGGTACGTTGCGCCCGCTTTCATGGCCAGCAGGCCTTGATTGGCGGTGAAGTTCAGCGTGACGTTGGTTTTCACTTTATCCTTTGCCAGCTGCTGGCAAGCGCGCAGGCCGTCGAACGTCAGCGGAATCTTGATGACGATGTTGCGTGCGATCTTTTTCAGGACAGCGGCTTCCTTCAGCATGGTGGCGGTATCGGTGGCGGCGACTTCGGCGCTGACCGGGCCGGGGATGATGCCGCAGATTTTTTCGACGACCTTTTTAAAGTCCTGCCCGCTTTTGGCGATCAGCGTCGGGTTAGTGGTGACGCCGTCAACCAGGCCGGTGGCGGCCAGTTCGGTGATTTCGCCGACATCGGCGCTGTCGAGGAAAATTTGCATAGGCTTATTATAGCGTCGGCGCTAGATTTCTACAATGACCCGAACCTGCCGTGTTCTTGTGCCTTTGCCGCCGTTACGTGCGCTGGCGACGCATGTTTACGACTATCTGGTGCCGGCAGAAATGGATGTGGCGCCGGGTGATTATGTGGCGGTTTCGTTCGGGCGTGACAAGGCGGTCGGTATCGTATGGGATGCGCCGCCCGACAAAAGCGTGCCGGTATCGAAGCTGAAGCCACTGGCCGCAAAGCTGGATATCCCGCGCTTGCCGGATGCGCAGCAGAAGTTCATCGACTGGATGGCGCGTTACACCCTTACGCCGCCGGGCGCGATTCTGAAAATGGTACTGAGCGGTACCGGTGCGCTGCAGATGCCGCTGAAGCGCGCGGGTAAGGTGAAAGAAGCTGCGGCTGATGTCGCGCCGGTTATCCCCGCGCTGACGGCTGACCAGCAGGCGGCGTCGGCAAAGCTTGTAGGCAAGGTTGGCGCCGGATTTTCCGTCACGCTGCTGGATGGCGTGACGGGCAGCGGCAAGACCGAAGTGTATTCCGCGGCGATTGAAGCAGCGCTGAAGGACGGCCGGCAAGTGCTGGTACTGTTACCGGAAATCGCGCTGTCGGCGCAGCTGTTGCAACGCCTTGCCAAACGCTTCGGTTTTGCGCCCACCGAATGGCATTCGGAACTGACGCCGGCGCAGCGCCGCCGTGCGTGGCACGACATTGCGAAGGGTGCGGCACGGCTTGTTGTGGGTGCGCGCAGTGCGCTTTTATTACCCTACAATCAATTATCATTGATTGTAGTTGATGAAGAGCACGAGCACACTTTCAAGCAGGAAGAAGGCGTGCTGTATCAGGCGCGCGACATGGCGGTTGCGCGCGCGCAGCACGAAAGCATTCCGGTTATTCTTTCAACCGCAACGCCGTCGCTTGAAACATGGGGCAATGTACAGCAGGGGCGCTATCAGCGCGTTACGCTGCCGGCGCGTTACGGCGCTGCGAAGCTGCCCGACGTAAATCTGGTTGATGTGCGCATCGACAAGCCGGCGCGCCAATCATGGCTGGCGCCATCGCTGGTAAAAGCGCTGAAAGAACAGCGGGAAAAGGGCGAGCAAAGTCTTTTATACTTGAACCGCCGCGGTTATGCGCCGCTGACACTGTGCCGCAACTGCGGCCACCGCTTCCAGTGTCCGCAATGCGCGGCGTGGCTGGTTAGCCACGATGGCAACGCGCGGCTGCTGTGCCACCACTGCGGTTACGGGCAAACCATGCCCGACGCATGCCCGGCGTGCAGCACGCCCGACCAGCTGGCGGCATGCGGGCCGGGTGTCGAGCGTATCGAGGAAGAAGCGAAAGCACTGTTCCCCGACGCGCGTATCGCCGTGCTGACCAGCGACCGCCCCGAACACCCGAACGATATGCGCGCGGTAATCGATGACATGGCGGCCGGGAAGATCGATATCCTTGTCGGCACGCAGATGGTGACGAAGGGCCATAATTTCCCGGGGCTGACGCTGGTGGGTGTGATCGATGCCGACCTTGGCCTTGCGGGTGGCGACCTGCGCGCCGCCGAACGCACGTATCAGGTGCTGACCCAGGTGGCGGGCCGCGCGGGCCGCGGCGACAAGCCGGGCCGCGTGCTGGTGCAAACGACAGATCCCGAGCAACCGCTGATGAAAAGCCTAGTGAAGAATGACCGCGATAACTTCCTTGCGGCGCAGCTGCGCGAGCGCGAGGTGTTCGGTATGCCGCCTTATGGCCGCCTGGCCGCGCTGATCGTCAGCGGCGCCGATCTGGGCGCTGTCGAGCGTGCGGGCAAGACGTTGGCCGCCACGGCGCCACATAGTGAAGGCGTAGTCGTTCTGGGCCCGGCACCGGCGCCGATTGCACGCCTGCGCGGCAAGTACCGCAACCGCTTTCTTGTGAAAGCGCCGCGCGATGCCAAGCTGCAGCCGCTTCTGGCCAAGTGGCTGCAACATGCCGAACTGCCCCGGACGGTTAAGGTACAGGTCGATATCGATCCTTACAGCTTCCTTTAGAAATTCAGTTTTTCACTGACGCGCTGGTTGACACGGCTTGTCAATTCATAATGGTCGGGTGTTTCACCCTTAGCCATGCACTCCAGCACCACACCGACAGCGGCAGCGACCTGCACCATGACAGAGCGTGGTGGCGGGCGATGCGGGCTTCGGGGATCGGCCCACTGTTGCAAGGCGATGGGAGCAGCGCCGACCAGTTCGGCAACCTTCAGCATGTAAAGGTGGCCAAGGGCGAGTTGTGATTGTTGCAGGGCGACGCAGAAAAGCGCCGGTGTTTCGTAACAGGTAGTCAGCAGGGTCAGCAGGTTCTGCTGTGCATTGGCCCCCTGGCGCTGCAGGCTGGCGGATGCGAGGGAGACGACGGTGGGGCCATTGGTGTCGGCCATCCGGGAATTTCCTTAAACGATAGAGGCTCAAAATAGGGGGTCAAAATAGGCCCGATTTTCCCCTGTTTTCAAGTGTTTTCCGGGGAGTTTTAAATGGTTGCGCCGCCTATACCCCTATGCTATCCAAAACGCGGTTTTTCTTGAGATTTCAAAGGATTTCACCCGTGCCCGCCCAACCCGCCCGCACCGAAGATGTTGCTATCGAATCCGTGTCGCGCGCCAGCGCCCGCGTCGAAGACCGTTACGCTTTGGCCCTGTATGAACTGGCGGCCGAACAGCATGTGCTGCCCGCGATCGAGCATGACATGGCCGCGCTGCGCGAAACGATTGCTGCGAGCGCCGATCTGCGCCGTTCGCTGGAGCATCCGCTGATCGACCGCGCGACGCAAACCAAGGTTCTGAAACAGCTGGCTGCAAAGCTGCAGCTGAATGCACTGACCCAGAAATTCCTGTCACTGGTTGCCGGCAAGAAGCGCCAGAATGCGCTGGAAGATATTATTGCGGCTTTTGAAGCCGAGTGCGCCGCCCGCCGTGGTGAGCGTACAGCCGAGGTTCGCAGCGCCGCGCCGTTGTCGCCTGCGCAGCAGGATGAACTGGCCCGCGTTCTGTCGGCCAAGCACAACGCGACAATCAAGCTGAACGTAACCGTTGATCCGACGTTGCTGGGCGGCATGCAAATTAAAATCGGTGCAACGCTGTATGACCGCACGCTGAAGTCGCAGCTGACGTTATTGCAACATCAGCTGGAAGCAGCCGCATAAGAAAGATTTGATTGGGATAGGAGATAATGATGTCTGAAAGTTGGGGAAATCCTGATAATGGCGTTGCCAATACGTCGGACGATGAATACACAGTGGGCTATGCGACAGTCGCTGTTGCATCGTCAGTCGTTCGCCCCGATGGCAGCGCACAGGCTTCAGCCGCTGTGCACCGGAGAGTGCCTGTAAAGCGCAGGATACCCACGAAAGAACGCCCGGATATGGGCAAGGCTTTTGTTCGCATCGGCGGACAAGTTATCGAAATCAAGTAAGTAGAAGGTAGTAAGCAATGCAAATCAACACAGCAGAAATCACCGACATCCTGAAAAAGGAAATCGCCAATTTCGATACGCAGACTGTCGTGTCGGAAGTCGGCCAGGTCATCAGCATTGGTGACGGGGTCGCCCGTATTTACGGCCTTGAAAACGTCCGCGCCGGTGAAATGGTGGAATTCCAGAACGGCGTGAAGGGTATGGCCCTGAACCTTGAAGCCGACAACGTGGGTGTTGTTGTGTTCGGCTCAGACGCTGAAATCCGCGAAGGCGATATCGTCAAGCGTACGGGTGCGATTGTTGAATGCCCCGTCGGTAAGGGTCTGCTGGGTCGCGTTGTAAACGGTCTTGGCGAACCAATCGACGGCAAGGGCCCGCTGAAGGATGTGACCAAGGCGCGCGTTGAAACGAAGGCACCCGGCATCATTCCGCGTAAGTCGGTTAGCGAGCCGATGCAAACCGGCCTGAAGGCGATCGACAGTCTTGTGCCCGTCGGCCGCGGCCAGCGCGAATTGATCATCGGCGACCGCCAGACCGGTAAGACGGCGGTGGCCATCGATACGTTCATCAACCAGCGCGAGATCAACAAGGGCAACGACGAAAAGAAGAAGTTGTACTGCATCTATGTTGCTGTTGGCCAAAAGCGTTCGACGGTTGCGCAAATCGTGAAGCAGCTGGAAGAAGCTGGCGCGATGGAATACTCGATTGTTGTCGCTGCGACGGCATCCGACCCGGCACCGCTGCAGTTCCTGGCCCCGTATGTTGGCGCTGCGATGGGCGAATTCTTCCGCGATAACGGCATGCACGCGCTGATCGTTTACGACGATTTGTCAAAGCAGGCTGTGGCGTACCGCCAGATGTCGCTGCTGCTGCGCCGCCCCCCGGGCCGCGAAGCTTACCCCGGCGACGTGTTTTATCTGCACAGCCGCTTGCTGGAGCGCGCGGCGAAGATGAACGACGAAAACGGCGGCGGTTCGCTGACGGCGCTGCCGATCATCGAAACGCAGGCCGGTGACGTGTCGGCCTACATTCCGACCAACGTGATTTCGATCACCGACGGCCAGATCTTCCTTGAAACGTCGCTGTTCTATAAGGGCATCCTGCCCGCCGTGTCACCGGCTTCGGTGTCGCGCGTGGGTTCGGCCGCTCAGGTGAAGGCGATGAAGCAGGTTGCTGGCGGTATCAAGCTGCAGCTGGCCCAGTATCGTGAAATGGCTGCGTTCAGCCAGTTCGCATCAGACCTTGATGCGGCGACCCAGCAGTTGCTGCGTCGTGGCGAGCGCCTGACCGAACTTCTGAAGCAGCCGCAATACAGCCCGCTGCCAGTTGAAGAGCAGGTCTGCGTTATCTATGCTGGTACCAAGGGCATGGTTGACGGCCTGAAGGTTGCCGACGTTGTGCCATTTGAAAAGGCACTGCTGGGCGAACTGCGCAGCAACGGCAAGGATATTCTGGCCAGCATCCGCGACAGCCTAAAGCTGGATGATGCAACAGAAGCCAAGCTGAAGGCGACCATTGAAAAAGTTGTGAAGGGCTTCGCTTAATGCCATCACTACGCGACCTTAAAACCCGGATCGAAAGCGTGAAGAACACGCGGAAGATCACCAGCGCCATGAAGATGGTGGCTGCCGCCAAACTGCGCCGCGCGCAAGAGCAGGCCGAAGCTGCACGTCCATACGCTGAAGCCATGCAGCGCCTTCTCAGCAATCTTGCTGCCGGCGCTGCCACCAGCGGCGAAACACTGCCGCGCCTGCTGCGCGCCGACATCACCAACAAGCCGGTGTGCGTGCTGGCGATTACGGCCGATCGTGGTCTGTGCGGCATGTTCAACAGCTCGATCATCCGGGAAGCGCGCAAGCAAGTACGCGATTTGCAGGCCAAGGGCCAGGATGTCCGCATCTTCACCGTTGGCCGCAAGGCCGCAACGGCTATGAAGCGCGATTACGCCAATCTGATGATCGGCAGCCTTGAAGATATCGGCCGCAAGAAGCTGAGCATGGAAGACGCCGTGCGCGTGCAGGATGTGTTGTTGCCGATGTTCGAGCGCGGCGAATTCGATCGCTGTATTGTCGTTTACAACAAGTTCAAGTCAGCGATGACGCAGATTACAACCGCCACGCAGTTGCTGCCGGTGCCGATGCCCGAAACTACACAAACCAAGGGCGAAGCGCAGGCGATTGTGGAATTTGAACCCGATGCCGCCACGGTACTGGAAAACCTGCTGCCGCGCGCCACCGCGATGCAGATGTATGGCATCCTGTTGGAGACAATGGCGGGCTTTTATGGTTCGCAGATGACGGCGATGGACAGCGCGACACGCAACGCCGGCGACATGATCAACCGCCTGACGCTGGTTTATAACCGTACACGTCAGGCGTACATCACCAAGGAACTGATCGAAATCATCAGCGGCGCCGAAGCCGTTTAGTAATTAAGGAGAGAGTAAAATGACGAAAGCAACAGGCAAAGTTACCCAGATCACCGGCGCGGTGGTTGACGTTCAGTTTGACGGCCAGCTGCCGGCGATTTTGAACGCGCTGACCACGCAGAATGAAGGCAAGACGCTGGTTCTGGAAGTTGCGCAGCACCTTGGCGAGAACACCGTGCGCACGATTGCCATGGATACGACCGACGGTCTTGTGCGTGGCCAGCCTGTAACCGATACCGGTGCCGCAATTGCCGTGCCGGTTGGCGCCGGCACACTGGGTCGCATCATGAACGTGATCGGCGAGCCGATCGACGAGCGCGGACCTGTGACTGCAACACGCAAGGACCCCATCCACCGCGATGCACCGCCGCTGGTTGAACAAGCCACGGAAGCACAAATTCTTGTCACCGGTATTAAGGTCATCGACCTGTTGGCCCCTTACGCCAAGGGCGGCAAGATCGGCCTGTTCGGCGGCGCCGGCGTGGGCAAGACCGTAACCATCATGGAACTGATCAACAACGTCGCTAAGGCGCACGGTGGTGTGTCGGTATTCGCCGGTGTGGGCGAGCGTACCCGCGAAGGGAACGACCTTTACCACGAAATGATTGAATCGGGTGTTATCAAGACCGACGGCCCGGGTTCAAAGGTTGCGCTGGTGTACGGCCAGATGAACGAACCTCCCGGTGCGCGTGCGCGGGTGGCTCTGTCGGGCCTGACGGTTGCTGAATACTTCCGCGACCAGGAAGGTCAGGACGTTCTGTTCTTCGTCGATAACATCTTCCGCTTCACGCAAGCGGGTTCAGAAGTGTCGGCGCTGCTGGGTCGTATTCCGTCAGCGGTGGGTTACCAGCCAACGCTGGCTACCGACATGGGTGCCCTGCAGGAACGCATTACATCAACCACTAAGGGCTCGATTACATCGGTGCAGGCCATTTACGTTCCGGCCGATGACTTGACCGACCCGGCGCCGGCGACATCATTCGCGCACTTGGACGCAACGACGGTTCTCAGCCGTCAGATTGCCGAACTTGGTATCTATCCGGCTGTGGACCCGCTGGATTCAACCAGCCGCATGATGGATCCGCGCATTGTAGGCGACGAACACTATCGTGTTGCCCGTAACGTGCAGAAGATCCTTCAGACCTATAAGGCGCTGCAGGATATCATTGCCATTCTGGGTATGGATGAACTGTCGGAAGACGACAAGCTGACCGTTGCCCGCGCCCGTAAGATGCAGCGCTTCATGTCGCAGCCGTTCCACGTGGCCGAAGTGTTCACCGGTTCGCCCGGTATCTTCGTGAAGCTGGAAGACACCATCCGCGCGTTCGACATGATCGCCAAGGGTGAGTGCGACAGCATTCCGGAAGCCGCGTTCTACATGGTCGGCACGATTGAAGACGTGTATGCCAAGGCCAAGAAGCTGGAAGAAGAAACCTCTTCTACCGCTGGGAAGAAGGCGGCGTAATCAATGACGACGTCGCTTTCTTTCAAGCTCATCTCACCTGAAAAGGTGCTGGCAGACATGCCGGCAAAAGCCGTGCAACTGCCGGCCACCGAAGGTGACATGGGTGTGCTGCCTGAACATGCACCGGTTGTGACAGGTCTGCGTGATGGTCTTGTGACGGTTATAGGCGTTGATGGCGCTGAGCTTCGCTTTAATGTCAGTGGTGGATTTGTTGAAGTCACGCCAACGTCGGTGACGTTGCTTGCCGACAGCGCCACTGCAGCCTGATGCCTGCCTACCAGCAGTTCAAAGTCTTCCTGACCAATAACTTTCCCATTGCGCATGATGCGTTGCATGTACTGGTGGGTCTGGCCATTCTGCTGGTCGCCTGCTGGCTGTTTAAAAAGCCGTTGCACTGGCGCGGCGCTTTAGGATTGGTGCTGCTGGCCGCTGTAATGGCCGAAGTACTGGATGTTATCAGCGACCTGCGTGCCTATGGCACATGGATATGGCGTGAAAGCGCGAAAGATATTCTGTTGACGCTGAGCGCGCCTGTGATGGTGGCGTTATTCAGTAAATTTAAACGTTAGATTTCTTTTTTAAATCATCGGCCAGATGGCGGAACATAGCGGCTGCTTTGCCATAGGCTTCGCGTTTGAACGGTACCACCTGTTCCACAATATCATCCAGCGTTGTCCACTCGACACCCTCGAACTCGATTTCATCATGATGATCGAAGCTGAAGTCGTGCTTATCGTCCAGCAGAAGGAAAGCGAACCATGTATGGCGTTGGCCACGGTACTTGATGCCGGGTTCCAGTTCATGCTCCGAGTAGTCGGGAAAATCATAAAATGTATGTTCAGGGCCGCGCATCAGAAGCTTTACTTCATCACTGCGAATACCGAGCTCCTCATAAAGTTCGCGCACGGCGGCTTCGGTCTCATCCTCGCCCTCGTCAACGCCGCCCTGCGGCCATTGCATCCGGTTTTCATAGCGGCCAGTGTTTTTATTCTTGGTGCTGGCGCGTAAACAGCCCAGCACCTGACCTTGCTGGTTGAAAATAACGATGCCGACACCACAGCGGTATGGCGGGCCGTTATCATCCGGGTAGTGTTTCTTCGTTCCCATATTATTGACTGCGTGCGCCAACTTTTTTCAATAAGGCGCTGGCGGGTACAAGTGCCACACCAAGGCCTGGCAGGCTGGCCGTGAATTCGGCCAGCATAGTAACGGTCAGTGGATAGGGGCGGGCGACAACCAGCACATGTCCGCTGCGCTTGGCGATCATCAGTGCGGCGTCAAGGCGCTGGCGTATGGTAGCGGGGCTTAGCGTATCATCGATCCACATATCAGCGACGGCATTGGCAAGCCCGATGCCCGGCGCCAGATTCGGTGTGATGCTTTGCATGCCCGTGGCGCTGACGTGGTTGACATCAATCCATGCCAAGCCGCGGACTTTCATATCCTGAAGCACGGGTGTCAGTACAGCCGGGTCTTGTGCAAACCGGCTGCCTTCTGAGCTGACAATGCCGATGACACCCGGCGCCTTGGCCAGCATCGGGTACAGGCGGCCAAGGTTTTCCTTGGTGGACAGACGCGTCAGCAGTGCATCGGGGCCTGGGTCCTCGATAGGATAATCCAGTGGCTCGGCCGGGATATCCAGCAGCACTTCATGGCCGCCGTTCAGGCCAACAGCACGCGCGTTCCTGATCTGGCTTTCAAGATTAGGGCTATACAGGTGCAGGGCGACGCTGATCTGGCCTGGTAGCTGTTCCAGCGCCGGCAACGTGAGGCGCGATGAAAGGCCCATGTCCACCATCAGGATGGCGATCTGCGGCACGCCTTGCGGCACCGGCGGCGCGGGGCGTGCATAAACCTGCCAGGGTTCGCGGTTATCATTGCCGATGCGCGGTAACAGTCCGTCGGGTGTGCCGACAGTGAGGTCTTTGACCGGGACATCAATCATTGCCGGCTTGGTACGCTGCCAGTCATGTAAGCGCTGGACAAGCGAGCCGCCGCTATCAGGCAGGCGCGGCGTCAGCGCTGCTGCCGGTGTCTCGCCGGGCGTTGCCGCTGCTTCTGCCATATCGGTTGTCGCCGATGGCTTCGGCGGCAGTGTCACTGTAACACTCCGCACTGGCGGTGCCACGCTAACAGATACGGCGCCGGCCGGCTTTGTCGCTGGACGATTCGACAGGTTATTGATGATAGCACCCAGCACCAGCGCTGCTGCGAGTACGCCCGCCAACCCCATTGCCGCCGTTTTTGTCATGCGTGGGCTGAAGGCGATGTTCATGCGTTTTTATTCCGTCTTCGCGGCTGCCGAGGTTTTGGCGGCGACTGGGGCGGGGGCCGTGCGTTGGCCATAGAGGGCAACGCCGCGCAGCAGGTCGATGGCGCGCATCAGTTGGTAATCTTCGGCTGGATTATCACCGGCAAGGACAGATGCAGGCGCAGGGGCGCTTTCCGTCGGCTTGCTTTTGCTGGTTTCCAGTTTTTCGTTCTTCAGCGCATTGCGCAGGTCGGATTCGCGCGTGATCTTATCCTGCTTGATTTCCTCAACCTTGGCGGGCTCCACGACAATATCGGGTTCGATGCCGGTCGCCTGGATGCTGCGGCCCGACGGCGTATAATAGCGCGCCGTTGTCATACGGATCGCGCCCTTGTCGCTGACGGGAATGATGGTCTGCACCGAGCCCTTGCCGAATGACTTGACGCCCAGCACCACGGCGCGGCGGTAATCCTGCAGCGCGCCGGCAACGATTTCAGATGCGCTGGCCGACCCGTTGTTGATCAGCACGGCCATCGGCTTGCCTTTGGCATGGTCGCCGCCGCGCGAGAAGAAGCGCTGCGTATCCTCTTCGCGCCGGCCGCGGGTTGATACGACCTCGCTGTCTTCCGGCAGGAAGTATGATGACACGGCAATCGCCTGATCAAGCAGGCCACCGGGATTATTGCGCAAGTCGATGACATAGCCGACCAGCTTGTCGCCCAGCTGTTCCTGGATATCTTCGACTGCCTTGCCAAGCCCGCCGATAGTTTTTTCATTGAATGTTGTGATACGGATATAGCCGACATCGTTGATGATGCGCGACTTGACCGAGATAATCTTGATGATGGCGCGTGTTAGCTTCACATCGATCGGTTCCTTGGTGATGCTGCCGCGGCGGATGGTCAGCGTCACATCAGTGCCGGGCTTGCCGCGCATGCGGTCAACGGCTTCCGACAACGTCAGTTCGGTAACCAGTTTGCCGTCGATGTGGGTGATCAGGTCGCCTGGTTGCAGGCCAGCGCGCGCGGCGGGCGTATCGTCGATGGGCGAGACAACTTTGATCAAGCTGTCTTCCATGGCGACTTCGATGCCAAGACCGCCGAACTCGCCGCGCGTTTGCACCTGCATGTCGGTGAAGTCCTTGGCGTTCATGTAGCCGCTGTGGGCATCCAGCGCAGCCAGCATGCCGTTCATGGCGTCTTCAACCATTTTCTGGGTATTCGTCTTATCGACGTATTCCGACTGTACGCGTTCGAAAACCTCGCGGAACAGTTCCATCTGCTCGGCATTGGGTCCGGCTGCAGCGGCGGCTTCCTTCGTAGGTGCGGCGCTGGCAGGCGCGATGAATACAAAGGCGATGGCGAAGGCAAGAAGCAGGCGGTTCATAAGGATTCCTTGAGCTTGGATACTACCATAAAGGGGCCGGGGATGGCTGGCAATATAACGCAGAAAAGGGCCATAATATGGCCCAGTCTTGCATGGCCCGTCTTACTTGACGCGCGGTTTGGGGTCGATCGGGTCGCCTTGCCGGCGCAACTCAAAATAAACATTCTGGCGGCTGGCCGGGCTGCCATCGACAAGCCCCAGCGGCTCGCCCTGCGCCACTTTCTGGCCGACAGAGACATCGATGCGACCAAAGCCGCCAATCAGACTGTGCATGTCGCTGTCGTGTTCGATGATGACAATCTGCCCATAGCCTTTGAAAGCGCCCGCGAACATCACCTTGCCGCGGGCCGGGGAAATGATGCGGTCATTGCCATCGGCGCGGAACGTCAGGCCCTTGCTTTCAACGCCGGCATCATCCTTGGTGCCGAAACGGCGTGTCAGGTCTCCCGAAACCGGCTGTAGATAACCGCCGCGCAGCGCCAGTACGGGTGCGGGCTTGTCGGGGGCGCGGGGTGTGGCCACTTTTTCGATCAGGTCGCCAGCACTTTGCGCTTCGCGGCGTAGTTTTTCCATGCGTTCACTGATCTCGGCCTGTTCGCGTGCACTCAGCTTCAGTTTTTCCTTGCGCGCGCCGATCATGGATTCGATATCGGCGCGTTCACGTTCCTGGTTTTTACGGGCGTTCGCCAGATCGCTGCGCTGTTTTTCAAGTTCGGTCTGGACGCGGTCAAGATCATGCAGTTCGGTGGCCAGTCGCTGCGCCGCCGCCCGCACTTCCGGCAGTGACGAATTCAGCAGGATCGACGACAACGCTGCATCGCGGGATTTTTCCTGCCGCAGCAAGCCGATTTCAGGCGGCAGGCGTGACAGGCGGGCCAGCGCCACCAGCAGCTCGGCCAGCGTTTGCCGTTCGGATTTCAGCGCGTCGGCCACCTGTGCCTGTTCTTTTTCCAACTGGCGGATGCGGCGGGTCAGGGCGCGCAGGTTTTCGCTGGTTTCACGTTCGCTGCGGCTGGCTTCCACCAGTTTCATCTGCAGGCGATCAAGATCCATGCGCATGGCGCTGGTCTTGGCCTGCAGCTCCTTGGCTTCCTCGTTCAGATTGCCGTTTTGTGCCAATGCGGGCGCGGTCAGCATAAGGAACAGCAGAAGCCAGCGCATCATTGTAGCAGACTCTTCCCGGTCATTTCGGCGGGTTGTGGCAGGTTCAGCAGCGCCAGCAGTGTCGGCGCGATATCAGCCAGTGTTCCGTTGGCGATTGTTTTGCCCGGCGGCCCATTGACCAGGATGCACGGCACCGGGTTCAGCGAATGCTGTGTATGCGCGCTATGTGAATGTTCGTCCCACATCTCTTCGGCGTTGCCGTGGTCGGCGGTGATGATGGCCACGCCGCCGGTTTTATGTATGGCAGCAACAATGCGGCGCAGGCAGCTATCCAGATATTCAAGTGCTTCGATTGTCGCGGGCATGATACCTGTATGGCCCACCATGTCCGGGTTGGCGTAATTAACAAGGATAAAGTCGTAGTTCCCGGTCTCGATGGCCTCGACCAGTTTGTCAGTCACTTCCGGTGCGCTCATTTTCGGCTTCAGGTCATAGGTGGCGACTTTCGGTGACGGCGCGACGAAGCGATCTTCACCTGGCCACGGAACTTCACGGCCCACGTTGAAGTAGAAAGTCACATGCGGGTACTTCTCGGTCTCGGCCGTGTGGAATTGCTTCAGATTATTGCGTGACAGGATCTCGGCGAGCGTTTCGGTTACGTCAATATGCGGAAACAGGATCGTCATGTTTGCCGCAGTCTCGCCGCCATAATCGGACATCGCCAGGCTGTGCGAGAAGTTGATAACGCGGCTGCGTGCGAAGGCGTTAAACGTCTTGCTGCACAGGCTGGCCGTCATCTGACGTGACCGGTCGGCGCGGAAGTTACAGAAGATAAGGGCATCGCCATCAGCCATGCCGGTGTAGGCGGCGTCGACCAGCGGGGTCATGAATTCGTCGGTGATGCCCAGCGCGTGATGCGTTAAAATGCCTGTCATCAGGTCACCAAAGCGATCCCCGTCACCGTTCACCAGCATATTATAAGCCAGTGCCGTGCGATCCCAGCGTTGGTCGCGGTCCATCGCGTAATAACGTCCGCACAGTGTGGCAATCTTTATCGGCAGGGTAGTGTCCAGCGCGGCCATGAATTCGGTAACGTCGCCGGTACTGGCTTTGGGCGGGCGGTCGCGGCCATCCAGAAAACCGTGGATAGCCACGCGCACGCCGTTCGCCGCCAGATGGTTGGCCAACGCGGCGATATGGTTCATATGGCTATGAATGCCACCAGGCGACAGCAAGCCCATCAAGTGACACGTTTTCTTTGTGCCTTTTAAATCGGCGATCAACTTTTGCAGCGCCGGCATGGTTTTCAGTTCGCCTTTTGCGATGGCCTGGTCGATGCGCGGCAGGTCCTGCCATAGCACGCGTCCAGCGCCCAGCGTCATGTGGCCCACTTCGGAATTACCCATCTGACCCTTGGGCAGGCCGACGCTTTCGCCGTCGGTACGCAACAGGCTGTGCGGATTGTTCGCCCACAGGTCATCCCAGCACGGCGTGTTAGCCAGCGCGACGGCGTTGTTCTGTCTTTCCTCGCGATAGCCCCAGCCATCAAGGATGCAAAGGACAACAGGTTTTGGGCGTTTGGATGGCATAGGCTGTATAATAAGGCCGATTTCACTGCTGCAAAGCGTTTTTGAAAGTAAAAAGCCGTGTTAGAAGCAGGCCCGGAAATCACATGTTTGACATTGGTAAACAACTTGAGGCTATGGCTTCAACCGAGCAGGGCGTTGCCGAAGTGCGCAGCGTTTATTCGTATGCGAAAGTCGGCACGACGCTGACCGGCGCAGTGTTCGCCTTGAAGTGCATATCCCTGCTGGGTGCTGCGGGTGTTCTGCAGCAGCTAAGCCGCGTGTCAGAAACCAGCAGTGCCGGCGGCGAGCACATTGGGGTGATGGCTGCTGCAACCTTCCTGGCTTGTTGGGGTGTTATGCGCGCCAGCGGCAGGGCGCTGGGCATGGAAATGTTTATCGATGATGATGCGCCGCGGCTTTAATCAGTCCCTGTGATAGGGGTGATTGCTGAGGATCGTCTGGGCCCGGTAAATCTGTTCGGCCAGCATCACGCGGGCCAGCAGGTGCGGCCAGACCATTTGGCCAAGCGATAGTGTGGCGTGTGCTTGTTTCACAAGTCCGGCATCCAGCCCGTCGGCGCCGCCGATCAGGAAGGTGATTTTAGGTCCATTCGCCGCCATCCATTTTTCCAGATTTTCGGCGAAACCGCGGCTGGTGAATTCCTTTCCGCGCTCGTCGCAGGCAATGACGGTGCTGCCAGCCGGGATGTGTTTCTGCAGCAGCGCCGCTTCTTTAAATTTTGCATCGCCGTGCTGTTCGCGCGCCGGGAGTTCCAGTTCTGTCAGGCTGATTTTTGGCTGGCAACGAGACGCATAGCTGTCAAAGACCTCTTTCAGGGACTTTTCCTTCCACTTGCCGATACTCAGGACGGTGCACTGCATAATGCTTTTTAACATTATGTTGCGCAAATCTCACCTGAATTCGTCTTTACTTGAAAATGCAGCATCCTAATAATTGCTGATATTTTTGGAGTTGCAGATGGCCGGGCTACCGATAGCAGCAAGGGTTTCCAACATGATGTCAGCCATGGCGAGTACGCCGCAGGGGTGGCAGAAGCTTAGAAAACTGAACCACGAAGTAGCGATGGCACGGGGCGTGCCAGTGCTGGGCCTGATATGGGGGGCGGCGGAGTTTGCAGCGAAATCCCCAGCTGTCGTTGAAGCTTTTACCGAGAATACGGATGTGATAACCGCCCTTACGCGACTTGCGCTACCGGCCGCAGCGATTGCGGGCTCATTGGTGGTGGAGCGTAGCCTTGCCTTTTTAAATGACCAGGCGAAGCCCATCCTGATCGCCAACAAGCCACGCTGAGATGCTGCGGCGTTTGTGGCAGGTAAATAGCGAGCTGGCGGGTGTTGCCCGCCGCCCGGGCGGTGTGAAGGCACTTAAGATTCTGGACCGCGATATACACTTAGCCCAGTGGGGAGCGGTGCTGGTCTGGGGCAACGAAATAGCACTGACGTTCGTAGAGCAAGTAAAGCCCGGCGCCGATCCTATGCAGGTCTTGCCGCATGTCGGGATTATCCTGCTGGCGATGGGTGTTGCCGGTTACGGCGACTATGTGCGGGGCGCCGGAAAGCGCGCTTTAAAATCAGTAAGCCCGGATTAAGCCAGGCTGCGGCGGCTGTGGCTCTCGGCTTCTGCATCATCCGCCCACAGTTTTTCCAGTTGGTAGAATTCGCGCACTTCGGGGCGGAACAGGTGCACGACGATATCGCCGCCGTCCACCACAACCCAATCACCCTGCGCCACGCCTTCAACGCGCGTGCGTTTCGAACCGGCCTTATGCAAGGCCTCGGCGGCAAAGCGCGCCAGCGCCGCCACCTGACGGCTGCTGCGGCCTGAAGCGACGATCATGTAATCGGCCAGCGCCGACTTGCGCGTCAGGTCGATGGTGACGATGTCTTCGGCCTTGTTTTGGTCGAGTGTTTTTGAAACGGCCTTTGCCATGCCCTTGATAGCCGCTAAATCAGCTGAAGCTGCGGCTGAAATTTTTGGGGCCTTTTGGGCGATTTTTTTCGGGGCGGCTTTGGGAGTTTTTGACGCGGTCTTTTTCGTTTTCGGCTTTGTTTTGGTTGCTGGTTTCTTGGTCGCCGTTTTCGAGGTGGCTTTCTTGCCAATCATCTTTCGCGTCATTGCTCCTGCCATGGTGGTTGATCCTATATATAAGTGTAGCACTGAAGGGTTGCCCGGCAACTTACTTTTCGTCTTTTTCCTTGCTGCTGGCGATGATTTTTGCCAGTTCCCTTAATGTTTTGTCAACGTTTAAACCGCTGACGCCCGAAATACACATCACTTTTTTGCGCGACGCCGTTTCCAGTTTTTTCTGCTTGGCGGCCAGTGTTTTCTTATCCAGCGCGTCGCACTTGTTCAGCGCGATGATTTCCTTCTTGCGCGTCAGGCCATGGCCATAGGCCTTCAGTTCGGCGCGAATAACTTTGTAGGCAGCCACAACGTCTTCTTCGGTGGCATCGATCAGGTGCAGCAGCACGCGCGTGCGTTCAACATGACCCAAGAAACGGTCGCCAAGGCCGTGGCCCTCGCTGGCACCTTCAATCAGGCCCGGAATGTCAGCCATCACGAATTCATGCGCGTCGCGACCTTGGCCAAAGCGCACAACACCAAGGTTGGGGGCCAATGTGGTGAACGGGTAATCGGCGATCTTCGGCTTGGCGGCTGTGGTGGCGGCAAGGAAGGTTGATTTACCCGCGTTCGGCAGGCCGATGATGCCGGCATCGGCGATAAGTTTCAGGCGCAGCCACACCGCGCGCTCTTCGCCCGGCCAGCCTTTACCGGCGGTGCGTGGTGCGCGGTTGGTGCTGCTTTTATAGTGATCGTTGCCAAAGCCACCATCGCCGCCCTTCATGAATACAACGCGCTGGCCCGGTGTTGTCAGGTCCAGCAGCTCGGTTTCCTGATCTTCGTCCAGGATGGTTGTACCGACAGGAACTTTCAGCACGACATCCTTGCCACTGGCGCCCGATTTCAGGCGCTTGGCACCGGGATGGCCGCGCTCGGCTTTAAAATGCTGCTGGTAACGGTAATCGATCAGCGTGTTCATGTTCTCGACCGCTTCGAACACCACGTCGCCGCCCTTGCCACCGTTGCCGCCATCGGGCCCGCCGTATTCCACAAACTTCTCGCGCCGGAAGCTGGCGGCGCCGGGGCCGCCGTGTCCGGACTGCAGATAGATTTTGGCCTGATCAAGGAATTTCATGGCGCTCTTATGGCAGATTTTAACCCCTGATGCCACGCAAAAACGGCCTTTTTCGGCTTTAGTTGCGTCCTGCGTTGTTATAACTGCCGCATGGGTAAGCCGTTACCATCATGGGACGAAAGCATCCTGCTGCACATGGACATGCAGCGCAGGTTTGCTGCGGGCTGGGGCGTTGATACGCAAGCCTATCTGGAGACCGCGCGCGGAATCGGTCAGATGTGTGTATCGGCCCGCAAGGCCGGCGTTCCGGTTATCGGCGTTGTTGCGCGCGATCGCGGCGCTGCGACTGTCACACTGGATAGCGCCGTTGTTGTCGCCAATTATGCTGAAAGCAGTGAAGGGATGGATACCGATGGCATGCTGGTGCCGCCAGAGTTGACGGATCACTTCTTCAGCAAGGTTACGTTTTCAAACTGCGCGCATGGCGGAAACAGGTTGCTGGAGCGTGTGCTCGGCCATTATCCGGCGCGGCGTAATATGATCGTCTCGGGCTGCTTCCTTGGCAACAACCAATGCCTTGACCAAAGCCTGTTCGACATGAGCCTCTATTTCCCCGAGATGCATTTCTGGGTGGTGACGGATCGCTGCATTCGCATCGGTGAGTTGGCCGAGGCGCGCAAACGTTTCGCCCACCGCCCGAATATCCACTTTATCACTAGCGCGGATATACCAATGCCGGCGCTGGCCAAGCGGCGTGCTGCAGCACGGCACTTCGGCGCCGCACAGTTGTAGTGTGGCAGGCAAAGAAAAAGGGGCCTTACCAAGCCCCTTTTCCATTTCTTTGCTAAGAATACTTATTCAGCAGCTTGTTCAGGAACGACCGTAACGTAGGTACGGGCCTTTACACCGCTCTTGAACTGCACGCGGCCATCGACCAGTGCGAACAGTGTGTGATCCTTGCCCATGCCAACGTTGTGGCCGGGATGGAACTTGGTGCCGCGCTGACGGATGATGATGTTACCCGCAGCAGCGAACTGGCTGCCCGAGATCTTGACGCCAAGACGGCGACCGGCGGTATCGCGACCGTTGCGTGAACTACCGCCTGCTTTTTTATGTGCCATGACTGAGTCTCCTCTGAATTTCGGTTAAGCTGTGATGGCGGTGATTTTCACCACTGTCACATGCTGACGATGACCGCGCTTGCGGCGATAGTTCTGGCGGCGGCGCTTCTTGAAGATGATGACCTTGTCGGCACGGTCTTGTGCGACGATCTCACCTGTTACGCTGGCACCGGCCACGGTTGGCGCACCAACCTTGCCGTTTGCCATCAGCACTTCACTGAACGTAATTTTGGCGCCAGCCTTACCATCAAGCTTTTCGATCTTGATGACGTCGCCCTGGGCGACCTTGTACTGCTTGCCGCCTGTTTGGATAACAGCGAACATAGTTTTCTCCGTTGCCCGTGTTGTGGGCTAACCTTTTTAAATTCCGGCCTTCATGTGTGCCGGTTCTTGAACAGGCCGGTTTTATAGGGGTTTGGGATCCTGAAAGTCAAGAAAACTATTGGTTTTTGGCTTTATATTGGGGGTTACGGGCTTCGCCGGGCAGCCCAAGAGCCTGAATTTCTTAAAAAGAAAGGTTGGGGACGGTTGGGCGGGGTAAGCCCCGCCCGCTTGCTCTTATACGGCAGGGCGTGTTGTATAGCGGCCAGACGTCTACTCTAAAGGAACTTCCATGTCGCTTTTCACCAACCTGCTCGGCCTCATCTCGAACGACATCGCCATCGATCTTGGCACTGCTAACACGCTTGTTTATGTGCGCGGGCAGGGCATCGTGCTGAATGAACCTTCCGTTGTAGCCATCGGTCAGTCACGCACAACCGGCCGCAAGCAAGTGCTGGCTGTGGGCGAAGAAGCCAAGCAGATGCTGGGCAAGACACCGGATGGTATCCGCGCCATTCGTCCGCTGCGTGACGGCGTGATCGCCGATTTCGAAGTGGCCGAAGAAATGATCAAGCACTTCATCCGCAAGGTTCATAAGCGTTCCGCGTTCGCGTCGCCACAGATCATTATCTGCGTGCCGTCAGGATCGACCGCGGTCGAGCGTCGTGCGATTCAGGAATCGGCTGAAAGTGCCGGCGCGCGCCGCGTGTACCTGATTGAAGAACCGATGGCCGCTGCTATCGGCGCGGGGCTTCCGGTGACCGAACCAACCGGCAGCATGGTTGTCGATATCGGCGGCGGCACAACCGAAGTTGCAGTGCTGTCGTTGGGCGGCATTGTGTACGCGCGCAGCGTGCGCGTCGGCGGCGACAAGATGGACGAAGCGATCATCAACTATATCCGCCGTTACCATAACCTGCACATCGGTGAATCAAGCGCCGAGCGCATCAAGAAAGAAATTGGCGCGGCCTGCCCGCCGGAAGATGGCGAGGGCAAGGTCATGGAAATCAAGGGCCGCGACCTGATGAACGGCGTGCCGAAGGAAATCGTGATTTCCGAGCGTCAGGTGGCCGAAAGCCTGTTCGAGCCGGTGTCAGCTATTCTGGAAGGCATCAAGGTCGCACTGGAAAATACACCACCCGAGCTGTCGGCTGACCTCGTTGACAAGGGCATTGTTCTTACGGGCGGTGGCGCGCTGCTGAAGAACCTCGATCTCGTGATCCGCAATGCGACCGGCCTGCCGGTTTCAGTGGCCGAGAATTCGCTGGATTGTGTGGCCCTGGGTTGCGGCAAGGCGCTGGAGCAGATTGATACGCTGAAGGGCCTGCTGGTCAACGGATATTAATGTTGCTGACTGCGGCGGGCATTTAACTTGCCTGCCCGCGTAAAGGCACGGTGACAGATGTGCCGCAACACTCAGGATACACGGAATTATTCGAAAAAACGTTGGTCAGGCCACATACGCAAGAATTGCAATCGTGGCTGAACCTTCCTATAAATGAAACACATTTGGAAGGTTATTGTTATGACGGATAAGCAAAGAACCACTTTTGTCACCCTCAGCGTTTCGGAAGAACTGGTAGAGCGCCTTGATGCAATCGCGCTGCGTTATGGGAAAGAAGACGAGACTGCTGAAGACGCTATCGAATGGGGACTTCAGATGCTTCTTGCCGCCGCCGACGCGCGTGACCAGGGCATGACTGTGGGCACATTTGGCAAGCGCGCCGATGGCGTGCGTGTGGAGCGTGAGATACTCAATCCTGTGACGCAAATGCGCCCACGCGGCTGGTGTTAAGGTGACGGAACCTTTTCACGCCATCGCCACCGCCATCCGTCTTGAAGCGCGCACGCAGCAGCTTGCGGTCGCCTATATCGACAGGGTTGTTGCGGAAAATACCGGCCCTGTTGCTGTTGACCATCGTACAGGCCGGCTGGTGGGCGGCATGGGAATGGATGACCCGCTGGCACAGGAAATCGCCGGCTATATGCGTGAGGGCATGAACACCATCGAAGGATTCTGCAACCTGATGGGGTCGCCACCCGCACAATTCCAGGAACTTGTTGCGAACGATGAGTCTTTCGCCGACGCCTTTCTGGTGGCGGCATGGCTGCTGGGTTGGCGCAATGCGATGGGCGACCTGACCGCCAACGGCGAGGTTCGGCAGGGTGGCGGCTGGATCGAGCTGGACCCTGATATTGCCATCCGGGTTGCTGTTCAGTCGGGCAAGAATATATTGGGAACGCCGCTGCCGGACGGCGACCGTATCGCTGGCGCGATGGAATTTATTGATAAGCTTGTCCCGCGTTCCTAAGGGGTTAGGCGCAAAACCGGCAGAATGGGCCCTTTTCAAATCAGGGTACCGCAGTTAGCTTGTTTTTAGCGATTTCCCGCTATTTTGGACCTGTAACAAGGAATTCCCGCGTATGCCACTGCGCCGCCGCACAAGTATAGCCGTCAGCCTGCGTTTTCTTGCGCAGAAATACGCGCTGGTGTGGGTTGTCGCTGCATCCGTCACGCTGGTCAGTTTCGCGCAGTCACACCAACAACAAATTTCACAGGTGCGCGCACGTGTTACCGACGCCGTGCTGCCGGTTGCTGCGATTGTGCATGCTCCGCTGAACGCCGTGCACCATGTATCGCAAACCATCGGCGAATGGCGTGCCCTGCACGAAGCAAATGCCAACCTGCAGCGCGAAAATGCCGAGCTGCACAACTGGCGGCAGGAAGCGCAGCGGCTGATTATTGAAAACGCGCGCTTGCGCGCACTGCTGAAAACCACCGCCACGCCAGCGGCACAGGCGTTGACCGCGCGGGTAATTACCGCCAGCGGCGGTAGCTTTGAACATTCGTTGTTGGCACAGGCCGGCATTGATGACGGTATCGAAGTTGGCAGTGTGGTGATGGGCGCACACGGCGTGGTGGGCCGCGTGACCGAAGTGGGCAACAAGGCCGCCCGCGTGCTGCTGATCAACGACGAGAACAGCCGCATTCCCGTGCAACTGGAAAGCAGCGGCGAACGCGCGATTGCCACGGGTTCGGGCAAGGGCGATTTAATGCTGAATTATCTGAACGATGACGTTGTGCCGACTGCCGGCGAACGCGTGATCACATCGGGCCACGGCGGTATCTTCCCGGCCGGCCTGCCGGTGGGTGAAGTGGTTGCCGACGGCAACGGCTGGCGCGTGAAGCCGATCGAGCCTCTGACAGCGCAGGATTTTGTGCGTATTATCGATTACCGCGTCAGTGTCGATACAGCGCCGGTTGAACCGAACGCTGCATCGACAAAACACAACCGCTAGTCATTTCCCCTTCATTATAGCGTGTGCCGGTCAAATACCGTGCGGCTGACTTCACGCGCGGGCTCATCACACGATGTAACGGTCAGAATCGCCGTTTCCGTATTTGGTAGCTGCAGTGTATGTTTTTCCTCACCGGTTTTGCCGACGACGATGCACTGGAATGTAAAGTCTCCTGTGCGCACAAACTGCCGGTAGCTTTGGCTGTGCTCCGGGCCCGTGCCAAGGCCATCCCACCAGC
>JBFWRI010000012.1:0-57189 GCA_050248995.1 Bdellovibrionales bacterium
TTCCATTCAGCCTGGTTACGCGCCACAATGGTGATCTTGGCCGTGGCGTCGGCGCCGCTGCCTGTCCAGTGGATCTGCGCGAATGTCTTACCGCCCGGATTCTGCCAGTCTTCACCCGCCAGAAACGTCAGCGCTGTGTCGCACGAACCCAGAAAAAAAACGAAAAGAATAACCAAAAAACGCATGGCCGGTTTTTAGCATAGCGGCTACCATGACGCCATGCGGATTATCTTGCTGTTATTCGGCCTTTTGCTGCTGGCCGCCACGTTTCTGCCCCACCTGGATTTGGCTGCTGCCGGCATGTTTTACGACCCCGCCCGCGGCGGTTTCTGGGTACGCGATATATGGGCTGCAGAACTGCTGCACGAAGCCATTCAGTACGGCTCGCGCCTGTTGGCGGTCGTGCTGCTACTGATGGCGACGCTGAACCGGCACCGCAAAGCTGCGCTTTTCCTACTGGCTGCCCTGCTGATCGGCCCGGGCCTTGTGACCAATACCGTCTTTAAAGACAACTGGGACCGCGCGCGGCCGGCTCAGGTGCAAGCGTTTGGTGGCGATAAACAATTCACACCTGTCTGGCAACCCGCCGACCAGTGCGAGAAGAACTGCAGCTTCCCGTCAGGTGACGGCGCGCTGGGCTTTTTCCTGCACGCCTTCTTCTATGTTGCAGCGGCTGGCCGGCGGCGCGAAACATTCCTGTGGGGTTTTATCGGTGGCGGCGCCATTTTCGGCGGTCTTCGCATCGGCATGGGTGCGCACTTCCTCAGTGATGTCTTATGGGCAGGCCTGTTGATGCTGCTGACAACAGCGTTGGTGCATGCACTTTTCTATGGAATGAATGCCACAAAAACGGCGTGGCGCGATCTTCTTAAGCGTTAACGTCGACAATGCTGCCGTAAATATCTTGATATTGCTTGAAGATGTTGTCGTCGCTTAAAACCGATGAGCTTATGAAATCCTGCAGGTTATTCGTCACGTTCGTCGAGGAAAGCGCCTTCAGGTTCACGTTCGTGGCAACGGCTGGCGGCGGCGTCTCGATGGTGTCATAGTCGGTTGTATAGGCGCCATTGGTGATCTGGAAGAAGTATTCGACGGCCTCGTCTTTCGCCACACCTTCGGCGCGTGAAATGCGTATATAGTGATCGCCGTCGCTGATTTCCGAAAGCCGTGACGCCAGAAACAGATCGTAATTGGCTTGCTGGTCAGCCGTACCCTCATTGTCGGCAATCACACGGCCGTTCCGGTTCAGCAGTTCGACACGGACGTTATTGTCGGCGGTAACTGCAAACCCCAGCGGGCCACCGTATGAAACCCGAAAGCGGTAAACGTCGACCTTGTCGTTGCGCGAGGTCAGCGCTGAATTGACGGTAATGCGACTCTTGTCGTGCGATGACAGACCTATCCAGCGTGCCGTGTAGCGCCGGTCGTCGACAACGTCCTGTTTTACCTGCGAAAGAACACGCACTTCAGTCATAAGATATCCTAAGCAAGACCTATGCCATTTTATACCATTTTTGGCTTAACTTTTTGTTGTTACGTCGCAAAAATAAGCCAGAAGAAACGTGCCGCCGAACAGAACAGGACGGTAGCGAAAAGGTACCGTAGCTGCTGCGACGTGAACTTCTGCTGCAGCCATGCCCCCACCGGCATTCCCACATACCCGGCAAGAAAGAACAGGATGGCCGCAAGAATATGCACCGAACCAATGGTAAAGGGCATATCCACGCCCTGTAAGTCGATCTGCATATACGTCAGGAACGACATGAACCCGACGGCGCAGGTAATAATGGCACTGGTACCAATCGCGCGGCGCAACGGTACATGGCAGGCCGCCATAAGCGGGACGGCGATAATGCCGCCACCTATGCCCACCAGCGAACAGATAATGCCCAAGATGAAGGCAAAACCCCACCACACCAGATTTCCAGGACGCTCTTTTGTCAGGTAGTGCTTTTCACCGCCAAACAACATAAACAGGCCGATCAGTGTCACCAGCACCGCGAAGACTATTTTCATCAGCTCGCCACTGCCGGTCAGTCCAAACAAATAGGCGACCCAGCATCCCAATACCGTTGGGAAGAAAAGTTGTTTGGCCAGCCCCCAATCCAGCTGGTCACGCTTCATGTAAATGGCCATTGCGCGCGGGCCGGTTAGCATCATGGCGAAGGCTGCTGTACCCACAGTCATCACCATTGCATCAGCACTGCTCAGGCCAACCTGCATGAAAATAAACTGTAGCACCGGAATGGCGATCAGGCCGCCGCCAGCGCCCAGCATGGTTGAAACAAGGGTAGAAGAGAAACCTGCCGCCAGCAGACCCGCACCAAGTGCCATAGATGGGTCTAACGGAAGAGCGGCTGCCAACGACATACTTATACCATGCACCTAAACGATTACAGAGTTATTAAGACAAAATTAGGACTTGCCCCAACTACCGCGGTTTCTTGCCTTTTTTGTGGCAACAACTCTTTGCACTGTTCGGTCCGGCACGCAACACCCAGTGTGTCCATTTTTCTTGACGCGACTTCTAAAAAGCCCAAAAAACGGCCTTTCTGTGCATACCTTGCCTGGAAAGTAATCCGGGGCTTTCCCTGCAGGCCTGACAGATGCTATGCAAGCCCCATAAACAAAAAAGGATACTGTCATGCCAATGCCGATGGACACGACTGCCATTGCACCTTGCGAAGAAACTGCCCAAAGCCTCCGCGTTAGCATTATTTGGGTTGCACTTAATCGATGCGCTTCTGATCCGGCTATCAGCGACGCCACGCGTGCCAATCTATTAGGCTCCGCCATTGTGCACTACATGGTCAAAGTACATCAGCTTGGTGAAACAAACCGCGAATGCATGCGTCGCCTTGCTCGCACCCGATCCTCGGCTGAGCTAGATGCCTTGGGCAATATGGTAAAGAAATTAGCGCCAGAACTGGTCAATAGCTGTGCAAAAACTATAACGCCAATTCCCACCGTCAATGGCCTTATCAATGGCAAAACTGCGACAGAATTTTTTAAGGGCTTTTCCGTTAGCGTTCTGGCCTTGTGCTAGAGGGGCAAGCCAAACAGGTCGTCGCCCTGACAAAGGACTTACGCCCTAAGCTACTTCCCCTTCGTCAGGTCATCGATATAGAAGCCTTGGAAGTGTGTAATCCCCAGCGCGGCGCCGATGTCCATTGCCTGCTGTGTTTCACAATGCATGAAAATGACTTTCGCCGGTAATAGCTGGCGAACCGCCTGCAAGACCAGCGGCTGGTTTATAAAGGGCAGCATATCCTTGCGTACGCTGATTTTATAGCCCTCAACACTCAGCGCCTCAAGCCGCAGCAACGGCAACATATCCGGTCGCAGACCATCGATAACCACGCGGAAACCTTCATTACGCAATGTCGTCAATGCGTTCTCGAACGTCGGCAAATCATGGAAAAGATCGCTGATATGAATTTCGAATGTCACATGCTGACGCGCGGCGCCGACCACCACATGGCAGAATTGCGCAAACGTCGATGACAGGACCGTGCGCGCCGACAGATTAAGCCCGATTGAACGCCCCTGCCACTGGTCGGTCACGCGCAACAGGTGGGCCAGCATACGCCGGTCCATCTGGCTACTTAATTCAGCAAACAGCCTGCCCGATCCACGCAGATCAAGACGTGGAAACTTGTCCTGCTGCAATTCCGTGGTGCTGATAAAGTTTTCCTCATAATAGGTCTTAAAGCTGCCATCAGTCTGCTTTTCATACACGCGCTGCGCCCGATGATATCGGCGGATATCCAGGCTTTCCAGCAGACGCTCAATCTCCGACAGAGCATAGGCCGTCAGCGGCCCCTGCACAGCATCCGATTGCAGATTGCGCTCGGGGTCGTCTGCTACGTTTTCTTCGAGATCCTTGGCGATGCCAATGTAATAATTGATGCGCTCACGCAGCGGCATGTAATCATCAGGCATGGCGAAAATCTGCGTAAGCGCTACAGGACTGCGGCCGGGGTCAAAACCCTGGGGCAAAATCGCCTGCAGTATCGCAGCAGCGTAATTCGACGGGTCTTTTGTTACCCGGCCCGGCAATATCAGGAAGCCATCGCCGTTTGTCATCAGGTGCAAACTGCCGCTGGCTTTGCGGGCAAAATCATTCAGATGATCGTGCACGCTGTCTAGTAACTCGGGATGACTGTTCAGGTTTGGCATTTGCGTGAACATAATATTCAGCACCCATGCCGCTTCACCCTGTTTTTGCAGGCGGCGGATTTGCAGGATAAAATCCTGCTCGAGCACAGCGCCCGAAGATACCTGTACAACGCGTTCCATAATGCACACTAACCTACGGCGGAAAACTTAACAGCACCTTATACCGCAGTGCGGTTATGCCGCCGCATGCCCCTCAAGTTTCTGCGCCAGCGCCGCTTCAAGAAACATATCGATATCACCGTTTAGAACGGCATCCGACTGGCTTGTTTCGACCTCGGTACGCAAGTCTTTAACCATCTGGTAAGGCTGCAGGACATAACTGCGGATCTGATGGCCCCATGCGATGTCCGTTTTGGATTCTTCCAGCGCGGCCGCTGCCGACTCGCGCTTTTTGAGCTCCAATTCATACAGACGCGCTTTCAGCATCTGCATGGCTGTCGCACGGTTCTGGTGCTGGCTGCGCCCCTGCTGGCACGCAACGGCGATGCCCGTAGGCAAGTGCGTCAGACGCACAGCACTGTCGGTCTTGTTGACGTGCTGGCCGCCCGCGCCCGATGAACGATAGGTGTCAACGCGCAGGTCTTTATCCAGAATCTCGATTTCGATCGTATCATCCACCACCGGCGTGACGGAAACACTGCTGAAGCTTGTGTGCCGCCGCGCGTTGGAATCAAACGGGCTAATGCGCACCAGGCGATGCACGCCACTTTCGGTTTTCAACCAGCCATAGGCATTCGGGCCCGTAATCTGGATGGTGGCTGACTTCAGGCCCGCTTCTTCGCCGGGTGTTTCTTCCAGCAGCTCGACCTTGTATCCATGCTGGCCGGCCCAGCGCGTATACATACGCAGCAGCATCTGCGTCCAGTCCTGCGCTTCGGTACCGCCGGCACCGCTGTTCACTTCCAGATACGCGTCATTGCTGTCAGCCTCACCGCTCAGCAGGCTTTCAATTTCTTTCTGGCGGGCTGCTTTCTGCAGTGCTTCAAGGGCTAACTCGGCCTCGCGCACCATACCGGAATCGCCTTCAGCTTCGGCTAGCTCGATAATACCAAGCTGGTTTTCAAGCTCGGTTTCAATCGCACGTGTGCCATCAATCGCATTGGCAAGGCGTGTGCGTTCGCGCATCAGCTTCTGGGCGTTCGCGGGGTTATTCCAGAGGTCAGGGTTTTCGGCGAGACTATTTAACTCCTCAAGCCGTAACAGGGATTTCTCCCAGTCAAAGATGCCTCCTCAGCAACTCAAGGCTGCTGGTGATGGCATCAGAATACTTTTGAAGCTCGGCGCGCATCTTGATGTTGTAGCGACATTGATAAATGCAGTCAATCTTAGAGCCCTACGGCATCATAAGACTAGGTTTCAAGAGCGACAGCGAGTTGTGGCCGACGAACCCGCCGCTCCGCCCGTGTGCCTGGGAGAGATAGTCCCTGCAAATTTTCAAAGACTTTAGCCTGACCTGATACAACTCGCAGCGGATCCAGTCCGCCATCTTCATTCTGGCGCCCCATAGCAATACAAAAACCTTCGCCCTCAAGGCGCGCTGCGATCACAACCGGGGCCTCGCCTGGGCCGGTTAGAACCAGCTCTCCATCCAGTGCTGCGGCCCGGGCTTTTTCGGCGAAATCGGTATCATCTACTGAGAAATCTGGGTCTTGCATGCTTCCCCCGCTAAAAAGAGTAAGGCCCCTTTCTAAAGAGAATATGAATACGCAGATCGACTGAAGTGCATCTATTACAATGCCTTGGCACGAAAGCTTTTTAATTTCGCGGCGGCGCATGCTAGAACCCGGATATATTCAAAGGAATTCCGATGGCCAAGCCTGCCATAGACCCGACCGTCACGCCCATCATCACATGGGCCGAAACCAGCGGCGCCAAACGCCGCCCGACGGTTGTTGGAAAAGTTGATCCCGCTTACCTGTCACATCTGCCCAAAGCTATGCGCCGCGGCCGCGTGTTTTACCGCACAGGTATTTATGAACTTCAAAGTGACGGTCGCTGGAAGGTTATCGAAGGCAGTCTGGTAAAGAAGGGTCAGATTATCGACGATATCTGTGGCCAACACAGGCAGCCCGAATACTGGCGCCAGATTCTTGATTACGAAACTCGCAACTACGGCGCGCTGAAACCGGGCGACCGCGTCAGGATTGTGCAGCAGGCAGCGTGGATTCCGCCGGGTCATCTTACACTAACGCCAACGGTTCATACCGACAGCAGCGCGTTTGAAGCCGACGCCAAAAGGGGGGCTAAAAAATTCGATTACCGTCATCACGCACTTTACCTGATGCACACAGGCCCGGCCGATATCGCAACGTGGATACTGATGAAGGCCAATGCTGTTGATATTGCGAAGTTCGTACCATTTGTTAAAGATCACAAGAAGCATAAACGCTGTGCCTTACAGGGATCAAAAGCCTTTAAATCACTCCTGAGACGTCTGAAAGCCGAAGGAAAGTGGGCGCAAATCAAACCGAATGAAATCGTGCGTACACACCTGCAGCAGCCGCATTCTTCGGCACGCAATACATCCCGTCAGTGGCAATTTCGCACCTTGTCATACATGACGGTGTGCCGCGCTTAATATAGCCCGTCAATAACGGCGGGCTGCTGCGGGGGCGGCACGTCGGCAGGCGGCGGATATTGAAACTCGGGCATGATGGTGACACCATCTTCAGGCATGCCCTGCATATAAGGTGACGTTTCCACCGTCGGGTCATTCACCAGCATGCCATCGACACTGCCATCCAACAGGCCCTGCGGCTTTGTGCCGGGGTCCGTCTCCGGCAGGAACGCTTCCCAAATCGCGTCGGGCGCACCGGGTTCGGCCAGCGCACCGGTTTTCGCGCTGACACGCACCATGCGCAGCCCGCTGGGAACGCGGAACGGAATCGCCGGTTTGTCCTTCATCGCCGCTTGCATGAAATCGCCGAAGATCGGCGCAGCAACACTGGATCCGGTTTCACGATCACCCAACGAGCGCGGATCGTCGTAGCCCACGAACACCCCGACAGCCAAATCGGGCGTGAACCCGACAAACCATGCGTCCTTGGCGTCATTGGTGGTGCCGGTCTTACCGGCAACCGGGAATTGCAGCTGGCTCTTCAGCTTGGCAGCCGTGCCCCGCTGCACAACACCTTCCAGAATGCTTGTCATCTGGTATGCCGTGCGTGGGTCCTGCACCTGCTCGCGAATATCCGGCAGATCGGGTGCCGCCATCACACCACCCCCCATATCCCTTGGCGGCGGCTGCCATACCATGTCGCTGCATTTACTACAGCGGCGCGGATCGTGCTGCCAGATCACTCTGCCCCGCCTGTCCTGCACGATATCAATAAAGCCCGGCATGATCCTGCGCCCGCCATTCACAATCATGGCGTAAGCCGTCGTCAGCTGCATGGGTGTTGTCTCAATCGAGCCCAGAGCCATCGACAGCAAAAGTGGCATGTTCTGCACAATGCCAAACTTTTCCGCATACTGCTTTACTGTCTCCATGCCTACGGCATGCGCAAGCCGCACGGTCATCACGTTGCGCGACTTTTCAATACCCACCCGCAAAGGCGTCGGGCCATAGAACTCGTTCGAATAGTTTTCGGGGCGCCACAACGGCAGGCCCGGGCCCTGGTCATAAGCAAATGGCGCATCCAGCACCAGCGATGACGGTGTGAAGCCGTTATCTAATGCTGCAAGATATACGAACGGCTTGAATGCCGACCCCGGCTGGCGCTGTGCCTGCGTAGCGCGATTGAAAACACTGATCTTCGATGAAAAACCGCCAACCATCGCCAGTACGCGCCCTGTATGCGGATCAAGCGCTACCAGAGCGCCCTGTACCTGTGGCACTTGGTGCAATTCGAACAGTTCTTCCTTGCCGGTATAGCTAACCAGCACGATATCGCCCTTGCGCAGTTTGCCGTTTACCCATCCCGCCTGAGCAGCACCGATATTCCCGCGCCGCGTCGCGGTGACGATGTCGATACCCTTAGCGCTAACGCCGGCAACAGCCGCCAATTCCCAATCTTCGGCACCGGGCGGTTTGTTCACCGTGAACAATGGCTGCGGCCAGTTCTCGAATGTCGTGATACGTCCCACGGGACCGTGATAACCGCTGCGGCGACGGTCGAAGTCTTCCAGCCCGCTCTGCAGAGCCTTTTTCGCGGCGGCCTGCAGGACAGGATCAACGGTGGTGCGAACATATAATCCGCCTTCTAGCACAGCCTGATCGCCGAACTTCTCGACCAGTTGCCGCCGCACCTCTTCTGCAAAGTAATCTGCGTCATCAACACGGGTCTCACTGCGTTCGGCCCGCACAAGGTCCTGCGCTGCCGCGGCCTGTGCTTCACCGGCAGTTACATAGCCGTCTTCAAGCATGCGGCCGATAACCCAGTTCCGTCGCTCGACAGCTGCGGTTTTATTGCGCACGGGGTGGTAGTTATTGGGGCCTTTCGGCAGGGCGGCCAGATACGCCGCTTCGGCCACCGTAAGCTCGTTCAGTGATTTATTGAAGTAATTCAGCGATGCTGCAGCGACGCCGTATGAACGCTCGCCAAGGAAAATCTGGTTAAGATAAAGCTCAAGAATGCGCTCTTTACTCAGCGTGCGCTCCAGGCGGAACGCAAGTAGTATTTCCTTGATCTTGCGCTTATAGCTGACTTCGTTGGTCAGGAAAAAGTTGCGCGCCACCTGCTGCGTAATCGTTGACGCTCCAATCGGGCGGCGGCCGCTGCCGATCGACTTCAGGTTGGTCAGCATGGCACGGGCGATGGAAATAAAGTCCACGCCGCGGTGACGGTAGTAATCCTTATCTTCCGCTGAAAGGAAAGCATTGATAACCAGCGGCGGCATTGAAGCGATCGGCACGAACAAACGCTTTTCAGCCGCATATTCCATCATGAACCGTCCGTCACCCGCATGCAGACGTGTCAGTGTCGGCGGCTCGTATGTTGCCAGCCTGTCGGTCGACGGCAGGTCATTGCTCATGTATGCAAAGCCGGCAAAGACAGCCAGAATGCCAACGATAAGCGCCAGCATGGCAAAGGACAGCAGGTTGACCCAAAAACGCATGGCCTATTGTTAGCAGGAATTATGTGACTTTATAGTGGATTATCAAAATTAATCCTGCAGCAGGACTTTTATGTTTTCTTTATGGGAATATGAAAACCGCGCAGATAAAACAGGTGACGTATTTATCTAAATGCTGAAAAGTGTGGGCGCAGAAGATATACTTGAATATGGAGTCAAGGCAGGCGTGGGAACATCTAAAGAGTAAAGACTCCACGCATCGTACCCTTCATCAGGATCCAGCTGGCTAGCTTTAATTCTCGATCTCGATACAGTTGCGACCGGCGTTCTTAGCACGGTAAAGCGCATCATCGGCGCGCTTGACGATCTGTTGTGGTTGGCCGTCGTTTGCCGCTTGCAACGCTGAAATCCCTATGCTGATTGTGACCGGAAGGTCTAGCGACAGCTTATCAAGACGGAAAGCATCGTTGGCCGTTGCCTTTCGCAGGCGTTCAGCCACCATTTCGGCCGTCTCAAGGTCGGTTTCCGGCATGACAATAGCGAATTCTTCGCCACCCATGCGCGTTACAAGGTCGAACGAACGAAGGTTTTTGTTCAAGCGCGTCACCAGTTCAACCAGCACGGCATCGCCTGCTGGATGACCGTAAGTATCGTTAATCTTCTTGAAATGATCGATATCCAGCATGATGACCGACAGCGGGCGGCTCGACTGACGTGCACGCTCAAACAGGCGCGGCAGGTGAATATCTAGGTAACGGCGGTTATAGGCTCCCGTCAGGGGATCGGTCAGCGCCATCGCCAACGAGCGTTCGTAGTTTTCGCGCAAGCGCAAGTATGTACGAGTCTGGCGGATTTGCGTACGCATACGGGCCAGCAGCTCGTTGCCGTCAACTGGACGTAAAATATAGTCGGTGGCACCCAGCTCCAGCGCCTTGGCAACACGGATGATATCGACATCATCAGCCACCATCACAACCGGCATCTGTCGTGTCTGCTCTGCACTGCGCACTTCAGCGATCAGGTGCATGGCTGACTCATCACCCACGCGCATGGCCACTAGCACTGCCTCGCAGGGATGCGCCTTCAAATGAGCAACCGCATCTTCATTGTTGCGGACATGGGCTAACGAAATGTTTTCGATATCCAACGCCTGTGCCATACGGTTGTGTTCAACTTGATCGTCGCCCACGTACAGCAGCTTAGCGCCAGCGATGTTATTACGCTCTTCATCGGCCTTGCTGGCAGCCGCACCATACTGGGCAGCCGAGCGTTCACGCAGGCGCCATTCATCCATCATGAATTTTAAACGCAGCAGCGAACGCACGCGCGCCAGCAGCGCCACTTCATTGATCGGTTTCGACAGAAAATCATCAGCGCCAGCCAACAACCCCTGTACACGATCCGACACATCTGTCAGCGCCGTCACCATAACCACGGGGATGTGACGCGTGACCGCTTCCTCTTTCAATTTGCGGCAAACCTCGAATCCATCCATGCCAGGCATCATTACATCCAGAAGAATGATATCGGGGATGTTCTTACGCACGGCATCGAGCGCCTGAAAACCGTCAGTTACAGTTTCAACAACGTAGTATTCACGACTAAGTCGTGCCGCGAGCAGCTTGATGTTCAGTGGATTATCATCGACGATCAATATGCGCGCTGACATTTATAACTCTCTATTCTACAGGCGCATACTTGCGCACTGTTTCCAGAAACCGCCCGACCGAAATCGGTTTTGAAATATAATCCACACAGCCACCCATACGGATACGCTCTTCATCGCCCTTCATGGCAAAGGCCGTAATGGCTATAACCGGGATAGACTGTAACTCGGCATCCTCTTTCAGCCAACGGGTCACCTCAAGACCAGAAACCTCAGGAAGCTGGATATCCATAAGGATGAGGTCCGGACGCTCAATCCGCGCCGTATTCAGGGCTTCCATCCCACTACGCAACAATACAGTCTGGTAGCCGTGAGCCTCCAGCAGGTCGCGGAACAGCTTCATATTCAGCTCGTTATCCTCAACGATCATGATCTTGCGCGAGGCCGCAGCGGTCATGAACAGGTCCGGGCCAGGGGTTCAACATTTTTCAAAGTCGCGCTGACAACAAAATCCCCGTAATCAATAGTGAGGCTGGTCGCGACACCATTTTCCAGCAACATCATGGTCATTTCGTAATCGGGGGTGCCAGCCTGGTTTTCAGGAGCATAAAATGCCATGCGTACCGGCCATGCCCGGCCCTGCTGCAGTTCGGCATTTACTGCGTCCTTCGGTGCTTCAATAACGACAGGATTGCTGATAAACGCACTGATGAAATTCCGGCCCTGCTCGTCTGCGCCATCAAATACTTCACGCGTATAAACGTGCTCACCGGCCTTTGCCTTGCGCAACAGCTCAAGTGTGTGGACGGACGGGAAGAGCGTTGTCGATGGAAGCTTAACGTCCCGCTCTTTCGGCGTCGTATAGTGTGCAGTGCCGCCACCATTGGCCAATACAGCCTGTCCCCGGAACTCCTCTGTTGCTTCACCGTTGGTTTCGCGGCGCACGCTGAAGCGGAACATGCTGGCATCCTTGGCTTCCCAAGTTGCCAGACTGGTCTTTGAATTCTGCGATCCGCCACCTTCGTATTCGTAATTCATGTCCAGACGCTGCTCGATCGTCCAGCCTTCGCAGGCATCATCCCAGGCGAACAACATCTTGCCCTGTACGTTATTAATATTGCCGTTCGGCTTTATGCTTTGCAGCTTGAGATCATATAGCGCACGGTGCGGTGTGAAACTTATGGCCGCTGCGGCAGCAGCCGTTTCCGCAGCCGATGGCTCTGACTGGCCTGCAGGCCTAAGACCAACAACCAGCACGCCAACAACAGCCAGCAACGCACATATAACCAGCGCATGCCGGCGTAAAAATGTAGCAAGGTTTTGCATCAGCGCCATTTTGTCAGAATCCTTACAGCAACCAAGCAGAAACAGCTTAGAATTGATTTAAGTTCTGTGGACACTTTCGGAAACACCGGGCAAGAAGCGCCCGGTCTTTTTTGCCCGTAATCCGATATTCTACTGTTCCTACCATACTCCATTTCGGTTAACTAATTGTTCTGACTTCGGTTTTAATTGGCATACCGCTTGCTTAAACGTTGGGGACTGCCCAGTAGGGGCGGGTAAAGGGATAGGAGATCGCTCATGACCCCCGTTGTGCCGCAGAAAGCAGCAGCCCTCGAAGATATTCAAGGTCCCCCGTTTATTGACCTGGCCACCCCTGCCACTGTTACGCCTATTCATAACGGCCTGCCACTGGCAACGCCTGTCGCTGTCCATAATACTCAAGAGGCACTAAATATCGCGCTTCGTGTTATCGCCGAACAGCAGCGCCGCATCTCGGAACTGGAAGGCGAAGCGACAACCGATTTGTTGACCGGCCTGCTGAACAAGCGCGGCTTTGCCCGAGCCTTCGAACGTGAGTGTGAGCGTGCACAGCGCAGCGGTGAAGCTACTGCCCTGCTTGTGATGTTCGATCTCGATGGCCTTAAACAGATAAACGACACCTATGGCCACCCGGCTGGCGACGCCTATATCCGCGGATTTGCGGCATCGCTAAAACATGCCGTTCGTACCACTGATTATATTGGCCGCATCGGCGGCGATGAATTTGCCCTGATCCTTACCGATACATCTGTACAAAGGGCCTGGGAACGCATCGCGATCATCGCCGAAGTACTGAACCAGCACTACATCAAACATGATGGCAAACGCTTTAAATTATGCGCAAGCCATGGCTGCAGCGCAATCAAGGCTGGCGAGCACGTCGAGCAGCTTATCGCCGACGCCGACGCCCGTTTGTATGAAAATAAGCGTCAAAGGAAGCGCGCCCAGTTGCACTAGTTTACCCCAGGACTTGCTGCCCTCCCCGGGCTCCCCTCCCCAAAGCAAGTCTGTTACGAGAGCCCCGCCAAGCGCCCCCTTGGCGGGGCAGTTTTTTGTAGACAAATTAGCTCCATATAAGTCAGTTTGAATAAATGACCCCGGCAATCACCGTTGATAATCTGCAAAAAGAATTCGTGCAGAAAACACACCCGCCCGACCGCGGATTCTGGCAACGGCTCCTTAAAAGCGCCGAGATAAAGCGCACACCCGCAGTTGCCGGACTTTCGTTCTCCATCCAGCCGGGCGAACGTGTTGCCTTTATCGGTCCGAACGGCGCCGGCAAATCAACAACGCTGAAGATGCTGTCAGGGATCCTGACGCCGACAGATGGCACAGCGCACGTTGCCGGTCTGGTGCCATGGGATTCGCGGCAGGCTTTGGCCCGGCACATTGGGCTTGTTTTTGGCCAGCGTTCGCAGCTTTGGTATCACTTAAGCGTCAACGACAGTTTCAACCTGCTGGCGGCTATTTACGATCTGAAAACCGAGGATTACGCAACTCAGCGCGCCTGGCTCGAAGAAACCTTCCAGCTGGCGCCGCTGTGGGAACAGCAGGTAAAAGCGTTGTCACTGGGTCAGCGTATGCGCGCCGAGATTGCAGCCAGCCTGCTACACAAACCGCAGATCCTGTTTCTAGACGAGCCGACGATCGGTCTTGATATTACCGTACGCGCCGAATTGCGCGACACGCTGAAGCGCCTGAGCCAGCGCGGCAATGTCACTATTATCCTTACCAGCCATGATATGGCCGATGTCGAAGAAGTGTGCGACCGCATCATCCTGATTAACCATGGCCGCAAAGTGGTCGACGACACTCTGGCATCGGTAAAACATAAATTCGTGCAGACAAAGCGCATTACCTTGATAACCGAAGAAGAAACCCCTGTATTCAGCATGCCGGGTATCGATACCGAACGCAGCCAGCATAAGCTGGCGCTGCATTTCAACCCAACCCATGTTCAGGTGGCACACGTCATCAGCGCAGCCATGGCCGCCTTAAACGTGCGCGACGTCGTTATCGAAGATACGCCATTGGAAGACATCATACAACATATCTACCGGCAGGGTCTGGCGTGACCGCCGCAGATATAAACTTCGCATGGAATATGGCGCGCAGCGGCTGGCTTGCAGCAACACGCGATCGCGGCGCACGCATCGCCATGCTGATCAGCTATGCCGTGATTACACTTGCCTTCGGCTTTCTGCTGTATAGCGTCGACTTCAAAGGCACATTGAAAAATGCGCCCACAGCGCAGCAAATGGTGTGGTACTTTTTGACAATCGAAATTGTGCTGATGACTTACCAAAGCTTCCGCAGCTCGATGGTCAACCGCATCTATACAGGGCAGACCATGTTCGAAATGGGCTACCCCCGCCCTCTGTGGCAGATATATATCCCCTACATGATGGGTGCAGGAATGCACAATGCGCTGTTGCTTACTGCGGGCGCCTTCGTGATCGGCAGCGTCATCACCCAGGCGGCACCGCCCCTTACCGCTGGCTGGGTGCTTCTGCCATATACCGTGTTTATGTCTATCCTTTTGTATACGGGATTTACCTTGTTCCTGGTGTTTGCAACATTGCGCTGGCGACTCGGCAATTCCTTTCAATACATGCTGAACAAGTTTTTCTTCTTGCTGGGCGGCATTGTCGTGCCCCCTATTCTGTTTCCGGGCTTGTGGGGAGAGATCATCCCGCTGCTGCCATTCAATGCCTTTTTGTTCGGCGGCGCCATGCCGCAACTGTGGGGCTCATCTGCCTTCATGCCGCTGTCGTTATTACTGCAGCCGCTATGGCTGATTATATTTTTCTGGACAACATGGCGTTTCGCCCGCCGCACCATGCGCCGCCTGCAGGAAAGCGGAGAAGGCTCATGATGCGCGCCAATCTTATGCTGTTACGCCTTGTGCTGCGCGAACAGATGGTGCAGGGCCGCCGCGCACTAGCACTAAGTGCCGCTATGCTGGCAAATAACCTGATTGCCTTCGCGGCATTCGCCCTGATCTTCCACTTCAGCCCGTCAATCCGTGGCTGGACCGTCTATGAATACATGCTGATCTACATTATTTCAGTCATAGGATTCGGCATCGTCTCGATGTTTCTTGAAGGCACGTTCCGCGTCGGCGATGTTATCAGTACTGGTGCGCTGGATGGATTCTTGTGCCGGCCGCAGAACCCTATTCCTGCCCTCTGCCTGCGCCAACCCGATGTTTCTGCCGGCGGCGACATCGCCACTGGCATAATATTACTTTGCCTCATGCCAGATATGACGCTTGGCAAGTTTTTGATGATTGTAGTTCTTATATTGTCGGGTGCGGTCGTATTTTGGGCGATCTCGTTTATCACCGTCTGCATGGCTTTCTGGGGCGGCAGTGCCTCGATGATAAGCGGCCTGCACACCACCATTATCATGCTGAAGTCCTCGCCGCCGCACGGTATGCCGAACTGGCTGAAAGCGCTGACACTTACCGTCATCCCGGCCGGGCTGATCAACATCCTGCCGCCAAGTATCCTGCGCGAGCCATGGCAGTGGGATTACTGGCTTGTGTTAGGCACATCAACCGTATGCCTGTTTGTACTGGCGATATGTATCTTTCATGTCGGATTGCGGCGCTATACATCCGGCAACCAGATAGTTCAGCTTACATAGGTTTAAAGGCCGCGCTGACGCTTTCGACTGTAAACAAATACAGCTTGCCGTTCTCGTCGCCGGCAAACAGCGCGTCACCGGCGGCTGTCCATTGCATTGCGGTTAAGGGCACGTTAGTGGGCGCTAGTAACTGCAGCGATCCGCCTTCATACAACGGCACCAATGCCAATCCGCCGTGCGCATAGCCAACGGCAATCAGCGGATCTTGCGAATGCGTCGCGACAAGCGACACCAGTGAACCAGCATCGGGCCCTACGCCCAGCGGCGATTTGCCCCATGGTCCGCCGCCAAAGAACGGCCAGCAAATCACCTGGTCGCTTCCCGCGCTGGCCAGGTACTTGCCGCCTTCCATAAAGGCAATGCTTTGCACCTTGCTGTGATAACCCGACATGCGCATTTCCTGCATATCGGTTAAACGCCAACCATGCAGCGCCGGTTCCTGCATCATCGACAGCACGATCTGTTCTTTCGGGTGCCACAGCACGCCCGTATGACTGCCCTTCCATTCCAGCGTTTCCGCTGTGGTTTTCTCGGGCTTCAGCCACCATAAAGTCACACCGTTATAATGCGCACAGGCGACGCGCTTCTGCTTCGTGTCAACGCCAATGCCGGCAACGGTTGTCGGGTGTTCCAGCGGCGCACCGAATACATTTCCGTCAGCATCAAGCCGGTGCAGGTTCTTGCGCTCAGCATACAAGCGCTGGCCAAGTTCGGGCGCCGTCGCCACATGCTCGATCCACGCACCCTTGTGACTGGCAAGTTCCTGCACGCCATCTGCCGACACCGACACAACGCGGCCATCATCACCGCCTGACAGAAACGCGCCGTCTTCCAGATCCGGCGCCAGCGACAGGCACGCGCCATCATGCGCAGCGATCACAGTGAAGTCCGGATTCCCGCTGCGGATATCCAGCAGATATATGTTGCCGCTGCCGCTACCGACAGCCAGCCATTTATCATCACGGCTGATGGCCAGTGCGGTCACAGCGCCTTCCACGTTCCACTCAGCGGCGATAGGTGATGCTGTCATTATGCGACTGCAGCCGTCGTGCAAGCCTCAAAACCGGCACGCAGCGCCGCTTCGTCAAGGTTGCGGCCAATAAACACCAGACGGCTTTCGCGCTTTTCGTCCGCCTGCCACGGCTTGCCCGGCTGGCCTTCCAGCATCATGTGCACGCCTTGCAGCACCATGCGACGGTTGTCGCCCTGGATATCAAGGATGCCTTTGTAACGTAGAAGGTCGGGCCCCTTCGTCTGTATCAGCTCACCAATCCATGCGTCAAACAGCATCGGGTTGATGGGTTTGGCTGTGGTGAATGAAAAGCTGGCAATATCTTCGTTATGGTCGTGGTGATGGCCATGTTCCAGAAAATCGGGTTCGCGGGCGGTTACGCGGTCCAAATCAAACGCCCCAACGTTTAAAATTTTGTCCAGTTTCACATTGCTGCGCTCAGACACAATAATAGGCGCAAAGGCATTGATACCACGTAATCTGGCGGCCACGCTATCCAGCGTGGATTCATCCACCAAGTCAGCCTTGTTCAGCACAAGGATATCGGCAAAGGCCACCTGCTCGGCTGCTTCCTTGGTATCGCCAAGGCGCGTCACGACATTCTGCGCATCAACCAGCGTCACAACCGCATCCAGCTGCGTGCGCGCTTTTAGCGTATCATCAACGAAGAATGATTGGATGACCGGGCCCGGGTCAGCAAGGCCGGTTGTTTCAACAATGATACCGTCGAAATTTTTGCCGCGCTTCAGCAGGCCACCGATAATGCGGATCAGGTCACCGCGCACCGTGCAACAGATGCAACCGTTGTTCATCTCAAAAATTTCTTCGTCGAAGCCCTCGACCTTCTGGGCGACAATGTCGTTATCAATGCCCACCTCACCGAACTCGTTGATGATGACGGCGTACTTCCGGCCGTGCGGCTCGGACAGGATGCGGTTCAGCAGAGTTGTTTTGCCCGCGCCCAGAAAACCGGTAAGGACGGTGACGGGAATGCGATCGGCCATAAATGTTCCTTTCGTCGCGCTAGCGGACGCAACTGTGTTTGTGCGCTGCTTATATGTGACATTCCCGCCACGAGAATCAACCACCCCGTACGAATTCTGCCCATTTTTCGCCCAAAATATAAACGTCGGCTGGACAGGGCCCCTCGAATCATAAGACGCAAGGATGGTGAAAGTTAAATTTCGGTAAACCGATGATGCCAAGTGCCCAGATATCCACAAGTTTAATCGAGGATCATGATCTCGATGACGACGATTTGTTGCCGGATCGCCTGCTGAATGGATACGAGCTGGAAGGCCTTGTCCGCACACTGGCACGCCAGCAGGCCACCGCGGTGCGCCAGTTGGCGAGTGACGGCGCGCTGCTTTATGAAATTTCCGAACGCTGGGCGATTGGCATCCTGAAAAATGACCCCAGCATCAAATGCGTTGATGATGCCTTCAGTTTTGAGCTTGCCTTGAAAGAACCCGATATCGGCACCATTCTGGTCAGCGGCATGGCGCAGGATGTCCTTGACCGGTTTTGTAAGCGCGCACCGCGTAGTAAGACAATCTTCATCGACGTATCAAAGTAATTCTGGACTTCCCAGCCACAAATACAAAATAAGCGGAAGAACAGCGCACAGAAGCGCAAGGGCCCAGCCCTTGCGCTTCTGTTTAGCGGCCATGAACGGTGTCGCCAGCGGCACAGTCGCAGCGGCAGTAACCGCAGCGATAAGAACCCAGAACATCATTGCGTCCTTCCCATGCGAAGCCACACAACGCACCCCGCGAGCAACAACAGCAATGGCGCAATCCATAGCAGCACAGTTGAAAGCTTTAACGGCGGCGACATCAGCACCTGATCGCCATAGCGCTCCTGCAAAGCACGCAATATGGCACGGTCTGTCTTACCCTTTTCAATCCCATCCCGCACAAAACGGCGCATATCACCGGCCAGCAGCGCCGGGCTTTCGTCAATCGACTCGGCCTGGCAAACAACACAGCGGATATCCTTGAACAGCATACGGGCGCGCGCTTCCAGCACCGGATTGGCCATCTGTTCGCCGGCTTCCATGGCAAACGCCGGCAGTGCCAATAAAAGAAAAAGGACGAGGCTAGCGCGCATCCAGCACCTTCATCAAATCATGTAGCTGGCTATCCAGTAAGGGGCCTGCATAACTCCACACGATCTTGCCTTCCGCGTTGACAAGAAAACTTTCCGGCACGCCTGAAATGCCAAATTCAATGGCGGCGACTCCCTGATCATCCTGCATCACATACTGATACGGGTTCTTGTGCTGCTGCAGGAAAGTTTTTGCCAGCACCGCCTTGTCTTTGTAAGCAATACCAATCAGTGTCACCTTGTCTTTCAGGTATAACAGCTGCGGATGCTCGACAACACACGGAATACACCAGCTGGCAAAGAAGTTCACCAGATACCACTGGTTCGCCGGCAAGGTCGCTGTCTCTGTTTCACCCAGTAAAGGCAGCGCAATAGCCGGCACTGGCCGCATAGGACTATGCGTTTCCATTGTTTCATCCGGCGCTGTCAGCAGCCAGCCGAACAACAACGTCATCAGCAGCACCACAATAACAGGCACAAAACGCACCATCATCGCCTGCTTCTCCACGCCGCCGAAAGGCCGCCCGCCAGCATCAGCAGCGCCCCGCACCATATCCATGCCTGCAGCGGCACAAAACGGAAGCGCACACTGGCAGCGCCGTCCTTGAACGCGCCAATAGCGATAAAAATATCGCCCGTTATTGTCGTGTGGATTGCGGCTTCGGTTGTCCACTGGTCGGCGACAGGATAGTAGCGGCGCTCGGCGGCCATCCGCGTCACATAGTCGCCTTCAGCGCGCACATCAAACACCGCGCCTTCCGCCAGAAAGTTAGGTCCCGCATTCCGGTAAGCACGCTCAAAGTCGAATTGATAACCGGCGAATTCAACTTTATCACCCTGCTGCAGCTGGATAATCTTCTCAGGACCCAGTGCACTGCCGGCCATACCCATCACGGCAATCCCAAGCCCGATATGGGCCAGCAGCTGTCCGAAACGGGCGCGGCGCCATTGCATAATGGTCGCCAGAACAACCCCCGCACCAAATACAAAGCCCAGCAGTGGCAGCGGATTCTGGTGGCCCAGGACAGCAATCCACGCCATGGCAACGGCAACCATAGCAATAATTACCGGCAGTATTGCGCGCGTGATGTTCTGGCTGGCACCCCATGGCAGAATCTGGCCAAAGGCCACGACAATCAGCAGCGGCAGCATCATCGGGACGAACGTGGCGTTGAAATACGGCGGACCCACTGTGATCGGCGCCAGACCCAGCGCCTCGACCACAAGCGGATATAATGTACCGATCAGCACGGTCGCCGCGGCGACAGATAGGAAAACATTGTTCAGCAGCAGCATGCCTTCGCGGGACAACGGCGGCACGGCCTGAACCGGTTCCATTTGCTGCCAGCGCACAGATAGCAGCGTGAACGCACCGCCAACCGTAACTGCGAAAACAACCAATAACGCCAGGCCGCGCAGCGGGTCTGACGCAAACGCATGAACCGACGTCAGAACACCCGACCGCACAAGGAATGTGCCCAGCAGCGATAAGGAAAATGTGATGATAGCCAGCAGGATTGTCCAACGCTGCAGCGCGCCCTTTGCCTCGGCCACGCGCACCGAGTGCAGCAGCGCTGCGCCCACCAGCCACGGAATCAGTGCAGCGTTCTCAACCGGGTCCCAGAACCACCAGCCGCCCCAACCCAGTTCATAATAGGCCCACCAGCTGCCCAGCGCGAGGCCTACTGTCAAAAAACTCCACGCCAGCAAGGCCCAGAAACGCAATGTTTTAAGGTACGGAGCAAGCGAGCCTTCCCACAACGCGGCAACAGCCGTTGCGAACACCAGCGCATAGCCGACGTAGCCGATGTAAAGAAGTGGCGGGTGGAATGCAAGGCCGGGGTCCTGCAACAGCGGGTTCAGGTCCTGCCCGTCTAATGGAGCAGGCGACAGGCGTTCGAACGGGTTCGATGTAAACACCGACAACAGTAGGAATACAAAAGCAAGTGCGCTTAGTATGACGGCGGCCCGCGGCATGCGGTTAGCGGCAGCACAGATACTTAAGACCAACAGCCATAACAGCAAAGAGCCTTCGTGATTACCCCATGTGCCCGCAACTTTATAAAGAAGGGGCTGCAACGTGTGGCTGTTCTGGTAAACGAGTGATACCGAAAAGTCGTCGCATATAAAGCACACGACAAGCGCGACAAAGCTTGCGAAAATAAGTGCGAACAAAACACGCCCCGAAAGAAGCGCAATCCGCTGCCATTCAACCTTATTCAATAAGGCTGGACGAAACAGGGGCATACTGCCTATCAGCGACACCACCAGCGCCAGCAACAAAAAATAATGCCCAAGTTCTGCGATCATTTAGCTAACGGCTGTGCGGATGGTGGTGGCTTCATTGCCCGTGCCACTTCGGGCGGCATGTAGTTTTCATCATGCTTGGCCAGTAGGCGGTCGGCTGTTACGAGACCTCGTTCAGTCACCCTGCCTTCAGCGACAACGCCTTTCTCTTCTCCGAACAGGTCCGGCAACAGGCCATCATACATAACGGTGATGCTTTCAACGCCGTCCGTTACATTGAAACGCGTGGCTGTGCCCGCCTGAACAATACTGCCTTTCTCAACCATTCCGCCCAGACGGATATGGCGGTCACTGGGCCCCATAACAGCCAGCTCGGATGGAGTTTTGTAAAAACTGACATTTTCATCCAAAGCCTTAAGAACCAGCGTCGTCGCCGACCCGGCCACCAGCAGAATCGCCAAGACAATCCAAAGCCAGCGACGCGCGGCGGCTGATGCGGGTAAGAAGCTCATCTCTGGCTCCGCCGGCGCAGGAAAAACGCACTCGCAATACAAACCAACCAGATGATTACAGCAGCAAGATAGGAAACAAGGACATAATCATCATGGGTCATAGCAGACGCAGCTCCTGTAACAGGTTTTTACGCAACTGCCATTCAGCCCGCAGTCGCACCAGTACTAAGACGGTAAAACCGCACACGTAGGCCAATGCCATCGCCAACAAAGGCGTCATCATCGTTGCGTCGATCGCCGGTCCATCCATGCGCAGCACGCTGGCCGGCTGGTGTAGCGTCGCCCACCAGTCGACCGAAAATTTGATAACAGGAATGTTCACAAAGCCCACGAGCAGCAAGATTGCTCCGGCACGTTCGCCGCGCCACGGCGTTTCATAGGCGCGCACTAAGGCCAGATACCCGAAGTACAACAACAACAGCACAGCGACACTGGTCAGCCGTGCGTCCCATACCCACCACGCGCCCCACATCGGTTTGCCCCATAAGCTGCCGGTTATCAGGCATAATAGCGTCATCGCCGCACCCAGTGGTGCAGCAGCGCGGCAATACAGGTCGGCCAGCGTGTGTTTCCAGACAAGCCCGCAAATGGCAGCGACCGCCATGGTGGAATAAATAAGCAGCGCCATCCACGCGGCCGGCACATGCACATACATGATACGCACTGTCTCGCCTTGCTGATAATCAGGCGGTGATACAAATAGAGCCTGCCACAAGCCATAGACCAGCGCTATGACAGCCATCACAGCTGCCGCGGGCTGGATAATGTCAGCAATCCTGAAAAAACGGTTGGGGTTGGCAAGCTGGAAAAGCATGGCGGTTATATAGCAACTCCTGGGCTAGGCGGAAAGCTGCTGGCGAAGTGCGGCTGCTGTAGCCCAAGCGCCCAGAGGTATGGCAACTATACTCGCCGCAGCCAGCAGATAACGCGCCGCCACAGCCTGTTCGGGATTGCTCAAAGCAGCCGCCAAAGTTATCAACAGGGGCAATAATAATGGTAGCACCAGCAACAGAGCCAGGGCGGCCTGCCCTCTGCGTCCAGCCGTCAGCGCTGCAATAACGCTGGTTACTGCCGCCAGCGCATAGATTGCAAGAAATACCGATAACACATCCCCCCAGCTGAACGCTGCATCAGCACCCAGCATCAGCGCAATCATCGTTCCCAACGCTGCCGGAAAGATCACCATTTCAGCCATCAGTGTAATGCGCAAACCAGCCACCAGTATCAATGGGGCATGCGACAGAGCAATCTGCTCGACAACGCCATTAGCAATATCATCGGCCCAAAGCCGCATAGCCAAAGCCTGCACAGGCCACAACAACAAAACAACCAGCAGCACAGCTGCCGGCAAAGCGTGCGTTACATCAAGGAAGCTAGCCACAAAAGCATAAAGCCCAGGCATAGACCATAACTGAGCAAGCTCCCCCCACTGGCGGCCCAGCACTTTTATATCGCGGCCAAGGAGCGCTGCCCACATTACGACATCACCCATGACTGCATATTCGGAATTTCGTAGGTTTGATGTGTGGCAATTACAGCGCTGCCACCATCCTTGAAATGCTTTAACAGCAGGCTTTTCAGCCACTCACAACCTGCGGCGTCTAACGAACTGAAGGGCTCATCAAGCAGCCACAGCTTTGCATGGGCACACAACAGCCGCGCCAACGCCAGACGCTGGGCCTGTCCTGCTGACAAACTGTCCGCGCGCTTGTCACTCATACGCGTCAGCCCGGCGTGCTCAAGCGCCACACCCGCCGGCAGGACGTCGGTGTTATTGATGGCGCACCAGAACTCGAGATTTTCCTGCGTTGTCAGCGTCGCATCATGTCCGGCGATAGAGCCTATATAAATAAATTGTGAATCCACCTTCAGGCTGCCCGCAACGGGGGGCAACAGTCCGGCAATTGAGCGCAGCAATGATGTTTTTCCACTACCGTTAGCACCAAGAAGCCATGCGCCTTGCCCCGAACCCAGTGTAGCCGAAAAGTTTTCGGCTACAGAATGCAGGCCACGCACCAAGCGAAGATTGCTAATTGAAATCATGGTTTGGGATAATACGGGGAAGGGGCAGCTTGTGCACGGAATTTTGTTACCGCGTAAGCTATCAGGTTTAGGCGAAAGCGCCTGATTTGCCGAGGCTATTTTTTTGTGGACAGATCAAATAAACCCCTTGAATCGAATCTCAAAACACGGGATACCCGATTGGGTCCTAAGTAGAATAATTAAGCTGAAAGAATAAAAAGCCGCACGGAACGATACGCCTTACGAAGCGAATGAAATTGAGATTTTTTGAGACGACGGCCAGCCAACAATAACAATAATAAAAGGCAGGATTTTAAAAGGTTAACACTTGGGTAGCTGCACAGCTGTCTAGGTGCAGGGGGATCAGTGGACGCAGGACGGACATATGTAAAACATAGCAAAAGGGGGGCCTGTGGCCGGAAAACCACCCCCTAGCCCACCCGACGCTGTTGTCGGCCGTCGCCTTCGCCGGAGCCCGTGGCGAACTTCCAGCCGTACGCAAGCCCGTTTCGAAAGACGCTCCGTAAAATGGGTTGATGTAGAGCGTATTGGCCAGCTTCTGTTTAAATACCATCCTGATATTGATCCCGAATTATCCACAAATGATGAGCTTCAAAAGTTAATTATCTCACTTCCCCCATTTAATGACAGTCCGCATCCGCCTAACGGACTTTATGTCGACTTGATCCGCGACTCTTGGCTGGATAGCCGAAACCAAGAAAACACCACCCAAACAAGGACGGCCACCGACTAGCCACCCGATTTCAAAAATCTCTGCCCACAAAAATAATAACAAGATATTCGTACCCTACCGGAGTTTGCTGATGCATCTCGCCCCGCCAGCTTTCCAGGCTTTCAACTGGGAACAGTCTGACAATATCGGCGCCGCCCTTGCGGTTGCATATCCCGATATCGATCCGACGACTCTGTCTCACTCGGCATTGCGCAAACTAATCAGCCGTCAGGCTCTTATCACCGATACAGCCACTGCCCCCAGCGAAATTTACTATGAGCTTATCCTCGACGCCTGGCTTGAAGCCGTCGGCGATGTTCCGCTCTGCGGAGAGGAGGATGCCGATGAGTACCGGTAACGCATACTTGCAGGAACTTGAAAGTGAGGGGCTTTTTGTTGAACTGCTAGGTGGTAAACAAGACCACATTGGCGGCAACAAGACACTAGTTACATACCGCTGGCGCGATAAGGAAACTGGCGAGATGCGGGTCGTGCGTATCGCTGATGACTTCGGTAGTTATTGGCCTGATCGTAAATCGGATTATGACGCCCTTATTCCAGACCCACACGTAACACTTAATTACCATGACCCTGAAGATCCCCGTTATATCGTAGAAGCCGAAAAAGCTGTCGACGCTATCTTCCTGACCCACGGCCACGAAGACCACACCGGCGGCTTGGCCCTGGCCATGGCGCACCCGCATCGCTTCATCTGCCCGCAAATCTTTGGCCACGAACTTGTGCGTCACGACTTGCGTCGTTCGCTCACGGACTCGGGCTCTGATGCAGCGCGCATTGCACAGGTTGTCGGCAAGAAAAACCAAGGCGATGGGATGTTCACCAGCATCAGGCCTTGGGAAGAAATCAAAGTCGGACCGCTCTCCGTCTATCCAATCCCTATCCCGCACTCGTACGGCCACTCGTTCTCCTTCTTTGTCGTCGCACCCAACGGCGCCAACGTCTTCCTATCAGGCGATTTCAAAACCGATACAACGATTGGCATCGGTGATTTCGACCCGGATATGACAAAGCCACTGTTCGAGCGCCTGCGCCTTCATAACCTGAAGGCCATCATGAAAAAGCATGGCATTAACTCAATCAGCATGGCCTGCTTCGACTCGACCAATGCCCCCAAGGGCGGCAGTGTGGTGCGCGAGGAAGACGTACAGCGCACTTTCAACCGCCTGATGCGCAAGTTCGAAGACAAGCGTCTTGTCGTATTCTCAATGAGCCGCAACCACCCCCGCCTCGTCACTCTGGCTAACGCCGCTAAGAAGGCCGGTCGTCTGCTGGAAGTAACCGGGGTTGCCATGTTGAAAACACTGTCAGCGCTTGAAAAGTGCGGAGATCCCGATCTGGACCTGAAAGCCCGGATGGATGGCAAATTATACAAAACCATCGGCAAGCGCCACCCCGACGTTCTAGCTGCTGAACGGAAAAGCCCGGGCAATGTCATAACGATCGCCACCGGCGCGAACGGTGAGCCGATGTCGAACTCGGATCGAGCGTCGCGTGATGAAATCGATCACCGTCTCAAGCTGCGCAAGGGTAAGGATGTTGTTGTATTCAGCACTACCATCATCCCCGGCAACGAAGACCGTATGTTCCAGTTGATGAAGCAGTACCTGGACAAAGGCATAGATGTCGTTCTGTGCGGTCATATGTACAATCGTGACCTGTCAAAGAAGGTTGCAGACCTGAAGAGCTACAAGCCCGAAACCAAAAACGGCAAAGGCGCGTTCTATGTCGAGCCCGAAGGTCATGCTTCAGGCCACCCGTCGCAACAGGATCTGAACGAGATCTACGGCATGCTGGCCAAGGAATTTAAGCTGAAATATGGCCTGTCGCAACACGGCGGCTGGGACCAATGCTCGGCAAACGACGCCGTTATCGCTTCACACGGCATCAGTCCGGTCATTGCACCAATGAATTGGCAAACCATCAAAGTGCCGCCAACAAACGGTTCGCAGGCATCTCAGGCCCCGAAACGTCTGCGCTTCCTTAGCCACGGTACATCAAAAATCTGGCTGGCAGCGCGTAACACCAGCAAAAGCAGGAAACCACGTTACAGCTTTTCGCCGCAGCGTGTCGATACCTACGGGATTTCGGAAGGCAAGCAACGGCCAAAGGGGAAAGTCCGGCTGGAAGTCGATGTGTACGAGGGCGAAGTACCGGGTCTGGCGGTTCGCTTGCTTAGAAACACCAAAGCGAATGTGCGGGCTGACAAGCTAACCCCGAATATTGTTGAACCTGCCAATCAACGGCGACGTGTTCCGATAAGCGTTGGAAACCGCGTTATCGTCCCCGAGTATAACTAATGCCCATCCTTCTGTACGACAAAGAGACAACAGGCGCACAAAAGCAGGACATCAAGTTCGGCCAGGCGCTTGAAGTCCACGCCTCGCGCGTCGTACGGGACTCCTTTGAACCGGGCAGCGATCTGAAAATCACTGAAAGCCTGGCCAAAGATCGTGATGTTATCCGCTGCAGCCTGCGCCCCCACACGCTGTATGACCCGGAAGCTCTAATCGTCAACGGGATTGAACTATCGGAAGTCCGCCCACGCTACAACCCGGCCAAGGGACCTTCCCGCATACCTCTGGCCGACCGTCTCTATACCAACTACGAGATGAACCTGGCGTTTGAGAATTTTGTCTGGCGCCTTAGCAAGCACACCCGTATGTATACGGGTGGATACAACACCAGTGAATTTGATGAACGGGTGCGTGAACAGGGTCGATTCCAGAACCTCATTCCGAACACCGACGACGCTGACTTCCGCGTTCACATTGATATCCTGAAGTTTGTCCGCGCCGCTGCCCATGTTTACCCGGACCGTTTTATCATACCCAAGTCATCTACCGATCCCGACAAGCGTACATTCAAGCAGACGGAATTCGCCAAGGCCAATGGCATTGATATGGACGAAGATAAGGCCCACGGCGCCCGCTATGACGTTGACCACCTGACATTTGAAATCGCCCGCCTGATCCGTCTCCGGGCCCCCAAGGTATGGGATACGATGATGACGCATGCCGACTATCAGGCTATGCGCAAGATGGTCGAAGAGAACCATGGCGGCATCTATTATTACGTTGACACTAAATTTAACGAACTAAAGGCAGAGCCCGTTTATATCTTTTGGCCGATGCCACGCCCCAATTCGCACCATCCGCGCCCGCAAGTACTTGCCATCAACCTTGGTCAATCGCTCACAAAATTCCTGAAGCGGCATGACATAACAAGCCTTCACCAGCTGATTGAGGAAGCATCGAAACGCCCCGGCCCCAATAATCCCCTGCGCATGATTGACCTACGCAAGAACCCGTTTCTGGTTCCACTAAAGGGCTTTAAATCGCATTTTGGCGTCGACCCATATCTTAAAATCAAGCCGGAGCTTCTGGATGAGCGCCTGAAGCAGATACGCGGGGCAGGCAAGTTTATCGACGGCCCCCTGTATGAAGCCGCTCTTAAATGGGAGCTGCCGAAGAAACTGAAGAACGGCGATCCGGTTGAAGACTTCGTTCATGGTGACCTGACCACCGAAAAACGCCCGCTGACACACCATGCCCGTAGCAAAATGCTGCGTGAAGAAGCTGCCGAAGAAAGCCTGCTTCACAGATTCCACAATGAATCAGAGAACTGGCAGGAACGCGCTGAGATCATGCGCCAGCTACAAAACCCTATTCATACTGAATTCGCCCTGCGCCTAGTTGGCGAGCATGATTTTGACGCCCTAACCCCGATTGAACAGCGCCGGTACGTCAATTTCCTTCACCTGCGCCTGGTCGGGCAAAAGAACAAGAAAATGCCGTGGCCGACATTTGACTCGGTAGAAAAGAAAATTGAGAAGAAGCTGAAAGACAAGAAACTGCCGGACGCGCACCGCACTGCTTACGAAAAAATGCTGGTTGATCATCGTGAATGGCGTCGCGAATTCATGGAGTTTTATGATGGCTGGCGTAACCGTACTGCGCCTGAGCGCCCGGGACGCTACCAAAAGCAGCGTTTTGAATATCAGCACAACGGCGAAAAGACCGTAACACTTACTGTATAAATTTGTGATTTCAAAAAGAACTTCGCTGCGCCTGCGAAAGGAGCGGCGTTCTTCTTCATTCTTTATATCGTAAACACTTCGCAAAATCCACAGGATTTTGTTCCTGAGGATAATTTGGGCTTGAAATTCCTTTTTTGAAGGCTCATGATTCTTCCAATCTGCGGGGGCAGACATGAGTCGGCAGGCAAAAGCCGGCTAAGTTACAAAAATAAGAAGCTATGAATGAACGTAGTCGCATTGGCTATAGTATGCACAGGCATCGGCGTCATTCGTAAATGCTGATGATCCCTGTGATACAGGGGGAACGTCGATGGCGGAAAAGCAACCGCAACGACAGCAAGAGTCCACAGCCGCCAACCTTATCGGCCGGTTAAGAGCGCGTTCGGGCCTTAATCCAGCGTCACCAAAAAACCTGCAGTGGGTTGATATCGATACCATCAGCCAAACACTGCATTCTACTTATCCGCTGCTGGATCCGGAAACCATCAAGGCCCGGGACCTACTGACACTGGTGACAAACCTGCGTTTCTTTGGCGACACGCAGCAGCCGCCCAACAGCTTGTATGTGGATATGATCCGCGAGGGCTGGATGGAAGCTGTTGCCGCCGAGAACAGGGATCAGGAGAAGATAAGCTAAGCGGCCTTGGCTTTCAGCTCGGCGGCCACTTCATAGGCGGCCGTTGTATTTTCCTTGACCTCATCCAGTGTTACGCCCGGGGCCAATTCAACCAGCGTCAGCTTGCCTTCACGGCCGGGATAATTGAAATCAAACTCACACAAATCTGTAATCAAGTAATCAACAACTTTTTTGCCGGTTAGCGGCAACGTACAGGCAGGAACAACCTTGGTTTCGCCCTTGGCACTGTGCTCCATCACAACGATGATTTTCTTGACGCCAGCCACCAGGTCCATGCCACCACCCATGCCTTTAACCAACTTGCCTGGGATCATCCAGTTAGCCAGGTCGCCGTTTTCGGCAACCTGCATGGCGCCAAGGATAGCAACGTCGATTTTGCCGCCGCGGATCATGGCGAACGACGTGGCGGAATCGAAATAGCTGGTTTCAGGCAGCGCTGTCACGGTCTGCTTGCCGGCATTGATAAGGTCGGCATCTTCTTCACCTTCGTAAGGGAATGGCCCAAGACCCAGCATGCCGTTTTCTGACTGCAAGGTCACCTTCATGCCTTGCGGGATATAATTGGCAACTAGTGTTGGGATGCCAATGCCAAGGTTCACATAGAAACCATCTTTCAGGTGGCGGGCGGCGCGCTGTGCCAATTCATCACGTGTGCGGGGCATATTTCTCTCCTATGCTGCTTTCTGTTTAACTAACAAGGCATCACGAAGAATCTTTCCGTGATCAAATGCCATATCTTTCTGCTGCCAGTCGGCATAAAATGCCGCGGTTGTCGCATCATCGCCGGCTGCTGGTGCTGCGCCATTATAGCGCACCAGATAAACCGCGCTGATAGTATTGCGGCGCGGGTCACGCGCCGGGTCTGACGCGATGCCCACGAGCTCGATCATGTCCTCGGTGATATCAAGGCCAACTTCTTCTTTCACCTCACGGCAGCATGCCTGCTCAACTGTCTCGCCCACATCCACCATGCCACCCGGCAGTGCATAGTACCCCGCAAACGGCGGATCACGGCGTTGGATCAGCAGCACGGCACCAGCTTCGTTGACAATAATCGCATCAACGGCCAAAGGGCGAATGGGTTGGGCGAAGCCTTCGGTCATTAAGCAGCCTTGGGGCGTGTTGTACGCTGTTCGATGCGCTTCTCGAAATTCGTGCCTTTAAAAATGCGGTGCACGAAAATACCCGGCAAATGAATGCTGTCGGGGTCCAACTGGCCCTCATCCACAAGCTCTTCTACTTCGGCCACTGTCACTTTGCCGCACATGGCGACTGGTGGATTGAAATTGCGACTGGTCTTGCGGAAAATAAGGTTGCCCGCGGTATCGCCCTTCCATGCTTTGACGATCGACAGGTCGGCAACGATGCCTTGCTCCATTACGTACTCTTCACCGTTGAACGTGCGCACTTCCTTACCTTCGGCGACAACCGTGCCAACGCCAGTCTTGGTAAAGAACGCCGGGATACCAGAACCCCCGGCACGCAGACGTTCTGCCAGCGTACCCTGCGGATTGAATTCGAGTTCCAGCTGCCCCGACAGGAAGAGTTCGGCGAACAGTTTATTTTCACCGACATATGACGAAACCATTTTTTTGATCTGGCGTGTTTCAAGCAATTTTCCCAAACCAAAGCCGTCGACACCAGCGTTGTTGCTGACACACGTCAATCCTTTCACACCGGTTTTCTGCAGCGCATCAATGCAATGCTCGGGAATACCGCACAGACCGAATCCGCCGGCAGCAACCGTCATATTGTCAAACGTCAAGCCCTCAAGTGCAGCATCTGCATTCGGGTAAACTTTGCTGGCCATGGTGTGTTTTCTCCCCTAAATTCCTACATTAATGGCGAATGTAGCGCAATCACGCAGCGTTCGTAAAGGCTGTAGCCGGGCCGGAAAACCTGCGGTAAAACTGGGACATGCCGCCAAAAAAGCCATCCAGTATCGCCGACGCCCAGCATCCCAGCTACCGGCATTTCAAGGTCACCGACAACGAGTTGGAAACGCTGATTGCAAGATTTTGCAATGACCTGACAGCACGCGCCAAAGAGGGCAAGGGCGATCCAATCACCGGCCGCGAGAACGAGGTCGATGAAATCCTTACCATCCTGTTGCACCGGGGACGGTCAAATGTTGTTCTTCTGGGTGGCGCCGGTACGGGTAAAACGGCCGTGTTCGTCGCTACAGCGCAGCGCATCGCCGCCAACCGCGATGTGCCCAAGCTTTTGAAAGATGCGCGCGTGCTTGAACTGGACTTTGCATTGGTGGGGGCAGGAACAGAAAGCCGCGGTGAATTCGAAGGCCGCCTTGTGCCCCTACTGAAAGGTGTCGGCGAGCGCAACGAAACCAAGGAATACCCGCAGATTGTTTTGTGTATCGACGAGCTCCATACCATCATGCGGACCTGTCATGCATCATCGGCATCAGGCGTGGCGGACCTGCTAAAGCCCTATTTGACCGTAGGAAACCTGCAGGTTATCGGCGCTACCACCGAAGTCGAATATGACGAACACGTCCGCCGCGACCCCGCGATGGACCGCCGTTTCCAGAAAATCGTCCTAAAGCAGCCGAATGCCGAAGAGACGGTCAATATTCTGAAGAATATCCGCAAAGGATATGAGAAGCACTTCGATATCATCATTCCTGATGAAATCTGCGAACAGATCGTCAAGCTGGCCAGCAAGTACATCAGGAATCGCAATAACCCTGACAAGTCGATTATGGTGATGGATGGCGCCTGCGCCCGTTTTTGCAAAGACGGCGCACCCAACGCCCGCCTTGGTGGAACGCTGACACTTGAATACATCAAAAAATCGGTTGGAGCTGAAATCAACGTTGCCCCGGAAGTGATTGAGTAATGAAAAAGAACTTTATTGTCACGATTGATGGATTATCAGCTACCGGCAAAGGAACGCTGGTGCGCCGCCTGTCAGAACATTACGGCTGGCCTGCCATTGGTTTGGGCCCTGTTTTGCGCCGCATTGTCTATGATATCCGCAATACCAATACTGATATCAACGATATGGCCATGGTTGATAAGCTGTTGGCCGCCGTAGATCTTGAAAGCCTGACGGCGCCTGAGCTGCAGACTGAGGAAATTGGCAATGCCGCAGCGGCTTTCTGTACCGGTGCGCGAGCCGATGCCTGTTATCGTTTTATGCGCGATTTTGCCGGGCGTTTCCCGCATATGCTGGTTGAAGGGCGCATCGCCGGACGTATCTTGCCTGATGCCGATGTAAAGTTTTATCTGACGGCATCGCTGGAAGCACGCGCGAAACGCAAGATGAATGTACTGCGCGATATAGGAAAGTGTGAAGGCGTTACACTGGACGGCCTGACCCGCGACCTGATGGAGCGCGAGCAAACCGAAAGCCACCTTGGCGAACTGGCAATACCGGATGCACGCACCATTCGCATCGATACCAACGATCTGTCTTCGATCGAGGTCGAACAGTTTGTCGTTTCCGAAATCGATGCGGCGTTAAACAACCGCAAGCTGGTAATCGTCAATGCTTGATATAACTGCCGCTCGCGCACTTATCGCGGCACATACGCCGTTTGATGCGCTTGAAGCGGCTAGTATCGAAAGAGTGCTTGGCTGGATTGACTCATCCCCAACCCCGCCCATTACACGAAAACATTTCAGTCCAGGTCACGTCACTGTCGCTGCTTGGATTGTTGCCCAGGACACCGGCCGTGTTCTTATCGTTCATCATGTAAAATCAGGGCGCTGGTTCCAACCGGGTGGCCATATCGAAGACACAGATATGACGTTACTTGACGGCGCCCTGCGTGAAGTTGAGGAAGAATGCGGGTTCCTGCCTGAATTTGCCGAACCGCCACGCTTATATGATGTCGACGTGCACCCCATCGCTGCCGTGAAGGATGAGCCTGATCACCTACATTGCGATGTGCGCTTCCTATTTGTTATTCCACGGGAGATCGAGAAGCTGAACGGCACCAGCACGGCCCAGTGGCTGGAACTTGAAGTTGCAAAAGAGCGTATGGGCTTATCTGTCCATAACAACCGCTTGTTCCAGAAGATGGCACTGGCCGCCTAGCGCCAGTTGCCAATATAGAAGAAGTAGCCAAGGCCGGTGGTGAAGATCATGCAGCCATATGCCGCGTGTTCGATTGTCACCCAGAGCAGGGATTTATGCCGTGCATAGCTTTGTGCGAACAGCAGGCCACCGAATATCGATAGAATTGGCGCAACAGGATTATTCATCATCAGGTGTGTCAGGCCATAAGCGATGGCGCTTAGCGTCATCAACAGACGTGGCGAAGCGATGTTGCCGTAGCGCTGGAAGAAGAAGCCGCGATAAACCAATTCCTGCGGCAAGGCTGAAAGGATGGGATATAGAGCCATCACCAGCAGCCATATCTGCGGGCGGTTTATGGGAAATGAAAACAGGCGTTCAGGGAATAGGATGACAGTCAGGATCAGCGCGCTGATGGTTAAGGTCACGAACCGCGCCGCCAGCATGAACTTATAATCTTTTGTAATCCCTGCCCCGCGCCATGATGCGCGCAGTGTGCCTGTACGCCATAGGTATATAACCGATAGAACGCCCCCGCCCCACAGCGCACACACCATCAGAAAACGGTCAGCCGTGGCCCATAGCAACAGTGGCAGCCCGAACGTCAACAACAGGCATTCAAATGTCAGGAAAATAGAACGGGACACTATTTTGGATTTGCCCAACTGACAATCTGGCTGAAATCACTGTGGCGCTGCTTGCGACGCGCTGCCCTGAGACGAGCTTCGCGCATAGCCGCACGCGGCTGCTTCAAGAGTTCGATCACGATCGGCACCACAACGATACCGCTGAGACCGCCAACCACGATCAATGCTGCTTGAGCTATATCCGACATTACGCGCTCTTCGCCAGGTTACGCAGCACGTACAACAAAACGCCGTCGTTCTTCATATATTCAACTTCGTTCATGGTGTCGATGCGGCTGCGAACGTTGAAGGTCTTTGTTTCACCGTTCTTGCGCGTCATCGTCACATTCAGCTGCTGACGCGGCGCCAGGCCAGCATCAATGCCGCTGATGTCAAATGTTTCTGTGCCATCCAGCTTCAGATCGGCGCGCGTCATACCGTCAATAAACTCCAGCGGGAATACGCCCATACCCACAAGGTTGCTGCGGTGAATACGCTCGAACGTCTCAGCAATAACCGCCTTTACACCCAGCAGCTTCGGACCCTTCGCCGCCCAATCGCGCGATGAACCCGTGCCGTACTCCTTACCGGCGATGATGATCGTCGGTGTGTTACTGGCCATATATGTGTTGGCTGCATCATAGATGCTGACCTTCTCGCCTGTCGGCTGAACGATGGTGTTACCACCTTCTTCGCCACCCAGCAGTTCGTTCTTGATACGGATGTTGGCGAACGTGCCACGCATCATGACTTCGTGATTACCACGGCGGGCGCCATAGCTGTTGAAATCAGCAACGGGCACACCCTTTTCTTGCAGGTATGAGCCGGCAGGGCCCGACTTCTTGATATCACCAGCGGGGCTGATGTGGTCGGTGGTAATGCTGTCACCGAACAGCGCCAACAGCTTCGCACCCTTGATATCGGTCGGCTTCTTGGTATCCATCGACATGTCGGTGAAATACGGCGGCAGCTTGACGTACGTTGACTTCGGCTGCCAATCGTAAGTGACGCTTTCTTTCACGTCGATCGTGCGCCATTCGTCTGGGCCTGTGAACACGTCGGCATACTTGCTCTTGAACATTTCCGATGTAAGGCACTGGTTGATTGTCTGGGCGATTTCATCGTTCGATGGCCATACATCCTTCAGGTACACGGGGCCATTCGTACCGTTGCCCAATGGCTCGGTGGTGATATCTTTTGCCATCGTACCGAACAGCGCATACGCAACAACCAGTGGCGGCGAGGCAAGATAGTTCGCCTTGCAGTGCGGATTGACGCGGCCTTCGAAATTACGGTTGCCAGACAGGACGGAAGCAACAACCAGATCGCCTTCTTCAACGGCATGCTGGATGTTTTCAGGCAGCGGACCCGAATTGCCGATACAAGTCGTGCAACCATAGCCTACAAGGTTGAAGCCCATGGCATCCAGATCCTGCGACAAGCCGGCCTTGTTCAGATATTCGGTAACAACCTGCGACCCCGGCGCCAGCGAAGTCTTCACCCACGGCTTGACGGTCAGGCCCAGCGCACGGGCCTTGCGGGCCACAAGACCGGCCGCCACCAGCACGCTGGGGTTTGATGTGTTGGTGCAGCTGGTGATTGCGGCGATCACCACGTCGCCATGCTTCAGGGCGTAGTTGGTATTGGCTACCTTCACTTCCTTGGCAGCATCCTTGACCTTGAAGCCCTTCTCGCCGGTCAGCTCACCTGCGAACGCCGTAGCGGCTGACTTCAATTCGACGCGGTCCTGCGGACGCTTGGGGCCAGCCATTGAAGGCTGCACGGTACCAAGATCAAGCTCGAGCGTATCGGTGAAAACCTTTTCCTCGTTCGGGTCAAACCACATGCCTTGTGCTTTGGCATATTCCTCAACCAGCTTGATGCGGTCTTCGTTGCGACCAGTGAAGCGCAGGTAGCTCAGTGTTTCATCATCAATCGGGAAGATGCCGCACGTGGCGCCGTATTCCGGCGCCATATTGGCGATGGTGGCTCGGTCAGCCAGCTTCAGCGCGCTAACGCCGGGGCCATAGAATTCAACAAACTTGTTGACGACGCCCTTCTTGCGCAGCATCTGCGTGACAGTCAGCACAAGGTCGGTTGCAGTCGTGCCCTCACGCATTTTGCCGTGTAACTTGAAACCTACCACTTCGGGAATCAGCATCGATACCGGCTGACCCAGCATGGCGGCTTCCGCTTCAATGCCGCCAACACCCCAGCCCAGAACGCCAAGACCGTTGATCATGGTAGTGTGGCTGTCGGTGCCTACGCAGGTATCTGGGAACGCAACACCGTTCTTTTCCCACACGACCTGACCGATGTACTCCAAATTGACCTGGTGGCAGATACCAGTACCGGGGGGCACAACACGGAAGTTATTAAAGGCTTTCTGGGCCCAGCGCAGGAACGCATAACGTTCGCCGTTGCGCTCGAATTCACGGGCCACGTTCTTGGTGAATGAATCTTTCTTGCCGAAGTCATCCACCATCACCGAGTGGTCGATCACAAGATCAACGTCACACAGCGGGTTCACCTTGTTCGGGTCACCGCCCATCGCTTTGATGCCGTCACGCATCGCGGCTAGATCAGCCACGGCCGGAACGCCGGTGAAGTCCTGCATTAGTACGCGCGCCGGACGATACTGGATTTCATTGTCGCTGCGCTTGTCTTTCAACCACTGCGCCATCGCCTTCACGTCATCGACGCTGACCGTCTCGCCGCCGTCTTCAAAACGCAGCAGGTTCTCCAGCACGATCTTCAGGCTGTAAGGCAGCGCCTTGAAGCTGACGCCCAGAGTCTTCTCGGCCGCAGCGATAGAGTAATAAGCGTATGTCTTGCTACCAACGGTCAGATTCTGGCGTGTCTTCAGCGTATCCATGGTGATGTCCTTAGGTTCTTAATTTCAGGCAGACGTTAAAATGATGCCCTTTTATAAACATCTGATGAGCAAGCGCCAGATATGGCGTTTTAAATCACGAAAGCAATAAAGTTATAAAAGTTAATCGATTATTACAATTTTATGTTGACATATATGTTTTGATAGTGTAATTAACTAGACATTCAGCGAAGCACAATACTGTTCAAAGACTTATAGTTTTGATTCCGACACAATAAATTTTGATCTGGAGTTCATATTATGACAGTTGAAGCCGCCCTTGCCCAGCCAGCCGCCGTTTATAATGCTAACGACAATGCGGGGGTATCTGCCCCTTCAAGCTGGTCTCACCAAGACCCTGTTCTTCGTGACCTGTGGTCGCAGAACCTGACCCCCGACCAAATCGCCGATAAACTGGGCCGTAGCGTTGCCGCCATCATGACCCGCGCCGCTCGTCTCGGGCTGCCACGCCGTTTCGCGCCAGGACGCAAGCCAATCGTTCGTGCTGCCGGCACCCCGGCCGTGCGCCAGCGCCCAGCCCGCACGTTTACGCAGGAAATGTTCAAAGATGTCAGCAACCCGGCCAAGGCGATGCGTATGTGTCTTATGTGCACGCATCCCTTCCAGTCGCATGGCTCACACAACCGCATCTGCCCGAAGTGCAAGGGCTCGCCGGACTATGAAAGCGGCAGCCGCTTGGGTGATGTGGACTACTTATACTAACCCACCACTTAAAGTTATTCACAGTATACTTCTTTGATGCTGGCTTCTCTGCACGCACAGCAATATTGTAATGCATTTTTGTAACAATCATTTTTCTGTCTGTGGATAAGTAATAAGTCCTAACGGTCCTCAATTTACTTTAGGCAAGCCGCGATTCGTAGGCTATAGCTTTGCTCACGATATTAAGGGGAATCGTGGGTTCAATGCCGAATCCTGTGAAAGAACCAAATCTTTTTTTTGAAGAATGGAACACGCCGTTCGGTGTCCCAGATTTCAGCAAGATTACGCCTGATATTATTCGCGCGGCATATACACGAGCGCTTGCTGAAGAAAAGGCCGCAATCAAGGCCATCGCTACCAACCCCGAACCACCGACATTTGAAAATACCATCGAAGCCCTTGAGAGGGCTTTTTTACCATTGCAGCGCCTTGAATCGACAACAGCATGGCTGGCGGCGGTTAACTCCTCTCCTGAATTGGAAGCGATTGATCGTGACTTTACGGCCCCCGGTATTCGCCATGTGTACGAAATCTACCAGAACCAGGATTTGTATAAACGCATCAAGACTGTTCACAAAAATAAAAAAGAACTGAGTGATCAGCAGGCACAATGCGTAGATATATATCATGGCACATGCGAATCTTTTGGTGCGCAGCTTCGGCCACATTTGCGCGACGAAGTTACTGCACTAGGTATCCGCGAGCAGCAATTAGCGCTTGAATTCGGTCAGCGCGTTAGGGCGGCAGAGCAAGAATATTTGTTGCCGCTAACCAAGCGGCGCGATTTTGCCGGCCTGCCGGAATGGTTTGTTAAAGCGCTGCACGCCGCGGCTGAAACCCGGCCGAACAAACAGGTCGGTATAACGCTTGATCTTTCATCCTATGAAACATTCATGGCTTTTTCGGCGCGTCGTGACCTGCGCAAAAAGCTTTTTATGGCACGTAAACAATGCGCCGGGCCGAACAGCCCGCACGATACCACGCCCCTTATTTACGATATTATGCGCTTGCGCCGCCGCATGGCTAAGATATTCAAGGCTGAAAATGTCGCTGACCATTGCCTTGAAGGCAGCATGGTGGCGTCCGCAGCTCGCGCTCAAAAGTTTATTAAAGCCCTATGGCGCCCTGTGCGAAAGACGCTGCTGGAAGAAAAGGCCCAGCTTGAAAAAGTTGCCAAAAAAGACGGCCACAAAGGAAACATCGAACCATGGGACTGGGATTATTATGCCCAGTTGACACGCCGCACACAAATGGGCCTCAACGAAGAAAAGGCCAGTGAATACCTTACGCTTGATAATACGCTGGACGCCGCCTTCGGCGTTGCCCAAAAACTGTTTGGAATTTCATTTGTTGAACGTCACGATATACCAACCGTGCACCAGGATGTTCGTGTCTGGGAAGTTGTTGACCGTGATGGCAGCTCGATTGGCTTGTTCTATGGCGACTTCTTGGCCCGTAAAGGTAAAAGCGGCAGTGCGTGGGTCAGTGAATGGCGCGTTCAAAACGGCTTAGCTGATAAGCATGGAGAACCGATCGTTTATTCCTGCTGTAATTTTACAAGTGGCGGACCAGATATGCCGGTCTTTCTTAACCTTGAAGACGTTATTGTTTTCTTCCATGAATTTGGACACGCATTGCAGGGCCTGCTATCTGATGTCGAATTGCCATCTTTAGGCGGTATTACAGGGCTGACGCCTGATTATGCGGAAGTCGCTTCACAGGCACTCGAGCGTTGGGCGATTTCAATGCCTGTGCTGACGCAATATTTCCGCCATTATAAAACACGCGAAATCATGCCATTGAACATGCGCAAGGCTATCGCGCGATCGCGTAAGTTCAACAGCGCTTATCGTTTCGCAGAGTATATCGGCACATGCGCTATCGATATGGAACTGCATGCCAGTTCATCCGGCGCCTTCAGAACAATCGACCAAATTGAAGACGCGGCCATGCGTAAATTTGATATTCCGGAATATGTCGTTCCCCTGCACCGTGCCACACACTTCCGCCACGCTTTTGAAAATGACTACAGTGCGCGTTATCATGCCTACCATGTTGCCAACTGTAGCGCGGCCAACATCTGGAAACGGTTTGTTGATGCCGGTGACGCCTTTGATCCGGAACTGGGCGAAGAACTGCGTGAAACCATTTTCAGTACGGGTTACAGCCAAGATCCTAAAGAACTGATCAAGGCATTCTGTTGCGGCGAGCCCACGCTGGCACCGTTGCTTGAATACTACGGTTTGGCGGCTGAAAAAGAAGGGCTACCAATCCGTGTTGCCAAAAAGGCTGGTCAGCGGCCGTCGCTTGCCCTAGCATTGCGGCATGACTCTTAAACGAAACGCCGTAGAAACCATTGTCAACCGCAATGAGTTTTACCAAGACGGCTACCGCATGCTACTCAAGCTGGCCCTCGTTCAGGGATTCCTGATTGTTGTGCTGGCCGGTTCGCTGCTGGCCATCTTTTTGATGGAAAAGCCGATTTATCGATTCTTCGCCACTACTTCTGATGGACGTATCATCGACATTGTACCGCTCGATAACCCGTACCGTGGCGATGTTGTGGCATGGAGCAGCCAGGCGGCCACCGAGGCGATGACGTTCGCCTTCACCGACTACCGTTTGCGTCTGCAAAACTCGTCCAAGTTCTTTACGCAGCGCGGTTGGCAAACATTCATCGAAGCGTTGAACAAAGCGCGCGTGCTTGAAGCGGTCGACAAACGCCAGCTGAACGTAAAAGGCACGCCCAACGCTGCGCCGCAAATCAAACGCCAGGGCGTTGTGAACGGCGTGTACCAGTGGGTGCTGGAAATGCCTTATACCATTGAGTATCTTGGCAGTGGTGAAATTCCGCAGCCAACGTCCGGCACGCTTACGCTTGTCGTACAACGCGTTCCGAATCTTGAAAATCCGCAAGGCATCGGTATCGACCAGTGGATCATGGTCTCGAAATAAATGCCGTCGCCGCTAGAAAAATTTGATATCGGATTCCTGCTTCGGAAAGACGACGACCCCACTATCGAGCGTACAGAAAAAATCCGATTCATCATCCACGTTCAGGGAATTTTTCTGCTTGTGTTGTCACTGGTCTTGATTGCCGTTGCCTTCACGAAAGAGGAGAAAGTTCTTTACTTCGCAGCAAATGACAAAACCGATCCCAAAGTGATCTGGGGAATGGCGATGCCCAACCACACGAACCAAGCCATCCTGTCTTGGATTGGTTCAGCAGCATCCGATATCCTGAATTTTGGCTTTCATAACGTCCAGCAGCGACTATATGAAAACCGGCGTTACTTCACCGATAAGGGCTGGGAAAGTTTCAGTGCAGCGATCGAGCGCTCAAAAATTGTGGAAAAAATTGTCGAAAAACAGCAGGTTTTAACGGCTGCCCCGGTCGGAGCCCCGGTTATTATCAATGTTAAGGATGGCATTGCGGGGCCAGAATGGACCGTACAGATTCCCTTCACGGTTACTGTACTTTCCGGCAAGCAGACGCAGGCACAACGCCGCATCCTGACTGTCGTCATTGTGCGCGTGCACCCCAGCAAAAACCTCAGCGGTCTTGGGATCAATAACTGGGTCGAAACGAATGCATAAGGCCTTGCTGGCCAGGGACTGTAAGCTTCGGTTTTTGATGTTTTTTCCAGATTGTTCCGGGTTCGTATCCCCCTCGACAGTATAAGCGAATAACTTTAACCCTTAATGGGTTAGCGTCGAATCGGCAAACGGTACAAGGTTTTCGCGTGCGGCATTTTTGGTTTCTTCTTCCGGCAATCCTGCTGGCATCACCAGTTTTCGGGCAAAATCCCCCGCCCGAAGGCGCTAATCTTGTTGCGGCCAGCAATCAGGTTAACGATGCCGCTGCCAATGTGCCGCCAGCAGATTTGCAGGCTGCCCTTGAAGCGGAAGCGGCACAGCAACCATCATCGCAATCCGCTGCTGATGCTGCACTGGCAGCGCTGCGTGCAGATAACGAACAGCCTGTTGCCAAGCCCGAGAAGACTCCGCAAACAAACGTTACCGTTGAATCTGAACAGCCCGCCGAGTCAAAATCCGAAGAACCGATAGTTGCCACCGGAAATCCGAACAGTAATCAGGCCGCGACAGATGCCTTGGCGCGCGCTCTTGCAGAACAAGCGCAGCGCGCGGCAGAAGCCGCCGCTTTTGCCGATGCCCAGCAGGCTGAAGTCAAACAGAAGCTGCGCGATCAGGCTTTTGAGAATGCTACGCGTAACACATTTCCGCTGACGCCCGACCAGATCAAGGAAGTCATGCAGAAATTCGAGGAAACGCAATACGCGGTTGTCCCCCCTTCCTATGGTCAACCCAAAGGCGAGGTTGCAGTGACAACCGTATCACTGGATCCGGGCGCTGAGCCGCCGGAGATTATGGTGGCCGTTGGGTACGTCACGACGGTAACTGTTCTTGATGCCAGCGGCCAGCCATGGCCCATTCAGGACATCGGCGTTGGCGGGAATTTCGATGTACCGCAACCCGAAACCAATAGTCACGTTATCCGCATCTCGCCTATGTCCCGCTTTGGCTATGGTAACCTTTCGGTGCGTCTCAAGGACCTGCCAACACCTGTGACGTTCCGCGTCTCGGCTGGTAACGATATTGTGCATTACCGCTATGACGCTCGCATCCCCCGCATGGGACCAAACGCGAAGATCGCCCTTATCCAGAAAACCAAGATTGTCGCGGGTGATGATGTGATTATGTCGGTACTGGATAATGCCATTCCGTCGAATGCCAGCAAACTTACGGTCAGCGGCACTGACAAGCGCACTGCTGCATATCGCATCGGCGAACGTGTTTTTGTCCGCACGCCACTGACTCTCTTGTCCCCTAGCTGGGATGCCAGTGTCTCGTCGGCGGATGGCACCACCGTCTATGAAGTGGGCGAAACGCCTGTATTATTACTGTCTGATCAAGGCCAGATGGTGCGCGCTAAACTGACCGACAGCGGCGCATAACGAAGGAACAGGACATGAGCAATAATAACCTTGATGATTTTGAAGATACGCCGCCGACGCTCGAGAATGAAAACTTCGAAGAGCCTCAGGAGCAGCGCAGCCGTATTTCAGAAACACTGAAGACGAACCCGGCGTTCAAGATTTTTCTGATCCTTATTGCTGGAGGCGCTTTGGCATCAGCCGCTCTAGGTATCTTCTCGGGCGATAATGAGCGCACGGCAGCAAGTATCGTTGGTCAAACAGGCGATTTGACATCGACACCAGGGGGCCAGGCTTCGCCAGCCTTCCAGCAGGCCGTTGTTGAAGCGTCGCGTCAACGCGCAAGCAGTGCAGTACAGGGAGGCGGCAGTGCGCTACCAACTCCGCTTGGCGGACAGACGCAAATCACAACACTTGATCCCGATGCGGTGAACCCGAACGATGATCCGTTGGCTGAATTCCGAGCCGAAGAAGTGAAGCCAACGCCAGCCGCCGCCCTTGAGCCTCCTGCGGGCAATTATGCGCCGCCACCACAGCCTGGGTCGTATCAGCAGTTTCAGCAACAACAGCCCCCGCAACAGCAACAGGTCGTAGATAATACGCTGACGCAGGCCATGCAGGCTCAGATGCAAACGATGATTGCAGCCTGGCAACCGTCAGCCAGCCGCGTCCTGACGGTAACGCCGCCGAGAGATATTGAGCAGCCGCAAATGCCTTCACAACCGTCAACAGCGCCTTATGGCATGGGTGAAATGCTTGTGCCGGCTGGCACGATCAACTACGGACAGATGATGATCGAAGCCAACTCGGATGTCCCCGGGCCCATCATGGCGCAGATTATGTCAGGTCCGTTGGCTGGCGGCCGAGCGATCGGCACATTCCAAGTGCAGCAAGACTACCTTGTCATGCAATTCAACATGGTTAGCCTGGATGGTATTGATTACCCAGTTCAGATTCTTGCTCTCAATCCCGATACCACGTTGGGTGGTATGGCCACCGAAGTCGACCAGCGGTATTGGTCGCGCGTGATCCTGCCAGCCGCCGCAGATTTCGTGTCGGGCTTTGCCAATTCTTTCGCCCAGGCTGACCAACAGGTCACTGTCCAGGACGGCGTTGTTATTTCAAGCCGCGCAGGAGCCAGTGTCCGCCGCGGTATCGGTGAAGGTGCCGCGAAAGCCGGCGACCGCCTAAGCGATATCCTTGACGAACGCGGCAACCAAATCCGGGCGCTTGTGCGTGTCGCTGCCGGCACACCTATTGGCCTTTTCTTTGTTTCGTCTGTTTATGAACCACAGGAAAACGCGGGTGAAGCCATGTACAGCAGCCCCTATGGCGGTATGGGCTATCCTGGGATAGGCAACACCATGGGATATGGCGGCGGATCAATGCCCTATTCCACCATGGGTCAGATTGGTGGCGGATACGTTCCGGGACAAAATTTAACACAAGGTGGCTATAACACGGGTTTCAATAGCGCAGGAACTGGGTATAACAGCACCAGTGGTTATACAGGCCTTCCCGGAACATCGGGAATGTCCATGTATCAGACTGGCACCGGTCGCCAGCCTGTCTATATCAACGGTCAGTAATTTAAGTAAAGCAGCACGATGAATCGACCAACAGACGAATCTGATTTCGACAATTCTGACGACGAAGCCGCCGCCTTCGGCGATCATACAGAGCAAGCCCTGCCAGCAGAAGATGATCCTGCTGTTGCAGGCGACGACGATATTGCTGAGCAATACGATGACTCGGACTTCGTAACCGATGATGCTGAAGACGTTGTGCAGGGATACGAGGATGAATCGTATACTGCCGCAACAGATGCTGACTACACTGAAGAACTGGCCGATCAGGACGAACTTTACGATCCACTGGCTGATGATGGCGATCCTTATCCAAACGCCGAAGAGATTTACGACCAGCAAAAGAAGTCCGCTGGAGGGAAATTTGATTTCCTGAGTCGTTTTGGCAGCATGAAAACGACCGACATGGTTTTCTACGGAGGCGGCGGCTTGGCCTTGCTGGGCGCCCTGTACTTCGCGTTCACCATGACAATGTCAAAAGAACCGTCGGTTGAAGGCAATTTGCTGAATGCGCCAGCTTCGGCGGTTGCGCAAAATAATCAGGCCCCCGTTATGCCGGATATGCAGATTGCCGCCGCCCCGACTGAAAACCCCCCTGAGCCCAAGCCTGACGTCATCGGTATTCAGGGAGCCCAGAGCACGCTGGCTACCGACACGATGGCGCCTTTGCCTGAGGCTGTCCCTGATGCGCCGCCATCGGATATAGCGCAATTACATCAACCCGTAGTCGAGCCTGCGCCTATCCCCGCTATCGAGCCAGCGCCAGTGCCGGGGGATTTCCCCAGCCCGCAAGCCGCCATTCCCCCTGCGCCTGATGTACCACTGCCAACCAATGCGGCTGATGCTGTTCAGATGCCTACAGAAGTTCAAAACCAGTTGGCGGCACAAAATCAGGCTATGCAGGACCTGCAGACACAGCTCGAAGTCCAAAAGCGGCTGATGGAAGAAATGCAGAAGCAGGCGATGACAGCGCCCTTAACGCAAGTAACCGCCCCACCACCTATCATTAAAAGTGATGACCCGGCCGTTAATCAGCTGGCAACGGATATGAGTGTTCGCATTGCCGAGATGAACGCTCGCATGACACAGCTGAATGACAATATCGCTAAACTGGAAACAGCCAACAAAGTGCTAGCAGAGCAAAATACCGTTCTACAAGCTAAGACAAAGGAACTGAATGACAAGCTGGGGTCCCAGTCAAGCAAGCTGACAGAGCTCGCCAATAAAGAGCCACCGCCCAGCACAGATAAAGCGATGATCGCCACCCTTAAGTCCGAAGTAGAACAGCTGCAGAAAAAGCTTAATGCAATTCCACGCGCACCAGCTACGACTGCCCCGCAGCAGCAACCAGCTCAGGCGCAGGTCACGGTTAAACAGGCTCCATCATCTGCGGCTACCGCGCGACAGCCTGCCCAACAACAGCCAAAGCCCCAAGCCGTCATGCAATCGCTGCGCCCTGCGGAAGAGCCACCGGTGGAAGCACGTTCGCCCAAGACCCGAGATTTAGCCGGCCTTACACACACAGCTCCCACCCGTATAACCTGGGTTCTGCGTGCGGCAACACCAAGCATGGCATGGCTCTCACCTCGACCGGGCTCGGCAGAACTCAAACGTGTAGCCCCCGGCGATACGGTTGAAGGTATTGGCCAGATACTTGAAATCCGCCAGGAAGCTGGAAAATGGGCCGTTATCGGCACCCTTGGTATCGTTCGCTAGATTTTTGATTTACCCATATGCTACAATGGGTTGCGAGAAGTCATTTCATGAATTTGGCTGAATTATTAAGCCCTTTTCAATGTTTCGATGCTGAAATTACCTAGATATTTAAAATTTTATCGATTTTGAACAAGCGGTTAGTGATGCGCAAAATCGTTATAAGAGGAATACTAATAGTATGAAAGATACGGCACGTCTTCAGGTTCAAAAATATGAAAGCCTCAGCTTCGTGGGCACTTTCATGCTGGCCGCAGCTGCGTACCTTTTTATGCCTACTCATGCCTTTGCAAGTGAGGGCGTATCGTCGGGTATCGGCAAACTGACAGAAAACGTCGGCAGCCTGCCCGGCTTTATCGAATTCCTTTTCTACATCATCGGTATATCCCTTACCGCGCGCGGACTGTATCTTGCCAAAAAGAATAGCGAGGGCGGCCAGCAGCAAGCCAGTGTTCTCAGCATATTCGTCAGCCTTACTGTCGGCGCCTTGTTTATTGCCGCGCCTGTTGTTGCCGACACGATCATCAACTCGATTTACGGAGCCGACGGTGCGGCTACTGCACCCACATCAAATGTTGAAGGTGGATCCGGCGATGAACTGACCGTTGGGCAATCGATTGCAAACGTTGCCAACGAAGTGTTTGCCGGTGGCGCACTTGATCTGGTTTCTTATTTCTGCTTCATCATCGCCATCCTGCTGCTGGGCTCTGCGCTCAGCGGCGCCTACAAAATCGGTTCTGGCGGTCAGGGTGCGCCGAAGCTAAGTGGTGTGGTATGGCGGGCCATCGGTGCCGGGGCCCTGATGACGCTTCCGCTTGCGATTGACGTTGTTCGTAAATCAATCTTTGCCAACGCCGATGGCACCGAACATTTTGACCTGCGGCAGGTCCAGGAAGTCACTGGAGAATCAACCGGCCTGGATGCTGCCCTCGTCCGTCTTGTCCTTGATGTCAAAGATCCGGTCATCAATATCGTGTTCTTGGTCGTGTTCCTGTGTGGCGTGCTGATTATCGCCAAGGCCCTTTACGATATGTCGGGTATCAATTTCGAGCAAAGCAGCCAGACCAAGCCGGGCCAGATGGTCACCCGCCTTATTATCGGTGGCATTCTTGTCAGTTCATGGAGTATTTATCAGGCCGTTACCTTCACATTAACCGGCGGCGAACCAACCGACTCGGGGGCCAGCGCTCTCGCCTATGTAGGTGACGCTTTTGGCGATCAGGCAGAGCGTATCAACAACACGCTTAATGCTGTGTTTGTCTGGATCCAGCTATTTGGCATTATTGCATTTTTCCGGGGATGGTTTACCCTTAAGGGGTCGCTGGATGGTACGGCGCAATCCCCCAAAAGTGCCGGGGTTACGCAGGTTATTGCCGGCGCGCTGTGTATCAATATCCACACAACAGTTGCTATGATCGGCAACACACTGGGGATAGAGATACTAGCTTAAAGAAACGTGGTGCCGCCCCTGTCTGTGGCACTTATTCACGGTTTAGTAAGGCAGGAACGTGATTATCAGTATCAGGAGGAGAGAAACAATGACGACGATTAACTTCAAGAAACTGGGCTTCCTTAGCCTCGCTGCGGCCGTGCTGGTCGTTGCCGGTGCTGACTTCGCCCACGCAACCCAGGATTTCGCTGGCTCGGTCCAAAAGGTTGGCGACCAGGCAGAAGCGCTTCCCGGCTTCATTCAGTTCATCTGTTATGTGCTGGGTATCGGCCTTGTTGCCAAGGGTATTCTGGCAGGTAAGAAATATTCAGAAAACCCCGCACAGGCAACCGGTGGTCTGCTTGCCGTTATCGGCCCGTTGGCTGTGGGCGGTCTGCTGATCGCACTGCCGGCCGTGTCGGATACCGTTATTAACTCGGTGCTGCAGAATGACACCGCTAACCGGAACTTCCAGCAAGGCTTCAGCGGCGGCCCAACCAACTAAGGGCTAATGCAGTGACCTCACTGGTACTGAGTGTGCGGCGGCCCCCTTCCTCAGAAGGGGCCGCCGTTTCTCATGCAGCGAAAAAACGCGTGACGCTGCAGGACTGGCCGCACCTGCGTGACCAAGTTTTGCAACGCGATGATTTCACTTGTTTCTACTGCGATTTCCGTGCTCAGAAATTCCAGCGTGTCCATTTCAAGAACGGGGTGCCTGCCGACCCTCATCCGGCGAATCTGGTTACAGCCTGCGTCTTTTGCGAGCAGTGCTGTGAACTGGAAAGCGTCGCCAAAATGCACTCGGGCCTTCTGATATGGTTTCCCGAAATGTCGCAGATCGATCTCCACCATTTCTGCCGCGGCCTGTATGCCGCCCGCATGGCTGAAAATCACCCCGTATCTCAAACGGCGCAACGCATCATGGATCAGCTCCTAGCGCGGCGCACCGAAGCAAAGAAACGTCTTGGCACCGACGACCCTATGATTCTGGCAACCGCGATGATCGAACAAATGGATGAGCGGACATACGCCAAGCGCGAAGAGAAGCTGGATGGAATTCGTCTGTTACCATTGCCGCGCCGCATGGCCGGTGCGGCTGCAGCCGATGGTGCGAATGACCAGTTTCCGCGTATTATTGAATACTGGACATCAAGCGACGGCCCATTAGCGGGTACGCCAGATGACTGGCTGAAGCTGGCTGAAAAAATTTCTGCTTAAACGCTATAATTATCGCTGCGCGCGAAGTTCCGGCGGTGATGTCACTGCTTTCGGAGCTGGAAGGGCCGTTTGTGTATTCAGTCCCTCTTCGCGCTGTTTCGCCAGCATCCGTTCAATGTAATAGCCTTGGAACATCATGATACCCGACGTGCGGCCAAATTCTAATGCAAATTCATCCTCGCACCGACACAAGATTGTGCGTGCCTGACCGCTTTGTGCGACCAGCGCCTTGAATTGTGCCATCATGTTCGGGTCCATCGTATTCACGCCTTCCGGCATCCAGTACAGCTTGACCAGATCGGCCCCTAGCTTAGCGCGGTCGATGTATCGCAGCGTTAAATGCGTGAGGCCATCCAGGCACACGCGGTAGCCGCGCTCTTGTAAATAGTCACGTGCGAACAGATAGGCGCCAAGATCAGCAAAAACATCGATAACCTGCATTTCAATCACAAGCTTCCCGCGTGTTACAGTGGGGATTGTTTCATCAAAACGGCGAAACTGAGGCGATAAAACGGTGTTTACGTTCATGTTAAGGCTAAACGACGAGTCACTGTGTACCATGCGCTCCCGCATGACATGTGAAAGCATCCGTTGGTCAAGTGCATTGGTTAGGTACTGGAACAGCCAGCGGTTACTACGCAGCTCGAAGCCTGGCGTAACATAATTCTGCAACTCGGTGATATTAACAAACAGCTCCTTGAACATCGGCAGTAATGGCTGATTGACCTGCGATGTACATACCGTCTGGCTGCGGATAACATTGGAAAGATCGGCTTTGGCGATCGCCTGCTCTAGTTTGGCAAGGATCTCGGGAATCAGTGGCTTATTCTGCCGCGCGTTCTCGATCATTTCTTTTTCCTGCGCCAGCAAACTGCGTGACTGTTCAGCGGCGCGGTAAATGCCGCGGACAAGATTCGAAAACTTGTCATAGTCTTTATCAAGCCGATACCAGGTGCAGAAAACACCCTGTTCCTGCTCAGCAGCGAATTGTGTTAGCGGGTCTTCCTGGAATAAAAGGCGCAGACGATTTACAGCTGCCTCGATAGCCAGTAGATCGGTACTGTTGCTAACATAAACGACATCAAAGCTGTGCAGCATAAAAACGCTTCCGCCCAAATCGCGGACTTGATTCTCGAATGTTTCTGTTGCGATACGTATATACTGGTCTCTACGCCTGTGCTGCTGTAGTTTTGAGAGATGGATGTGCACTGCTGCTTTTGCTGGCTGACCACCTTTGGCCATGCGGTCTACAAGCTCGTACAAGGCACGCTCAGCGCTGAATGCCGTATTAGGGTTGCGATCTCCGGCTTGTGAGTATGTATTCATTGTATTCCGGTCATTTTGTTACGTTGTGGGTACGAATCTTCCTCTGGATATTCTGCAAGCTCTATGCCGATTTAGATAGTCTATCAAGCAAGTGTTAATCAGCTGCTTACCAGTCTCGTGCTGTTATGATGACTTGAATTTCTAGGGGTGGAAGCCGTGAGTCCGACGCCTTCAGCGTCTCCATTAACAACTGGGAAATTGCTGGTCCTTGCCGGCCTTATTCTGCTGGCCGGTATTACCACGTTCGCACAGCTAGGTGGACCGCTGATCAGTGCCCTTATTGTCGGCCTCTGTATAGCTGTTGCAGTGATGATAGGTGGCCCACTACAGCACAGACAGGTTGCCCAGCAATACAACGTCGACCGCGAAGCTCTGCAGGAACGCCTTGGTTACCGTGCCGACCTTTTGCAGATTATGACGTCTGCTGAACCGCGTGCATTGATTGTCTCTGACCGATGGGAACGCATTTTGTATGCCAACACCGAAGCGGCCAAACGCGCAGGTCGTGAAAGTGAAGAATTGATTGGCATGACCTTGGGCACTGTTCTGGGTGATGACGCAGCTAAACGCGCCAAGGAGCGTATGATTGCCGCACTAAAGCAGAAGCGCACAGTAGTTGAAATCGATCGCGATCAGAACAGTATGATTCCGCGCGTCGTCCAGACGAGCTACATCCCTATTGCAAATTCAGCCCACATCAAGGATGCCATATACATCACGGAAACCGATATCACTGATCTGATGATGGAACGCGAACAGCGCGAGCGTATGTTCCGCCAACTGCTTGATGTATGTGTCCAGATCGCCGACAAGCGGGATCCGCATGCGGCCGGTCACTCCGAGTTAGTGGGCGAACTGGCGCGCAACCTTGCCCTACAGCTTGCCCTGCCGCGCGATCAGGTCGAGACATCTGAAATTGCCGGCCTGCTGATGAACTTTGGCAAAGTCCTTGTTCCACAGGAGATCCTGACTAAAGCCGGAAAACTGACAACCGAAGAGCTGCAGCTGGTACGGGAGTGCATGCTGTCATCCGCTGATGTGCTGTCAGTTGTGCAATTCCCGGGACCGGTTGTGCAGACGCTGCGTCAGGTGCACGAGGCAGTTGATGGTAGCGGCATGCCAGAGGGTCGCAAAGGCGATGATATTTTGATTACGGCGCGTGTGTGTGCCGTAGCCAACGCCTATATCGCCCTGATCAGCAGCCGCGCTCATCGTGCTGGCCTTGATTTTAATGCAGCACTTGACCAGCTACAGAAACAGGCTGGGCATACATTCGACAAAAAAGTCGTTGATGCACTGGGCGTCTATCTGCAGCAATCTAACATGTTCGGCCGCTTGGCTAAAATTCAGGCGCGCGCACAGAACTAATCCCTAAAATCCAATCCATTCGTAACAGGATGCTTATAAGTGTCGGCTATACTAGCTGCATCCATGCGTACTACTGCGATCGCTATCCTGCTTTTCACACTGGCGCTCCCGATCAATGTCGCGGCAAGTGACGGCATCCGTGTGCGCGATACCGCACATGAAGAGGATGTCATGAATGCGTTTCGCCAACTTTGCCTCGACAAACATGGTGAGCACAAAAGAATCGAAGACGCACTGAGGGCGCGCGATGGCACCGAATTGCCACCGTCGTATGCTAAGGGCGTCCTGGGCGGGAAAAAGGGCCGATCATGGAAGGTTGATGGACATTACGGAATCTATATCGTGTCACTCATCAGCGACGGCACATGCCAAGTTTACGGCTACCGCACGAACCCCGCCAAGATGCTTGAGCTATACGAACGTGATATGATTAAAATAGGACAGCGCAAAGATGTTTTGCGCAGCGAAATTCGCCTTTACTATACGATCAGATATAAGAGGCCGGGCATGGCCCAGCCCGAAGAGATGCTAGTCATGCTGCAAAGGTCAACTCATAGCCGTGCCGACAGCGTCATCCTAAGCACGCAGGTGAAAAAATCATTTTGGGAGTAAGTGCAGAGGAATAAAAGGCTAGATATCCCAGAGCTTTTCCGCTATCCCTACCGCCAATGTCCAGCAATCCAACCCTTGAAAATACCTGCCTGCCCTTCCAGCTGAACGATGCTCACTTTCGTGGTCGTCTTGTGCGTCTTGGAAGTGTAATGAATGACATTATTTCCCGCCATGCTTACCCGCCTATCGTTGCCCGCATGCTGGCCGAAACTATGCTGCTGTGCATCGCATTGGCAGGGGCCCTTAAGTACGAAGGCATTTTCACGCTGCAAGCCAAGGGTGATGGCGCCGTATCGTCCCTTGTTGCCGATATTACATCGGGCGGCGCACTGCGCGCCTACGCAATGTATGATGCCCAGCGTGTTGCAACTGAAGACCCGGGCACTGATGCCACCGCACTACTGCTTGGTCACGGCCACATCGCCTTTACGGTTGATCAGGGCAGGCATGCCGAACTGTATCAGGGTATCGTACAGCTATCTGGTCGCACAATGGGCGATGTTGTGGCCAACTATTTCCGCCAATCCGAACAGATTGCTACCGGGTTCGTTGTGGCGACAGACCAGATTGGTGACGCATGGCGGGGCGGTGTCGTCATGCTGCAGAAGATGCCCGGCAAAGAAAGTGCCCCGCAGGAAGACAATGCAGGCAATCTGATCGTAAGCGAAGATGATATCCGTCGTGCAATGATGTTGCTTGGCACCACGACACCAGCCGAACTATTGGACGATGGCCTGCCCGGAAGCGATCTGTTAAACCGGCTTTTTCATGCCGAAGGCTTGGAAGTATACGAGGCCTCAGATATCAGGGATGAATGCCGCTGCAGTCGCGCCCGCGTCGAGCGCGTGCTACGCAGCCTGACCCGAGAAGAAATCGAAGATCTAGCTGAAAACAATGTGGTAGATGTCACATGCGAATTCTGTAATCGGCACTTTACGTTTACCCCGAATGAATTACATAATTTAGACAAAATTCTGACCTTGGATACATCAGAATCACAACGCGAGCAGGTCTTGATCAGGAGCAAGGGAGAAAAAGATGAAACTTATCACTAAGTTTATATTCGCGCTGGCATTGCCGTTACTGGCCGCTTGCGCATCAAGCAACGTTACATCGGAAACTGCTTCCGTTGACTATGGTAAGATGGCCCCGATTCGCCTGAACGCCAGCAAAATCGAAGTTGTCAGCGAATACGTGCCGCGGGGTAGCGCACCAAGTGTCGATCATATGATGGACCGGAACCCGCAGTTGGCACTGGTAGATTGGGCTAAAGGCCGCCTGCGCGCCGCTGGCAACAGCGGTTACGCCCAAGTGAAGGTTAAGGATGCGAGTGTTACATCACGCGTCCTTGAACAAGAAGGCGGCATCAGTGGTTACTTCACACGCGAGCAGGCAGAAGAGCTGGTGGCACGTCTAGAAGTTGATATTACGGCCGAGAATGCCGACCAAAACTTCAGTGGATATACGACCATTCAGGTATCGCAGGTTCTGACCGTGCCTGAGCATGCAACGAAAGATGAACGCAAGGCTATAGAGCGTGATCTGGTCAACAAACTGATGGATGAGTTCAACAACAAAGCGGAGACCGGTATTCGTCAGCATCTGAATACGGTACTGATCCAGTAACAACTGGATTTTAAGCATTTAAAAGGCCGCCTGCGGGCGGCCTTTTCTATGGTCTGCTTCTCATTACTTCAGCCGGCGTATTTAACGCCGCAGCCATAAGGCTTGGTGACCGGCGTCTTTACCGGATGCCCGGCTTCCAAGTCTGCTACCGCTGAACGCACATAATTTTCAGCGCCAACGATATCGGCCGGGTCGGCCGAGGGGTTGCTGTCAATCGCACCCATGTAGACCAAAATGCCCTTAGGATCGATAACGAACATATGCGGCGTGGTCTTAGCCATATAAGCTCTGCCTATAACGCCCGCCGGATCAAGAAACACGTGTGTGGGTTTTGCACCACGGTCGACATTCAGCTTGATAGCCGTTTTGGCATCAGCATGACCCTGCGATCCGGGCTCAGATGAGAGAACCTGTGCCCACACGATTCCCTTAAACGTCATCTCGTTCTGCAGTGCCTGCATATTGCCTGCACCGTAATGCTTTTGCACAAACGGACAGCCATCATTCGTCCATTCAAGAATAACTATCTTACCTTTCAGATCAGCGAGCCTTACGGTTTCATCTGCGGCTGTATAAGCGGTGAAATCAGGCGCAGGATGCCCAACGGCCGGGCCAGTTGCAGCTGCGACTGGCATAGATAAAAGTACGGATAAGACAAAAACAGCAAAACGAATCATAAATTTCTCCACAGGAAGTAACAGACGCGACATAAAGCAGCAGTTCTAAAAAGCAAATCCCATGTTCATCTTTACACTATGGTTGGGGGCATCAGCTGAAATTCCGGCCAAATAGCCAATTTCTAGCGCTGCGTGTTCGGTAAGGTCTATCTTGGCAACGGGGCCCAGTCGGTGATCCTGGGCGGCAAAGCCTCGCATATTATGCAGGGTCCCGGTATCGCCCAGATATTCAATAGCGCCACGCACACGGTCAGCCAGCTGGTAGCGTGCACTGGCGCGCAGGTCACCACTAACGCCGCTGGTAGAGTTATCACCAACGCTCTTGCTGATACCAAGGTTAAGTACCAGTGCAGCCCGGCCCTCTTTCCGCTGCAGCAAGATGCGCGGGTCGATGGCATCTGCCCCGCCACCGGCATGGGCGTGCTTATATTCAACCCGCAATGCAGCTGCGACTGGCGACAGCTCGCCCTGTTCAAGCAACATCAGCGTTCCCTTCAGCGTAGTCGATGTATAATCTAGTTCATCAGCACCTACCCGTTGTGCGGTTCCCTCAACCTCGAGTTTCAAATATCCTACCGGAGCATACCCAATCTCAAGCCTATGCTCATAGAAGTCGGCACTGACATCGTCGTTCTCCCATCCGAAACCGACCTCAGCTGTCAGCTCGCCCCTGGTAATGCTGGGGGAACTGACGGTATTGACACCGGCATAAGTAGGTCCGGCACAAATAAAAAACAGGAACAGATAAAGCTTTTTCATAGCGCCAACATACTGCAAAAAACGCATTTTGAGACCAAACTAAAAACCATTTGCCATCAGCACTTCAGGCCTTTAATAATGCAGCGTTTTCGCATGCGGACGGGTGGCAGAGTGGTTGAATGCACTAGTCTCGAAAACTGGCATGGGGGCAACTCCATCGAGGGTTCGAATCCCTCCCCGTCCGCCATTTTATTAACACCATAAACATCGCTTTTACGGTCAAAAGCTGCCGTATATGCCGCACCACAATTCGCAAGCCAGCCTGCAGTCAACGCGCCCAACTTGCCTTAGGGCTGGTCTTGCCTGAAGCGAAAATCAAGCTTCTTCAGGCCCGCGTCCTTCACAGAAAACTTCTGCGACTTTACCTGCCCATCATAATCCGCTTCGAAAGCGTAGGAACCGGCGGGCAGTTTCAATAACAAGTAGGGGCCTTTACTGATCCCATGTGTCATAATATCGCCGGTACTATTCCGCACCGTGTAAGTGATATCTGACAGGTAATCGCCGTTCACCCCGGCGAAAAGAACTTTCAGATTATATTGGCCTTGGGCCTGCTCGATCTGAGCCTGCTCTTCTTCGCCTATACCGCCCGACAAGGTTGGTACATTCGCCAATGCCGGCGATGCTGCCATGACCAGCGCCGCCACCAATAAAATCTTCTTCATCACACTCTCCGTTTTTTGGCTGTTGGCCTTAATCTAGTACACAGCTTTGGGTTTCCAATACAGAATCTGCTTTTATCCTACTGCTACACAATGCCCTACAAGAACCCTAAATCACGGCAAATCAGGCACAAGCGCCATAAACATGCCTTGAACTATTCCTAAAAAAGCCGGACATTACCCGTATGCAGCAATTAAAACCACAGTCAGGCACCCCCGACTATGTCTCTGCCTACCAAGATAATGGAGTAGTCGTCATACCGGGCGTTTTTTCTGTCCCAGAGATTAATCTTTTGCGTTCAGCAGCTTTTATGGCCCTAACACAAATCCAAAAAATCTCTGCTGCCGGGTATAAACATGGGGCGCTTGAAGAAGTACGGCATAAGAACAGCCCGATACCCAGCACCAGCCCCGCGTTGTTATTCTGGGGCGCACTTGTTAACCCTGTGCTTGATGCTTTCCGTACCGATCGCCGCCTGCGCGAAATTGTCACAAACCTGCTGGGTCCCGATGTCAAGCAGTTGAACAACCAGATGTATTACCGCCTGCCGGGTGACGGCGACAGCTTTGCATGGCATCAGGATATCATGTTTCGCACACCGCTTGCCGAATATCCTGGCATCATCGAGAATGATGCCTATCTACAAACAGCTATTGTTGTTGACCGCATCAGCAAGGAAAACGGCGGGATCGAGTTTGTATACGGCAGTCATAAACTCGGCAACCTGAACCTGATCGAATACCCGCGCGACACAAGAAATCTGCGTGGCTTTAGCCGTGATGGCAGCGCCACGCCTTTTGCTCATTTAATCAGTGACGTTGTTGAGGCAAATCCGGGCGACGTGATGGTTTGGTCGTCGCTGACCGTGCACGGTTCGGAATCTAACACTTCGCAGCAGCATCGCATGTATTACATGAATGGCTTTGCGGCGGCAGCACACTGCCAGCCATGGCCGTGGTATACGAAAGATGGCATCCTACAGCCGCTGGATGCCAGCCTGATTCCGTAATTACTGGATATCCTTCACATACCGGATGGGCATCAGCACTGTGACATCGGTATCGGTTAGCCCTCTTTCATATATGCGCAGTACGGGCGGTATGTAGATGGCGCCATGTTGTTCGATAGCACGTGCCGCCAAAAAGGCGCGCAGCAACAGGTTTTCATTGCTTTCCACCACCCGCGTAATCTGGGCGTAATCGCCAGCTGGTATTTCTCGTTGCTTCATGCCACTAGGTAGTGTTTCGGGAAACTCATCAACAATGCAGCCCGCCGAGTAATAACTGTCGTCACCCGTGAAATAACTATTGTTGTAATAGGCCACAATATTCCCCGAACACTTCAGTTCGGTCCCAACGGATAGCTTGGTGAATTGGGAAATATGTTTTGCCGTGTCAATGTAATCACCCTGATAGGGGACATAAACAACCTTCATGGCCGGCTTACTGACAAACGTCACTTCAGGCGCGCTTTCAGCGATAACCCTTTGTGCATAAACCGCAGCCGCAGCGGCGGCGATAACAGCAAGAATAAACAGTACACCAAAGAACATCAGGATTTTACGCATCATAGGCCGATCTCCACATTCTAACCTGCTCGCCACGTATGATGATGAATGGCTCTTTGTCACTATTGTAGGCACACAGGTCATGGATGACAAGCTCGTCAGAAACCTTCTGTGATTCAACAACAATATGATATTTTACTGTCCGGCGTGCGCGGGGGTTGATGACAACGCTTTTCATGAAATAGGGGGCACTATCCTTGAAAACAAGCTTGCGGGCAATCGTCCCACCCAGTTGCAGCATTCCCTCTATTAGCATCGTCAGAAAGTGAATAGGTTCGGTGCCCATGCGCTTTGTCTGAACACTGAAATCAAGATCAACATACGCCCGACCAT
>JBFWRI010000013.1:0-52919 GCA_050248995.1 Bdellovibrionales bacterium
CGCTGCGCGAGTTGCGCGAATATGTCTGGGCGTCTGTACGCACGCGCAATGCGGCGCTGCCGGTATCTGCCGAGCCCAAATCAGCGCAGCAAAGAACCGCCGAGTTCCGCGCCGCATTGCGCGCGCATATCGGCCAAGGTGCCCGCTTTTCGAAGTGCACGGAACTCAGCGCGCTTGGGTCGCTGGACTTCCTTGACCGCGTTGATGTTGAAGGCATGCTGCATAACCCGGGCGATGAAAGCGGCCACGCCGCAGCGCGTCAGGCTTTCCTGCCGGTCATCAACATGGGCCGCGCGGCTGTTGACCTGACGTTCTAGGGCTTTTCAAAGGGGTCAGGCAGAGTGCTGCGGCCCCCTTATATCTCAGCAGGTTATGATCATTCACCATTAATTTCATGATACCATTATAAACTGCAGACAGGGAACAAAGCCTGATGCCTGTAAAGATGGATATTCCGATTATTGTACTGGCAGCCGCCTATAATGCACCGCGCTATGTACTGGCTGCGGGTTCGGCCCTGCAGGCCAAACGCGATCTTCTGTATCACGCTTTTCGCGCCGGGCTTTCTGAAGCGCAGACAAAAGAACATCTTGAGCAGTTCGACCAGCTGACCCGGCAAGTGTGGGACGAGACCTGTTCGCTCCATAAGAATATAAGCAGCATGACGGCAGCCGATCAGACGAAGGCATTTCGCGAGGTTCTTGAAGGAAAGTTTCTGGCCTTCGGGTTCCCCAATAAGTTCGGTTCCAAGGTGCGTCCGGGCGATAGCTACATAGAGGCTGTTGAAAAAGGCTTTCGGCATGGATGGGCAGAAGGCGACAATATGTTGCATCCGCTACTTAACGATCTGGGTGACCCACAAAATATCACTGCCCTGACTGCACCTTTAACTAAAGCGCGCAATAGCCGCGCTGTTGTTCGGATAGTGTTTCCAGGCTAATCGTCAAAGCTCACCGGTTTCGGTGCTGTAAAGCCACCGGCGGATTTCTGCAATACCGACAGCAGCGCGGTTGCGCCCAGTTCCTGCAGTGCGGGGGCGACGCGCGGGTCTTTCGCTTCGGGCGGCAGTACGTTTTCCATGTCGGGCAGCTTCACCGCACGCTGGGCGGCGGCCAGCATGATGTTCTGCATCGCGATGTAATTGCGGGCGGCATCGGGTGTCGATAGCGATTTATCAAGATTGTAGGTCAGCAGCATGGTCGATAATTTCGCCATTTCGCCCATGCCCAGCTCGCCGCGAATCTCGCCTTCCAGCGGTTTCAGTGCCGGCTCCAGTGCTTTGCGACAGTCTTTTACGATGCGGCCAACCGCGATGATGTCTTCTTCGTTCATACAGATAGCTTAGCCTATAGGCAAATTCTGTCAGCCATCTTATCATTGGTTCATGAGCAATATTTTCGCCATCCTGATGGGTATCGCTATGTTGGCAACGGTTGTTGCGTTGCTGGTGGGTATCTTCAGCATGGCCAGGGGCGGTGATGCTGCCCGGCAATACGGCAACAAGATTATGTGGCTGCGCGTCTATAGTCAGGGGGCAGCTGTGCTGTTCTTTGCCCTGGCGCTGCTGGCCCGCGGTAATTGAGTGGGGAGTGGTCAACAATGACAATTAAAGTATTAGTGCCCATCAAGCGCGTGGTTGATTATACCGTGAAGGTGCGCGTGAAGGCCGACGAAACCGGTGTTGATCTGGCTGGCGTCAAGATGAGCATGAACCCGTTTGACGAAATCGCCGTTGAAGAAGCGGTGCGCCTGAAGGAAAAGAATGCCGTGGGCGATGTTGTGGCCGTGACCATCGGCCCAGCCGCCGCGCAGGAAACGCTGCGCACGGCCATGGCGATCGGTGCAGACCGCGCGCTGCATGTGGTGACCGATGTTGAAACGCAGCCGCTGGCGGTTGCGAAGGTCCTGGCCAAGTTGGTAGCGCAGGAAGACGCCAAGTTGGTCATCATGGGCAAGCAGGCGATTGATGATGACTGCAACCAGACCGGCCAGATGCTGGCCACGCTGCTGGGTTGGGGGCAGGCAACATTCGCCAGTAAGGTGGAGCTGAGCGGCGATGCGGCAACCGTAACACGCGAAATTGACGGCGGCCTTGAAACCATTAAGGTGCCGCTGCCAGCTGTTATCACAACCGATCTGCGTCTGAACGAGCCGCGTTACGCGTCGCTGCCGAATATCATGAAGGCCAAGAAGAAGCAGCTGGATAATGTTGATCCGGCCTCGCTGGGCGTTGACATCGCGCCGCGCCTGAAAACGCTGAAGGTGACAGAGCCACCGAAGCGTGTGGGCGGTGGCAAGGTGGCTGACGTGGCACAATTAGTTGCCAAGCTGAAGGAAGCGGGCGTTATATGACATCTGCTGTGTGGCTGACACCGCTGATGCTTGTGATCTCGAACATCTTCATGATGTTTGCGTGGTACGGCCACCTGAAGTTCAAAAATGAAGCGTTGTGGCTGGTTGTAATTGCCAGCTGGGGAATTGCGCTTATCGAATACTGTTTTGCCGTGCCGGCCAATCGCTGGGGCCATGGCACGTTCACAGCGACTGAGCTTAAAACTATCCAGGAAGTCATCACGCTGGCTGTGTTCGCCGGATTTTCGATCTTTTTCCTGAAAGAATCTTTTACATGGCAGCACGGTCTTGGTTTCGCGCTGATCGCTGCTGGTGCCTTTTTTGTTTTTAACGCGGGGAAAGCCTGATGACTGTTTTAGTAATTGCCGAACATGATAATACCACACTGAAGCCCGCAACGCTGAACGCCGTAACGGCTGCCAAGGAAGTCGGCGGTGATATCGAAGTGCTGGTTGTGGGTAGCGGCTGCAAGCCTGTAGCCGAAGCGGCTGCCAAGATTGCAGGCGTTACCAAGGTTCACTGCGCCGATAACGCAGCGTATCAGCATCAGCTGGCCGAAGCGGTTGTGCCCGTTATTCAGGCGGCTGCCGCCGGCAAGTCACATGTGCTGGCGCCTGCCACAACCACCGGCAAGAACGTGCTGCCGCGCGTTGCCGCGCTGCTGGATGTGCAGATGATCAGTGACATCATCAAGGTGGTATCGCCTGATACATTCGTGCGCCCGGTATACGCCGGCAATGCGCTGGCCACTGTGCAGAGCGCCGACAGCGTGAAGGTGGCGACGGTGCGCACGACGGCATTTGCCGCTGCGCCCGCAACGGGCGGCAGCGCGGCTGTGGCCGATCTGGCTGCGCCAGCTGATAACAAGCTCAGCAGCTTTGTAAGCGCCGAGCTGTCGAAAAGCGCGCGCCCTGAACTGACGAGCGCTAAGATTGTCGTGTCGGGCGGCCGCGGGGTCGGCAGCGCCGAGAATTTCAAGATCATCGAGCAGTTGGCCGATGCCTTTGGCGCTGCCGTTGGCGCATCGCGCGCGGCTGTTGATGCGGGTTTCGTGCCGAACGATTACCAGGTTGGGCAAACCGGTAAGGTGGTGGCGCCCGAGTTGTATGTGGCTGTCGGCATCAGCGGCGCCATCCAGCACTTGGCCGGCATGAAAGACAGCAAGATCATCGTCGCCATTAACAAAGACCCCGAAGCGCCGATTTTCAGCGTTGCCGATTACGGTCTTGTGGGCGACCTGTTTGAAGCCGCGCCGGCCCTTGCTGCGGCCTTGAAATCCTGAGCCCTGCTGCGCTAGAGTCAGCGCCATAGTTGAAGGAATTCCGGAATGAACGGCCAAGACCAATTCGCCGCCAATGCGTTGGTGACATCGCTGCTAAGCGACGACTCGCGCAATTACGATGAAGCTGAAGTTGCATCGCTGATTGGCAGTCTTGATGTTGAAACCCAAGAGCCGTTCTTTTATGGCCGCGAGCAGGAAACGCGTCGCCGGGGCAGTGTCGTTGGTTTCCTTGCCGGTGTTGGTAATGCGAGAGTTGAAGACGATAAGCCAAAAGCGGAACCGCGCACGCAGGGTACGGTTGTCGGTAAATATCGCATTACGCGCTATCCGCATTGCCTGCAGATTCAGAGCCGGCACATGTCACCAGCAAATGAGAATTCGATGGTGCTGTACAGAATTGGCTATCATGCGCCTTATGGCCGTATTGAGACCAGTGGCCTGTTCAAGTTCGTTCCAAAGCTGCGTGCGCTGCCTTTCACCGATTTTATGTGGGTCAGCTGGCGCGGTGAAGTTCTCAAGCGCCCCTGTGCGGGCATTGTTTACGACTGCCGTTAGGGCCTGAATTCGTACTGGCGTTCCGCCTCTGTTCTCTGCTACTTTAGCGTTCATGACCGAACTTCTGATTTTCATTGGCGGTGCGGCTGTGGGTGCCGTGATCGTGATGCTGCTGCCAAAACATGGCGGTGACCTTGTGCAACTGGCTGAAGCCAAGTTGCGCGAAGCGCAGGCCCATGCCAAAGCCGACATCGCCACACTGGTTGAGCCGCTGAAGGCCCGCCTGCAGCAACTAGCCGAGCAGACGCATCTGCTGGAGCAATCGCGCACCGGCGCTTATGAAAACCTGCGCACGCTGGTGACCGAACTGAAGGAAGGCCAGCAGGCGCTGCATGCCGCCACCGGCAAGCTGGCGATGCGCCTTTACAATCCGCAGACGCGCGGCCGCTGGGGCGAACTGCAGCTGCAGAACATCATCGAACGTGCGGGTATGACGCCGTATGCTGATTTTACCACCCAAGAGACAATGACGCTTGATACCGGCACGCGCCGCCCCGATGTGATCGTGCGCATGCCGAAGGGCAGCATCGCCGTTGATGCCAAGACACCGATGGATGCGTATGAAGCCATTCTGAACGCAACCGACGACAGCACACTGAAAGCCGCGCGCGATGCGCATGCCGTGCACCTGCGCCAACATGTGAAAGAGCTGTCGGGGAAAAAGTACTGGGAAGGTCTGCAGTCGCCCGAACTGGTGGTGCTGTTCATGCCGGGTGACCACCTGCTGCATAGCGCACTGGAGTCGGACCCGGCGCTGCTGGATGACGCGCTGAAAAACAACGTGCTACTGGCCACACCGGCAACGCTGATGGCACTGCTGAAGGCGATCGCGTTCGGCTGGCGGCAGGAAAAGCTGGCGCAGAACGCGCAGGAAGTGCAGAAGGTCGGCCGTGAATTGTATGCGCGCCTTGGCAAGATGGCTGATTATGTCACCCGTCTTGGCAATCACCTGTCGGGTGCGATGAAAAGCTATAATGAATTTGTGGGGTCGCTGGAATCGCGCGTGCTACCGGCTGCCCGCCGCTTCGAGGAGCTGGGCGCTGTCGAAAACCGTGCCGATATTGATATCCAGCCCATTGATGACGTTGCTCCCCGCCCGTTGCACAGCCCGGAATTTACGCCGGAAAATGGCGGCGATGCGGTGGAAAAATTAAGGAAACTGCGCTAGATTAAAACGTATGTACGATCTTGTTTTCCATCCCGACGAGCGGTTGCGTGAAGTCTGTGATCCTGTCACCAAAGTTGACGGCCGCGTGCAGACGATTGTCAGCAAAATGATCGACACCATGAATTATGGCGACCGCGCCGTGGGGCTGGCGGCGCCGCAGGTCGGCATTATGGAGCGCCTGCTGGTCTGCGATATCAAGGACGGCAGCGGACCGCGCACCCTGATCAACCCCGAGGTTATCCGGCAGTCGGAAGAAACCATCAAGCGCACCGAAGGCTGCCTGTCGCTGCCGGATGTGTGGGCCGATGTCGTGCGCCCGCAAAGTATCACCGTTCGCTATACCGACGAGCGCGGCGCGCCGCAGGAGTGGATGGCTGAAGGATGGTGGGCAACAGTCGTGCAGCATGAGATCGACCACCTGGATGGCGTGCTGTTCACAGATTACCTTTCGGATCTGAAGCGCGAGATGGTACTGAAAAAGTACTTCAAGCAGATGAAGTACCGCGAGTAGCGCTTCGCTTTTCCCTGTGCTAAACATCCATTCATGACCGCGTTGCGTATCATTTTCATGGGATCGCCCAGCTTTGTCGTGCCGGTGGCCGAAGCGCTGCGCGTATCCGCACATAACCTGATCGGCGTTTACTGCCGTGCGCCCGACAATGCCGGCCGCGGGATGAAGTTACGCAAGGTGCCGGTACACGAATGGGCGGATGCACACAGCGTTCCCGCATATACGCCGCTATCACTGCGAAAAAAGGAAGCGCAGGATGAACTGGCGGCGCTGCAGCCGGACCTGTGCGTGGTGGCCGGCTACGGCATGATTTTACCACAGGCGGTGCTGGATATCCCGACATACGGCTGCATCAACGTACATCCGTCGCTGTTGCCGCGCTGGCGTGGGGCCACGCCGGTGCAACGCACGATCGAGGCCGGCGATGCCGAAACCGGCGTATGCATCATGCAGCTGGATGCGGGCATGGATACAGGCCCGCTGTGGGATGTGCAGCACGGCGTGAAGGTCGAGCCGACAATCACGGCGGGCGCGCTGTACGACAAGCTGTTTGAAATGGGCGCAGCGCAGTTGTCGTCGGTTATCAAGAGCGTGGTCGCAGGCGAAAAGCCAACACCGCAGGCAACAGAGGGCGTGACACACGCAGGACTGATTGAAAAAGCAGAAGGTGCGATGAACTTCAATCGTACAGCCGCAGAACTGGAGCGCCAAACGCGCGCCTTCAAGCCATGGCTGGATGCGTGGTTCTCAAGCAATAACCAGCGCATCAAGGTACATGCCGCAGCCGTCGGCCCGGCAACCGACAAGCCGGCGCGTACGCTGTTGCCGGGCAACGCTGTCGCCTGTGGGCAAGGTACGTCGCTGATACTTCTTACGCTGCAGCGCGAGGGCGGTAAACCGCAAAGCGCTGACGAGTTCTTTCGCGGCTTCAAGGCAAACGTGGGTGATGTTTTATGACCCGCTGGAAGCTGACCATCGAATACGACGGCACGCCGTTCAGCGGCTGGCAGGCGCAGGCCGGCTGCACAACCGTGCAGGGCGTTCTGGAAGAAGCGCTGCACAAGTTCAGTGGCGAGCGCGCCGAGCTGGCCGTTGCAGGCCGCACCGATGCCGGCGTGCATGCGGCCGGGCAGGTGGCACATGTGGATCTGCTGCGTGATACGACAGTGGATGAAATCCAGGGCGCGCTGAACTTCCACGTAAAGCCGCATCCCATCGCCGTGCTGAACGTGGAAGCCGTAGCGCCGGAATTCCATGCGCGGTTTGATGCCAAACAGCGCCATTATCGTTATCGTTTAATCAACCGCCGTGCGCCACTGGCCCTTGAAGCAGGCCGCGCGCTGCACGTTGCGCACCGGCTGGATGTTGCCGCGATGGATAGCGCCGCCAAGCTGCTGCTGGGCAATCACGACTTTTCAACCTTCCGCGCGGCCGATTGCCAAGGTAAATCACCCATCAAGACGCTGGACGCCGTGCGCTTTGATGTTGCGGGCGAGGTGATTGATTTCCACGTCAGCGCGCGCAGCTTCCTGTATCACCAGATCCGCAACATGATCGGGTCGCTGTTGTTTGTTGGCAGCGGCAAGTGGACAGTGGCAGATTTTGAAGCGGCGTTTAAGGCAGCCGACCGCACCAAGGGCGGGCCCACAGCGCCGCCCGACGGCCTATGCTTCATGCGGGTGGATTACTAAACAATGACGTGACGCCGGATGCCTATTGCGCGGGCGCTCCGCTTCCGTCGCTCATGTATGTTAAATACATTCGCTCCCGGTTCTCACGCCCGCATCAATATTCGCCACGGCCTGACGTGATTGCTAAATTATAAAAGGTTCTTTTAAAGCCAGGGCCTTGGATAATCGCGCGGGAACGTGCCGGGCTTGTCATCCGTAGCGTTGTCTTCATCGCTTTTGGCCGGCGGGTCGACAAAACCCGGTTTCTTGCCGCAGGCGCCCAAAGGCAGGGCAAGCAGCAGTGCTGCAATAACGGCTATCAGGGCCTTGTTCTGAACCTTGTCAGTCATGAGCCAAACTTTTACCCTAATTGGCAACGATGATGTAGGGGAATTATGCGTTACCTTGTTTTCTTTTTGCTGATCTGCAGTGCCCTGCCGGACACGGCCATGGCTGCCAAAAGTGCGAAGAAGCCGGAAGTGACGCCGCCCATCGAGGCACAGTTGGCACCGATGGACCGTTTTATTTACTATAGCCTTGATGGCACCGCCGGGTCGGTGTCGTTCCCAGCCGCGCCGGGGCAGCGCACATTGCTGCACTTGTGGGCCACATGGTGTGTGCCGTGCCTTCGCGAACTGCCGACACTGAATGCTCTGGCTAAAGAAAAGCGCAAGAACCTGCGTATTATCGCCGTGGCGCTGGATAGCGAGACCGCACCGGTCAGCGCCTATTTCCGCCGCAACCAGATTGATGCGCTGACGCCGTATGTCGACAAGGCTTTGAACGGTGTGCGGTTCCTGAATATCACCGCATTGCCGACGACGATGATGTTTGATGAAAACGGGCTGGAAGTCGACCGCTTTATCGGCGATTATGATTGGCGCACGCTGAATCCGGATACGTGGAAAGCCGCAAGGATGGCCAAAGAGGTGAAATAAAAAAGCCCGGCATTGGCCGGGCTTTTTGAATTTCGTGAGGTTAGAGCTTACGGTGCCTTCACATCATGCCCGGAGCTGGCTTTGGTACCCCCAAGAACAACGCGGGCCAACGCTGCGGGAGCGGTGCCTTCCAGAACTTGCACGAAGTTCGGATTGCAATCGAGAATGCCTTCAACAGGCAGGGGCTTCCGTAATGCGTTCATAATATACCTCGTTACTTAATTGTAACTATCATTTAATAGTATAGTATCCCAAGCTTCAACAGGATTTTTATCTTCTGTCCTTACCAAGGCTATTTTATCTGCTTTAACTAAGTATGAATTCAGCATCTCATTGACAGTATTGGGTAATTCCCGAGTAGTGCCATTGTCGAACAAAATTTCTAGTTTCTTGTTCAAATTCCGGTATTTGACCCATAGCGGAATATTCTCAAATGGCTCGTCGTGGACAAGACAGATTTTGCCTCTGGCGTTTACAATAAGGGCGATGTTCATCAGTTCTACCCCCGCCGCGGGTTGGGTTTCGGAATATAATGCTGTCTGGCCCATAGGGTAATCCTGCCCGTTTTGTTCGGCAATTATGTATCTTAGGCCAAATCTAGGGGGTTGGGTTTAAAGACGCGTTAATTAGATGGTTTTACGCGCTTTAATGGCGGCGATCAGCGTGCCGTCGTCCAGATAATCGACCTCGCCGCCCATGGGCATGCCCTGCGCGGGGCGGGTCACGGTGATGCCAAGATCACGCACGCGCCCGGCGATATAGTGCGAGGTGGTCTGCCCTTCGATCGTGGCGCCCAGCGCCAAAATCATTTCCTTGATTTCTCCTTGGGCGACGCGCTGCATCAGCTCGGCAATGCGCAGCTGGTCAGGGCCCATGCCCGACAGGGCCGACAGTGTGCCGCCCAGAATATGATAGTGGCCCTTATAGGCACCGCTGCGTTCCAGCGCCCACAGGTCATCAACGTCTTCCACAACGCACAGCGTGCCGGCATCGCGCTGCGGGTCGGTGCAGATCCAGCACGGATCCTGCGTGTCGTAATTGCCGCATTGCAGGCAGGTGCGCACCTGGCTTTGCGTCGTGCTCAGGTGCTGGATCAGGCTTGGCAGCGCCGTCTCGCGGTGCTTCAGCAGATGCAGCGCCATACGGCGCGCGCTGCGCGGCCCAAGGCCCGGCAGTTTGGCTAGTGTGCGGATAAGCTCTTCCAGCGGCTGGGCCTGCTTGGCGCGGTGCGGCAGGATTTTTTCAAGGATCGGCAACATTCCCCAAGTGTATGAATGTTCTGTATTTTGGCCAAGGGAAAAGAAGGCGCCAGACAGGAAAGTAAAAAGCTGGATTTCAGGCGGCCCCGGCTGGTATAAACTGGTCTTCAGAAATTGATGCGAGATTCAAGATGCCGTTATTTAAAAGCCAGCCCGGCGCACGTTTATTTGATGTGCTAAGATCGGACGAAGACCTTAAAGATGAGCGCCTTGAGTTGGATGGCGAAATTGACGTCCTTCAGGCCTACGGCGATGACGCATCAGATGCCGCGGCGCGTGATTTGTACCTTGAAAGGCTTTTAGACAAGCGGAAAAAACCTTGGGGCTGGTTTTTGCCGGTACCCAGAGCATAGGAGCTGGCCATGTGCGAAGTTCGGAGATACGAAGAGATCATCGCCGAAACCCGCCGCACATCAGACAGACAATCGGCTGACGAACCAGTGCGAGACCTCGAACTGGAATTGCGTCTGCAGCGTATCGCTGAAAAGCCGCCCGCCCGGCAAACCCGCCTGCGTTAATCAACAGAATATTCTTTTTAAATCTGCCTTTGGGCTTGCGCATTCGCGCCGGTGTGACACTCTGCGTCCATATCAATTCTTATATGGGAGATAAAGATGTCTGCTCTGGATCGTGTTTTTCACAACGCCCCCGCCACACTGCAATACCAGGTCCTGCAGCAACTGATCGCTGCCGACCAGCCGCGTTTTGAGCAGGCCAAGGCTGCGCTGGAGACGGCAACGGACCGCGTTGAGCGTGAGGGCCTGTTCGCTGTTGTGGATGCCCATACGGCGCTGGAGCGCGAGTCGGTGCGTGCCCAGCTGCGCATGGGTGGCGCGGCCAAGCCGGCTGCGGAATAGTAACCGGCCGCAACCCGCTGGAATTAAAGTGAAAGTAATCGAAGCGGCGCGCGCTAGCGCTTTTGGCTGTATTATCTCCAGCAGCGGAGAGAACATGATGAAAATGTCATCCCTGAATGCCGTCGTCACAGCAGCGTTGCTGCCACTGCAGTCGGTCGCGCGCGGATTGCTTCAGGCCCCGGTCAACCGCGCCTGCACACGTGACCCGGTAGTTGATGACAGCTTCGTGCAGTTTGTTAAAGACCTGCGCGCGGGCGGCTATACCGGCCCGATATTCGGATCAGGTCGTTCGTCATCAACGCCGCGCAGCCGTTTCTGCGGCATTTTCCAATCGTCGCTTTAATTACCGGTTTTCGGCTGCCCTAAAACGGCAATTTAACGCCCGGCGGCAGTTGCAGGCCACCCATCATCTGCTGCTGTTCGGCTTGCATGATGGCTTCGATTCTGGTGCGCGCATCGTTGATGGCAGCGACGACCAAGTCTTCCAGCATATCTTTATCGTCCATCACCGATGCATCAATGGTCACCTTTTTGGCTTCATGCTTGCCGGTTAGTGTAACCTGCACGGCGCCACCGCCTGATTGACCGGTAATTTCGGTTTCATTCAGGCGTTCCTGCATATCGGCCAGCTTGGCCTGCATCTGTTGTGCCTGTTGCATCATTTTCGCGATATTCATGTCTAACCCTAACTACAGTGGAGATCTGCTTCGTTGCCTTAGTGCTTGCATCCTCATGTACCTTATGTACATTCCGGTGCTGCGCGCTGTGGCGCCTTGCATATCCCTCACTGTAGCGGGCTATACAAAGCAATAAATTCTATTCGATTTCGTCGGCTACATTATCCTCATCTTCGGTCGCCTCGGCAACGGCCAGCACGCGTTCCTGAACTTCTTTCAGCGTCGCTTCGGGGAACGCCTGCATCACCGCCTGCACCAGTGGGTGCGCCATGGCGGTGGCGCGGCGCACGTCATCGGCAGCTTTATCCTGCGCGGCCAGCGAGATATCGCCGCCTTCGCGGGCGATGCTGACAATCCAGCGGTCACCGGTCCACTCTGATAAACACTGGCCGACACGACCGGCAAAGTTATTGGTAGCGCGCGGGCCTGGCACAAGGTTGATGCGGCCGGGTGCCAGTGAAACGAGGCGTGCGTTCTGGTACAGCTCGGCGTGCAGGCTGACTTCGCGTTTATCAAGGAACAGTGCGACTAGTTTGCGCCAGTCACCCGCCAGATCAAGCGACAGCGCGCTGACAACGTTCGGCTGCGGCGCATCGTCGGGGAGATTTGTGGGTGCGCTGATGGGCGTGGCGACAGGAACGGCCACCATGCCGCCGCCAACCGCGCGTAGCATCTTGGTTCCGCCTGATGGTCCGGACGGGCCGCTGGAAGGAGTGCCGCCGCCTTGTGGCGCAGATGATGTGCGCGAGCCGAGGTCAGTTGGTGATGGCAATGTGGCGGCGTAAGCGATGCGCACCAGAACCATGGCCGCCGCCTGCGCGGGGTGCAGCGCCTGCTGCACTTCGCCAATGCCTTTGACAAGGATCTGCCAGATGCGCGTTAAGCCGGAAAGGCTGTGTTCGGGCAGCAGGCGTTGCAGCGCCTGGCGGTCCATTTCCGGCAGTGTGGTGTCATCGGCCAGCTGCGGCAGTACTTTGCCGCGCGTCAGCAGGTGCGTTAAATCGGCGATATCGTGCAGCACGGTCAGCGCATCGGCGCCGGCGGCCTGCATGGCATCAAAATGCTTCAGCGCGCCGGCCGGGTTGCCGGTGGTCAGCATTGCGTAAAGTTCAATGATGGCGCTGCGGTCGGCAAGGCCCAGCATGCCCTGCACGTCAGCGGCGGTGATCTGGTTATCAACGGCGCGGGCCATACCCTGATCAAGCAGCGACAGGCCATCGCGCACCGAACCGTCGGCCGCACGTGCGATCAGGCGCAGCGCTTCGGGCTCGGCCACAAAACCTTCCTTGCCACACACATCATCGAAATGTTTGTACAGCACATCACTGGCGACGCGGCGCAGGTCGAAACGCTGGCAGCGCGACAGCACGGTAACGGGTACCTTGCGGATTTCGGTGGTGGCGAACACGAATTTCACATGCGATGGCGGTTCTTCCAGCGTCTTCAGCAGCGCGTTGAAGGCGCTTTTCGACAGCATGTGGACTTCGTCGATGATGTAGACCTTGCAGCGACCCATGACAGGCGCATAGCGCACGCCGTCAAGGATTTCGCGCATGTCGTCAACGCCGGTACGCGACGCGGCGTCGACTTCCAGTACATCAACGCAGCGGTCTTCGCCGATGGCCACGCAGGTCGGGCAGGCGCCGCACGGCTTGATGGTGGGTGCTGTATTCTTACCGTCAACGCCGGTGCAGTTCAGGCCCTTGGCAATGATGCGGGCCGTGGTGGTTTTACCGGTGCCGCGCACGCCGGTCAGCATCCACGCCTGTGCGATGCGGCCGGTGGCGAAAGCATTCGTCAGCGTGGTGACCAGAACATCCTGGCCGACAAGTGTATCGAAATTCTCGGGACGGTATTTGCGCGCCAGTACGCGATACACGGTACTGTCTTGTTGGCGGGCATACTCTGTGGTGCCCGCAACCGTGTCCCGCGAGGGAGTATCACCGAATAAATTGACGTCGTCAGCAGGCAAACTTTCTGCTGTATTTTCGAACAAGGAAGACATGCCTTTAATTTAGCGCACCCAGCCCAGCAGGGTCTAGGTTTTTCTGACCTGTGGATTACTTGGCTTCTGCTGTTGCGTAGCGCTTTTTCAGGCGTTTCAGTACATTCGCCGGGCGCTTGTTTGCTGGCAGATCGGCGTCGACGCCATCCAGATTGCCAAATGCCTTTTCAAGACGCGGCATGACTTCGGCAATCTTATCCGGAAACTTTTCCTCGCACGACTTCAGAAGCTTGGAAACGATATCGAGCACTTTGCCAACCATGTTAGCGTGGAACTTGTGTCTGGAAATAGCTTCCAGCATAAAGTGCGGCGCATGCGTGGCTGTATCATTATAAAGCTTGTTTACAATTCCCATATCGACGTCGCTAAGTCCAAGGGATTTCGGGCCTGGGCTGCCGGGTGACTCATTCGTAATAAACAAGATATCGGCAATCACACGCGAACCGCCAGCCTTGTCATTTTCCATGGCGAATGGCAGCTGCAGCACCAATGAGGCCACTGTGTCCATAAACAGTTTGCGACGACCTTCGGGGTCGCTCATTTTCTTAGCCTGCTCGGGGTCAGCCGCCAGCATAAGTACATGCACAAGGCGGCTGTAAACCATGCCGGTTATTTCCGGGGTAATCTTCTGGACTTTGTTATAATTCTTTAAGAAGTTGAGTATTTCCGACGATGGTTCCTGGCCTTTGCGCCATCCCTGAGCTGCTGTTGCGCCCATGGTATAAGTGCAGGCATAAACAAGCTGCTGGACAAATTCGTGGTACAGAATTCTGTCATTCGTGAATGCCTTACCGTCTTTGAAATCCTGCGCAAGGCTGGGCAACATATCCACCAAGACACCGCCAAGGCGGTTGTCGCTCAGGTCTTCACGGAAGCAATTGATCAACGCCTCTTTCCATGAGTCGTAGGTTTTGGGATCCGACAGATACAAATTCAACGCATATTGAACGGCTGTAATCGGGTGCTTTTCCAGCGACGCCAGCAATGCGGTGCCTTCGCCCAGTGTCACGGCGTTGCCGATCTTCTTTCTGAGACTGGTGGCAACCTGAGTGCTGAGCTTGTCGACGGCTGATGTTTTTGTATCGGTCATTTTATTTTTCCTTAAAAATATGCGTCTCAAAAATTCGGTGGGCAGCCGCACGCACGACCCGTGCGAAGCTGGGTATGGCTGCTGCCTTCCGGCCCTGACCAGGTTCAGCCAGCCGGCCCGTCCATGGGCGGCTGCCCGGCAACCTGTGTAGCACAGCAGGCGCTGTGAATAAAAGCGGTTATTGCGGGCGCTTACCCTGCGGGTAGGTGCCTAGAATACGGATATCGCTGGTGAAAAAGCGCAATTCGTCCAGCGCGTGCTGTGTGCGGTCTTCACCCGGGTGGGCTTCGATATCGATATAGAAGCTGGCGGATGTGAAATCCTTTTCCGACAAATAGCTTTCAATCTTCGTCAGGTTGATGCCACTGGTGGCGAAACCACCCAGCGCCTTGTACAGCGCGGCGGGAATGCTGCGCAGCGTGAATTCCAGTGACGTGATAACGGGTGCGCCGACGGCGGGAACGTCGGGCGTGCGCGACAGCACAAGAAAGCGCGTCATGTTCGCCGGGTTATCCGAAATACCGGTGGCGAGCGTGATAAGGCCATACGCCGCACCAGCGCGGGCACTGGCGACAGCGGCGATGGTGGGGTTGCCGCGCAGCGCGACTTCGGCCGCGCCGCCTGCAGTATCATGGAACACGACGGGCGTGATGTTGTGCTTGGTCAGAAAGCCACGCACCTGTGTTAGTGCTTGTTCGTGGCTGAGCGCCGTGCCGATACCTTCCAGCGTGGCGCCCGGTACAGCCAGCAGGTGATGGTCGATCGGTTCATAATGTTCGCCCACAATGTGCAGGCCGCTGCCCGGCAACAGGCTGTGCACATCGGCCACGCGCCCGGCGATACGGTTTTCGACAGGAATGACGGCGCGGTCGGCCGCGCCGGTCTGCACCGCGGCGAAGGCTTCGGCGAAGCTGGGGCAGGGTAATGGCTCTGCCTGCGGGAAGAGGTGCAGCAGGGCTGCTTCCGAGTAGGCTCCCGGCTGGCCTTGGAAAGACACTTTCATAGGCCTGTTTTAGGCCAAAAGGCATGCCCTCGACAAGCTGCATGACCTTCGATATTTTAGCGCCAGTTGTTTTCATGGTGTCCCAATGAACAGTTTTGAGTGGAACAAGATTTTCGGCGCCCTTTTATTGGCCGGCCTCGTCGCGTTGCTGGCCGGTTTCGTGTCGGGCAAGCTCGTACACCCCGAACGTCTGGAAAAATCGGTACTGGCGATTGATGGCGCGGTTGTTGAACAGGCTGCAGCGGGCGCTGCCGCAGCGCCGGCCGGCCCGGGGGATATCACCGAGCTGCTGAAGACTGCCGATGTAGCCATGGGCCAGAAAGTGTCGCGCGCCTGCGCCGCCTGCCACAGCTTTGATAAGGGCGGGGCCAACAAGGTCGGCCCGAACCTGTTTGGTATCGTTGGCGCCAAGCACGCCCATGCAGCAGGTTTTGCTTATTCAGATGTTCTGAAGGGTATGGCCAGCAAGCCGTGGACGGAAGACGAGCTGAACCATTTCCTGTATGACCCGAAGGGTTATGCCAAGGGCACCAAGATGGCGTTCGCGGGCGTGAAGAAAGACGCCGACCGCGCCGCGCTGATCGCGTATCTCCGCACTTTAAAGTAACCGGTTTCTAACTGGGCTGGGCGCCTGTTGCGCGCTGCTGCGCTTCCGGTGCTCACGTACGTCAATGTACGCTGCGCCCCGGTTCTCGCTACGCATCAACATTCGTCTCGACCTAGCGAAACTGTCTTGTGTTAGATGGGTTACGCGGCCTGGTAGAAATCCTGGTGCCGCTTGGCGCAGTTGGTAATGGCGGCTTTCAGCTTTTCCAGTGCGCGGGCTTCCAGCTGGCGCACGCGCTCCTTGCTGACACCCAGATGTGTGCCAAGCGCTTCCAGCGTCATGCTGTCTTCCTCGTCCTGCAGGCGGCGCTGGGTGATGATCTCGCGCTCGCGCGTATCCAGCTGGCTGAGCGCGTTCTGCAGGCAGCCGTTGCGTACCTTCGTGTCGTGGCTGCGCATAATGCTCTCTTCCGGCGTCGGTGCTGTATCGGCCAGCGTATCGCCCCATTCGCGGGTCTGGCCCTCGCTATCGTTACCGATGGGCGCCGACATCGACTGGTCGGGCGAGCCCATGCGCGTTTCCATCGCCTCGACATCGCTGACCGCAACACCGAGCGTTTTGGCGATTTCAAGCCGTGTGTCGGTTGACAGGTGCCCATCATATTCAGCGCCGTCACTGCGGCCGGCAATCTGCGCGCGCAGGCGCCGCAGGTTGAAGAACAGCGATTTATGCGCGGCGGTGGTGCCGGTGCGCACGATCGACCAGTTGCGCAGGATGTAATCCTGTATCTGCGCCTTGATCCACCATGCGGCGTAGGTTGAAAAGCGCACCTCGCGCTCGGGGTCGAATTTGTTGACGGCCAGCATCAGACCGATGTTGCCTTCCTGAATCAGGTCGCCCAGCGGCAGGCCATACAATTTGAATTTGCTGGCGATAGAAACCACAAGGCGCGTGTGCGCGCGGATCAGCGCGTGCATGGCCTGTTTGTCGCCCAGCGCGCGCCAGCGGATCGCCAGCTCCTGTTCGTAATCACGACTTAACAGCGCCTCGTTCATGGCGGTTTTGATGTAATTCAGCTGGGCGGGGGCGACATCGGTAAAGGCCATGGGGCGTGTCCTTTCATGAATGATGCCGAACGATAGAAAGTGCGGCATAAGAAAGCCATACGGATAGCTACAGCAGAGATGTGGTGATTATAAGGCGCGGTTACAAGGGTGGCTGGGCGACGGCACATCAAGGGGTTGGCGGATTCTTTTGTTTCACCTTGCTGTTTCACGGGCTTCACAGTAGATATGCAGATATTACGGTTATGGATATTTCAGGTTAGATGACGCTCAGCGAATTCCCTATCACCCAGCAACAGGCACACATTCGTAAGCTGTATCTGGACGTATGTGCGCGTGATGGCGCAAAACCATACCTGCTTGTCTTTGATGAGCCAAAAAAGAAGCTGAAAAAAGACGAGAATAACAGCCCTTATGCACTGACGGACAAGAAGACTATTCATATTCCAGCCGAAGCGCTTTCGGGCGCTATCAGTAACTGTGACATGGAGTGGGAAGCCATTCTTGCGCACGAACACCAGCACATCAAGCGCCACGGCTGGAAAGGAGCGGCCCAGTGGGTTGTCGCTTTCTGTGTGTGGGGCGGTACTGTCGCCGGGCTGACCGCGCTGATGATTGCGGGACTTGAAGCACACGCTGCCACGACGAGTGAAATGGCTGCGATGGAACCATTGGCGCAGATGACGACATTGGCCCTGAAGAAGTATGGCGTTGAGGCTTTGTTTGGGGGTATTGCAGCGGCTGCATGTTCCTTGACAGCAATCCCTAATGTTGTTTTCCGTAATCTTGTATCAAAGTTCTGCGAAAACGATGCTGATTACCATGGTACGAAGATGACGGGACATCGTGGAATGGAGAAGTTCCTAGGCCATAACGCGACCGCTCTTCATTACCGCAAGCCCATTGCTTTTATTACGGGCCATCACCCGCACCCGCACAGGCGGGCGGCGCGCCTGAAACGGCAGGGCGATAGAATGGGACTGCCGCCGCTGGCGGCCTAACGAGAATTAAAAAGTTAAGCGCTGAGGCAGATCGCCGATTTCTCGCCGCCAAGGCAGATGGCAGGGGCTAGTTTTCAGGTAAATAAACTGAAATATAAAGGGCCAAGTAACATTGTTTTTATTAGCTTAGTAATAATCGCATCAAATTGAATCTATAATTAAACTTTTGGTAAAGCGGGATTAGTACGGTTAATCGCAGAGTCCGATATTTATGAAATAAACAGGAGAGTAATAATGACCACCAAGCGTTCTTTCGATAAAATGCTAAGTCAGGCCGATGACGAGATTGCCGCTGCACGCGAAGGCGCTGCACGTGTCCAACGATTTGAGAATGGTGGTGCAGCTTGGTATGATAATGATGGCCGAATTGTTTCAGTTCACCATGTCGACGTATCAGGACTAGTAAAAGATACTGTCAAGGCGCACACAGGTATGGATCGGGTTTGTGTGGAAGCCCAGCAGAAAAGCGGATCTGCGCCTGCTTCAACCACTGTCGCAATTGGCGATAATCGTGGCCATAAGCTTCAAGGTGTGACGGTAAACAAGTTTATACCAAGTAGGGCTCCGCTCGTCCGCGAGCGCCCGTTTCCCCGTATATAATTAAGCGCTTAAACAGATCGCCGATTTTTCGCCGCCAAGGCAGATGACGGATTCCGGCGCCACTTCGCCGGGGTTCGGTGTATAGCCGCGCACGATGGTCTGGTACGGGCCATACCCTTCGCTGCCCACCTTGTTCAGGTGACGCCAGCCCCACCAGAAATTATCGCCCTGATAGGTAATGCCGTAACGCGGATCAAGCCCGGCGTGCACGAACAACAAGGGCCCCGGGCTGCCGTTGGGGTGGCGCGTATAGGCCGCGCGCTTCAGGATGGTTGAAAACACTTCGTGGCCGGCTTTGGCACGGCGTGCGGCGCGCAGGCGGTTGGTCCACTTCGTCAGGCCCATCGGGCGGTCGCACAGATACACGCGCGCTTCGGCGATGCTGCTGCCGTACGCTTCCAGCACCTGGCCGATGCCTTGCGCTTCCATCCAGTCCAGTACGTCGGCCGGGTTGGGGCAGAACTGCAGTTGCAGAAGTTTCTGCCACATCTCTTCCACGCCGCCGCGCAGGTAGACGATGTCGGTGATCTTGACGCCCGGCATGGCAAGGAAGAAGCGGCGGAACGAAAACAGTTCATCCAGCGCGGTGGTATCATTGCGCGCATGACCAAGGTAGTTGCCAAGGTACACAAGGCGGTCGCCGGGCTGGACATCGTTGATAATCTGGTCGTGGATATTCGCCAGTTTGTCGGTGTCGCCATTGATGGCGCCGATCGCCCAGATGCGTGACGGCGTGCCCAGTTCGGCAAAACGCTCGTCAACGCCCAGCGTGCGGACAGGCGCAGCGGGGGTGGATGCCCGCGCCGCAGCAGGTGCTGTGGACAGAATCGGTAATGCCCTGTGTTGAAACGACATTTAACCAAGCTGTCATGCCCCCCACGATTCGAGAAGGATTTTTACTTTCCGGGGCTTTCGGTTAGGGTGCCGCCCATGTTTAAGGACCTTTCAGCACTGGCCGCCAGCCACCCCCGCGCCCGCCGCAGCGGCAAGGATTATCACGGCTGGCAGCAGAACCTGCCGCTGCGCGGCGAGGCCGTATCGCCGGATCTTATCAAGGCGCTGACGGTGCGCCTGCAGGGCCGGGGCATTTTCTATGCCGGGCTTTCGCAGCAGCTTAAACAGCTGCGCGGGAAGCAATACGAACATCTAGGTTGGGCCGAGGACAGTTTTCTGAAAGACAAGCCGCAGGTGCTGCGCGATATTCTGTGCGCTGCACGCGAACAGGTCGCCGCCGCTTTCAGTGGAAAGCTGCATATGCAGGACACAGTTATTTTTCAGCGTCAATTTGATGCACAGCAGCGTGATATCTCGACCGGACGCCCGCATGCCGACGGCGAGCCGGAAGACAAAGCCGCTACCGGCAGCTTCAGTTACTTCACCAATATCGTTGATCCGCAGGCGGTGAAAGCGGCCGGACTGAAGTTGGAAGATTTTGGCGTGCGCGTGGCGCGTATTCAAGGCGTTGATTTCGACCGGGTTGAAAAACTGCGCGCCGACCTGAAGAAGGTGCGCACGTTTGACGAAAAAATGGCGATCGCCAACGCATACGAACCGGGCTGGGATGTGCTGGAGCCGAACGTGTGGTGGCTGATATCCGACAATATCCCGCATTATCCCGGCTGCCTGTCGCCCGAGCGCATCCAGCAACTGGGCGCGGGCCACGAGGGGCTGGTGACGACCATCAACTCGGAATTCAGCTTCCACCCCGAGCGCTGCGACGTTCACTAAAGCCTGTTTGGCGGGCTTTTTTAATTAGTTTCGCTATTTTCGGCTAGTTTACCGGCATGTTCACGACACTGACCGATATCGACGGCAATCCCGTCAGCATGGCCGATCTGGCTGCCGCCCGTCGGGGTACGCGGCGCAGTCCCGAGTGTTATTATCCATGGCTACAGCGCCTGCCGCTGAAGGGCGACCCGGTCGACCCCAAGCTGATCAAATACGTCACACGAAATACATTTACGAAAAGCGGTGTTGGTTCCTATGCCCGCCGTAAAGACACGCTGGCGTTACCGTTTGTGCCGTTGGGGCCAAACAATGGCTGGAAGCCGCGCGTACCGTGTCCGGCGCCGTTGTTACAGGCGGTTGCAAAGCTGCGTCCGCATCTGTGCCTGCTGGACCAGGGTTTGAACGAACAGACTATCCACACTTTCCAGCGTCGCTTTGACGCGAACCGCGGTGATGTTGTGGGCGGCGGGCCGCATGTTGATTGTGTTGATAACTCAATCGCGATAACCGGTGCGGCGAATGCGTTTTGTAATATCGTTGATCCGCAAGCGGTGGCTGCCGCCGGGTTGAAGATGGAGGACTTTGGCCTGCGCGTTGCCGACCTGCGCGGCATGTCGTATGACGACGTTGCGGCACTGAAGAAAAAGCTGCGCTTTCATATGAATGACCACGATATGTGCCGCCAGATCGCCCGCGAAGCCGGCGTGAAGTGGCACACCCTGATGCCAAACCACTGGTACCTGATTTCCGACAATATGCCGCACGCCGCCGGCTGCCTGTCGCGCCAGCAGATTGCCGCGCTGCCCCCGAAACTGGCAAAGTCGTTGGTGACAACCATCAACTGCGACTTTTCTTTCGCTAACCTGGGGCCGGCATGACAGTTGTCTATCATTCCCTTTCAGGCGGTGCGGATATCAGTGCGGCCGAACTGAAGACGCGGCTGCTGGCCGTTGACGGCGCAGAAGGGCGCTTTGATTTCGCCAAGGATACGCTGCCGCTGCGTACCGACATCGGGGGTGATGCAAGCCTGTATGATGCGGTGTTGAATGATCCCGCAAAAAGTTCTTATGGATCCGGGATGGAGTGGATCCCGGTGCTTGGCCTTGGCGGGCGCAGCGGGTTTGATGGCCGCGCGCTGTGGGTTGAAACGGTGCGTCGGCAACTGCAGCCCGTGCTGGATGACATGGGCCTGCGTATGACGCAGATGGTTGCTTTTATCCGCCCGCTTGGCGCGGGGCCGCAACTGGCGCTGACCGGCCGCACGCATGTTGATGATGAATGGTTCCAGCACCAGAAGATCGGCCTGTTGCTGAACCTTGCGCCCCCCGAAGCACTGCGCGCCGCCGGGCTGCCGGAAGATGCGTATGCGATGCGCCACGCTACATTGGAAGGCGTTACGTTCGGCGACGTCGGCGACCTGACGCTGGAAGAATACACATCGCCTGACGTGCAGGCCAAGGTCGGCCCCGGCCGGTATGTGTTCCAGCCCGGCGTATGGAACGTGTTCGATTACGCGATGCCGCACGAAGCGGGCACACCGCCGCCGGTCGACCGTGCCGTTCTGGACGCGCTGGGCTATGGCGGCGCGAAAGCGGTGACCATCAGCGTTCAGTGTGTGCCGGTTTAACTAAATCACGTACTGTTCGTCGCACAGATCAAGCATCGCGCGGTCGTGTGGCAGGTTGCCGTAACCAATGATTTTATCGAAAGGCCCATGGGCGGCGATATAATCGCGCACCCGCGCGGCCTTCTCGCCGCGCACCGCGTTGCCTTGCATCAGGCCGGTTAGCACGCCGTTATCATGCAGCAGCGGCGTATCAAGGATAGCAGTGACGGGCAGGGTTTTCGTCATATGGCGCATGCAGATATCCAGTGCACCGGTCGCGATGATGATGGTCGCATCATCAGCCGCGTGTTGCTGCAGCGCCGCGAGTTGCGGGAACAGCCAGCGCGGCCGGATACGCGCAGCAGCATCCTCGGCCCGTGCAAGTGGAACGCCTTTTGCGGCGAAGAGCACCCACTGTTGTTTGACGGCGGTGCGCTTGTCGATGTGGAACGTCGCCGTAAAAGGCGCGGTTGCAACAGCGGCAAGCCATAGCGTTGCGGCCGTGACGGGGCCCCGCAGGGCGGCCAGGAATGTCCATAACGTATCGCCGCGCACCAGGGTGCCGTCAAAATCAAAAATAGCGAGTGTCTTCCCAGCCATCGTGCGAGTGTAGGCGAAAGGGTGCTTGCGTGATAGCGGGCAGTTCGGTATACCGCTGGGCATGACATTCGTTGTGACCGACGCCTGCATCAAGTGCAAATACACCGACTGCGCTACCGTGTGCCCCGTAGACTGCTTTTACGAGGGCGAGAACATGCTGGTGATCCACCCGGACGAATGCATTGACTGCGGTGTGTGCGAGCCCGAATGCCCGGCCGAGGCCATCTTGCCCGACACCGACGCCCGCGCCACCCGCTGGGCGGCCCTGAACCGCGATATGGCGGCCAAGTGGCCCAACATCACGGAAAAGAAGGATCCGCCCGCCGACGCCGACGCTCATAAGGGCGAAGAGGGAAAATACGACAAGTATTTCAGCGACAAGCCGGGCGCCTAGACATATTTTTATAATAATCAGTGCGTTAGCTATTTTCTTTCCGGATGAAATTAAATCTTTGTTAGCGAAAATTGCGAAACCCTTAATTTTGTGGTATAACGCCTTATATCAAGCATTTAGAGCAGCCCGGCTTTCTTGGGGGGATGTTCAAAGTGTTGGGCAAGCGAAACAATACCCTTGCTGGCCGGTCGGGCCTTACAAGCCGGCCAGCGGGGTTTTATTTGGGAAGGGCGGCAAATCTCATGGCATCGGATAAGAACGAAAAGATGGACTTCAAGTCGGGCGACCTCGTTGTGTACCCGGCACATGGCGTTGGTGAAATCACCGCCATCGACGAACTGAACATCGCCGGCGAAGAGCTGAAGGTGTATTCGATTTCGTTCCGCGAAACCAAGATGACCCTGCGTCTGCCGTGCGCCAAGGCGAAGACCGCCGGCCTGCGCAAGCTGACCAGCCGTGACCGCTTCAAGGAAGCGATGAAGACCCTGCAAGGCCGCGCCAAGAAGAGCCGCACCATGTGGAGCCGCCGTGCGCAGGAATACGATGCGAAGATCAAGTCGGGCGATCCGGTGATGATTGCCGAAGTCGTGCGCGACCTTCACCCGAAGGACGAAGCCGTTGAACAAAGCTACAGCGAACGTCAAATCTACCAGGCTGCCCTTGGCCGCCTGGCGCGCGAACTTGCCGCGATCGAAAAGATCGACGAGAAGAAAGCCGCCGACAAGATTGAAACAATGATGAAAAAGGTCGCTTAATAGCAGCTTTTTAAGAGTTTAAAGCAGCCTCTGCTTATGACCCCCGGTGGACCTCCTCCCCCGGGGGTTTTGCTTATATTTGGCGGGCATACTCTGCGCTATGCGCAACCGCGTCCCGCTTTTGCTGGTATTTCGCAACTGCGAAACACTAATTTACTTGCATCAGTTAGAAAGTTTCCTTCAGGATGTTTCCTTTCCAAAGGATACCACGATGAATATGCCGACACCCGATATCAGAGAAACCATCGCCAGTCTGCTGGGCGACAGCAACGGCATTGTAAACGGCAATGCTGCCCACACACAGCTGATGGCGCTGAACGCCATGTGCCGCCACACGCCCGCGCTTTATGCAAAAGCCTTCGAAGCGCTGGCCGAGGTTGGCAATGCTGCGGCCCGGCAGCAGGATTATGTGCGCGAGAACTGCGTGCAGGCTGCAACGCTGCTGCTGAACGGCATGGAAACACAGGTGCGCAGCGCCATGGATACGCAGCTCAGTGTGTCGATGGCGACCATCAACATGTTCGCGGCGATGATCGACATGCCGTCGATGCACCGTGCTCTGGCGCGGGCGTGGACAGGTGGTGCCGCCGTTGACGCTTACCGGGCGATGATGCGCCCGGCGACCGAGCAAATGACGGCTGCCATGCGTTTCTGGACCGGCGTGCCGCGCCGGCCGTCGGAGTAGGCATGAATTTTTCGGTGGCCGTCAGGAATATTCTTCTGATCCCCGAAGTTGTCGGCCGCGGGCAGGCGGATTACTTTGACCTGCGGCGCGCGCTGGGCCTTGAATGTCTGCGTCAGCCTGAACGCTATATTACCGCGCTGGAAGAATGTGCCAACGTTGCCGCGCAATACAAGGAAAGCGATGTTCAATACCGCTGCCTTGATATGGGTGCATCGATGCTGAAAGCAATGGAGCCACCTATTCGCGCCGACAAGCGCGTCAGCATTGCCTATTTTGCGCTGGCCGCCGCCTGCGATACGGCGGATGCCCGAATGCTGGAAAAGCTGACCGATGAGTGGGCCAACGGGGTTGTGGAACTGCTGGACAAGGAACCCGAACCGGTTGACCCCGGCGAGTCGTTCCACGAGATGCTGCATCGCATGCGCGGCGAAGACCCTTTTAAGAACGAATAGAGCAATCGGCCCACAACGGGCTTGCATCGGCGGCGGGCATCTTCTAGTGTTTCGGCATATTTCATGCCTTTGTTTCAGGTGTTGTGGATGCCCGAAATCAGATTTTACGGCGAGTATTCAACGGTCGAAAACAGGACCGTGCCCAGTTTTCCGGGATATACCGTTCATCTGAAGTCGCATGCAAAATTCAGCGACGCCTACCGCACGTTACCCCGTGAAGTTCTTTATGCCAGCTGGGCGCCGGAGCAGGGCGTCGATCCTGCGCGCTGTGCCCCCACTGCAGGCGTACCGGTGTGCGGCGTCTTCTTCAGCGGCGACCGCAAGCGTATTGTCGGCATCGAGGTGGTTGACAGTCAGTGCGGCACACGGGGCGCGCACGTGCCGACGCGCGTGTACCTGCTGCATCAGTTTGAAACCGACGATAAGAAGAAAGCGGCTGAATACCGCGCCGAACAGGTGGCGGTGCGTTATGGGCAGTACAACCACCAGCCGGCGCTGACTGTGCATCCGCTGGACCCGGACCAGCCGATCCTGTCGGTTGCTGAAACCGGCGTGCGCATGCGGCCGACGCCGGGGTCCGGCGATTCCGTGCCGTTTGATGAGCTGGAGATTATGCTGATCAACGCCGAACTGGACGGGTGCTTTAACGCTGCGCTGGGATTCGACGCGCCAAAAAGATCGAATGGTCTGTTGCCAAGATTCAGGCTTGGATTTCCGGGGTTAGGGCAAAAACAGGGATAAGTGGTTGCCAAGAAAAACCCCGCTGGTTTCCCATGCGGGGTTTTGTTTTTTGTGCGGTAACTGACCGCTTTTGCCGGGCATGCTCTGCGTTACACGCAACCGCGTCCCGGGTCTGGGTATTATTCCCTTCTGCCGCCCAGCAGGCTGAGGAGCATCTGGAACAGGTTGATGAAGTCCAGATACAGCGACAGGGCGCCCATCACGGCCAGCTTGGTGTTGGCTTCAACGCCATGACCTTCGCTGTACTGTTCCTTGATGCGTTGCGTATCATATGCGGCAAGGCCGGTGAAGATCACGACGCCGGCGACCGAGACAGCCCATTGCAGGGCACTGGAAGCCAGGAAGATGTTGACCAGCGAAGCGATGATAAGACCGATCAGGCCCATCGCCATGAATGCGCCCATGCCGGTTAAATCACGCTTGGTGGTGTAACCATACAGGCTGGTGCCGCCGAACATGGCGGCGGTGATGAAGAACGCGCGGGCGATATCGGCGCCGGTGAAGACGACGAAGATCGACGCCATCGACAGGCCCATCAGGCCGCAGAACACCCAGAACAGCGTCTGCAGTTTGCTGGCGCTGGCGCGGTGGAAATTATAGCTGAAGTAGAAGATGAACCCCAGCGGTGCCAGCATCACAAGCCACATCAGCGGCGAGCCGAAGATGAGGTTGTAAAGCGCCGGGATGTTCGCGGTGGCAAATGCCACAGCGCCCGTGAGCGCAAGGCCAAGGCCCATGAAATTGTAAACGCGCAGCATGTGCTGGCGCAGGCCGGCGTCAAACGTCGCGCGGTCGATGGCGCGGGTGGCGGTGCCGGCTTGGTTAAAGAACTGGTTCATCTGGTTTCTCTCTCCCTTAATAAAATAGCGGGGGTGAACGCAGCGCCTGTGCAAACGAAGGTTTGCAGACAGGTCGCGAAGTCCGTTACCCGCTACTGTTGATTCATATTGTCATGGTTATGTGGCTTTTCAATGAAAAGGCGACACGATAACCCATTGATTTGTCGTTTTTTCTGGGCTGGAAAGCGCATCCATGCCCCCTGCATTGCCTGCGCCGTTGGCTGCATTATTTATGACCTTTTTATTGGGCGTGGCTGTTTTGCATCCTAAATCGCCTTTTGAAAGAGAGGCAACATGAAGAGGTTTTTTCTAATTCTGGCCGCTATCGCCCTGAGTGCGCTGCCGGCCACAGCCGAAGCGGCGCGCGACAAACCCTACTTCAGTGTGAAGGGCGGTGCGAACTGGATTCAGGATGACGCCGGCATCGAACTTGACACCGGTTGGGATGTTCTGGGCGCGGCCGGTTACAACGTGACCGAGAACGTGCGAACCGAGCTTGAAGCCGGCTGGTCGACCGCTGACGTCGACGGCGGTGGCGACGTTGATACCATTACGGCGATGCTGAACGGATATTATGATTTCAACATGAACAGCCGTATCAAGCCTTATCTGGGTGTCGGTCTGGGCGCTGCCCACCAGCAGTTGACGGGCGCGGGCACCAGCTGGGAATTCGCCTATCAGGGAATGGCCGGCGCTGCTTATGACATTACGAAGGCCACGGCCGTTACGGCGGAATACCGCTATCTTGGCACCAGCGATGTCGGTGCGTTTAACTATGATGCTCATAAGATTCTCGCCGGTCTGCGCTTCGCTTATTAGCGGGGCCCGGCTGCCGCGATGATGGCCCATGCCGCGCGCGGCTGGCAGCGGTACACGAAGCCCGGTTCGTAACAGGAGTTGATTAGCACATCCGGCCCCACCATGCGCGGTTCGGCGAACACCAATGACTGCGGCCCGGTTTCGTGCGCGCTGGGTTCGGTGAATTCCAGATACTTTATGTTGAAGCTTTTAAAGATAAGCGGCTGGTTCAGTTCAAGCCACGTCACGTGGCGGCCATCAGGGCGGTTGTATTCGACAAGCTTGCCCAGCTGTGCGGCCAGTTTGCGGAAGTTCTGGTAATCGGCTTCGTTGGCGCTGCGCAGGCACAGGTGGCTGGGCTGCGCCTGCGGGTTATCCACGCGAATAGCGGTAGCGGCCAGAGTGATGTGGCGCTTAAACGCGTTGCCGGCGTGCGTCAGCAGATCCAGTGGTGTGTGGTAGAAAGCGCCGCTCATGGCAATTTTATGCCATGCGCTGGCCGGGTATTCCAGTTTTAAAATAGTTGCCGCTGGCGGTGGTGCAGCCAACCAGTGCCAGCGCGGCGTGGTCGGTGGCATTGGCCACACCTTCGGCCGTGAAGTCGGCGGCAAGGTTGCCCGCCATGTCGGCCAGCTGTTTCAACATCGCCATCGCGTGCAGGTCGGTGTGCAGGCTTTCAACCAGCGCGCGTGCGGCGATAACTTCGGTTACCGGCAGGTGCGTCAGCGCGCCGGCCCCGGCGCCGCAGTTATCCAGCGCGATACCGAAACCCTGCGCGCGCAGGGCTAAAGTTTGGTGGTGCAATGAGCTGCCCTTGGTGGCGCCGTTCGATTCAATGCAGAAGGTGATGCGATCAGGGATAACGCCGCAGCTGCGCGCCATGCTCACCAGCGGCGTGACAGCCGCACACCAGCCGTGCAGGGCGGCGGGCAGCGGCAGTTTCAGCGTGGTGGCCATGCCTTTGCGGGCGAAAGAGGTCATCGCCTGACGGTAAAAGCCCAGCCACATCGGCCGCGCCAAATCGTTATCGGCCGCCAGCTGCAGCGTGGATTCCAGCGGCTGGTCGCCGAATACGGGGTGCTGCCATGTGAACGCGGCGCGGTAGGCTGCGCGCTCGTGTGTGTTTATATCGTAATAGGTTGTCAGTACCGGCGCGAACTGTTCAGGCGCGAAGTACACGGCGCGCCGCAGGTCGGCCAGTAAAAGGTTTGGTGTTTCGCGCTTTGCGGCTTGCGGGCGCGTCTTGCTGGCGATGCGTACGGTTTTCGGCGTGAAAGCGATGGGACGGAATGTGCGCGCAGTTAAAAAATTCAGCGGACGCCAGAACTGGCGCACGCCTGCCAGCGCGGCTTCGGCCAGTTCGCGCCGCCGCGCCTCGCGCCAGATGATCCACGCGCTGCCGGCAATGAACAGCGTGACGACGGTGGCCGTCAGCGCCAGCATCTGCGTCATCATCGCGGGGGAAAATGTGCCGTCAAACATGCCTTAAAGGCTAAGGTGATTTGGGGGCGGGCAGCAATGGCCAAGATTGTTAACAACCACCGATGGTTAAAGGCGTTGTTGGGCTACGATTCTTGTTTTTGTTTGTGTCTGCCGCTGTGGTTCGGGCGGCGGGTTGATGGCGGTATCCACGGCAGCACGTAATTCATCCGGCGTAAGCTGGCGCCGTTCTTCCAGCGCGGCAATCACGGTGGTTGCAAATGCGGCGGCGGCCACGGCCACCTGTTCCGTATCGCGCCATGGGATACCTGTCATCCAGTTATAATTTTCGTGCAGTGCGCGCAGCACCGGTGCGCAATAGGCGTAAGGGCCTTTATGCTGTTCACGCCAGCGGGCCCGCTTTTCAAGGGCTTTCTTTTTGTCACTTACATGGCCGAACATATGTTGCAGGATAATCGAGCCGACGTCGCAGGCCGGCTCTTCGGCGGCGTTACGCTCTTTTTTCTGCCATTTCTGGAATGTCAGGAAATAGTGAAACTCTTCATGGCCGATGGTGAGTTCGGTTTCGGTCACCGGGTCGCTGCTGCCGCTGCGGCACTGGTGCGTGGCCGTGGAAAGCGCGATGCTGGCCACCAGCCGGCCGATGCCATACTGGTTTATCTGTCCGAAGCATGAAAACACCGGGTACAGCATCGGTTGCCCGCAGTTATTGATAATATATTCGTGGGCGCGCTTGTTGTGCCGCACGAATTCCGCGACCGCCTGCGCGCGCTCGACAGGGATGTTATTGGCGACCATGCTGCGTTCAAGATCGGCGACAAAGCTCGCGTCGGCTATGGTGCGCGGCCCGTCGGCTCCCCAGTTGGTGTGCACGACCTTGTGCCCGCTGAAAGCGTTCACGCGACTGATGAATTCAACGATTTTCTTTTCGTTTTCGGTCATTACGCCGGCCCTTTGTCCGGGTTTTTCAGGCGCTGGATGATGCTGAGGCTGGCCTGCGCGTTGCGTTCGGCATACATCTGCGCCAGTGCCGTATCGGCGTCCCACTGGCTGTGCATATGTTCCGGCACAAACGGGCGCAGGGCCGCGCGCAGCGTGTGTTCTTCAACCTTGCCGATGTCACGTTGTAATTCCATGGCGGCGGTAGCAAAGGCATGGCTGGCAGCGGCAATATGGTCAAGATCGCGCCACGGTATCGTGCTCATCCAGTCAATATGATGACGCAATACCTGCAGCAGGGGTGCGCAGTTCTGGTATTCGTCATCATTTTCAGTTGCGTCTTCGGTTTCCTGGCAGCGGCGGCGCCACGTTATCAGTTTTGCGAGATTGTCATCCATTTCGTTATCGGGCAGCAGGTGTTTTACAAGAAGCGCGCCGCCGATATCGCAGGTATGCTCATCTCTCGTAAACCGGTGCATGGCTTCGTGGGCTATTGCAAGCACGGTCTTTTTTTCAGGCGGCAACTGCATGTTAACATGGGCGATGTTACTGAAGGCCACATTTGCAACCACGGTTGTGACAAGCTCGCCTTCACGCTTGTAGTCGATCACGTCATTGTTATGATAAACGGGCAGCAGGGCCGGAAGCGGCAAGCGAGCCAATTCAACAATGATCTCGGGGTCGGTGGTGGCAAACTCATAAACCCGGTCGGTAAAGTCGGCGGGCCTGCCGGCGGCAGACATGCTGCGCGCGATATCGGCTTTAAAGCCGGGCGAGCGTAAATCGCGCGGACCGTCGGCCCCCCACTCGGCGACGATGACGTCATAGTTACAGAACGCGCTGAGCTTCTGCACGAAATCGGTGACGTGCTGCTCCGCTGCGGTGAGGTTGGAAGTTCCTGACATTGCAGTACTTTAAGACATGGGTATGCAAATAATGCGGTTAATTAGGCGGCTTTGTTATTGATATTATTGAGCCCCATCGCCTGCGCCATGAAATAACGGCGCAGCGGGCCGATGGCATCCACCAGCGCAAGGCCGATCTTGCGGGCGGGTTTTAGCAGGGGATTGCCGCTGCGGAACAGGCGGTCGATCAGGTCGGTCGCCGCCAGCATGCTTTGGTTATCGCGGCGGCGTTGCATTTCATATTGCGTCAGCACGCTGGTATCGTCGGCGCGCAGGCCGCGCGATTGGGCTTCAGCAATCAGGCGCACAAGGCAGGCGACATCACGCAGGCCCATGTTGAAGCCCTGCCCGGCGATGGGGTGCATCACATGCGCGGCGTCGCCGACAAGTACGAAGTGCGGCGCGGTATACGTGTGTGCATGCTGCAGCGACAGCGGGTACGATACGCGCGGTGTATGTAACTTTAAATCACCCAGCCAGTCGGCACCGTGCTGCGCCAGTAACTGCAGGAAATCGGCTTCATCCAGATCCAGCAGTGTTTTTACGGTGTCCGGTTTCGCCGTCCAGACTATCCCCGAACGGTTTCCGGTAAGGGGTAAAGTCGCCAGCGGGCCTTCGGGCAGAAAGTGTTCCAGCGCGATGTTGTTGTGCGGGTTGCTGTGTTCGATGGTGCATGTCAGCGCCAGTTCTTCGTAACTGAAACCGAAGTTGGCGATGTTCTGCTTCTTCTTGCTGGGCGAGAAGCGGCCATCGGCCGCAATAATAAGCGCAGCGTTGATGGTATCGCCATTGTTCAGCGTAACCGAAGCCATGTGGCCATCAAGTGAAAAGTCTTTTACTGACGCCGGGCAGAATACGGTGACGTTCTTCTGCTTCTTTACCTGTTGCCATAAAGCAGAACGCAAATGGCGGTTCTCGACCATAAAGCCAAAAGGCCCGACACCGAGTTCCTCGGCGTGGAAATCCAGCTTCAGGCTGCTGTGCTGGTCGGCGATGCGGATATGTTGCATCGGCTCGGCATGCTGCTGCAGTTCTTTCCACACGCCGGCACGCTTCAGCAGCTCGATGCCCTGATGGGCAAGGGCGATGGTGCGGCCATCGAACTTCGTGGTCAGCGTCGGTGCGATATCATTCTGTTCTATTAGCGCTACGCTTAGTGGCCGGGTACGCTCTGCGGTTCCCGCAACCGCGTCCCGGCTGAGCGCAGCGGCCACGGCAAGGCCCACGGGCCCGCCGCCAATAATGCAGATATCGAAAGTCTGTGACTTCATAACCAATATTTAGCATTTTCAGGGCTAAAAGCGGAAGATGATGACAGCTATTGATTCTGCTGGTTAAATCGGTGCCCGGGATAGAGATATGACATATTACGGTTATACCAGCGCCGCCGATGACCTGACATTGGGTGAGCGCTTTCAGGCTTTCCTGCGCCGCCAGTGGTGGCGCCTGTGTGGCGGGGCCGGCGTGGCGCTGGGTGTCTGCGCGCTTGTTGCGCTGGCCAGTTACGACCCGGCCGATGCGTCGTGGAATACGGTTGGCGGCACGGCAACCAACATCCTTGGCAGTTTCGGCGCAACGCTGGCTGATGCGGCGTGGCAATACTTCGGTGTGGCGACGTTGTTCGTGGCCGTTCTGTGTCTGGCCTGGGGCTGGCGCGGCCTGTCATGCACGCGCCTTCACTGGTGGGGCGCCCGCTGTGTGGCGGCCTTCATCGCGCTGGCAATCGTCGCGCCGACGCTGACACTGATTTTAAGCAGCCTGAACCTTGGCGTAACCGGCCGCGCCGGCGGCGCCTTCGGCGAAGTGTTCGGCGGCATGTTCGCCGCGATTATCTATGCCACATGGCTAACGCCGGTGCTGTGCGTGCTGTCGTTTTTCCTGGCGTTGCCGCTGTTCACATGGTCGATGGGTCTTAGCGCCGACGAATGGCGCATTGTCAGCGGTGGCCTTGCCGCGCCGTTCCAGAAATTCGGCGCGTGGTGGAACAAGTCGTTCTTCGGTAGTTCATCGATGTTCGAGCATCCGGCCCTGCGCGAACCGGAGCTGCCACTGAGTGTGGACGACCTTGGCGAGCCCGACGATTATTACTATGACGACGACCAGTTGCCCGAAGATCCGGCGCCCGACCCGACGCCCATCAAGCGCCGCCGTGTCGGCCCGCGCAAAACAGCCTACCGCGACGACCAGCCGCTGGTGCCGCCGACCGATTTGCTGAACGATGTGCCGAAACAGAGCCGTGCCGCGCAGCAGTCGCAGGAAACGCTGCGTAACAACGCCGAGCAACTGCAGGCGACGTTGCAGGAATTCGGCGTGCAGGGGCAGGTGCTGGGTGCACACCCGGGCCCTGTTGTGACGCTGTATGAACTGGAACCCGCACCCGGCACCCGCGCCGCGCGTGTCGTTGGTTTAAGTGACGATATCGCCCGCCAGATGTGCGCCCGCGCCGTGCGCGTGGCCACCGTGCCGGGCCGCAACGCGCTGGGCATCGAACTGCCGAACGCCAAGCGCGAAACCGTTTACCTGCGTGAACTGCTGGAAAGCCCGGCCTATGAAGACAACGGCGCCGTACTGCCGCTGGTGCTGGGTAAGGATATCGGCGGCCACGCGGTGGTGACGGATCTTGCGCGCATGCCGCACTTGTTAGTTGCCGGAACCACGGGTTCCGGGAAGTCGGTGGCGATCAACGCGATGATCCTGTCGCTGCTGTATAAGAACCCGCCGGAAAAGTGCCGGCTGATCTTGATCGATCCGAAGATGCTGGAGCTGAGCGTTTATGAAGGTATTCCGCACCTGCTGACGCCGGTGGTGACCGAGCCGAAGAAAGCCATCCTGGCGCTGAAGTGGGCTGTGCGCGAAATGGAAGACCGTTACCGCAGCATGGCCAAGCTGGGCGTGCGCAACATCGATAGCTATAACCAGCGCTTAGTCGAAGCGCGCGACCGCGGCGAGATGCTGATGCGCCGCGTGCAGACCGGATTCGATCCGGATACCGGCAAGGCCGTGTTCGAAGACCAGCCGCTGGATTTGACCGAGCTGCCGTATATCGTTCTGGTGGTCGACGAAATGGCCGACCTGATGCTGGTGGCCGGCAAGGATATCGAAGCTGCCATCCAGCGTTTGGCGCAGATGGCGCGCGCGGCGGGTATCCACCTGATCATGGCGACGCAGCGCCCGTCAGTTGACGTCATCACCGGCACCATCAAGGCCAACTTCCCGACGCGTATTTCGTTCCAGGTCACCAGCAAGATCGACAGCCGCACGATTCTGGGCGAGCAGGGGGCAGAACAGCTGCTGGGCATGGGTGACATGCTGTATATGGCCGGCGGCGGGCGCATCATGCGCGTGCACGGCCCATTCGTGCAGGACGCCGAGGTTGAAAGCGTCGTCAGCTTCCTGAAGGAACGTGGCGAGCCGGTTTATGTTGATGACGTGACCGAAGAAGAACCCGAGTTCGGTGAAGGTGGTTACGGCGAAGAAGGCAGCGGCGACGAGCTGTACGACAAGGCCGTGGCACTGGTGGCGCGCGAGCGCAAGGCCAGCACGTCGTTCATCCAGCGGCATTTAAGTATCGGTTACAACCGCGCGGCCAAGATTATGGACCGCATGGAAGCCGAAGGCGTGGTATCGACCGCCAACCACGTGGGCAAGCGCGAGATCCTTATAGGTTCACGTTAGGCTGGTCTGCAAATCGCACCTGCCTGCGCTTCCGGTGCTCACGTACTTTAACGTACGCTGCGCTCCGGTTTCTCAGCAGACACAATTTTCGCCACAGCTTAAGTGAACCTGTTACTAAGCTTGATAAATCAAAGCACTAATTACTTGCAGCAGGGTTTGGTAAGCTTGCGGCATGAACGATAGACCCTTTGTTTACTGCGTGATTGATATGGAAGACGCTTTCCCGCATTCGGCCGCACTGGCTGAAGCGGTTGCGCAGGATGCTGCGTGCACCGTGGACATGGGCGGCGAAGTGTGGGTGGCCGTTCACGATACAGACAAAGGCCATGAACACGCCCGTGTGGTGACCGACCCCGCCGAAATCGAGCGTATATGCGCTGAACGGGGCGTTAGCGTACCGGCAGAATACATCACGGTACTGTTCATAAAATGCAGCGACGATCTGTTCGAGGATTTCGAGGACAGCGCCATAAGCAACCCGGCTGTGGAATACCTGCAAAGCCGCGGTCCGCAGCTGATGGGCATGGCGGGCGTTCATGGCATCGCCTGCCTGCTGAAAAGCGCACATGGTGCCGGCCGCGAGACATCGGCAAGCGATACGCAGGTACTGTATCTTGCCGACCGCACCGATCTGCGGCCCACCCTTAACCAGTTCAAGCGGCTGGAGCGCTCCGACGTGTGGCCGGCCAATGCCAGAAACTTTTTCGCTATCGCATCCGTGCGCACAAAGCGCCCGGTACCCGTGCCGCCGGACGAAGAAGTGGAAGTGGCGACCGCAGCAGGATATGGCCTGCGTTAGCTAGCTTTAGCCTTGAAAAAACTGGCTTTTTAATGCTTTCGCCGCTGCGGCTTACACTACAAATATGAGTGAAGATACCGTTTTATCCGTGCCGGCTGCCAAAGCGCTGTTTGTTGCCAGCGACCTGCAGGTGTTTTTCCATCGTGACCCGGAAAAAGATGCGCCGGGGCTGACGCAAGCGGAATCGCTGCGTGCCGGTATCCACGCGGCTATGGCCGACGGCGTGCGCAGCTGGGTTGTAGGTATTGGCTGGGTTACGAAGGAAAGTGCCTTGCTGCGCAAGATCAAGCTGGCTTTAAACCTGCCGGGATGGCTTTCACCAACGTGGAGACTGTGGCGCAGTTCTGTCAAACTGGATATGCGCGAAACCGCGTACGGAAAACTGGAAGAAGAAACAGATATGACAACCAACAGGGTTCTGGCCGCAGACCTGCGTGCGGCCGGCCCGGGCGTGACTATCGTTTATGGTTCATATGTTGATCACTGTGCTCGTCATTCGGCATTTGGTGCCCTGGATGAGTTATTGCAGGCGAAGAAAAGCGGGGTTGTTGTTCTGGTGCGGGACGCCGGTTCTTTCAGTACGCCTTTCTTTGCGGCGCACCCGCATTTCGATCGCGGATGGCACCGCATGAACGATGAATCCGATCTGGCGATCGTTGTTGTTGATCGCAAGGATATCTCGTTTGAAAACGGCCGGGTAAATGTCCGCATGCCGCCGCGCCCGGCGCCCAGCGCGCTGACAGTCTGATGGCCGTCGCAAAGCCCTTTGGAATCAGCAGGTAAGCACATTCATATTCCATTTAAAATCAGGACATAAGCTGTAGGTATGACGTTTTATAATACCAGACGCGTTGCGGGTATTTTCATTGATGCGCAGAACTGCGAAACACAGGACGCGCCGCACGTGGCGCGTGCACAGCAGGAACTGAGCGCTCTGTTCGAAAACAACAAAGTCGCCCAGATGTTCGTTGGCATCCACTGGCCTTTCTTGCGCAGCCACGCCAATGGCGACCTGAACAAGGTACGCGGCGTTGTGCCGGCACGCCAGCCCAGCTTTACGATTCCGAATCTTGCGACGCTGTATGGCAAGGGCGGCCCCGATGCGACCACCAACCCCAGGTTCGTGAAAGATGTGAAAAAGTTTGGCGCCGCTGTTATATCGGGCAGCGATGCATTGGAATGCGTGCTGACGAACGCTATCAAGCTAAAGAACGAGCCGTTCAGGCTGGATGTGTACGTTGTGCGCGAGGCCATTCACAGCGCGCTGGAATCCAGCGTTGTTGAACAGGCGTTCGCCGATGCGGGTGTGAAGCTGGTAAGCAGCAAGGACATTACGGTTGAAAACGGCGCTGTGTATATCAAGGCGCCGGTCATGCCGCCGCCGGTTTCCCGGGTCAGGCGCATAAAAGACAGGCCTTTCATAAGATAGTGCGGGTAACTGACTTCACCGCCTGTCTGCAAACTGCGTTTGCGCGGCCGTTTCGTTCACCCCCGCCTTTATATCCCGGCCTTTTCTTTGCCCCAATTAGCGGCTACAACATCAGCATGAAAACCGGAACCAAGAAAACCCTGCTGGCTGTGGCCGTACTGAAATACCTTGTTATCGCGCTGCTGCTGTTCACCACACACAGCCACGCCGCACCGCCGGCCATGCCGCTGAGCGCACAGGACAGCGCCGACCTGCAGCGCGTGGCTGCCTACCTGAACAGCGTGCCGCGGATGGAATCGCGCATCGTGCAGATGAACCCCGACGGCAGCGTGGTACACGGCCTGCTGAAGATCATGCGCCCCGGCAAGCTGCGTCTGGATTATGACCCGCCGATCAACAGCCAGCTGGTGGCCGATGGCGCCTTTGTGCATTACTGGGATGCGCCGATGAGCGAGACCAGCAGCGTACCGCAGGGTAACAGCCCGGCGTCGCTGATTTTGGCAGCACAGGTGGATTTCACCCGCGGGATGACGATCACCAATATCCGGCGGCAGGATAATACGCTGGAGATCAGCCTTTATAAAACCGACGATCCCGGCAACGGCATCCTGACGTTGGTGTTCGAGGATAACCCGCTGCTGCTGAAGCAGTGGTATGTGGTTGATAGCCAGGGCGCTACCACCAAGGTGACGCTGCAGAACGTGAACTTCAACCCGGCGTTTTCTGGCAATACATTCATTTATTCGCCGCCGCGCCGCGACAAGCGCTAAAAAACATCTTCCCGTTCCGCGCGAAACGGCGGAAAAATCAGGTATGGGTTCTTACACGATGCCACTGGTCGGCGTGCCGACCAACCAGGTGCAGATTGACGGCTTTGTTTACAGCCGCACGGCGCACCGCTTTATCCTGCCGCTGCTGCAGCTTTCCGGCGTGCTGCCGGTGCTGATCCCGGCGCTGGGCGATGACCGCGCAGCGGCCGAAGCACTGGAACGTCTTGACGGGTTGTATCTGACCGGCGCGGTCAGCAATGTGGCGCCGTCGCGTTACGGCGACGAGATGCCGACAGATTGTGCGCCGTTCGACCTGGCACGCGACCACCTGGCCTTTGCACTGGCCAAATCGGCGCTGGGGCGCGGCATGCCGCTGTTCGGCGTGTGTCGCGGTATGCAGGAACTGAACGTGGTGTGCGGCGGCACACTGGTGAATGTACCGCCCAGCGATATATCGCACGGCCACGGCGGCGGCGGGCCGGACCTGACAGAGCGTCTGGGTGCCGTGGCGCATCCCGCAACGGTGCAGGCCGGAGGCTTTTTTGAAAAGTGGTTCGGCTGTGTCGACCTGGGCGTGAATTCATTGCATGGGCAGGGCGTCGGCCGCGTCGGCCATGACCTGCATGTGGAAGCCGTGGCGCCCGATGGCATTGTGGAAGCGGTATCGCATAAAAAGTCGCCGTTTGCCGTGGCGGTCGAATGGCACCCGGAATGGGATGCGGCGAATAACCCGGTCAGTCGCAAGCTGTTCGAGGAATTCGGCAGTGCCGTGCGCACCTATGCCGCCGCCCGCGGCAGCGTTTAGTTGACCCTGCAGGCCAGCGCCGCTAGTTTCCCGCTATGGCCAAATTTACCGTCACAACATGGAATATCAATTCGGTGCGCCTGCGCCTGAAGCTGGTGGAAAAGCTGCTGAAAGCGGCTAAGCCCGACGTGCTGTGCCTGCAGGAAATCAAATGCCTTGATGAACTGTTCCCGGCGGCGGCGCTGGCCAAGCTGGGTTACAAGCACCAGCACATACACGGCATGAAGGGCTATAACGGCGTCGCGATACTTTCAAAAGTGCCATTGCGCGAACTGGAAGTTTACAACCGCTGCGGCAAGGAAGACCGCCGCCATATCAGTGCACGTTTGCCAAATGGTATCGAGCTGCACAATGTTTACCTGCCAGCGGGCGGGTATGAGCCTGACCCCAAGGCGAACCCGAAGTTCCAGCATAAGCTGGATTACATTGATGACTTGGCGCGCTGGGGCGAGAAGCTGAAAAAGCGCCCGCGTATATTACTGGGTGACCTGAACGTGGCCCCGCTTGAAAACGATGTGTACGACCACAAGAAGATGCTGCGCGTCGTCAGCCATACGCCGGTCGAGGTGAAGAAATTCGCCAACATGCAGGCCGCAAACGACTGGGTGGACACGGGCCGCCATTTCATCGCGCCGGAAAAGAAGCTGTATTCGTGGTGGAGTTATCACGGCGAAGACGACTGGGAAGAAAAGGATTATGGCCGCCGCCTTGACCACATCTGGGTTTCAAAAGACCTGAAAGCGTCGCTTTCAAAAACCACATACCACAAGGCCGCGCGCGGCTGGAGTTTTGGCAAAGGTGATGAGCTAGTTGGCCCGTCAGACCACGCACCGATTACGCTGGAACTGGATTGCTGACTACGACGGGCATCTATTGCGCGGCGGCTGCGCTTCCGTCGCTCATGTATATCTAATACACTCGCTTCCGGTTCTCGCTCCCGCATCAATATCTGCCGCGCCATAGCGCAATCCTATTTTGCGGGGCGCTCGATTACGCTGGAATTAGATCTTTCTTAAAGCGAGCAGAGCCCATTCACGAGCTTCAGCGTTCACAGGCGCTGGGCGCATGGCTTCCAGTGCTGCTTTTGCCTTGACCTGAGAGCGACCAGTATCCAGCAGTTCAGCGCGAGCTGTATCCAGAAACGTGCCATAAGCGCGAAGATTAAAACTCGTGAAAGTGATGTCTGGTTGCGTGTTGTAGCGGGTGTGTGCATAGGCGTGAATGGCGCTATCCAGTTGGCGCCGCGCCCAGTCACGGTCGCTGGGGCCCTTCTTATGGTCGAAAGCGTTTGCCACATCTGTGCGCCATGCGTCGCGCGGGCTTTGTTTGCCTTGTGCCTTAAGATACTCGATCTGCTTCTTTTGCACATCAAGCGCAGCAACTGAAATTGGGCCGTTCCAGCCCTGCAGGTCTCGTTCAAATGCTTCTGAAAATACTGACATGATATAGTCCCTTTGTATTCCTTGATATGTACGGACCGTACACCGCCGCCGACTGCAGCAGCAACCTTATTTTATGGATGCAGGCGGTCGAAATCGGCGCGTTGGCTGTCCCATGCCATATTGCGCAGCGGCCACAGGGTCTTGCGGTCAAGGGCCAGTGACAGGCCGCGCGCCATTCCGCCAAGGCGCAGTGTGTTCTTCAGGTTCGTACCGCGCAACGCCATCGGGTTCTGGCGGGCGGCGGCAAGGGCAAGGTCGATCGCCAGCAGCTCTTTGGGGAAAGATTGCGGCGCGAAGTAATTGCGCACCAGTTCCAGGATCGCGCGTGATCCGCACTTCGCGGCGACGGCGGCAAAGCCATCGAACATCTTTTTGGCTTCGGGCGTGCCCGGCAGGAACAGGTTGTTGAAACCTTCGGTCAGGCTGTGGGTGTCGTTGCCGATGCCGTCGTACACAAAGCGGTTGCCGTCGGTTTCGAACAGGAAGCGCAGGGATTCAAACATCTTGTAGCGTTCGCCGTCCGCAAGGTCGGGGGCTTGTGCCGCTTCAACCGTTTGCACGGCGATGTTTTGCAATAAAGCCTTCAGATATATCGCCCCCTGCGGGTGCGAGCGCCGGCGTGCCATGAAGATGCTGCCACCGCCGGTTTGAATGCTGGCGGCGGAAGCCGAAGGCCAGCATATGACAAGGGAATCGCGCGCCTCTTTCAGCTGCTCAAGCGACGCATGGGGCTGGGCCAGCGTATCGCTGGCCTGCCTTAGGGCATCAGGGAATCCGGCTTCAAACATGATAAAAGGAGTATACGCGCCGGATTTGAAAGTAATGGCGGGTTAGCTTATGCGCAGGCCGCACGCGGCTGGAGCTTTGGCAAAGGTGACGAGCTGGTTGGCCCGTCAGACCACGCGCCGATTACGCTGGTGCTTGATTTATAATCAGCCGCAAACGCCCAGCATACGCTCAGGAATTCTGCGCTCCAGCTCAGGACGCAGGGCGATCAGCAGCTTTGTTGCTTCATCCTGCGAACGACCCTCATTGATGAGGAGTTCGCGGCCCTGAATAATCAGGTCGGTCGTGCCAAAGCCTGTATAGTCAAAAACTCTTGCATAGGCGCGGATGGCATTCTCAAGCATATTTTTTGCCTTAAAGCGGTCGGAAGGCATCTTGTTGCTTATGTCCACTATCCACGCGCTGAGCGGGCCCTGTTCGGCCTGCTTTTCAAGATAGTTGGCATAGGCAGCTTCAACAGCCTGGGCAAGGTGTACATGCTGGCGGGTCAACCGGTTGTTGTCCAGAAGGCTGCCTTCAAGGTCTCTGTAATAGTTGTCGGCGAAGGCGCCGGCACGAAGGTAATTAGTCATTTTTATTCTCCTTGAATATGGGCGAACCGTAGCGCCACGCTGGATATGAAAGCAATCAGATTCGGTAGGGATGTTAAGGAATAGCCGCTTTACAGGCCGTAGGTTCTTTCCCGCAAATTCTTGGCTTCTTGAGGTGTGCGGCGCCATGCTGAACCATCTGCGTGCATTTTCCGCATGGCTCTCTGAATAGCGTCTGCTTCTGTGGCGCTGAGGTTGCGGTACATAAGGCGGTCAGCGTACTGTTTCGCAACTTCCTTTACGCGTGTATGTGCGGCAAAGCGTTCGCTTGATCCGCCCCACACTGCGTTGACGCAGGCCTGCAGCAGCGTTTCTTTTTCCTGGCATCTTAAAAGGTTGATGGCGGCTTCGCGGACGGCATCATCAAGTAATGCCGGATTACCTGCGCGAAACGTAGCGCCTGATGACACTCTGACTGAACGAAAACCGCTCATGCATCAAGCGTAACCCGTGCGTAAGAAAATATTCCAGATACCCTGTTGACTTTGTTTTCCGAATTGGATAGTAATCGCTTTATATTCACTTATAGGGGATAAAATGCCAAAACAGAAACTAAAATTACAAAAAAGACGCGAAATTACCCGGGCTAAACAACCTGCCGGCACCCGCGGGCCCCAGCGCAAACTGGCTAAGCGCCCGCTGCCGCTGCTGGTCGCCCCCGATTACGGCCCGCCCGAACGCTGGCAGCATGCTACGCGGCGGTTCGAGCTGACTGATGAAGACGGCGAACAACTGGCCGCGCGCGTGGTGGAAGAGTGCCTGCTGGATGCGCTGTATGCGCGGGGTGTTGTTAACAGTGATGAACGCGCGGCCGGGTTGAAGCTGCGCCATGCCTACATCCGCGCCAAGGTGGAAGCGCCGCGCACTGGCAAGTATGACCCGCGCCCGCGCGAAAAGTCGCAGAACTTCCGTGGCTTCGTGCGCAGCCGCGGCGAAGAGCGTGCGTACCAGGACTGGCGCACGGTGCTGCTGGCAGTGCCGCTGCACAGTATCGATGCGGTGGTGACGGCCTGCTGCCTTGACGAAATGCCACCGCCCGCACGTTTACCTTTATTACGATCGGGGCTGGAAGCGCTGGTTCGTTATTATAAAGGTTGAATTCGTGGTGGAAAACTTATTACTTTCTGGGTCAGGTAGTACGTTAAGGGATACGGAGATTTTTTATGAGCCAGCCCAACGACATTCTGGATACCCTCTATAACCCGCAAACCGGCGCATGGGATATCGATTTTGATGCGGCGCCACCACAGGCCGCGCAGCACTGTTCCGTGGTGGCCAATGCGCCGCGCGAAACCGTCAACCATGGTATTCCCGCCAATGAAGCCGAGGTGATTATCATCGCCGGCAAAGGTTCGCTGACAGCAGGCGCCTGCGGCAAGGCCGCGCCCGAGCTTTCGATTGATGTGCACACTCAGATGATGGCTGTGGCGGCAGACGCGGCTGTTACGACCGGCCGGAAGAAGGTTATTGTCACGCTGAATGGTGGAGTGGAAAGTGTATCGGGCGATGTGCCGATGCTGGATGCGGCTGCATACGGCATCTTCATTCTGAAGGACCCGGCGTCTGACATGCGTGGTGGTAGTTACTGGTTGAGCCAGATGGAGCGTACGGCTGGCGGCCCACGCCGCGAAATTTCCCCGGCTGATATTGACCAGATCAACAGGGTAAAGGCCGTCGGTTTTATTTTTTAGATAAGATCTTTCGCGCTGCACACCGGCCGGGTTGAATACGCCCGGGCATGCGCCTAGAGTTGCCCGCATAATACGGGGGCATATGATGACCACAGAAACCAGTGTTCAATTTGACGGCAATGTTTTCCGCGCGGCCGACGGTAGCGTTATCCAGGCCATAAATGCCGACACATCTTTCTGGGTGCCGAAGCTGATGCGTGACGGCGAGGCCTTTGCCTTGCTGGCCAAGATGACGGCCGGCGACTGGTCGGCGTTCAAGGGCACGGGCGCCAAGCGTCTGGTCATCACGTTTGGTGATATCTCGGGCGGTGCCGAAATTCCGGTTGTCAACGTGGCCGACCGCAAGCTGCGCCTGACGTTCCTTGAAACCGAAAACGTGATGCAGCTGGCCCACGAGCAGTTCAAACCATTCTGGTGGCGCGACGAGGAGACCGTGCTGTTCGATCATGCCGAAAAAGAACGCCTGCGTGCCGCCAAGGCGATGTGTTTAGTTTTTAATTAGGGATATTTAGCGGGCATGCTCTGCGCAGGCCTTATTTGGTTCTGCACTTCGTGCAACCACGCGCAACCGCGTCCCGCTTAGAAATTCCCGCAAAGTTCTTTATACACTTCATTATGCTGCAGTACCTGCCGCGCGGTGGCGTCGCTGAGTATATCTTCCGCGCTGATATAAACAGGCAGCGCCAGCCGGCAGAAGCTATCGGCGGCGCCAGCGGCGCAGCCGCTCAGCAGCGCCGCCAGCAGGCAGGCGGCGGATATCGGCCGCCACCGCATTGGCTTTTTCAACATCATCAAGCATCTTCCGGGTTTGGGAAAGTTCGCGTGCGTCCTGCCCGGCGCGAAAGAAGACATACGCGCCCAGCCACTGCAGCGCGGCCTGCAGGATGGCGAAGACCCTATCTGTCACCGGTCAGCATGGCGATGGCGGATGCGACGGCGATGCCGACGCTGATGATCGCTTCCTGCAGCTCGGGGTTCAGCGTGATGCCGACGGCGGCCAGCAGGCCGACAAGGCCCAGCCATGTCGAGCGTTCTTTCAGGCGTGATGTGATGTAGGTGATAAAGTTTTTCATAATTTCTCCTTTTTGTTTTTGTGCAGGTAACTCACTCCGGCCCTGTCTGTTCGCTTTCGCTCACACGGGCCTTCGTCCACCCCTGCACAGGATGGTCACTCGTCCGGACTATTCCATAATTGGCCTTCGGCTTGTCGCCGCCGCGTCAGGCCGGGCGCGGCGCGTCCTTTGATTTTGTTCCAGCGCAGCAGTTGTGTGGGCACCTGCGAATACCAGCCGCGGTTCAACAGGCGCAGCAGGGTGGAGTTCTCCAGCGCGTGCAGGCCGACATTGAAGGCAAAGCACACCAGCGCCGCGAACTGGTTGCTGCCCAGCGGCGCGGTGACCATGCGGGTGACGCCCTGTGCAAAGCGCCGCACGTCGCTGTGCAGCAATGCCTCGGCCTCGGCGACGGTGATGTGCTGGCCCGGCGCGGCGGTGGCAGTGTGGCCAAAGCCGATGGTCCAGAATCCGGCCGGGCAACGGTAGGCGGCAAGACGCAGGCCTTCGAACTCACGCAGCAGGCGCAGGCCGTGTTCGTTGATGGTGCGTGTCACTTTTTTAACTGTGTTCTGATGTCGGCCAGAAGCTGCGTTTGCGCGACAAGGCGTTCTTCGATACGCGCCAGGCGTACCAGCAGCATGTTTTCCTGCCGCACGGCTGTGGCCTGTTGCGCCTCGATCACCTGCAGGCGTGACTGGTGGAAACGCAGCAGCATCGCCTGTTCCGACGCCCACCAGATGGCGATGCCCGCCTGCAGCAGCAGCGCAGCCAGGAACGCCACCGGGATGCGACGGTCGACTGAAACAGATTTCATGGGGCACCTATGACGTTACGGCCTTGATGACGACGAAGCTGAGCGTCAGCGTTTCCGACAGGTTGCTGCCCGATACATTGCGGATCATCACGAACGTCGCGCCGCCGGCGCCGCTGTTGATGGTGTTGATCATATAGTTGTCAACGTTCGCCAGCGCCGACGCGTTGGTGATGCTGATCGCCACGACATCGCTGGCGGCGATGGTGCTGTTGGTCAGCTGGAAGTTGGCGCTGGTGCCGGCGTTCAGCGTGCTGTTATGCGTGGTGATGCGTCCGCAGATCTTGTTCAGCGTGACGCCGGTGCTTTTGCTGGTGGTCTGCGTGACGGAGCCGCCGGCGCCGGTGGCATAGCCGATGCCCGCACTGCTGGACGATGATGTAATGCCACCGACGACACTAAGCGCCTGCGCGCTGGACAGCGTCATGCCCAGCGTGCCGCCGGTTGAAAACGCCAGCGTGTTCGCGCCGGGGCGGTAAAAGCCGGTGTCGGTATCGCTGGTGAAAGCCCAGCCCGGTGCTGCCGCGCTGCCGTCACCCATGCTGCTGGCGCCGCCACCACCACCGCCCGAGGCCACGACATCCCACGCACTGCCGTCGAATTCCAGCATCGCGCTTTCGTCATCGGCATACGCGCGCCAGCCGGCCTGCGGGGCAAGGAACAGCCAGCCATTATAGTAAGCGGCGATATCGTTTTCATGCCCGGCCCACGCGCCGGTGGCGCTGGCGGCGACGATATAGCAATCGCCGTCAGCCGGGCTGCCGGGCGGCGCGGCCAGATCGCGATCCAGCACGCGCGGCTGCACCAGCGCATCCAGGATATTCAGGGCGTCGTTGTGCGTGATTTCTTTTTGCGCCTGGCCTGACGCGATATAGGCCATGCCAAGGTTGGGACTTGTGCTCATGTATGCTCCTTAAAAAGTTATGGTGGTTTCGGCGCTGCGCCCGTCGCCATACAGCGGGCTGATCTGCGTGACGCGGAACGTCAGCGCTGCCGGTGGGCTGCCGAAGTCGGTGGTTTGCTGCGCGGCTGTATAGGTTTGCGTGCCGGTCACGGGCGTGAAGCTGCGCACAGTGTCGCCGCTGTCCAGAATATCGACGCGCCAATGTTCGGCGCTTTCGTCCAGCGGTACGTCGGCGTAATCCAGCCACGCATTCTGCACGCGCGCGCGGCGTTTCCATGCCAGTGCGACGTCGTTGCTGGCGCCGTCACGCACGGCAACCAGCCCGGCGGGCGCAAAGGGGCGCAGCGTTTCAAGATTGTAGGTGATGTTGACCGGCAGGGCGTCGGCCAGGCTTTGCCCGCTGGACAGCAGCTGCATGTGCGCGGTCTGGCCGCGGTCGGCCAGCGTGCCGGGCACGAACTGCAGCGCGCCGGGTTCTAGCAGGACAAAGCGCTCGCCCGCTGCGTGCGTGCCGGTGGCGTATTCGGTGCCGCAGCGCGCGCGGATCAGGTGCGACAATGTATAAGTATCGGCGGCGACCAGCGTGGCGGTGGCGAAGTGCAGGATTTCATCGCCCAGCAGGCACAGGTTGGCGCCGTTCAGGGCTTCTGCCATCGTCACCGACGCCAAGCTGCCACTGGCGAGTGCAACGGTGACGGTGTGCGCGATGTCGGTGTAATCGGCGGCCGCGCCGGCAAGGGTATCAACCGCATAACCCAGCGTCAGCGGGCGAGGCAGGCGGGTGTATTCCGTTGCCGCGCCGTCGCCCAGCGTGCGATAGACAACACCGCCGGTCCATGCATCGGGCGCTGTCGCACCTACATACATACCCGGCTGGCCAGCGGCATCGGACAGTGGTGGCAGGTCAAGCAGGTGCAGCGCGGCAGAAACCGCAATGTCACTTGCGCTGTTTGCACCAGCATTGATGGCTGTTATCGCCGTCAGATTAGCGGCGGCATCACGCACGGCTTCGGCGCTGATCAGCCCGCCCTGCACGCTGAGACGCGTAATACGGTAAGGATGGCCGTCCAGCGTGATGCGGTCGGCGACATCCAGCGCCATATAATCGCGCGCGGTTGCAAAGCTGACGCGTTCAGCTTCGGTCACGCGGCGGATCAGCGTGCTTTCGGCGATTTGCCGTGCCGCCGTTTCATTCAGCACCAGCGGCAGGGCGATGCGTTCGACTTTCGCATGCGGCGGGGCGGCGCGCGCCGCCGTGGCGCTTGCGACGATGTAATCGGCGGCGGCATCGATGTAATCAACCTGCACGGCGGTGGGGACTTCGGCCTGCTGCAGGCGCTCTGCGGCAAGGGCCGGCGGCACGGCCGCGGTGGCGCTGGCGCGGCGGGCCGACGACGGCACATCGGTGGCGCTGGCGCTGGTTATCAGACGCGCGACCAGCACGCCGTCGGTTTCCGTCAGGGTAAACGGGTAGGCGGCCTGCAATGTTTCCAGCGCACGGCGCGCGGGTTGCTGCTGGGCACTGATGAAACCGGCAACCGGCGTCGTATCAAGGTCGGTCGTGTCGACATCAGCGGGTGACAGCTGCAGCAGCGCGGCGATATCGTCGACCACGGCAGCCAGCGTGTTATCACCGCGGCGGGCTGTCAGCGCCAGCAGCTGTTCGTCGTTGGTAAGCAGCACCGTGTTGCCCGCAAGGCGTGACAGGAACGGCGACGAGCCATGCAGTTCGAATGCGGGAGCAAGGCCGCCTACCGCGGCGGGTGCGCCGCTGACAACGATGCCGCTGTCGGTCAGGCGCAGTTCGCTGAGTTGGGGCGGGTCCGCCACATGGAACAGGATGATGCGGTCGGCGGCCACGGCGATGGCGTCGGCCAGCTGAAGATCGGCGAAGCCGGAAATGGTTGCGGGTGCGCGCGTTTCGGCAAGCGCGGCAGATGTCACTGCGTATGTTGCGCCATACAGCTGGTTGGTGCTGCTGGTGTCATGTTTCAGCACCAGCAGTTCATCCTGTCCGGTGACAAGGATGCGCGGATCATTGCCGGGCAGGGCGCTGATATCCAGCGGCGGCAGGGTTTCGGCCTGCACCGCGCTGTTGTGGGCACTGAGGCGCGTTATATAAAGTGTCTCTGCCGCGGTGTCGTGCGCGGCGAACAGGCGCGTGCCCAGCGCCTGCAGCGGCGCCAGAAAACGCGCCGCGTCGAATGTGGAAGGATCGACATCGAAGCCTGTGAACGGCAACGGATCGGCAGCGGCCAGCGAGCGGCCGCCTGCCTGCAGTGCGGAAACGCCGATGGTGTTCACGCTGTCAACGTTACCGTTGCACAGGATGCCGATGGTGATGTTATCGATCCATGTCACATGGCCGCCCGCCGTGGGCACGACCGCCGCATCGAAAGCCGGCGCGATGTGTGTGCCGAAGGCTTGTGCGGCGATATCGTACAGCATCAGGTTCAGAATGTTGCCGCCGCACATCATCAGCAGGCGGTTACCGTCGGGTGCCAGTGCGAAGTTATCACCGGCGCTGACGCCGACCTCGATATCGAAGACGTCGGACGTGGCGCGGTGGGTCTGTTCAAACGTGCTGCCGTCCCAGCTGTAATGCTCGACAACGAAGCGTCGCGTCCAGGTGGTGACCGTTTCGACGCCGGGGATGACGCAGTGCGTGGCGCTGACGGCGAACGCGCGGCGCGGATTCCAGTCGGGTACGGCGGGGCCAGTAGTATGTTCGTTGTTCCCCAACGCCAGCGGCGCGTAACCGCTGCTGATGCCTTCGACTTCGAATGTCAGGTTGGGAATGCGGTTGCCGTAATGCTCCAGTTTCAGGTTTTCCAGCACCACATAGGCGGTGCCGCGATAGGCCGGCACGTTGCCGCTGCCTTCGAAGCTTTCCAGCAGCGCGTCGGGCGTTTGTATGCTGTCGCCGGTATAGATGCGCACGGCGTCGGCATAAACAGTATCCAGTTTCCGGTCGTAGATAACTTTGCTGTCGGCCCAGATGCGGTGCACGGCCTCGACCGGGCCGGCGCAGACGCCGACGGCGATATGCGCGGCATAGCGGTAACTGGTGGCGCTGGCGCTGCCGCCCTTGCCGCCGCCGATGCGTTCGGTGCTGCGCGATTCCAGCAATGGCGACGCCCAGATGATATTCCCCGCCGTGCGCAGCGTGCCGTAAATACGCGCAATCGGCGCGCCTTCGCGGCTGTCCTGCAGGCGCAGCGTATCAAGCTGGCGGCCGCTGACGGTGAACGGGTTTACAATGCCCAGCGCGCTGTCAATCTGCCCGCCCAGCATGCCACCGGCGTAACCCAGCAGCGGCCCGGCCAACAGGCCAACGCCGGGCAATGCACTGCCGGCCGCGGCGCCCGCGGCGGTAAGAAGAACTGAAGCCATGTTTTATTCCTTGCTGAAGGTGTAGATGCCGATCAGGCGGTTGCGCCATGCCGTACCGATTGTCGTTTCGACGACTTTTCCGGCGGGCGCATAAGCGTGGATCATCGTGGTGTGGCTTGTTGCCAGCGCCAGGTGCTGCGGCTGCCCGCCAAGGCGAAAGAGCAGAAGTGCACCACGCGAAATCAGAGCGGTGGGTTGTAAATTATTTTCGCCGAGTACGCCCAGCAACTGGGCAGGTGCGACCGGCAGTGCATAGGCCCGCGTATCGTGCAGGACGATGCCCGCTTCCTGCGCTGCATATATAATAAGACCGGCGCAATCGAGTCCCACGCCGGGCACCCGGCCCTGATGGGCAAAAGGCGTGTTCAGGCAGCTGCGGGCCGCTGCAACCATCATGCTATCTATCTGTTTATAATACATTTTTAATCATATCGGTTCTTTAACAGTCTATTCAAGGCTTCAGCGTATTCTGAAGGTGGGGAAATGCCTGATGTGGGGGGCATTTATTTTATGATGGCAGGGTACGCATCATTCCGATGTTGGCTGCGGCGCTGTTTGCTGATTGCAGCCGTGTGCCTTGTTGCGCCCGCTGCTTATGCCATGTGTCCGATCGATGACCTGAACTGTGGTGTCGGCGGTACTAACGGTGGTGGCGGTGATGTCCCGGGGCAGGCTGTGCGCCTGAGTACTGGCGGCACGGCGCTGGGTGCCGGATCGACCGACCTGCTGAACAATAAATTCGGTGTATGCCGCTGGGTCGATAACAATAGCGCGCTGAACTACTTTATGCCTGATGCCGATTCCGAGGGCTGGGAGTCGTTTGTCAATCATGCACCAGCGGGCGTTGTGCTGGATGACTGCTGTCTTTCAACCGATGTGACGCTGACAAGTTCGGACGGCCAGTCGGCAACCGATACACTGATCACGGGCCGCGCCCGCGCATCACACCCGCTATATTCAGATACGGCCGAAGTTCAATTCGCCATGTCGCGTGATGACTGTACAACGCACTGCGACGGCAGCGTGACCTGTAACACCACCGAATGGGTTGAAACCGTGACGCGGGATTTCGTGTGCGGTGGCGGGGGCTGGAGCGGCGGCGCTATCCAGCGTACGGCAGCCCCGGCAGTGAACGCCCCGGCTTACGAAAACTGCTCGGAAACATACAGCTGGGCCAGTGTTAACTGCACATGTTCGGAAAGCTGCGGCGGCGGCACGCAAACCTGTACGGCGGTGTGTAAGCGCAGCAGCGATAACGCGACGGTTGCCAACTCGCTTTGCGGCGGCGATGGGGTTATCCCCGGCCAGGGTGCCGCTTGTAATACCAACGTGTGTCCGGATGCGAACGGCACGTGTGGCACAGCCCATAACAAGTCATTCGATCGCGCCACACCACCGCCTGCTGCCACCAGCCAGACGTTGTGTTCAACAGGAACAGCGACAGCGCCGATACGCCTGAGCGCCATTCGCTGGCAGTGGCAGTGTCTGGGTGCAGATACATCTGCAACCTGCAGCGCGACACGCACTGGTGCGGCGGTTTCGGCGCTGACAGATTGCCGCCCACCCGGCGAAACATCACCGCCAACTGCCCAGTGGCGTAACTCGGGTGACTATTGGAACCATTCGTGTGACGCAGGCCACAAGAATGGCGGCATTCCTTCTAACTCTTACCTGACGCCAGCCCAATTCGCTTCGGGTGGAACAGGCGGCACGGTTGATTATAATTGCATGAAGACTGGCTTTCCGATTGCGATTGGCGCTACAACCGGTGGCTCAGGCTACAACAGTGACAACAAGCACCATGTGCAGTTTATGTTGATCCCGGGTCATGAAAATACTAGCGTAATGGATTATTACGAGGCGAATAACGTAACGGGCTGCAATGGCTGTACCATACTGGACAAGGTTATGTGCACCGACGAGCCTGATTATCCTGCAGGTTGCGCGGCGGCATCGAACTTACACTGGATGAGCATCCCACCTGCGCAGGCATGTGAACCGCCTACCCAAGGCAACGACGGATCACTGCCAGCCGGCACATACGGTGAGAGAAAGATGATTTACAATAGCGAGTACACTTGTGGTGTGCTGGGCTGGTATAATAGCGGCACTTATTCACCACCTGAACCAGACGGCAACTGGAGCTGCTGGTAAGCAAGGCATAATCTAAAAGCCGGGGCTTGTGCTCTTTTTGCTCTGCGGTTCCCGCAACCGGGCATAACCGCACCCCGCTTTGTCATTCTATCTTCGCGTCCGGCGTTTGTAGCAGTGCGTCGGCACCCGGGATGTGCGGGAAGCCGCCGAAATTAAGCGCATTACTGAATTTGTTCTGGCAGGTGGCATGCAGCTTGTCGCAGCCCGCCACGGCCACATAGGCGTGCCCTGCCGCCGCCGTGAACGGCAGTTCCTGCCACAACGTGAACGTGCCGCTGCTGAAGCTTCGTATATCAAATGACAGGCCGCTATTGGGGCCGCTGGTGAAGGCCAGCGTACCATAATCAAAAAATCCGTCGGCTTCGGTGCGTGCGCTATCAGTCACCTGTGTAGTGCTGGCAGCAGATGTCAGTGTGCCGGTCTTGCGCCATGTGCCGCTGGCTGTATCGATGCCGCAGGCGGCGTTGCCAAGCCGGTGGCGGCAGGTTTTCGTATAGGTATCGCCGATGGTTTGCGCCAGCGTATCCATCAGCCCCTTGATCTCGAACCGGTACTGCCCGCCGTGAAAGCTGATCGTGCCCACCGTTCCCTTGCGCAGCAGGATGACGCCATCTTCGGGTGCCTGCCAATTGCAGAGGGCGATGGTGACGGCGGCGCCGTCGTAATGGCCGGCGGCGATATCGGCGGCATCCACCGCGTCGCTGTGCAGCAGGCCCAGCGCCTCGGCATTGGCGGGAGCCAGGCCGACCGGCGTATCGAGCGCGCTTAGCGAAAAGCTATCAGCCGCGTCATAGGTGACGCCGTCGACCGCAATGTCGTTATCATGTGTGGTGAAAGCGAGCGTGGCGCCGTCGGCACGGTCGATCTTCAGCAGCCAGGCAAGCGTTGTCAGCTCGCCGGCGATATGCGCCGCGAGGTTTGTGGGAATGCTCTTCATAATCAGACCCGCACTTCAACCAGTGGAATACGGGCGCTGCTGTTGGCAAAGTCGGCCTGGGTGATGTTCAGCGTATCGGTATCGAAGCGCACCGGCACGTCGAATTCATACCCGGCGGTGACGGCATGGCCGTTGGCCGGCGCGGTGGAAAACGTGATGATGCCGGTTGTGGTATCGACGCTCCAGCCGCTGCCCTGCGCCACGCCGTTGACGGCGACCAGCACGGTGTCGCTGACAGGTTTGCTGATGGTGCGCACATGGGTGATGCTGCCGCTGGTGTAATTCTTTTTCAGCTGGAAGACGGTTTGCGTGCCGTCACCGGTGCCGATGGTCTGGTCGGTGGCCGCCGTGACGGCGACACCGCTGGCAGATGACGTATAGTCACCCCAGTCTTTCAGGCGGAAGCCGCGCGCACGGCCGGCACGGGCATAAAAGAAAGCGGTAAGCACAGCGCCATCGGCGGCGGTGCGCAGGCCGGTGGCCGCATCGAACCGGCGGCGCGCATGGGCCCAGTTCTGGTTGCGGCGTTCAACCCCGCCGTCGACCGTGATGATCTCGGTTGAGAACAATGGGCCGCCCGACGAGCCAAAGGCAACGTTAAGCGGCAGGCGGATTTCGTCAAAGGACATGGTTTCTCCTGTTTCGTGGGTAACGGACTCCGCGCCTTGTCGGCAAACCTTCGTTTGCACAGGCGCTGTGTTCACCCCCGCGTGTGGTTATCTTAATCTCTGGCCGCGCAGCACCGCATCCAGCAGGTTGGCCGATATCTGGTTCAGCGAATTGGTGAAGGTGCCGCCGGGGGCGCTGCCCAGCACGCCGTTGACCAGCGGCTCAACAACCTCGTTTCTTGTGGTGGTGTTCAGCAGCTGGGCGCGAACGGTATCAACGATGCGGTCCAGCGTATCGCCGCGCAGCAGAACGCGTTCGATGGCATTGCTGACCTGGCGGTCGGAGATGGGGATATCACGGCGGCCGAAGTCGTCGTCAATGGCGGCGACGCGCAGGGCAGTGGGTTGCACATCAACGCGGTTTTCAAGCGCGGCAAGGCGTTGGTCGATGCGATCGACCATTTCATAAAGTGTCGGCATGGCGTCTCCGGAAACACGGAACAAACAAAAACCTCGCCCGGTGTTATTTCCTGGACGAGGTTTAAAGGTGGGTATTTAAAGGTAGTAACTTTGGCCGTTTGGCTTGTGCGCTGTGTTATTTTTACGGAA
>JBFWRI010000014.1:0-50326 GCA_050248995.1 Bdellovibrionales bacterium
CGTATAATAATCCTGCCAGCCGCGCGATTCTGGATCGCTGGATGGACCTGTATAACCGCTATATGCCTATCATGGTGGAAGCGCTGAAGCGCCGTTCTCCTTTTAATCCGAACGATTACAAAAAAGAGACCACATGGGAGAAGGCGATCGCCGCCCGCGCTTTTGATACGCTGCGTTGCCTGTTGCCAGTAGGTACTACCACGTTGCTAAGCTGGCACACCAACCTGCGTCAGCTGCGCGATCACTTGCGCCACCTGTATTCGCATCCGTTGGAAGAGGTGCGTACTGTTGCTAAAACCATTTTTGCCGCTGTTACGGAAAAGTATCCCAACAGCTTTAATGGCGAGGAACTGAGCGACACCAGCCAGCGTTACGACGCCCGCAACCAGTATGCGGCCGCCGTAGCGCGCGAAAGCCATTATCTTGAAGTCGACAAAGCATTGGGCCGGCTGACAGCACAGCAACAGCAGGCCATGCGCAACGGCGATGTGCTGCTGTATGATGCCATGTTCGATACGCGCATGTGTAACCTGGCCGAGGAAAAGTTGTTCAGCACGCGCCCACGCAGCGCACCGCTGCCGCGTTACTTGTGTGATTATGGCCTCTACAAGTTCTCGTTCCTGCTGGATTTCGGCAGCTACCGCGACCTGCAGCGCCACCGCAACGGTATCTGTCAGATACCGGTTGTTGGCAACCAGTTCGGCTTTTTTGAATGGTACCGTCAGGAACTTGAAGACCTGCTGACACCCGCAGATTACCAGAATCTGTGGCGTGATATCCAGGCACAGCTGCAGGCGATTGCCGACCTGCCGAAGAAGGGCATTGCAACCGACAGCATCCAGGACCAATACCTGTATCCAATGGGTATGGCCTGCCTGACACAGTTGACGTATTCATTGCCGCAAACTGTGTATGTGGCGGAACTGCGCTCGCAAAAGACCGTGCACCCCAGTCTGCGCCCCATCGCACAAGGGATGGCCCGTGAAATCCAGCAGCGCCACCCGGCGCTGAAGTTGTATGTTGATTACGACGCCGACAGCTGGACTGCCAAGCGCGGCGAGCAGGATATCGTTGAAAAGAAAAAGACAGCCTGATGACAGCCTCTGTTTCCATATCGCTGATTGCCGCTGTGGCAAAAAACGGCGCCGTGGGGCGCAACGGTGCACTTCTATGGAACCTGCAAGAAGATTTACAGCGCTTCAAGCTGCTGACGATCGGTAAGCCCGTCATTATGGGCCGCAAAACATGGCTGGCGCTTGATAAACCACTGCCCGAGCGCCTGAATATCGTGATGACAAGCCAGCCGGACTTTACCGCCACGGGCGCAACAGTGGTGCACAGTTATGAAGAAGCGGTTGCACATGCCATTCCTTTGGCTGTGCAGGGCTTCGGCGAAATCATGGTGATTGGCGGCGCGGCGGCATACGAGGCAGCGCTGAACGGCCCCGAGCCCTTGCGCGCCCAAAAAATGTACCTGACAGAAGTGGACGATATCCCCGACGATGCCGACGCGTTTTTCCCGAAGTTCAACAAGGATGAGTGGCAGGTGACGCAAACGTTGCCGCGCCAGGGTCCGCCGCCGTTCGCGTTTGTTGATTATGTGCGCAAGGAAGAGAAGAAGGAGCAGGCGGCATGAGGTTTTTGCTTGTTATTACGTTGATTATCGCCTGCGCCGCGTTGTATTTGGGTGTCGCCAATAAACCCGGTGATGTTGTGGTTGAGCAAGAGCCGGTATACGCGAACGTGGTGAAAAACCGCACCATCCGCTGTGCGTATGTACCGTTTAAGCCGCTGACCATCAAAGACCCGAACACGGGCGAGTTGTCGGGAATCTTTGTTGACTTGCTGAATGACCTTGCTGCGCGGTTGGCGATGAAGATCGACTGGGTGGAAGAGGTGACGTATGCCACCGTTAATTCGGGTTTCCAGACACGCCGTTATGACGCGTTCTGCACGGGCCTGTGGCCGGGCGCGACGCGGGCACACAACACGCTGTTCAGCGAAGGCTTGTTCTATGACCCGGTTGGTGTATTCGTGCGTGCTAACGACAACCGCTTTGATGACAATCCGTACAAGCTGAATGATGCGGCCTACACGGTTGCCTATACCGAGGGTGACGGTACCGAGGCGATGGCGAAAACCATCTTTCCGCTGGCCAAGAAACTGCCGCTGGGCCCCGTGGGTGACGGCGAGTATTACCAGAACATCATCACCGGCAAGGCCGATATGGCGATGGCCACCAAGCTGAACGGTGTGCAGTTCAGTGCCGAGAATCCGGGCCAGATCAAGGAAGTACCGTCAGACAAACCTATCCGCATGTATCCCGTTACCATCGGGCTGCCGGAAGGCGAATACGGCCTGAAGAAGATGCTGGATGCGGTGATCTTCGAAGCGCAGGATGATGGCACGGTTGAACGCGTCATCAAAAAGTACCTTGGGCCAACCGCCGGCATGCTGTATCGCCAGCAACAAACTTATGTGCCGTTCTGATGACGCGACGCCTTATCGTTCTTCGTCATGCCGAGGCCGAGCCGTATTGTGCGGATGATTTCGGCCGCCGTCTTGTGGCGCTGGGCCATAAGCAGGCTGCCGAAAGCGGCGACTGGCTGCGCCGGCAGGATTATAAAATCGACGTGGTGTTCTGCAGCGGCGCAGCGCGCACGCGTGATACCTTCCAGTATGCCTTTCCTGCCGGTGTTGAAGATGCCACGGTGATTTTCGATGATACCATCTATAATGTCGGCCATGCGCGCGGCGAGATGCAGGAGCTGTATGCAGCTTTTCGGCAGATTCCCGAAGCGGCGCAAACCGTGCTGATGATCGGCCATAACCCGACGGCGCCGCAGGTGGTGCTGGATATCGACATCGGGGCACAGCTGACAGGCTTTGGCAAAGCGGCCTGCGCGGTGCTGGATATCAATGGCGGCTGGGCCGATTTACCGAATTGTGGCGGGCAGTTAACCGCTTTGTTTACGCCACCGCAGGTGTGACGAATCTTTGTTGAAACGGCGCGTAAAGGGCAGGTATGGTGCTGTTATTATGAGTCCTGACCCCATCCAGTTTGGTGATCTTAAGATTGATGTAGCGGCATTGCCGCCCGGACAGGCGCTTGTGCTGCAGGCGCTGGAAGAGCGCCTGACGCAGGGCAAGGTCGGCACGCGCGAATTTTGGCATTCGGAAGGGCTGAGCCACCCGCGCGATTTCGGCTGGGCCAAAGGTCAGGTGTCGCATGGTTACCTGCTGCACCTTTTTGAAAAGTCAGGCCTTGTTACCCGCGAGATGAGCGTCGCAAAGCGTCGTGACGCCGTGCGATCCGCGGTTAGGAACCTTGGGCATAACCTGCACATTTTATCCGGTGTTTATGATATTATGCCCACGATCGCTAATGAATCCCTGGCCAGCTGGCACCATACATCCTACAAGCTGAGCCCGCTTTGGTTGCAGCGTGTAGGTGTGCACCGTGATGTGTGGGACGAGCCCGGTTTCGGGCATGATCCCAAGCTTCTTTTCTCTGTGCCTGAGAGAGAAGGCATAGGGGACCCGCCAGCCAAGGGCTGGTGGCGTAAAACCAAAAAACCGGAAGTCTGCTAGGGCCTTTCACGGGCCTTGAAATTAAAATTACTTTTGACTTTATAAGCATTTGTTGATTGAATCGGCGCATGAAGCAGACCCGACGATAAGCCGCTTTGCGCCCCGCCACATGCGGGATTTTGTTCTTTGCTTCATCTTCTTTCCGTTACCGAGGTTTTAAATGTTTGATGCCCACAAGGCCGGTATAACCGGCTCGGACACCGACTACTTGTTGATCAGCGAAATTTCAGCGCTGCTGCAGATGGACGCCGTCAAGGCGGGCGCGCCGGATATCATCCAGTTTGAAAAGCTGGCGCCCCAGATCGCCGCTGAGATCGCCCGTCACCGGGGCGGGCATATTGTCTTGAAACTAAGCGGCAAGAATTGCGACAGCCGCGCCGAAGCCGAACCGGTGGCCACCGCCATCGCGCTGTGTGTGCGGGCCGGCATCACGCTGACGGTGGTGCATGGTGCGGGCAAACAGATCGACGAGCAGTGGAAGTCCGCCGGCCTTGAAAAGCAGACGCATGAGGGCTTGCGCGTTACGCCGGCCGAAGCCATACCGCTGGTGCGGAACGGCATCCAGGCGGCGAACGACCTGCTGGTTTCGCTGGTCAACGAAAAGCTGGCCGGTACGCCGCACAAGGCCGTTACCCTGCCGGGTGACGAGGTGATTGCCTGCAAGCAGTACCTTGATGCCGACGGCCTGCCGCGCTGCGGCAACGTGGGTGTGCCCGTGGGTGTAAAGGAATCGGCAATCGCGGCCCAGCACGCGCATGGCAATGTGGTGTTCGTAACGTCGATGGGTTATGCGACAGACGAAACCAGCGGCAAAAAAATCTGCTTTAACGTCAACGCCGATGATGTGGCCGAGGCCATCGCCCGCCATGATTCGGGTGCGGGTGTGCACCTGCTGCCAAAAACGCACCGCCTGATCATGATGTCGGATCGTGCCGTGGAAGACGGGCAGGGCAACCATATCCCGCTGATTACGCCCGAGCTGGCTGATGAACTGATTGCGCGCGAAGTGGTTGTGGGCGGCATGCAGAAGAAAGTGCGCTCGATTGTTTCGTGCCTAGAAGCGGGCGTGGAAGCCGTGCCGATCATCCCGAAAACAGCCGGTATTCGTGGCCTGATCGAGGAGTTGTTCACCAGCGGCGGCTGCAGCAAGGCGACATACTTCACCAGCGGGCCCGACAAGGCCTATATGCCGGGATTGCAAGGGCAAGGTATTGCCGCAAGGCTTTAAGTTCCTGGCGAAACTAAAGTTAATATTGTGGCGAGCCGGGTCAGCATGTATGTTTGGCCAATATTTTGGAGATATACATGGCGAACAAAAACCGTATTGAATTCGAGCACGAAGTGCCTGCTGCCGATCTTGGGCGCGGCATCTTTGTGCGTTATACTGAAAGCCCTGATTTCTGGCATAACGTAAGTGGCGGCTGGCTGGGTTCTCGCAATCCACACCTGCTTGTTGAGTTACCAGATGCCAGCAAGCAGTCAGGCGGTGCCATGAATGAAATGCCTGTCCGCAGTATTGATAAAGTCAGTGTCGATTCGGTTATCAATGCTGCTTATGTAGCATTGGCGGGTGAACAGCAAAAACTGAGCAGTGGCTGGAAGCTTGTCGGCTATCGCCGTATGCGCCAGCACTTTCCCGATGCACCTCATCCCCTGAAGTCTGTCAGGGAAGCTATGAAGGTTTTAGAGCCGCTGCGCGTACCGGGTGCGTTTTAAGCCGCCACATCCTGCTCGCGGGTTTTCATGAATTTGATTTTTGGGTTATCTTCCTGCGTGCGGTTCAGGTGCCACGCATTGCGGGCCAGAAAGACCATGCGGCCATCATGATCGACCGCCAACGCACTACGGTTGGCATCTTCAAACGTCTTTAAAGCATCGGCGGGGCCATCTACCCAGCGGGCGGCATCGATACTGGCTTCCTCGAACCCGGCTTCAAGCCCGTATTCGGTGCGAATGCGGTCGGCCAGGATTTCGAACTGCAGCGGGCCTACAACGCCAACCACCCATTCAGCACCCGTCATCGGCTTGAAAACCTGGCTAGCACCTTCTTCAGCAAAGTGTTCAAGAGCCTTGCGCAAGTGTTTGACCTTCATAGGATCTTTAATGTGCACCCGACGCAGCACTTCAGGCGCGAATGAGGGCACGCCGGTGTAACGCAGCTTCTCGCCCTCGGTCAGGGTGTCGCCAATCCGCAGGGCGCCGTGATTCGGGATGCCGATAATGTCGCCGGGCCATGCTTCTTCAGCCAGGTTCTTATCGCGGGCCAGAAACGTCACAGCGTTGTTCACGGCCATCTGCTTGTCGTCGCGCACATGGTAAAACTTCATGCCGCGCTTAAAATGGCCGCTGCAGATACGCACGAAGGCAATGCGGTCGCGGTGGTTGGCATCCATGTTGGCCATAACCTTGAACACAAAGCCGGTGGTTTTCTTTTCGTCGGGGCTAACCGTGCGCCCGGCGGCCGTCTGCTCGCGTGGCGGCGGGGCATATTGGGCGAGACCGTCCAGCAGCTCGCGTACGCCGAAGTTATTGTAGGCCGAGCCGAAGAATACTGGGGTCATGCGGCCGGCACGGTATTCTTCCATATCCAGCTTGGGCAATACACCGCGGGCCATTTCGACCTGTTCGCGCACCTGCGCGGCGATGTCGGCGCCCAGCTGTTCATCCAGCAACGGGTCATCAAGGCCTTTGCAGCGCATGGCTTCATTGACCTCAATGCCCTGCTTGCGTTCAAACAGGATCAGCGTGTCGTTGATGATGTCGTAGCAACCCTTGAAATCTTTGCCCATGCCGATCGGCCAGCTGGCGGGTGTAACGTGAATCTGCAACTGGTTTTCGATTTCCTGCAGCAGATCAAACGGGTCGCGCGATTCGCGGTCAAACTTGTTTATAAAGGTGATGATCGGCACATCGCGCATGCGGCAAACTTCGAACAGTTTGCGCGTCTGGCTTTCAATACCCTTGGCGCCGTCCAGCACCATAACGGCGCTATCAACGGCGGTTAGCGTGCGATAGGTATCTTCCGAAAAGTCTTCGTGGCCGGGCGTATCCAGCAGGTTGAAAGCGCGGCCATCGTAATCGAAGCTCATGACGCTGGCAGTGACCGAAATGCCGCGTTCGCGCTCGACTTTCATCCAGTCGCTGCGGGCGCGGCGGGCATCGCCACGCGCCTTGACAGCGCCGGCCATCTGGATCGCGCCGCCGAACAGCAGCAGCTTTTCGGTCAGCGTGGTTTTACCGGCGTCCGGGTGGGCGATAATGGCAAACGTGCGGCGCCTTTCTATCTGGCGGCTGATTTCAGACGAATTAGACATGATGGGGATTTATAATGGGCCTGCCTGTTTAGCACCACAAAATAAAGCCCCGGCATTGCTGCCGGGGCTTATTCATTTCAGCTTAAGTCAATCTTACTTGACGTAAGTCGGCTTCTTCTTCACGCAAACGCCGTCAGCATTGGCGGGCTTGCAGTTCTTGCCTTTCTTATCGCAGCACATCTTGGCCATCGGCTGGGCTTCCGTACCGCGGGGCGGAACGTCGCATGCGCTGAGGGCGAAAGAGGCGGCTACCAGCAGGGCAGCGAGCTTGAGGGTTTTCATTGGTTTTCTCCGTTTTAGAATAAAGTTACGCAGGTCTGGCAGCTTCCTTCAGGATAAAGGATGGGCTGCATGACGGGGATAATATCCATAGATACCGAAATACTCAACACGGCTTAATGGGCAAAATCGGTATTTTCGGCCTGTATTTGCACTTCTGCCACATAAAAAGGGCCCCGGCACAGCTGCCAGGGCCCCTGATTATTACCAGCAGGTTAATGCTGGTGGCTGGGGCCATCCCTGACAACATTCACATTCGTAATGTTGCTGCCCTCGGTCTTGCCGCGGGTTGCCAGCCAGTAGTTCATGAACTGGATCTCGCGGCGCTGGGCAACGATGATCTCGCGCGCCAGCCGGCGCAGTTTCGGATCATCGCCCTTGGCCAGCAGGACCTCGGCCATGTCGATGGCGCCCTGATGGTGCGGCACCATGCCGGCAGCAAAATCGATATCCGGGTCACCCGTGGGTTTTACTGCAGCCATGGCCTTATGCATGTCGTTCATGACGTCATCATAGACACTACCGGAGTCGGAAGAAGCAGCCATCGCCTCATCCCAGTCATGCACATGGTCGGTGTGGCCGTCGTGCATGCTGCTAGTTTTTGCTTCGGTTTTTGTCTTTGCCGTAACCGCAGTTTGGTGGGTGCCATATGTCATACCATACTCGATTGGCGGCGGCCCCCCTGTGTAGCTGGTGGGATAGGGGGTCCCGGCCGTAACATTGCATGCTGAAAGTAGCAGCATACCGCCCAGCATCATGCCGCTGCGGATTTTCGTTTTAAGAAGTTGCATTTCTTTCTCCTATAAAGTTAACAAGGATGACAAGGCCCCGGCGTTTTGCCAGGGGCCTTCTTCATAGACTGTGCGATATCATTCTTCCTTATCGCAGCAGCTTCTACCCTTCTTGCCTTTGGCAGGCAGGGGACAAGTTCCATCCTTGCAATCGGCGCAGCAGGACTCGTTCTTGCAGCATTGGCCGCCTTTACAGCAGTCCATATCTTCACAACAAGGCATGCCTTTTGTCATGTTTTTGCAGCAGCAGTCCATTTTGCTGCCTGCATCCTGCATGACGGTCGGGGCACCGCCAGTGTAGTCGTTGCCGCCGAATTTATTGGCAGCCAAAGCCATTCCGGCCGACATGACCAGAACGATTGCGATCATCGCGCACAAGCGTGCACATGTGTTAAATACCTTCATGGGTACTCTCCTTAGATTGAGTTTGATTGATAAGTTGTACTTTTAGGAGAGTACAGTTCGCGGCGGGCGTTCCAGCCGGTAGGTAACGCCATACAGCGTGAAGGGTGCGTCGACAGCCAGCAGTTGCACAGCCTGCGCGTAGGGGGCTGAAACAGGTGTGAAGGCGCTGAAAGTCATCAGGTGGCAGCAGGCCAGCGATGCGCAGCAGGCCGGAGCGCTTTCATCATGCGAGTCCGGTGCGGGCTGCATATCGGCCATTTCATGGCAGTCCATCATCGACGCTTCTTCGGGTGCGGCAGCCATAGCAACGGGCGCGGTAATCATGGCGAACGAATAAAAGACAATAAGGCAAAGGCAGGCGAAGCCCAGAGAACGCATCAGGAAAAGGCGCCGGAAATGCCGCATGGCGCCATATTACGCCAATTGTGTAAAAACTCAATCAAGCTAGATTATGGGCCATGCGTCCTTTCGATTCGTATCTGCACCAACCCGAAGAAAAGCTGGTTCGCCCACTGATGACAGCGGCCACGCTGGGCCCACAGGAAACCGCGCAAGTCGTTACGCGGGCCAAGCGCTGGGTGGAATACCTGCGCAGTCACCAGCCGCCTGCCGTCGAGGGCTTGTTGCAGGACGTTGGTTTGTCGTCACCCGCAGGGCTGGCGCTGATGGGCTTGGCCGAGGCGCTGTTGCGTATTCCCGATGACGCCACCATCAACGCGCTGATTGAAGACAAACTGGGACCAAGCCTTGGCGGTGCCGCCGAACTGGAAGCGAAGCGTTTGATCAGCCGCATTGCCGAATTCGGTTTGGGCATGAGCCACAAGATCCTGGCCAGCGACAATATTCTGGGCGAGGGCCTAAAGACCGCCAGCCTGCCGTTCATGCGTATGGCGCTGCGCCGTATCGTGCGCCGCATGGGCACTAACTTCATTATCGGCGAGGACGTACATGACGCCTTTGCCAACGCGGCCGATTGGGCCAAGCGCGGCCACCTGATGCATTACGACATGCTGGGCGAGGGGGCGCGCACCATGGCCGATGCCGATCGCCATTACAGTCGTTACCAGCAGCTGATTGACGCGCTGAAGCCCTTTAGCAGCAATATGTATGACAATGCGGGTGTCAGCATCAAGCTGACGGCCATGCATCCGCGTTTTGAAGAGCTGCAGCATGACCGCGTGATGAGCGAAGTCCTGCCGCGCGTGCGCGACCTGTGTGAACGCGCCGCCCGTGCCAACATCGTGCTGTGTATTGACGCCGAAGAAGCTGACCGTTTTGAAATCACACTGGATATCATCGAAAAGCTGGCACTGGATGAAAAGCTGAAAAGCTGGGGTGGGCTTGGCTTTGCACTGCAGGCGTACCAGACACGCGCCCGCCCGGCGATTGACTGGTTTGCCGATCTTGCCAAGCGCCGCGGTAACAAGCTGACACTGCGTCTTGTGAAAGGCGCATATTGGGATACGGAAATCAAGCGCAGCCAGGAACGCGGGCTTGACCAGTACCCGGTGTTTACGCGGAAAGCGTCAACCGACTGCAGCTATATTGCGATTGCCCGTGAAATGCTGGCCCACCGTGACCTGATTTATCCGCAGTTCGCCAGCCACAATGCGCTGACGCACGCCACCATCACGCAACTGGCAACGCCGGACGGTAGTTATGAGATTCAGCGCCTGCAGGGCATGGGCAGCGTGCTGTTTGATGCCATCAAGCAGGAATTCCCGAACCTGCGCACGCGTATTTATGCGCCCGTTGGCGAATATGAAGACCTGCTGACGTATCTTGTGCGGCGCCTGCTGGAAAACGGCGCCAACAGCAACTTTGTGCACCAGCTGGCCGACCCGCTGGTGCCGATCGACAGGCTGCTGAAGCCGCCGGTTGAAAAACTGCAGTCGTATAGCAGTATTGCCCATCCGAATGTGCCGCTGCCGAAGGATATGTTTAAAGACCGCGATAATTCGAAGGGTTGGGAAATTGCCGAGCGCGGTGTGCAAAAAGATATCAATGCCGCGCTGGCAAACCCGCCTGCCGTGGCGCTGCCGCAAACCGATATTGATGCGGCGTTCAGGGCTGCAGGCAAGGCAAATTGGCGCGATGTGCCGGTGGCCGACCGCGCTGCCGTGCTGAACAAGGCGGCAGACCTGATGGAAAAGGACTGGCTGAATTTAACGTCGCTGATTGTCGATGAAGGCAAGCGCACGGTGAATGATGCGCTGAGCGAAATTCGCGAGGCTGTCGATTTCTGCCGTTATTACGCCGTGGAAGCGCAAAAGTTGATGCGTGGTGATGCGCTGCCGGGCCCGGCAGGCGAAACCAACCGCCTGCAATACCACGCGCGCGGTACGTTTGTGTGTATCAGCCCATGGAACTTTCCGCTGGCGATCTTTGCAGGCCAGATTGTGGCCGCACTTGTGACAGGCAACAGCGTTATCGCCAAGCCCGCCGAACAGACACCCAAGCTGGGCGCGTATACGGTTGAACTGCTGCATAAGGCGGGCATTCCAAAAGACGCGCTGCACATCGTAATTGGTGACGGCAAGGTTGGCGCGCAACTGACCGCGCACAAGGATCTGGCGGGTGTGGCTTTCACGGGTTCGATTGATGCCGCGCACAGCATCAACCGCGCACTGGCGGCCAAGAACGGCCCGATTGTGCCCCTGATTGCCGAAACCGGCGGCGTGAACGCGTTGATTGTTGATTCATCGGCGCTGCTGGAGCAGGTAACCGACGATGTGCTGATGTCGGGCTTCCGTTCGGCGGGCCAGCGATGTTCGGCCCTGCGCGTACTGTTCGTGCAGGATGATATGGCTGACAAACTGAAGACAATGATCAGTGGGTGCATGCAGGAACTGGTGGTGGGCGACCCGCACAACCTGAAAACCGACATCGGCCCGGTGATTGACGACGAAGCCGCCACCAACCTGCGCAGATATCTTGCTGATAAGAAGGCTAACATCGTCGCGCAGACCGAAACACCGGCCGGCGGCACATACATCCCGCCGACGCTGATTGAACTGAAGAGCCTGAGCGAACTGCCGGGCGAAGTGTTCGGCCCGATTGTGCACCTGATACGCTATAAACGCGATCAGCTGGATAAGGTGATTGCCGACATCAACGCCACGGGCTTTGGGCTGACGTTCGGCCTGCATACACGCATTATGAGTCGCGTGGATTACATCGTGAAAAACATCCATGCCGGGAATATCTACGTCAACCGCAGCGTAATCGGTGCGGTTGTGGGCGTGCAACCGTTCGGCGGTGAGGGGCTGAGCGGAACAGGGCCCAAGGCGGGTGGGCCGAATTATCTGCGTCGCTTTGTGGCCGAGAAAACCGTGACCATCAACACCACGGCCAGCGGCGGTAATGTGGCGCTGCTGACAGGTGTGACCGAGGATGCTTGATCCTGAATTCCGCGAGCTATCGGTAGCGTTTTCATCCTTTCTGGTCATCATCAGTATGGCATATTACGTCGTGCAGACGCTGCGCGGCGCGATCAAGCCGCATTCGTTCTCGTGGTTCGTGTGGGTTGTGGTGACGATGATTGTCGTGGCCGGCCTGAAGATTGAGGGCGAGTCGCTGGTGTTCTGGCGTGCCGTGCTTATGGCGGCCTGCTGCCTGACTGTGTTCCTGGCATCGCTGCGCAACGGTTCGTATTACATCACGCGCACCGACTGGCTAATGCTGTTTGCATCTCTGGCTACCATTCCGGTATGGCGCGCCACCGATGACGTAACGCTGGCGGCCATATGGCTGTTGGCCGTTGAAATCGCCGGTGCGCTGCCGTCGCTGACGAAAGCTTACCGTTATCCGTTCGAGGAAAGCCTGCTGGCGGTTCTGGTTAATGCAACCAGTACGGTTTTTGTTTTGCTGGCGTTGGATCCAGCGTTGCTGAGCGCGTGGGTTTATTTCGGCGGCTGGTGGATCGTTCAGCTGATCTTTATCTGCGTGCTGGCAACCCGCCGTCTTGCCGTAGGTGGCAATTTATGGAAACAATCATGGCCATGACTTTACCCATTATCCTGCCGCACCACGGCAAAACACCCATCATTCACCCGACGGCCTTCATTGCGCCGGGGGCGGTGATTATCGGTGACGTGGAGATCGGACCTGACAGCAGTGTGTGGTTCGGTTGTGTTATCCGCGGCGACGTGAACTATATTCGCATCGGCGCACGCACCAATGTGCAAGACGGAACGGTCATTCATGTGGCCGAGGGCGACAGTGTGGCCGACCCGCTGCCAACAATTATCGGTGATGATGTGACGATCGGCCATATGGCGTTGTTGCATGCCTGTACGGTGGAAAGCCGCGCGCTGATCGGCATGAAATCGTGCGTGATGGATGGCTGCCATGTGGAAAGCGAAAGCCTTGTCGCCACGGGCGCGGTGCTGACAGGCGGCAAGCGCGTGTTAAAGCGTCAGGTGTGGGCCGGTGTACCGGCCAAGCACTGGCGTGATTTAAAAGACGATGAAATGGAACTGATTACCGTGCGTGCTCAGCAGTATGTGCGGCTGGCACAGAGTTATAAGTAGATTACAGCGTCAGCTCGTCGCGGCGGTTATCGATCTGCAGTTCACGGCCTTCCGAATAAATATAGCCGGCAAAATCAGTTATCAGGATAGCAAGGCCAAGCGGTGGATTGGCGAAGCAGGCAAACGCGCCGACAACGCCGCCAACCGTGCATAAGACGGGTCGCCAGAATACATGATCGGATGCGATTTCATCGAGCTGGTTTTCATCCATCGTCGTGATGTCACGCCACATCGAAATCTCCCTGACTATGAATCGGGTATAGCAAACGAGCCGGCTGAAAACAATAACCGTCTAGCCGGCTATCTGCTTCATATACTTCACAAAGTCTTCGTCCTCGCCGGCAAGTAATTCGGGCAGCAGGGCGCGGAAATCATCGCGCTGCAGCCAGAAGCGAATGTAATCTTCCCAACTTTTCCAGCGGCGCCTGGCTTCTTTGTCCATGTCGTGTTCATAAACCAGAATGAAGGCCCGTTCGAACAGCGACACCAGCATTTCATAAATGATTTTCTTGCGTTCACGCTGTTCGGGGGTCAGCGAGGCGTCGGGCAGGCGCCCACCCATCAGTTGCAGATCGGCATTTTGCAACAAAACGTTCGAGAACTTGGCGTATTCATCCGACAGCTGCAGGTACACATTCTCGTCTTCGTTCTGGCGTTCGCGCCGCGCGTCGGCGAAGTAAAGCCAGACGGCGTAGGGGAGACCGACGACGGTGACGACGTAACTGGCCATCTCCCAGATTTCAAGTGTTGTCAGTTCGCTGAAGTCCATCATGCTCTTACCTTTACATATGTACCGGGCGCCGCTTCAAGTCCTTTATCCGGCGTGCGGGCCGGAACTTTTTCGCCCGCATGTTGTTCCTGCCACTTGGCCCAGTGCGGCCACCAGCTGCCCTTGGTTTCCACAGCCTTGTCCAGCCATGATTCCGGCGTCGGCTGCAGGCCGCCGGTCCAGTGCGCGTATTTGTTCGCGGCAGGCGGGTTGATGATGCCGGCGATATGGCCGCTTCCACCCAGCACGAATTCGACAGGGCCCTTAAACAGGCGCGTGGCGGCATAGGTGCTTTGCCACGGGGCGATGTGGTCGTCACGCGTCGAGATGAAATAGGAAGGTGTTTCAACTTTGCGTAGGTCGATCGGCGTACCCAGCAGCGTCAATCCACCGGGTTCGCGTAGTTTGTTCTCTAAATACATGCGGCGCAGGTAAAACGCGTGCATGGCGGCCGGCATGTTGGTGGCGTCGGCGTTCCAGTACAGCAGATCGAACGGCAGTGGATCGCGCCCAAGCATGTAATTGTTGATGACGAACGACCAGATGAGGTCATTGGCGCGCAGCAAGTTGAAGGTTGTAGCCATGGCGGCGCCGGGCAGGTAGCCTTTTTCGAACATCAGCTTTTCCAGTGCCATGATCTGCGGCTCGTCGATGAATACACCCAGGTCGCCCGGCTCGTCGAAATCAATCATGGTGACGAAGAAAGTGGCGCTGGCGATGCGCGCGGCTTTGTTTTTGGCCTGCAGGTGGGCCAGTGTGGCTGCCAGCAGTGTACCGCCAAGGCAATAGCCAATGACATTGGTGGTCGTGGTGCCACAGGCCTTGTCGATGGCGTCCAGCGCCGCCAGCGGGCCTTCGGCCATGTAATCTTCGAAGTTCTTATCGGCCAGACGGGCATCAGGATTGACCCATGAAATCATGAATACTGTATGGCCCTGTTCCAGCGCATAGCGTACGAACGAATTTTCGGGCTTCAGGTCGAGGATATAATATTTATTGATCCATGGCGGGATAATCAGCAGCGGTGTTCTGTGAACATCTTTGGTAACAGGCTCATACTGAATCAGTTCGATCAGGTCATTGCGGTACACAACACGGCCCGGCGTGCTGGCGATGTTCTCGCCTAACGTGAAAGCGTTGACGTCGGTCATGGAAATGCGCAGCTGGCCCTGGCCGCCTTCCATGTCTTTCAGCATGTTCTGCAGGCCCTGTATGAAGTTCTCGCCGCCGGTTTCAGCATAGGTGCGCAGCACTTCGGGGTTTGTCAGCCAGAAATTAGTGGGCGACATGGCATCGACAAACTGGCGCGTGTAAAAAGCGATTTTTTGCTGCGTACGGGCGTCAAGATCGGGCGTTTCTTTGACCAGCGCCTGCATCCACCGCGCCGTCAGCAGGTAGCTTTGCTTGATCAGGTCGAACATGGCATTTTGTTGCCAAGCTGCATCGTGAAAACGCTTGTCGCGCGCAGCCGTCTGGATGCCTTCGGATGCACCAGCCCAGCGTTTACCGGTTTCCTGTACCAACTTTAAATAGTCCTGCCACCACTGTACCTGCGCCTGCATCAGGCGCACGGGGTCCTTCATCCACTGGCGGGCCAGTGTGCCGAAAGCTTCAGCGGCCTGATTGCCAACACGCGCACGGAACGTGAAATCGTCGGCATGTTTTTGTAGGAAGTCACCCATCAGCTGGCCGGCACGTTGCAGCAGCGGCATCGCCCGGTGCGCCAGCTCGACCGGGTCGGGCAGTTTGGCGCCTGAATTATCCTGTTTTTCTGCTGGTTTCGTCATATTGCTTATATAGCACAGGCGGCTATTGTAAGCCTATGCCCCGTATCGCCTTATTTTTAACGCTTCTTCTGCTGGCCGCATGCGAAAGTCCGCCACCGCCCACGCACCCGGAAATGTTACAAAAAGGAGAGTATCGTAATTTATCGACGGTTCCCGGGCGCCCTACTGTAACGGTGCCGATATACGAACGCATGGCACTGGAAGAAGAGCTGAAAGCCGAGAATAAGTCTGCGAACGATGCGCAGCTTTGGCATGGTTTTGCGCCGGATACCCCACAACTTCCGGATAAGCCTCCCGCCGTACCGGCCGAGATTCCTGAATGATTCCCAACCGCTATCTGGCCATTGAACTTGTGCGGGTGACCGAAGCCGCTGCGCTGTCGGCGGCGCAGTGGGTGGGTCGTGGCGACGAAAAAGCGGCCGACCAGGCAGCCGTGGATGCCATGCGCGATGCGCTGAACCTGCTGGATATCGACGGCACGGTGGTGATTGGCGAGGGCGAGCGCGATGAAGCCCCGATGCTGTATATCGGCGAGCGTGTGGGCGCGCTGGCCGGCAAGGGCGAGAAGAAATACGATATTGCGCTGGACCCGCTGGAAGGCACCACCATCACGGCCAAGGGCGGCAGCAACGCACTGGCGGTATGCGCACTGGCGGAAACCGGCGGATTTTTGCATGCGCCGGACGTGTACATGGAAAAGATCGCGATAGGGCCCGGGTACGCGCCCGGCCTTGTCAGCCTGACCAAAAGCCCGGAAGAAAATATCGCTGCGCTGGCCAAGGCCAAGGGTGTTGCTGTTAATGAACTGACGGTGTGCATTCTTGACCGCGAGCGGCATAAAGACCTGATCGCTACTGTGCGCAAGACCGGTGTGCGCATCGCTTTCATTCAGGATGGCGATGTCAGCGGCGTGATCGCCACCACCAGCCCCGACAGCGGCATTGATATGTACATGGGCAGCGGCGGGTCGCCCGAAGGTGTGCTGGCCGCCGCCGCATTGCGCTGCACGGGCGGGCAGTTCCAGGGCCGCCTGATTTTCCGCAATGATGATGAAAAAGCCCGTGCGGCAAAAGCGGGTATCACCGATTTCAACCGCATCTACCAGCTGGAAGATCTGGCCCGCGGTGATGTGATGTTCGCCGCAACAGGCGTAACCGACGGCGCATGGCTGCGCGGCGTGCGCTACAGCTCGGCGGGCGCAACCACGCAATCCATCGTCATGCGCAGCAAGTCGGGTACGGTGCGCATGATTGACGCACGGCACAGCAGCCGCAAGGCGCAAAGCTTCAAATGACGGCGTTTCTGGATGTCGAACGGTCGCTGGGCGGCAAGCGCTGGGAAGCGGGCGTGTTTGACGAACGCGCGGCAGGAGCGCTGGAAACGCAGCTGGGTGCGCCGCCCGTTATCGCGCAGCTTCTGGCCGGGCGCGGTTTGACGGTTGAAACAGCTCCGGCGTTTTTAAGCCCGCGCCTAAAAGAGGCAATGCCCGACCCTTCGGCACTGAAGGATATGGACGCCGCCGTGGCGCGCTTTATCAAGGCTGTGGAAAGCGGCGAGAAAATCACCGTATTTGGCGATTACGATGTGGACGGCGCCACAAGCTCGGCCCTTCTAGTGCGTTTTGGCCGGGCGCTGGGCATAAAAATCAACGTGTATGTGCCCGACCGCATTAAAGAAGGTTATGGCCCCAACAGCGCCGCGCTTGAAAAGATAAAGAATGACGGCACATCGCTGGTGATTACGGTCGATTGCGGCATCACCGCGCATGAACCGCTGGCCACGGCGAAACAGCTTGGCCTTGATGTGGTGGTGCTGGATCACCACGCCGCCGAACCTGCTTTGCCGCCGGGCAGCGCGATTGTTAACCCGAACCGACTGGATGAAAACAACAGCATTGGCAACTGCGCCGCCGTGGGCGTGGTGTTCCTGTTCATCGCTGCTGCCAATCGTGCGCTGCGCGCCAAGGGCTTTTATGCGTCGCGGCCCGAGCCGGATTTGATGCAGTGGCTGGATATCGTCGCACTGGGGACCGTAGCCGACGTTGTGCCGCTGACGGGACTGAACCGCGCCTATGTGTCGCAGGGTTTGAAGGTGATGGGGCAGCGCCAGAACGCCGGTATTGCGGCGCTGGGCGATGTGGGCCGCATGACGAACGCGCCCGATGCCTTTGCCTGCGGGTTTATCCTTGGCCCGCGCGTGAATGCCGGTGGCCGCGTGGGGCAAAGCGATCTTGGCGCGCGCATTTTGTCGACCGACGACGCCACCGAGGCGCGCGAACTGGCGGCGCTGCTGGATTCGCACAACACCGCCCGCAAGGAAATCGAAGCGCAAGTGCTGGAAGAAGCGATCAGGCAAACGGAAGGCCACAGCGGCAACATCGTCATCGCTGTGGGGCAGGGCTGGCATCCGGGTGTGATTGGCGTGGTAGCCAGCCGCCTGAAAGAACGTTTCTACCGCCCGACGTTTGTGATTGCGGTGGATGAAAAAGGCATCGGCAAGGGCAGCGGGCGCAGCATTCGCGGCGTTGACCTTGGCGCGCTGACGATCGCCGCGCGGCAAAGCGGGTTGTTGATTAACGGCGGCGGCCACGCCATGGCGGCAGGCCTGACGGTTGCGAATGATAATGTTACCGCCCTGCGCGAATTCTTTGAAACACGGCTGCAGGATGTGTTGACCGCCGAGGTGATACAGCCGCGCCTTGTGATCGACGGCCTGCTGGGCCTTGGTGCGTTGACGCCCGCGTTTTTCGCCAACCTGCAGCAGCTAAGCCCATTTGGTAGCGGCAACCCCGAACCGCGTTTTGCGCTGGCTAACTGCAAGGTAGTGTTCGCCGATATCGTGGGCACTGATCATGTGCGCGCCATGCTGACTGACAATTCGGGCCAGCGCGTGAAAGGCATTGCCTTCCGCAGCGCTGATACGCCACTGGGCCAAGCACTGCTGGCCAAAAAAACACTACACATCGCCGGCCGCCTGACGCTCAACACATGGAACGGCAAAAGCGACGTTGAGATACAGATTGAAGATGGGGCGGTTGCTTAGAGCTTTATTGTATTCGCAAACTTGTAGCATCCACCTATAAAGCAAACTAAAGAGATAAGAGCTGATATAACTGCTAAACCCTCAAGATTCTCACACTCAAGTTGATGCTTTGTATGCTGTTGGTTCGCTGTTGCAGCAGCAGTTATCAATTCTTTAGTGTCTGCATTAGGATTTGAATCTCGAATATGCCTAGATAGGTAAGTTGTAAAGTGGTCAGTGCGCAAGGCGGCAGCTGCTAAAATAGAACGCGTAACGCTAAAATAAGCAAGTAGTATGCATACTGCGATAGAAATTAGCCCACAAATAAACCACATGGCCGTATCAACAGTGCTTTTGGTGGCTCCGTTGCCAAATAGTTCTATAATCGTGGGAACAGCCACAAGCGCTCCACCATTTAGAACTACAAGCTGCCTCATATATAGTTGTGCGTACTCTTTTGATGCCACAAGCATATGGGCAAGTGTGTCGCCGTAACGAAATATTGCATCAAAGTCTTTAAACTCTCTATAAAACTTTTCAAGAATTGGAGTTATCGTGGTGGGAGCGTTATCAGTATTTTGCATAATAAATTTTTAGCTAGAAATTCTGATTATGTCCAGCAATTCAAGTTCTAAGCATCATGCCAGCGTTTAGGTTCGGCGGTTTCCTTGCCGGTGTTGTGCAAAATCAGCATCGCCGCAGGGGCGTCGGCGTTATCGGTGAATGACAAGGCGATGTTGACCTTGACGCGCAGGCCGTCGCCGCGCAGCAGCGATACGTCGCGCAAGCGCAGGGTGTCGACCGAGGATACATTCATCAGGCGCTGACGCACATCGTGAGGTGTGTCGGATGTCAGGAAGCTGTCGATCTTGCGATCGATGATATTCTCGCGCGACAGGCCCAGCATCGCCTCGGCGGCCAGGTTGGCATCCTGGATAACGCCTTTTTCATTCAGGATGCAGATGCCGTCACCCGCGTGCTCAACAAGGCGGCGGTACTTTTCTTCGAACAGGGCGGCACGGGAATGCAGCTGTGCGGCGTATTCCTCGATGCGTGAATTGGCTGTTTGCAGGTCGCGCTGGCGCTTTTCAAGCTGTGCACGGGTTTTCTGCGATACAATAAGGTTGTTCATACGCGCCAGCAGTTCTTCGGCGGTGAAGGGTTTGACGATGTAATCCTGCGCGCCCGCCTTAAGAAGTTTGGCGCGCAAACTGTCATCGCCTTTGGCGGTCAGGAAGATGACGGGCACATCGGCCAGGCGCTGTTCCTTGCGCAGCGCAGTAAGAAACTGCTGCCCGTCCATGCGCGGCATCATGATATCGCACAAGATAAGGTCGGGTTTTTGCAGCTGCGCTGTTTCAAGGCCTTCCAGGCCGTCATGGGCGTGAATGACCTGGTAATGTTTGCCAAGAATAGCGCCGATGAAGCGGCCCATGTCGTGGTTGTCTTCGATAACAAGCACCAGCGGCTGGGCAGCATCGGCAGATTCTTCCGAAACAGCTGGTGCGGGTTTCTGTGCAGTGGCCACGGCACTGGCTACCGCAATATCAGCGGCGCCGTTATCAAGAACGGATGCGCCGACTGGTAAGTTGGCAGGAGCTTTCAGCGGCAGCCAGATTTCAAACCGTGCGCCGCCGCTGGCGCTGGCGCCCACTTGTACTGTGCCGCCCTGCAGTTCAAGGAATTCCTTGACGATGGCAAGCCCAAGGCCGGTGCCACCCAGATGCCGCTGCAAAACATCTTCCGATTGCTGGAAGCGGTCGAAGATAATCTCGCGCAGGTTGGGCGGAACGCCGGGGCCGGTATCGTCAACGCTGATATGGGCCATGTTATCGCGCATATCGGCAGCGACATGGATACGTCCGCCATCAGGTGTGAACTTGAAGGCGTTCGACAGCAGGTTCAGCAGGATGCGTAAGGTCTTGTCGGCGTCAACGTCGCCGGGCAGGGTTTCCGGCGCCTGTATCGTCAGTGATATCTTGCGATCTTTCGCCAGCACATCGAAGTGGCTGACGGCCACGCGCAACATATAGGATATGTCTTCGGTGGAATACTGCAGGTCCAGCTTGCCGGCGTCCAGCTTACTGATATCCAGCAGGTTATTGACGTGACGCAGCAGCGTGCGGGCATTGCGCGATACCACTTCCAGCATGCCCTGCTGGTTGAACGTGATGTTTTCATGCTGCTGCAGCTGTTCGATGGGGCCAAGAATAAGGGTAAGGGGCGTGCGCAGTTCATGACTGATATTCGAAAAGAAACGCGTTTTCATCTCGTCGACTTCGCGCATCTTCTCGTACATCTCGGCCAGCTTGGCGTTGAGAATCTCAAGCTGCTGCCGTGCAGCTTCCATTTCTTGAGCGCGGTTATAAACCTCGGCCTGGTTGTGTTCTTTGGTAATAGCGGTTTGTTCTTTCAGTTTTATGAACTCGGTGACGTCTTCAACCCGGTGGGTGATATACTGAACGTTACCTTTATCATCCAGCACAGGACAGTTTTGAGGGCTCCAATATCGCTCTTCGAATTCACCATTGGGCAAACGGATATCATATTTCTGAATACCCATGGTGTCTGGTTTTTTCTCGCGCAGAACACGTTCCAGAGAGGCACTTAGATTGTGCTCGCCGGTCGCTGTTGGGTCGTCGGGGTTATCAGGAAAAACATCAAAAATATTGCGACCAAGAATGGCGTCACGTTCGGTCATGGTAGCTTTCAGGTAGGCATCACTGGCAGCGACAATATGCAGGTCGGGGGTCAGCACGAGATATAAGCCGGGTGCCGACTCGAACAGGGCCTTGAAATCCGGCAAGGCAGGTAACGAGGATGAACGCATGCGTTCGCAAAGCCCCCTGTTGATTTTCCTATTGTTACTACTACCAAAGGTCGCCTGAAGGAGACCCGTATGAAATCCAATAACACTTTATTTTATATGCAATTTCAAGTTGGCTGTGCTGATGATTATATAAAGATGTCGTAAGTAAAATGCTAATAAGCCGCAGATTATCTCGAGTTCGATAAGAAAATAACTTCCACTATCAAAAGAAAAAAGTGCATTTTATCTGCTCTGGCACTGATTTTGCTTATGCAATTTATCATCTTACGGAGTTTCCATGCTGCCCTGGTTCATGATGCACAACGCCTACGATTACGTGGCGCTGAATCCGCCTGCGCCCGAGATCAGGGAGTATGTCGACCAGTTTCTGCTGGATGGGTGGGCTGTTGTTAAACAAGGTGTGCCGCGCGACTTCGCGCTGGAGATGAACGATTACTATTACCGCGTCAAGCAGGCGAATGAGGAACTGGTATCACCATACAAGAACCAGTACGGCTGCCTGCAACGCGTCGTCAACCTGCACCATGTTTATCCCAAGCTTCTGGAACTGTTCACGCGCAACCGCATTTCGCTGATGCTGCAGGACTATCTGTTTGCGGCGCCGACGGCTGTTTACACCAGCCTGACGTTCGAGCAGGGGTCGGAACAGAACTTTCACCGTGATACGCCGGTTTTCGATACTAATCCGCCATTCTACTACTTCGGCATGTGGATTCCGCTGGAAGACGTGGATGCCGATAATGGTCCCTTGCGGGCTTATAAGGGCGGGCATCTGGTGCCCGATGTGAACCGCTATGAAATCGCCAAGCAGTTCTTCCCCGACCTGCGGGATGTTCCCAGCAGCGACCATCCCGGACTGTGGAATACCTATCAGGATGCGCTTGCCAAACGCTGCGAGGAAATGGGCCTGCCCATCGTGCCGATACATGTGCAGGCGGGCGATACAGTGATCTGGCACCCGCAGCTGCCGCACGGCGGTTCGCCGCAAAAAGACAAATCGCGTACGCGCCTTAGCTTCTTGATGCACACGACGCCGCCCAATATGCCGGTGTATCATATGGATGGCTTCTTTAACCCGTACAAGGAAAAGGCAAACCGGGCGCCGTGGCCTTATGTACCGTTCGGCGAAGGGCGTTATTACGCCTACCACGGACCCAAGATCGACATGGGTCATAACGGCATACTGCCGGCGACCGATTTCAGGAAAGTGGCTTAGGCGGCCCGCTGTGAATCTTCCGACATCGGCGGCAGGTTATCTAGGATATCTGTCAGCGCCAGCAGGGTTTCACGTTCCTTCATGGCATGACCACAGGGTGTGCGATGGAAGGTGGTTGGCGCAAAGCCTTCACGCGCCATAGCAGCCACAAGTTCATCGGCCATGTATGCCGGGCACACTTGATCGTAACGCCCGTGGACTATATGCATTGGAATGTTGCGAAGGGCCGCTACATTGTCGCAGATATAGTTGTTGTCGCGGTTGCTTTCGCCGCCGCCGCCAAGAAACCCGCCATTCATGAAGTAGTGATTTTCAATGCCAGCGAAGACAAGCGCGAAATCGGGGTTGGCGTAGTTGGCAAGATTCGAGAGATCCTGCGATATGTAGCTGGTTGCACATTCCCAGACTGACCATGCCGCAGCTGCTTCGATGCGGCGGGCACGAATCGCTTCAGTGGTCGGTTTCTCGGCAAAAATCCTGGCATAAGCTTTAATCATATCGCCACGCTCAGCCGGGGGAATGATTTCAACGAAGTTCTTCCACGCTTCGGGATAAAAAAGATACGCGCCAGGCAATGACGAGTCATAAGGACTCTTTTCATACAGCGCAGCATTACCCTGATAGAAGTAATCAAGGTCTTTACGGCGGCACAGAAAAATACCGCGCAGGATTAGGTTTGCAACGGTATCAGGATGCTTGATGGCATAAGCCAACGCGAGCGTAGTACCCCAGCTGCCACCGAATATGTGTGTCTTTCCTGTGATGCCGCGCTCTTGTCGCAGGAGAATAATATCGGCGATCAGGTGGTCGGTCGTATTGTTAATGTATGCCGGCATGGGATCGGCATCCCGCGCGTTTGGTGTGTTAGCGCCACCGCCGCGTTGATCGTACATAATAATCCGGTAACGCTTAGGATTGAAAAAGCGTGACAAATTCGGGGCATCAGTCACGCTGTCGCCCGGCCCACCATGTAGGTAAATAATAGGCTCGCCCTTCGGGTTGCCATATTCTTTCCAAGCGATTGTATGCGGTTGCGCTAACGGCGGATTATCTTGTGTCTGGATCACGCCGCTACCTGTGCATTCGCTAAGGGGGTAAACCCATTCGTCGTTTGTGGCTTTGCTGTGCGGGTATTTTCTCATGGCTGCAGGGTAGGATAATCACAAGAGTGTCGTCAACAAACCAGTTGCCGGGACCAGTATTTCGGGCATCAATCAGATATGCCCCTGAATGCACAGCCTTTGTGGGATTGGATTGCCGAACGCCATCGCATATTTTTGAAGCGGGCCGCCGGCGCTGCCGCACCGTGGAGCGACGATCCCATCATGCAGGAGTACCGTTTCTGCAATGTGTTCCGCGAGCTGGACAAGGTAACCGCATGGCTGCGCGAAAACTGGCGCGAGCCATATGCCGACAGCCCGCACTTATGGATTGCGATGTGCCTGGCACGGCAGGTGAACTGGCCGGCAACATTGGCCGAGGTCGGCTTTCCCGTGGATGGCTATGATGCGAAGCTGGTGCGCCAGCGGCTGGAAGCGCGCAAGGCGCGCGGCGAAAAAGTATACACCGGCGCGTATATGATCAGCGCACCGACCGGCCGTTATGATGACATGGCCAAGCCACAGTACACTGCCGAGGTTGTGGTAGGCGCATTGTGGCAGGCGCAGGATGAATTCCATGCTTTCTTCAAAAATGGCCGCCAACCGACGTTAGAGGAAGTTCACGCGTGGTTGCGGCGGTTTCGCGGCTGGGGCGATTTTATGGCGTATGAAGTGGTGACCGACCTGCGCCATACGCGTTACTTGAATAAAGCGGCCGATATCAACACATGGGCCGTTGCAGGGCCGGGGGCCATTCGCGGGCTGAACCGTCTGCACGGACGGCCTTACAAGAAAAGCATGACGCAGATGCAGGCGGGGGATGAGATGCGCGAGCTGCTGGCGCTATCAAAAGGCAATCTGCCCGATTTCGTGCCGCAACTGGAGCTGCGTGATATCGAGCATTCGTTGTGCGAGACCGACAAGTGGCTGCGTATCCATCTGGGCGAAGGCAAGATGCGCGCCAAGTACAAAGCCGCTTAGGCGGCCAACGTTGCCGTTTTTCTGATTTTGGTATTTGGCGGCACGGCGCGGCGGTTTTTGGCGACAGCGGCTGATGTCAGCGTGCTGATATGGTCGCACCAGATGTGCGGCAGGTCGCCGCGGTATTCATCGGCCGGGGCGATCAGCAGGGTCGTCCAGCCGTTCAGCAGGCCGGCGCGCACGTCGCGCGGCGATGTGCAGACAAGAATAACTTCTTCATCGTCTTCGCTATCCATCGCCGTCGCTTCATCCATTGTGTAAGGTTTTTTGTGGGGTGTAAGTCCGGCGCCAATCTGCAGGCCATAATGCAGCGCATGTGTTCTGTCGATAATTGGTTTCAGGTCGGCGGCATCATCGGCAATAACCCATTTTGTTGCCGACGGCATGGCATAGAAAGCGTGATCGAACAGGGCGGAATCACGGTTGTCTTCGGGTTCAGCCGCATGATAGGGATGCCGCGTTTGTTCAAGCTGCCGCAGGTTCTTGGCGATAGCCGCTTTTTCAAGCTGTGCGCCAGGTTCCTGAAGTTTCAGCTTTAGGGCGTGATGCGCAACGCCGTACAGGGTAAAGGCATCTTGCGGTTTCAGGCCGTTGATCTTTTTGCTCAGCTGCGGGTATATGGCCTCGATTTCAGCGGGCGTATATGTCGGGTCTATGCGCAGCAGGTCGCAGATGACTGACAGCAGGGCCGTTTTCACCATGGCATCGGGATAGGGAATGTTGATCGGCTTGGCCGTGCGCTGCAGGTCGCCGGTGCGGTCGGCTTCCAGCGCATAGCTGATGCCCATGCCGTTACCACGCAGGATGCGATCGCCCTTGATAGTGATATCCAGCGCATCATATAGGGCCAGACGTGCCACTTGCTGCCAGTTCATCGGGTCGATAATTTGGCCCTCGGCGCCGCGGATATAGCCGTCGGCGGTGATGAAACCGGGAATGGCATCGATTTTATTCGCATCCAGCAGAAAGGTATTCAGGATACCGGGTTTCAGCTTTGGGTGCAGTTCCAGCGGCACGGGTTCGGGCGTTGTGTAATAGGCGCTAAGCCCGGCCTGAATTGCCTCGGCTGGCGGCGCGGCCATGGCTTCTTCGTGCGCATATGTCAGCAGCAGGGGGTTGTCGGGATGGTGATTCAGGTCGCGCGACAAAACCGGTTTTCTTTCCCAGCGGCGGAAGAATTCTTCACCCGCTTCGCGCACCATGGCGGTGGCCGGGTCTTCGCCTTCATCTACCTTGCCGCCGAATGCCGACAGCAGGTGGGTGCCGGCAGGAACCTTGTCGGCCAGGTGGGCGGGTGTATTCCGCACATCCATGTAAAACAGGTCGCCCACCTTAACGATGGCGCCGCTAACGTTCATGACGGCTGCAGGTTTTTGTGTATCAGACATTCGAATCACTTTGGTTGAAATATGCCCGCACTATACGGTGTCGTGCGCACGCTTTTCAAACAGAATAAAAGGCCGGAAACCCTTATTTGGCCGGGTTTCCAGCCGGGAATTACTTGCGCTTGGGCGCTTCCTTCTTTTTCTTATCCAGCGTCGGGTGTGGCACGGTTTTCGGGCGCGGCGGGATGGTCAGGTCAAAAGGCTGGTCGCAGTCGAAGCTTGAAAACAGGGTATCTTCAGAACGCGCACCCGGTTCTACCTTCCGGCCCTTATTGGCTTTGTCGCCGACTTTGCCATCCTTGAAGAAGACGATGCTCGCTTTGTTCGCAGCTAGCCATGCAGCGGTTTTATCGGCATAGGTAAAGCCTTCGATATTGAAGGTAATTTTTAATTCGGCTGATGCCATTTGCTCAACCGACACAAGGTTGGCAATCAGCGTATCGTGCTTGCGGCCAAGGGCATCCATGATCTTGCTTTGGTGAACCATATAAGGTGATATCAGCTTTACGCTATGCTCGTGCAGGGTGGTTGCAAGCGGGAAGCAGGTCAGTTCGGTTTTTGTTTTCATGGCAGACCTATTCTTGAAAAATGAATTTGTAAAATATGGCGTCCCCTACGGGATTCGAACCCGTGTCGCATCCGTGAAAGGGATGTGTCCTAGGCCTCTAGACGAAGGGGACGCAGTGGGGCGTAGGATTACCGGGCTTCGGCGGTGAAAGCAAGAATTAAATCGCCTGTTTCGCCCTTAATTACAGGCGGTTGGCGGCGGTTCGATCGCCGGCGGCTGTAAATCAGAGGCCTTCAGGTGCGGGAAGGTTTCCGGCGGTTTTGGGCCGCCAAAGCGGTCGACAAGAGCGTTTGTAAAATTGAGAAGTATGGATGAAACCCGCTGCACGCTGAGGATGCATTGTTGCGGGCCTTTTAGTGCAGCGGTGGCTTCTTCGTCAACGCCATGGCGGCTGATGTAGGTGATTTTCAAAAGCTGCATGCGACCCGTATAGCGTTTTTCGGCCGGTACATATTCGCGCAGCAGCATGCGGTCGCCGATCTGGTAGCCACGGTCGTCGTTGCGCATTTCATGCTGCTTTTCGCCGCGCAGCGTCGGCCCGAACAGGTGGGGCCATGATTTGACGATATGCAGCGGGCGTATCTTCCACATGCGGTGACTATAGACAAAAGAAAGGGGCCAGCACAAGGCCGACCCCGATCTTTGATATTTGATATAAGCTTGCGCTTAGCGCTTCGAGAACTGGAAGCGACGGCGGGCTTTGGCGCGGCCGTACTTCTTACGTTCAACAACACGCGCATCGCGTGTCAGGAAGCCTTCCTTCTTCAGAACCGAGCGCAGATCCGGCTCGTAATCGCATAGCGCACGGGCAATGCCGTGACGTACAGCGCCGGCTTGGCCTGACAGGCCGCCGCCGCGCACGTTGACCTGCACATCGTACTGGCCTTCGCGGTTAGCAATCTGGAACGGCTGGTTGATCATCATACGCAGCACGGGGCGGGCGAAGTAAACTTCAAGCGCACGACCGTTGACGGTGATCTTGCCACTGCCGGGCTTCAGCCACACGCGGGCACCGGCATCCTTGCGGGCACCGGTCTTGTGGGCACGGCCCTGCGCATCCAGCTTCTGGACGCGTTCGGCATTCTTGGCGGCTTGTGCGGCCTGGTTAGCAGCCTTGGTGGCGGCCTTCAGGTCGGCCAGCGATTGCGGCGCAACCTTGGGGGCGGCGGCAACCGGCGCGGCAGCTTCGGTTTTCTTTTCAGCCTGCGGGCGGCCAATGCGTTCAACCTTCGGAGCGGCCTTCGGCGCACGCGGTGCACGTGAAGATGTGCCGGTTTTGCCGCCGCGGCCCTTTGAACCTGATTTCTTATCTTCGGTCTTGTCGGTCATTGTGAATGTCCTCTCTTATCGCGTGCCGGTACGCTTGTTCTTGGCATTCTTGGCTGCCAGATCCAGCGTCTTCGGGTTTTGAGCTTCGTGCGGGTGCGTGGCGCCCTTGTAGACTTTCAGCGCGGTCATTTGCTGGCGGCGCAACGGGCCCTGCGTGATCATGCGTTCAACCGCCTTGGTGATGACGCGTTCAGGGTACTTGCCGGTTAACAGCTGGTCCATCGTGCGTTCCTTGATGCCGCCGACAGCGCCGGTGTGCCAGTAGAAGGTCTTGTCCGACAGCTTGTTGCCGGTCAGGCGGACTTTCTCGGCGTTGATGACAACGACGAAATCGCCGCAATCGACGTTCGGCGTGAAGCTGGCCTTGTGTTTGCCGCGCAGAATCTTGGCGACTTCCGATGCCAGACGGCCCAGCACGACACCTTCGGCATCGATCAGGATCCAGTCTTTTTTCACCGTGCTTGGTTTCGCAATCGTGGTGCGGCTGACTTGTGTGTATGTAGTCATAGCTAAATTCCTCTCAGAGGCGCTTTTCTAGCGGGAGAGGAGAAGTAAAGTCAATAAAAATAAGCAGTTTCTTTATACGGTACTATAGTACCTTTTCATAACGCTGATGCCTATAAAACATGCGGCAACGTCAGTGCCTGCCGGTAAGCCAGGTCCTTGACCACCAGATGATGCGGACAGACAAAATCCGGCCGCAGGCGGATATCTTCGGTCTTCAGCGCCTCGTTCAGCTTTTTGATATCATCGGGTCTGAACAGGTATTCCTCGCCGCCTTTGGCCATTTCCTTGTCGAACAGCTGGATATCGGCTGGCGCCATATAGCCTTTGCAGCGCCCGTTCAGGCCAGCAAGGCAGGCCAGCAGGTGGTATCTGGCGCGAAACATGGTTGAAACGGCTGTCGTGGGCTGCGATAGCGGTTTTTTGCCCGCGCTGCGGCGGTGGTTGCGGATTTCAGCCACAAGTGCCCGGGCCACGGCCTGCGGATCGGTGGAATACAGGTTGTGAGGACTTGGTAAATCTGTAACAGACACGAAATTCCTAACCAAAATATGTCCAGAATCTAGCATCGGAATCATCGCCGTTCAATAAAACGATTCATCCACAGCTATTTACCCGGAATCGCTTGATTTACCTGCTCGCCCGGGCTGTGATGAGGCCGCCTTAGCCCGGAGACAGACATGCGCATTGAAGCCGAACGTAAGCTTGATTTTGACGATGTTCTTATCCGCCCCAAGCGTTCCAGCCTGAAATCACGTGCCGAGGTTGATATCCGCCGCACCTTCAAGACACCGCATGCCAAGGTCGAGATGACTGGCGTGCCCGTGATTGCCGCGAACATGGACCGCGTGGGTACGCTGCAGATGGCGGAAGCGCTTGGCAAGTATGAGATCTATACGGCGCTGCATAAATACTACCCGCTGGAAGAACTGCAGCAGGCGCAGCTTGGCGAATTCACTTTCGTCACGTTCGGCATTGAAAATATCGACAAGATCAACGCCACGATGGCTGGGCTGGAAAGCAACGCTGTTGGCAAGATCTGCCTTGATGTGGCCAATGGTTACACAGAAAGCTTCGTCGAATTCGTGCGCGAGGTGCGCAAGCACCATCCGAACAAGGTGATTATGGCCGGTAACGTGACCACGGCAGATATGACAGAAGCCCTGATTTTAGCAGGCGCTGACATCGTAAAAGTGGGCATTGGCCCGGGATCGGCGTGCATGACGCGCGCCATGACCGGCGTGGGCTATCCGCAGCTTTCCAGTGTGATCGAGTGCGCTGATGCGGCGCATGGCCTTGGCGGCCTGATCTGTGCCGACGGCGGCTGCAGAACACCGGGTGATGTGGCCAAGGCGTTCGGCGCCGGCGCGGATTTCGTGATGCTGGGCGGCATGTTCGCCGGGCATACGGAAACGCTGAGCGATGAACAACTGAAGAATCTGGCTGAAAACGATAACATGGTTGAATATTACGGCATGTCGTCGGAAGCGGCGATGGACAAGTATAACGGCGGCATCGCCGCCCACCGTGCATCGGAAGGCCGCGTTGTGCGTATCGAATACCGGGGTGATGTGAAAGATACGGTGCGTGATATTCTGGGCGGTATCCGCTCGGCCTGCACCTATGTGGGCGCGGCGTCGCTGAAAGAGCTTTCGAAACGCACGACATTCGTTGTAAAAGCCCGCTAATACAAGGGTTATTGATGACTATTGATTTTATTCACCTGCGCAACCACACGGCTTATTCGCTGTCGGAAGGTGCGATTAAAACAAAAGATCTGCCGAAGCTGGCCGTAAAAAACGGCATGCCGGCGGTTGGTATCACCGACACCAATAACATGTTTGGCGCGCTGGAGTTCGCCATGGCGGCGGCTGATGCCGGCGTGCAACCGGTGATGGGTTTGCAGATCGATGTGGCGCTCCCAGACGGCAAGGGGGCTGCGCCGGTTGTGTTGTTCGCGCAAAACCAAAAAGGTTTTCAAAATCTTCAGAACATTTCAAGCCATGCGTTCCTGCATTCCGAAAACCCGATTTGCATTACGCCCGATACATTGCAGCAATACAACGAAGGCATTATCTGCCTAACCGGCGGGCCGCAAGGATGGATCGGGAAGCAGATTATCCAGGGCCACATGGAAGATGCCGAAAGTAGCCTGAAACAGCTGGTTTCATGTTTTCCGGCGCGTTTGTATATCGAATTGCAGCGCCACGAAAGCGAAGGCCAATGGCCGCCGGAAGCCGCAACCGAGGCAACATTCTTCACATGGGCTGACCAGTACAACCTGCCGCTGGTTGCGACCAACGACTGCTTTTTCGCTACGCCCGACATGTTTGAGGCGCAGGACGCGTTGCTGTGCATCGCCGATGGACGTTACCTGATCGAGACCGACCGCCGGCAGCTGACGCAGGATCACTATTTCAAAAAATCCGAAGCCATGGTTGCGCTGTTCGCCGATGTGCCGGAAGCGCTTATCAATACCGTCGTGATTGCGCAGCGCTGCGCGTTCATGCCCAAATTCACCAAGCCGATCTTGCCGCCGTTCCCGGGCCTGCCCGAAGACACGACGGCTGAAAAGGAAATGCGCAAACAGGCGCGGGCGGGCCTGAAGCAACGCATCAAGGAATTGCCGTATGATGTTGATGAAAAAGCCTATAAAGACAGGCTGGAATACGAATGCGCCATCATCGAGCAAATGGGGTTTGCCGGTTACTTCCTGATCGTTTCAGACTTCATCAAGTGGGCGAAGGATAACGACATCCCGGTCGGCCCAGGCCGGGGTTCGGGTGCGGGTTCCGTTGCGTCGTGGTCGATGCAGATCACTGACCTTGACCCGCTGCGCTTCAACCTGCTGTTCGAGCGCATGCTGAACCCTGAACGCGTCAGCATGCCCGACTTCGATATCGATTTCTGTCAGGACCGCCGGGACGAAGTCATCAACTATGTGGCCGAACGTTATGGCCGTGACCGCGTGGCGCAGATCATCACCTTCGGTGCGCTGAAGGCGCGGGCAGCATTGCGCGACGTCGGCCGCGTGCTGCAGGTGCCGTATCCGGTTGTTGACCGCATCTGCAAGCTGGTGCCGAACAACCCCAATAACCCCGTCAGTCTTGCGGAAGCCATTGCAGGAGAGCCACTTTTGCAACATGCCCGCCAGACGGATACGCAGATTGCGCGCATGATGGATATCGCCATCAAGCTGGAAAACCTGTACCGCCACGCATCAACCCACGCGGCTGGCGTTGTGATCGGCGACCGGCCGTTGACCGAGATGGTGCCGATGTACCGCGACCCCGCCAACGGCATGCTGGTGACGCAGTACAACATGAAAATGGTAGAAATGGCTGGCCTGGTGAAGTTCGACTTCCTTGGCCTGAAAACGCTGGACGTGCTGCAGATCGCCACCAAGATGCTGGCCGCGCGCGGCGTTGATATCGATCTGCTGCAACTGCCGCTGGATGACAAACCGACATTCGAACTGCTCTGCCGCGCCGATACGACAGCCGTGTTCCAGCTGGAATCGAGCGGAATGCGCGATATTCTGCGCAAGCTGCAACCCAGTGTTTTTGAAGAGATTATCGCGCTGGTGGCGATGTATCGGCCCGGCCCAATGGATAATATTCCTAAATTTTTGGCCACCAAAAAAGGCGAGGAAGAGCCTGATTATATCCACCCGCTGCTGGAGCCGGTGCTGAAAGAAACCTATGGCATTCCGGTATATCAGGAACAAGTGATGCAGATTGCGCAGGTGCTTGCCGGTTATACGCTGGGCGGTGCCGACTTGTTGCGTCGCGCGATGGGTAAGAAGATCAAGGCGGAAATGGATGCGCAGCGCGAAGTGTTCATCGAAGGCTGCAAGAAAACCAACAAGCTGGATGAGAAATTCGCCAGCATGGTGTTCGACTTGATCGAGAAATTCGCTGGTTACGGTTTCAACAAATCGCACGCTGCTGCCTATGCGCTGATTGCCTACCAAACGGCATACCTGAAGGCCAATTACCCGCTTGAATTCATGGCTGCATCAATGACCTACGATATGGCCGATACCGATAAACTGGCTATTTTCCGCGAAGAACTGCGCATAAAAGGCGTGCCGCTACGCCAGCCCGATATCAACCGCAGCATGCCCACATTCACCGTTGAAGATAACGGCATTCGCTATGCACTGGCGGCGCTGAAGGGTGTTGGCCGGCAGGCGATGGAAGCGCTGATTGCCGAACGCACAAAGAACGGCCTGTTCACGTCGGTGCAGAATTTTCTGGAGCGTTGCGACAGCCGTGTCATCAATAAGAAGCAGATGGAATCGTTGATCAACGCCGGTGCGTTTGACAGTTTAGAGCCGAACCGCGCCCTGCTGTTTGAAAACGTGGAGATGATGACGCGCCATGCCGCCAGCCTGAATGACGAGCGTGCGACGGGACAAATCAGCCTGCTGGCCGACGACAAGGTATCGCAGAACCTTAAGTTCAAAACCGTGATGCCATGGGACGATTTGACCAAGCTGCAGAACGAGCAGAAGGCTATCGGTTTCTATTTAACGGCACACCCGCTGGATAGCTTCAAGGCGCTGCTGGAACGCCTGAAAGTGCTGCCTTCCACCACGCTGGCCACGGCGCAGGCGGGAACGTTGATTAAGCTGGCCGGCATTCCGGTCGCGTTCAAAGAGCGCACGGCAAAGACCGGTAGCAAGTATGCGTTCGCCACGCTGACCGACACGCACGGCTCGTTCGAGGTCATGGTGTTCAGCGAAGTGCTGGCCAATGCACGCGACCTGTTGAATGGTCATGCACCGCTGGTATGTAAGGTCAGCCTGCAGACACGTAACGAGGAAACGCGGCTGATACTGCAGGGTGTTGAAACAGTCGATTCACTTCTGGCGCGCGAAGGGCAGGGCGTGCGCATCCAGATCGCCGACCCGCAGGCGGCATCGATGCTGCGCGAACTGACGGGCGCGATGGGCCGCGGCAAGTCACGCATTCAGGTGGATATCGCCGTCAGCACCGAACTGGATGCCCTGCTGGAACTGCCCGGCGGCTATGCGCTGGGCGCGGTTGAGCGCCATAAACTCAAGCAAATGCCGGGTGTTGTGGCGATGACCGAGATTTAGATCTGGAATCATATTTGCTTTTGCCCTATGGCAGGCTTATAACATCCTCATATTCAAAACATATGAGAGGTCATTATGAAACCCTTTGTTATGCCCGCCCCTGATCAAGCCTTTGTCACGAACTTGAATGCCGCCATGTCAAATGGCACTTTGGCTGTCGCTGATTTCGTTCGCGATAACATGGACGCCTGCTCACAGGATGCTCACCTGCAACCCACATGGACCGTGTTAGCCGCCTGTTTCTTCCTTGAGGGTATTTCCCTAGGCGAGGTCGCTTTTAAGGCCGACCTGCTGCATACCACATTCGACCGGCGCATGGGTGGCTGGATGCCGCCAAGCCGCCCGGGCCTTGTTCAGTATGAATACCGCATGCTGGAAAGCATCCTGCGCGAAGAGGTTATGAGAAACCGACCTGCACATGAGCGTCGTCATGCCGAACAAGCGGCGCATGTTTCATAGGTAGTAGCATGACCATGGATACCCAGAATTCACCATTAGCCAGAATGAGCATCGCGCAGGCCGCCGGCGTTATTCCTGTTGTTGAACTGATCCAGCAGGAGCCCCAGACATACGTGCACGGCGAAGGCTCGCGTTATGCCATGCGCGCCATTGCAGCGTGTCTTTTCCTGTGTGGCCAGGAACGCCAGTTTACAGATACAAATGCGCCAGATGAGCTAAGCAAATTGATCATTGAGGGTTTGAAGGATGGTAACCCAGATGTCGTCGAAGGCTTTGTGGAGCGCATCCGCCAACTTAACAGTAAGCGCGAAAGGTCTGCAGGGCCGATTGAGATTGACACGGGTGATGGCACAATTAAGTTTGTTAGCCAGCCAGATGCAGCATCGATTAAAGATCGTGCTGAACTAGGTATAGACTTCGCCGTCAACCTGCATGCCGCATTGGATAATGGCCTTGAGTCGGCGCTTGATTTTATCGAGGCCAACAACGAAGAGTGCGGCAAGGAAGAAAACTTCCAACATGCGCTGCGTATCTTGTCGGCTGGCATGTTCATGGCCGGCCTGACCAAGGATGACGCTGACGATCAGCTTGAGACTTTGTCACCTGATGAATTAAGTGACTGGGTACGTGGCGTTCATGTGCCGCAGTCTATATTTATGGAGTTTTCCTGTGAAGAAATGGCAACAATGATCCGCGGCAAGCTGATGGAACGCCGTCTAAAGCTTTAACCAGGGCCCTAAACCCCTCATTTTCAGTATTTTTAGCGATTTTACTTGGCTTTTGGCGAATCTTTCGGCTATAAAACGCCCTATCACACAACCGCCGGGAACATATCCGGTGCAGGGCAGGTGCCTTGTTCCCCCGACGGTGACGTACAACTGGAGAGTAAGACTATGATGCCATCGTTCACGATGCGCCAGCTGCTTGAAGCTGGTGTCCACTTCGGCCACAACACCCGCCGGTGGAACCCCAAGATGAAGCCGTACCTTTTCGGCGTTCGCAACAACACCCACATCATCGACCTTGAACAAACCGTGCCGATGCTGCATCGCGCGCTGGAAGCCATTCGCGACACCACCTCACGTGGCGGCCGCGTCCTGTTCGTCGGTACGAAGCGCGCTGCGCAGGCCAAGATTGCCGAAAGCGCCCAGAAGTGCGGCCAGTATTACGTCAACCACCGTTGGCTGGGCGGCATGCTGACCAACTGGAAGACCATCAGCCAGTCAATCAAGCGCCTGCGCGAAAACGACGAGAAGCTGGATCAGGCTGCCAACACGGCCAATCAGGGCGGATTCACCAAGCGTGAACTGCTGGAAATCACCCGCGACAAGGAAAAGCTGGAAAAGGCTTTGGGCGGCATCAAGGATATGGGCGGCACGCCAGACATCCTGTTTGTCATCGACACCAACAAGGAAGCCATCGCCGTGCAGGAAGCACAGCGTTTGGGCATCCCCGTTGTGGCTATTGTTGATAGCAACAGCGACCCCGATGGCATCACGTTCCCGATCCCGGGCAACGATGACGCCCTGCGCGCGATCGATACCTATTGCGACCTGGTTGTCGGTGCGGTGCTGGAAGGCCTGCAACGCGAAGCCATCAGCAGCGGTGCCGATCTGGGCGCGGCGGAACTTCCGGGCGGCGTACTGGCTCCGGCCAACGACGCTGCGACTGAACTGGAAGCGGCTCAGGCCTAATCAGCAAAGGGTTTAATTTTACGCGTGGCGTCCCCATATCGGGGACATCACGTAAAGGAGTATACAATGACGATTACAGCTGAACTTGTAAAAGAACTGCGCGAAACATCGGGCGCTGGCATGATGGACTGCAAAAAGGCGCTGGTTGAAACCAACGGCAACCTTGAAGAGGCCGTTGACTGGCTGCGCAAGAAGGGCCTTTCAGCCGCCGCCAAGAAGGCCAGCCGCGTTGCGGCCGAAGGGCTGGTGGGTGTTGCCGCTCATGGCGGTTCGGGCGTTGTCGTTGAAGTGAACGCCGAAACCGACTTCATCGCTAAAAATGAGCACTTCCAGCAACTGGCCCAGCACGCTGCCCAAAAGGCGTTGGCTAACCGTACGGCTGATATTGCCGAACTGGCTGCCACCAAGCTGGATAGCGGCGAAACCATTCAGGAAACGCTGACCAAGCTGATTGCTACCATCGGCGAGAACATGAATCTGCGCCGCGTGACACTGTTGAGCGTAGAGCCGGGCATTGTCGCCAGCTATGTGCACAATGCTGCGGCACCGAATGTCGGCAAGATTGGCGTGCTGGTTGCCCTGGAAAGCACAGCGCCGGCTGACAAGCTGCACGCGCTGGGCAAACAGATCGCCATGCATATCGCTGCTGCCCGCCCTGAAGCGCTGACGATTGCGGATGTGAATCAGGCGAACGTTGAGCGTGAACGTGCGGTGTTGACCGAACAGGCCGCCGCTACCGGAAAGGCACCTGAAATGGTCGCCAAGATGGTGGATGGCCGTATCCGCAAGTACTACGAAGAAGTGGTGCTGACGGAACAGACCTTTGTGGTTGATGGCGAACGCAAGATCAGCAAGGTGATTGAGGATGCCTCGAAAGAATTCGGCGCACCGGTCAAACTGGTCGCATTCGCCCGCTTCCAGCTGGGCGAAGGGATTGAAAAAGAGCAATCCGACTTCGCTGCCGAAGTGGCAGCCCAAGCCGGCCTGAAGGCAAGCTAAGATACGAAAGCCCCGCGAAAGCGGGGCTTTTTCTTTTCAGAATCACGGTTACAATGCGGGCAAGGAATTCACATGGCCCCTGAACAAGTCTTTCATAAAGCCCCGCCCGCTACCGCGAAGTACAAGCGCGTCTTGCTGAAGATTTCGGGCGAAGCGTTGATGGGTGGCCGCGATAACGGCCTTGATCCGGAAACGGTAACGCGCGTTGCGCAGGAAATCAAAGACGTTACCGAGATGGGTATCGAGGTCTGTGTTGTGATCGGCGGCGGCAATATCTTCCGCGGTGTCAGCGGCGCCACACAGGGTATCGACCGCACAACCGGCGACCACATGGGCATGCTGGGCACCGTCATCAACGCACTGGCCATGCAGAACGCGCTGGAGCATGCCGGCGTGAACACGCGCGTGCAGTCAGCCATCAAGATGGAAAGCATCTGCGAGCCGTACATTCGTCGCCGTGCCATTCGCCATATGGAAAAGGGCCGCGTGGTGATTTTTGCCGCTGGTACCGGCAATCCGTTCTTCACAACCGACAGCGCCGCTGCGCTGCGCGCCGCAGAAATGAACTGCGACGCGCTGTTCAAGGCCACCAAGGTCGACGGAGTTTATGACGCCGACCCCAAGAAAAACCCGGGTGCCAAGCGTTTTGAAAAGCTGAGCTATATGGATGTGTTGGCCAAGGAACTGAATGTGATGGACGCCAGCGCCATTTCACTGGCGAAGGACAGTCGCATCCCGATCCTTGTGTTCAATCTGCACGATCACGGCGCCTTTGCTGCCGCCACGCAGGGCAAGGGTACATTTACGTTGATTGGCTGAATTTAGGCCGTTTTTCCGCTTTTCGGCCCCCGCTGTTTCCAGTAAATATATGTGCAGTCACTTTTTGCCTGAAGGAGCCACCGATGGCCGACCTTATGAAAGATCTTGAACAGCGCATGAACGGCGCGATCGAGCAGCTGAAGAAAGAATTCCAGGGCCTGCGCACGGGCCGCGCCTCGGCGTCGTTGCTGGAGCCGGTGGTTGTCGACGCCTATGGCAGTACGATGCCACTGAACCAGCTGGCCAGCGTTTCGGTGCCCGAACCGCGCATGCTATCGGTACAGGTATGGGACCAAGGCATGACAAAGGCCGTCGATAAGGCCATTCGCGAATCCGGCCTGGGCCTGAACCCGATCGCCGAAGGCAATGTGATCCGCGTGCCATTGCCCGACTTGTCGGCTGAGCGTCGGCAGGAATTGGCCAAGGTAGCCGGCAAATACGCTGAAGCGGCCCGTGTCGCCGTGCGCAACGTCCGCCGCGACGGCATGGATACCCTGAAAAGACAGGAAAAGGACAAAGCCATCAGCGAAGACGAACACAAGGGCCAGTCCGAGAAAGTGCAGAAGCTGACCGATGATTTCATCAAGAAGATTGATGACACGCTGGCGCACAAGGAAAAAGAGATCACTCAGGTTTGATGAGTAATACAGTTCCCGCTCATATTGGAATTATCATGGATGGCAACGGCCGCTGGGCTGAAGCCAGGGGCGTGCCGCGGCTGGCAGGGCATAAGGCCGGCATTGATGCAGTGCGCCGCACGCTGGAAGCTGCTAAGGAACTTGGCGTGCGTTGCATGACGCTTTATGCCTTCTCAACCGAGAACTGGCAGCGCCCGGCCGAGGAAGTGGAGAACCTGATGGGCCTGCTTCGTTTTTACATGAAAAGCGAACTGGCCAAATTACACGAAGAAGGCGTATGCATCCGTGTGCTGGGCAATAAAAAAGAACTGGATGCCGATATCCAGGATCTGATCCGCCAGGCTGAGGCGCTGACCCAGAACAATAATGCCTTCACGCTGTGCCTTGCCATCAATTATGGCGGCCGGCAGGAAATTATCACAGCTGTGCAGCAGCTGCAGTCATCGGGCCAACCGATTACAGACGCGTTGCTGGCGGCAACGCTCTATACACATGGGTTGCCCGACCCGGATCTTATCATTCGCACATCAGGCGAGCAGCGCTTGTCGAATTTTCTGCTGTGGCAGTCAGCGTATGCCGAACTTTATTTCACCCCCGTGTTATGGCCCGATTTCGGCCGTGAAGACCTTGAAAAAGCCATTGCCGAATATTCGGGACGCCAGCGCCGATTTGGGGGGTTGGCAGATGGGGCGCATCGGCCAAAAATAGACAAAGCATGATAAAAGACAAATTCAAGGACCTACCTGCCCGGGCGCTGAGTGCGGTTATCGTTATGCCTCTGGTGCTGCTGGCCGTATGGGCAGGCGGGATTTATTATAACGTTCTTATCGGAACAGCCTGCGTACTGGGTATGTATGAATGGCTGCGCCTGCACGAACGCTCGCCCAGTATCCTGTGCGACTTCTTTTCGTATGGAACGCTTGTCCTGATCTGGTGGCTAAGTTCTTATGGGTTGTATGGTTTCGCCTGCCTTACAATCACAGCGATTACGGGGGTGGCCTATAACTTTTATAACCGAGTCAAGCTGGACAATGTGGAATGGCTGGCATTAGGCATCCCCTATCTGGGGACACCGATGGTCGCCCTGATGGCGGTTGGCAATGATCCGATGTCGCGCGAACATTACCTGATCTTCTTCCTGTTGGCCGTTGTCTGGGCTACCGATATCGGGGCCTACTTGTTTGGGCGCGTTATTGGTGGGCCCAAGCTGGCACCGGTCATCAGCCCTAGCAAGACATGGTCAGGGGCGCTTGGCGCTACGCTGTTTGGGACTTTGGTCGGACTTATCTTTGCCAGGTATTTCTGGCAACATAGTTATACAGAGGTCATCATTCTTGGCGTACTGTTGACTATCTTTACACAGCTTGGCGACATGTTTGAAAGCTACGTCAAGCGTATCACCGGCACCAAGGATAGTGGACGCATTCTGCCCGGCCATGGTGGCATTCTGGATCGCATTGATGGGCTGCTGTTCGCGGCTGTCATGATCGGCGGCTGGCAGTTTGCGGCGCCAGCGTGGCTGCAGATTGGCTAACTTTTTACCGGACCTGACATATTGCCCTGACGTGGCCCTTAATATGTTGAGGTTTTGACCTATTTCCATTAAGAATAATGACATCTTGTGGAGACCCTGTTTATGGAAATTGTTGCCTTTGCGCAGAACTATGTCGTCACCTTCCTGATCGTCCTATCAGTGCTGGTTTTCGTGCACGAGTACGGTCACTTCTGGGTCGCGCGCCGCTGCGGTGTAAAGGTCGAGATGTTTTCGATTGGTTTCGGCAAAGAGCTGTGGGGATGGACCGACAAACATGGCACGCGCTGGAAAGTCAGTCTGCTGCCACTGGGCGGTTATGTGAAAATGTTCGGCGATACCGACGAAGCCAGCAGCGGTGTCGAGCCGCGTAATTTTACCCCGGCTGAAAAAGAACAGGCATTCTTCTCGAAAACGGTTGGCCAGCGTGCGGCGATTGTCGTGGCAGGCCCGGCCGCCAACTACCTGTTCGCTATCGTCGTAATGGCATTACTGTTCATGCTGTATGGCCAGCCTTTTACGCTGCCGGAAGCGGGCGAGGTAGCCCCGGATGGTGCTGCATATGCCGCAGGCATGCGCGCGGGCGACCGCATTGTTGCGATTGACGGCTTCAAGATCGAGCGTTTCGAGCAGATCCAGCAGCGCGTAGCGCTGAATACGGGAACGCCCAGCAAATTCGAAATCCAGCGTGGCCAGCGCCAGATGACACTGACGGTAACACCCAAGATTACAGAAGTTGAAAATGCCTTCGGCGATACACACCGCACCGCGCGTATCGGCATTTCAAAAAGCGGCGTCGATGTGCTGCATCACACGCCGGTCTCTGCGCTGACTACGGCATTGGGTGAAACATGGCGGATCACCACCGGCAGTCTGCAGGCGCTGGGGCAGATGATCAGCGGTACCCGATCAGCCGATGAATTGGGTGGACCTCTGCGCATCGCTCAGATGTCAGGCAAGATGGCGCAGCTGGGCGTCGTTGAACTGATCTGGTTCATGACCCTGCTATCAATCAGCCTTGGCCTGCTGAACCTTTTCCCGATTCCCCTGCTGGATGGCGGGCATCTGGTTTATTACGCTGTTGAAGCCCTGCGCGGACGCCCACTTTCCGAGCAATTTCAAGAGTATGCAGCTCGTTCCGGGTTTGCTTTGTTAATTGGAATTATGGTCTTTGCCACTTGGAATGATTTGGTACAGTTGAAAATCTTTTCGAGCCTCAAACAACTGTTCTCCTAATGCTCTTTCGCACACTTGTCGTAATTTTCTTGCTGGTGTTTGCCGCGCCCGCGGCGGCGCAGGAGTATGTCGGTAGTTTGCGTGTCGAGGGCAACCAACGTATTGAATCGAATACCGTTCTGTCATATCTGCCGCTGCGTCAGGGCGACCAGATCGACCCCGACAAAGTGGACGCCGCGATCAAGGCTTTATACCAGACGGGATTTTTCAGCGACGTCGCACTTTATCAGGACGGCGATACCATCATTGTAAAAGTCAAGGAAAACCCGATCATCAACCGTATCGCGTTTGAGGGTAACGATGACATCGAGAAAGAAGATCTTGAGCGCGAAGTACAAGTCAAGGAACGTAACGTCTATACACGGGCCAAGGTGCAGGCAGACACTGATCGCATCCTGCAGCTATACCAGCGGACCGGCCGTTTTAATGCTTCGGTCATACCCAAAATCGTACCGTTAGAACAAAACCGCGTTGATCTGGTGTTTGAAATCAAGGAAGGCGACCAATCTGGCATCGCCACGATACGCTTTATTGGCAATAAGAAGTTTAAGTCCAGCGAATTGCGCGAAGAACTAGCCACGCGCGAGTCGCGCTGGTGGCGTATTTTCTCGACATCCGACTATTATGACCCCGACCGGCTTCAATACGACCGTGAACTGCTGCGCCGCTTCTACCTGAACCACGGCTATGCCGATTTCCGGGTGCTGACAGCCACGGCGGAGCTGGACCCGGACCAGAAGCAGTTTTTTATCACCTTCACGGTGGAAGAGGGCGAGCGTTACAAATTCGGCAAAGTTGACCTGACCACCAGCATCAGGAATTTCGACCCAGAAAAACTGAAAAAGGAAGTGACCGCCAAGGAAGGCGAGTGGTACAGCGCCGAGATTGTCGATAAATCCATCGCACAGCTGACACAGGCTGCCGGCGACCTGCAATATGCTTTCGCGAACGTGAATCCGGAAGTGAAGCGTAACAAGCCCGAGAAAAAGATCGACGTGACGTTCCGTGTTGAGGAAGGGACGCGTGTGTTTGTTAATCGTGTCAACGTCAAGGGCAATACGCGTACGCTCGACGAAGTGATACGGCGCGAATTGCTGTTGGCCGAGGGTGACCCTTACAGCCTCAGCAAGATCAAACGGTCTGAACAGAAGGTCAGGGATCTCGGCTATTTTGAAAGCGTCAAAGTATCAACCAAACGCGCCGAGGCACCAGATCGCACCGATTTGGACGTGGAGATTGTCGAAAAGGCGACGGGCGAGGTTTCGGTCGGCGCCGGCTTCAGCACGACCGATGGTGCACTGGCCGATTTCAGCATCCGTGAACGTAACCTGCTGGGCCGCGGCCAGAATATCCGTTTGGGCGCCACGCTATCGCAGCGTACGCAGCAGTATGATATCAGCTTTACCGAGCCCTATTTTCTGGGCCGCGACCTTGCCGCTGGCTTCGACATCTACCGGACGCAGATCGATAACCAGGATGAAAGTTCGTTTAACCAGGATAACAACGGATTCGCGTTGCGTATGGCTTATCCGCTTAGTGAACACCTGCGCCAACGCCTGAGTTATACCTTGCAGCAGTCGGAAATCAGCGATGTGGATCCGACGGCATCGCGCTTTATCCGCGAACAGGAAGGCAAAGAGACGACATCGTCCATCAGCCAGGAGCTGACGTATGATGATCGCGACAGCAAGATACAGCCAACCGACGGTATCCAGATTCGCCTGATCAACGACCTTGCGGGGCTTGGCGGTACGGTAAAGCATCTGCGCACACGGTTGTTTGGCGCTTATTACCAGCCGATTTTCGGTGACGATGTCATCGGCAAGATCGAAGGTGAGGTCGGTTACATTTTCGGCCTTGATGACGAAAACGTACGCATCAGCGATCGCTTCTTCCTCGGTGGCGACTCGCTGCGCGGCTTCGCCTATGCCGGTATCGGTCCGCGCGACATGACGGCTAATTTTGACGACGCGCTGGGCGGCAACGAGTTCTGGCGCGCCAGCACTGAACTCGGATTCCCGATCGGCCTGCCGAACGAGCTGGGTATCAAGGGCCATACATTTATTGATGCCGGTACCCTGCGTAAGATTGACGCGACAGCTCTGCCGGGAGAGGATTTCCGTGATGACGACAGCATCCGTCTTGGTGCGGGTATCGGCCTGTCGTGGTCGTCGCCTTTCGGCCCCATCCGCCTTGACCTGGCTAAAGCCCTGTTAAAAGAGAGTTATGATAAAACTGAACTTTTCCGCTTCAGTTTTGGCACTAGTTTCTAGTATAAACCCCATACCCAATCGAAAGGTGGTCTTATGATACGCATTCTGTTTGCTGTGCTGTTTCTGACAGTCTTGGCTGTTCCTGCCTCTGCGGCCGATGCGCCGGCCCTGAAAGCCGTTGTTGTTGATGTGCAGAAGATCCTGAAAGAGTCGACCGCCGCTCAAGATATTCGTAAGCAGCTGGATGCCCAGCGCGACAAATACCAGACGGAAATCAAGGCCGAAGAACAGAAGTTGCGCGCCGCCGAGCAAGAGATCGTCAAATCGCGCGACAAGCTGACCAAAGAGCAGCTGGCTGAAAAGCAGAACAAGCTGCGCGAGGACTTCCGCAAGGTCGAAGCGCAAGTGCAGCAGCGCCGCAAGGCCCTGGATTCGGCTTTTGCACAGGGCATGAAAAAGATTCATGATGCTCTGGCCCAGATCGTGATTGATGCCGCCAAGGTGCAGAAAGCCAACGCCGTACTGCCCAAGGCCGGTACGATGTGGCATGCGCCTGAAATGGAAATCACTGACAGTGTTTTGAAGGGCTTGAACGCCAAACTGCCATCGGTGAAGGTGACCATTACCGAAGGCGCTGCGGCTAAGAACTAACATGGATGCAAAGGTAGCTAACGTGGCTGAGAAAGTTGTTCTGGATACACTCCAAATCCGCGAGTTAATCCCGCATCGTTACCCGATGATGCTGATTGACCGTATTATCGATCTGGTGCCCGGCGAAAGCGCTGTGGGCATCAAGTGTGTGACGGCGAACGAAGAATTTTTTCAGGGCCACTTCCCGAACCAACCGGTGATGCCGGGTGTGCTGATTGTTGAAGCGCTGGCGCAGACGGCTGTTATTACTGTCATCAAGTCGCTGCCGCCGCAGGTGAATCGCATCGTGTACCTTATGACGATTGATATGGCGCGTTTCCGCAAGCCTGTCATCCCAGGTGACCGTATCGAGCTGCGCGTGTTCAAGCAGAAACAACGTGGCCCAGTGTGGAAATTCCGCGGCGAAGCGTGGGTTGATGGTGAACTGCGTGCTGAATCGGAATGCACGGCGATGAATGTGGAAGACCCGGGCCCCGGCGGGATGGCTCAGGCAGGGTAATATGACGAACAGCATCCACCCGACAGCGATTGTCGAGCCTGGTGTCACGCTTGGCTCGAATGTCGTTATCGGTCCTTACTGTGTACTGCAGGGACCGGTAAAAATCGGTGATAATGTCGAGCTTAAATCGCATGTAGTGATTGAAGGGCATACGACGATCGGCGCCGGTACCCGGATTTATTCGTTTGCCGTGCTGGGTGCGCCGACTCCTGACCGTAAATACAAGGGTGAAGCGGCCGAGCTGATCATCGGTAAAAACAATGTGATTCGCGAATATGTCACAATGCACCCGGGTACGGCGGCCGATAAAATGAAAACCGTTGTTGGCGACAACAATCTTATTCTTGAGCGCGTTCACATCGCGCATGATTGTGTTATCGGCAACAACGTCACGCTGGTAAACAGCGTTGGCATATCGGGCCATGTGACGATTGAAGATTTCGTCACAATCGGCGGCATGACAGGTGTGACGCAGCACGTCCGTATCGGGCACCACGCTTTCATCGGCGCACATGTGAAACTGGAAGAAGATGTTATTCCCTATGGCCTTGTACGCGGCGATCACGGGTATCTGGATGGTGTAAACATCATTGGCATGCAGCGCCAGAATATGACCGATGCCAACATCAAGGCGGCCCGCAAGGCCTATTTGTATATATTCAACCGGGCCGAAGGCACGACATTCGCCGAACGGGTTGAAGAAGCCGCGAAGGAGTATGCCAATACGCCTGCGGTCATGGAAATCATTGAATTTATCCGCAACCGCGAACGCGCCCTGTGCCAGCCGCGCGCCTTGGCAGCATAGGGGCTGCGATGACGATGCGTCTTGCCATTATTGCCGGTGGCGGCGCCATAGCCCGGCAGCTGTTTGAGCATTGCCAGTCAGCTGGTTACAAATTCCATATTATCGCGCTGGTGGGGCACGCCGACAAGGAAGATGTCGAGCGCTTTCCACACACATGGGTGCGTCTCGGCCATGGCCGGAAGATACTGGACACACTGCGTTCGAAAGCGATTACCGACGTGGTGATGATCGGTAATATCCGTCGTCCGACATTGGGCGGCCTTTTGCCCGACTGGACGGTTATCAAGCTGCTGCCGCGCCTTGGCTGGGCGATGCTGGGTGACGATGGTCTGCTGCGCGGCATCATCAAGATTTTTGAGGAACACGGCATCACGGTGCGCGGGATGAAGGATCTGATGCCCGGACTGCTGGCACCCGCCGGCATCTGGACCAGCCGGCATCCGGATGATGCGGTGAAACAAAGTATAAGCTATGGGGTTACCGTCGCGCAAAAACATGGCGAGGCCGATATCGGGCAGGCTGTCGTGGTGCGCGGCGATACCACCATTGCTACTGAGGACCGCAACGGTACCGATGATCTTCTGCGCCGCGTCAGGGAAAACGGGGCGGGCGGGATTCTAGTGAAGCTGTGCAAGCCGCAGCAGGATAAGCGTGCTGATTTGCCGACCATTGGCGTGCGTACGGTTGAGAATGCAGCGGCCGCAGGGCTGTCAGGTATCGTTGTGTCGGCTGGCAACACGTTAGTTGATAATTATGCCGCAACGGTAGCGGCCGCAAACGACCGCGGCCTTTTCATCATGGGCATCGAGGCATGACGCAGGTGTACATCATCACGGGCGAACCTTCTGGCGACCTGTTGGGAGTGCGTCTGATGCAGGCAATCAGGAGATTGCGACCCGATATCGCTTTCAAGGGCGTTGGCGGCGAGCGCATGATAGCCGAAGGTTTAAATCCGCTATTTCCGCAAAGTGACCTTGCCGTTTTCGGCCTGTGGGAGATTTTGCCGAAGATCATGCTGATTTTCCGCCGCTTGAAACAGACTGTGCAGGCCGTTGAAACCGACAGGCCTGCTGTTGTTATCACGATCGACAGCCCTGATTTCTGCTTCCGTGTTGGCAAGCGTCTAAAGAGGCTTGGGATCCCGCTCTTGCATTATGTCGCGCCGAGCGTATGGGCGTGGCGGCCGGGCCGTGCGAAGAAAATAGCGCAGTTCCTGACGCATATACTGACGCTATTTAAATTCGAGCCGCCCTATTTCGAGAAAGAGGGCCTTGCAGCCACGTTCGTGGGGCATCCAATTATTGAAAACGGGGCCGACAGGGGCGATGGACAGCAGTTCCGGGCCAAGTACGGTCTTGCGGGCGATGTGCCTGTGCTGACCGTGCTGCCTGGCAGCCGTAAAAGCGAAGTGCGTTACCTGCTGTCGATCTTTAAAGAAGTTGTCGAACGGGCCAGGCAGACCCAGCCGACGCTGGTGGTTGCCCTACCGACTATGCCCACGGTAGAAAAGACGGTGCGTGACAGTATTGCCAACTGGGATGTGCCGGTGCATGTGGTCACTAGCGACGGCGACAAATACGATGCCTTCGCCGCCAGCACAGCCGCTCTGGGGGCGAGTGGTACCGTCAATCTTGAAGTTGCTCTGGCAAACCTGCCGATGGTAATGGCCTATAAAATCAGCCCGGTAACGGCATTCCTGTATCGTTCGTTCATCAATATCCGACTGTTTTCACCTATCAACGTACTGTTGAAGCGCGAAGCAGTACCCGAATGCGTGCAGGAAAACTGTACGGCCGACAATATCGCCGCGAAACTATTACCATTGCTGCAAAGCGAGCAGAATCGCGCAGTGCAGAAACAGGCCTATGCCGAACTACGGCCCCTGTTGCAGGAAGGTCAGGAAACGCCTTCGGATCGCGCTGCACGCGTCATTTTAAGTTATTTGCCTCATGCCGGGACTTGCTGACCGCGCCCTTGGCATGCTGGAAGGCCGCCAGCTGGTTGTGCGGCACGATGCGCGTTGGCCATTACCACCGCGCACCAACGTGTGGCAGCGCGTATGGACGCCCGACCATGCAGCAGGCGTCTGGCCAGCCGGTGGCCCGTATGACAGCATTGTTCTGCCCCTGCCGCGTGGCAAGGACGCTTTGCGTTTCTGCCTGCACGCTTGCGCCAGCGTTCTGCACCCGCATGGCAAGGTGATTTTATTCGGCGATAACGATTTGGGTATCAAATCGGCCGGCGCCGTGGCTGGAGAGGTTTTTGCGGCGGCTGAAAGTGTCTACACTGGCGACCATGGCCGCATCTGGATTCTTCAGAAGCCGCAGGATTTCAAAAAGTCGGTTGATGACTTCGTAACCGGTAACCCGCCATTTCAAAGCTTCCCCGGCGTGTTCGCCGGTGGCCAGCTGGATGAAGCGACAGCGCTGCTTATCCAGCATCTGCCCGATGTGCCGCCCGGCACCGAGGTTCTGGATTTCGCCTGCGGCATCGGCCTGCTGGCGGGCGCCATGCTGTATAAACAGGAAGGTTGTATTGTAACGGCCAGCGACCATGATCCCCTTGCTATTCGCGCGACATCTCTCAACGTCGCGCAGGCCAAAACCATCCTGTCAGGCGGTGTGGCTGCTATTCAGGGAACTTTTGATCTTGTCATCAGTAACCCGCCCATTCACGAAGGCAACACGCAAAGCTTCCGCATTGTCGGCGAACTGGTGGCGGCGCTGCCCAAACTGCTGAAGCCGGCCGGACAGGCGTATCTGGTGACGCAGGTCACAGTACCCGTGGCGCGTTTGGCGAAAGACGCCGGGTTACAGTATGCCGAAGTTGCGGCAACGCGCAGCTTCCGCGTGAGCCGTGTGGCGCGTTAATGCGGCTTGCTGCCAATCTTGCGCTCGGTGTACCAGAACAACAGCGGCACGCTTAGCGACAGGATGATTGCGCCCCAACCCAGTTGCTCCATGTTCATCAGACGGCCGTTTTCTTCGGTCAGCACCTGCGCTGAAACATATGCCGCGATCGACGTCGCAATATTGATGACAGCACCCTGCACAACCATGTAGGCCCCGCGCCATGTTGGCGGTGGCACCTTGCTGGCTAGCGTTTGCGCGGCCACCCCGCGGCCGGTCATGCCGACCATGAAAAGAACGAACGTAACGGCTGCCGGCACGGCAACGGCCTGCAGCACAAAACCCTGATAGACGTTCGTGATAAAGATGATGCCATAAAGTATGCTGACCAGCGTTGCTGATGTACGGTCGACCAGTTTTCCAGCCCAGCGCTGGTTGAAGAAAGTGATGGCGCCGCCAACAAGATAAAGAAAGGCCAGATCGTCGCGCGGGTAGCCCATGTTCATCTGGATGAAGGCGGCAATATTCGGGATAAGCAGGAAGCCAGCCATCATGGCTATGGCCGAGCAGCCGTAGCTGGCCAGGATAAGCGGCGAGGCCAACATGCGACCGATGGAAGCAATACGTGCGGCTACAGGCTGATGCTCGGCTTCCGGTTTATGGTAGGGCAAATACTTCAAGCCAGCAGCCAAAACGATTAACCCCGCCAGACCAACAGCAATGAACGGGGCGCGCCAGTCAACCCAGTGCGCCAGTTCCAACACAAACGGCACGCCCAGTACAACGGCAACCGAAAACGCTCCCAGCAACTGCCCCATGGCCGCGCCGCGGCGGTGGGCTGGGATCACATCGGCAACAAACGCCCCGCAGATGCCAAAAATAGGCCCGCTGATCAGGCCTGTCAGGGCGCGCACAGCCATCATACTATGCAGATCCTGCGCAAACACGGCCAACAAGGTTACCAGCGACATACCACCAAGGCAGAACAGCAGGGCGCGTTTGCGGCTGTAATGGTCAAGGAACAGCGCGGCGATAAAGCCGGCGATAGCAGATGCAATCGAAAAAGTGCCTGTGAGCATGCCGATCTGGCTAGCTGAGAAGCCCAACGCGGCGGCAAAGTCGGGGGCCAACGGCATGACCATCATGAAATCGACGGCATTGACAAACTGCACAGCCATCAGAAGAGCAACAAAATGGTGTTCGCGAACAGCGGGCAGTGGGTGCGACATGGTGTCCTTAAAGGACTGAAAATAAATTAGGCGGCTTTACCGGCCACACGTTTGCCGATATCGACATAGCTGCGCGGCGTTTCGCCGGTGTATAGTTGGCGCGGACGGCCGATTTTCTGTTGCGTATCGGCCATCATCTCCTGCCAGTGCGATACCCAGCCTACGGTACGGGCCAGCGCAAACAGCACGGTGAACATGTTCATCGGGAAGCCCATCGCGCGCAGGATGATGCCTGAATAGAAGTCGACATTCGGGTACAGCTTCTTGGCGATGAAGTATTCGTCTTCCAGCGCAGCTTTCTCCAGCGCCATGGCCGTATCCAGCAGCGGGTCCTTGATGCCCAGCGTGTCCAGAACCTCGTGACAGGTCTCGCGCATCACCTTGGCGCGCGGGTCATAGTTCTTGTATACCCGGTGGCCGAAGCCCATCAGGCGGAAACTGTCGCCTTTGTCCTTGGCGCGTTTGATGATTTCAGGAATGCGGCTCTTGTCACCGATTTCCATCAGCATCTTCAGCACGGCTTCGTTGGCGCCGCCATGGGCGGGGCCCCACAGGCTGGTGATGCCGGCGGCGATACACGCGAACGGGTTGGCACCCGACGAACCGGCAAGGCGTACCGTTGATGTGGATGCGTTCTGTTCATGGTCGGCGTGCAGGATGAAGATTTTATCCATCGCGCGTGCCAGAACCGGGTTGATCTTGTATTTTTCGCACGGCACCGAGAACGTCATGTACAGGAAGTTTTCAGCGATCGAGAGATCGTTATTAGGATATACGAAGGGTTGCCCGATCGAATACTTGTAAGCCATAGCGGCCAGCGTCGGCATTTTCGCAATCAGGCGCTGGGCCGATATTTCGCGGTGCTTGGGGTCGTTGATATCAAGACTGTCATGATAGAATCCCGACAGCGCCCCCACAACACCACACATGATGGCCATAGGGTGGGCGTCGCGACGGAAACCGCTGAAGAAGCGTGCCAACTGTTCATGCACCATCGAATGGTGGGTAATAAGGTAATTGAAATCCTCGTATTGCGGCTTGGTAGGCAGTTCACCGTTCAACAGCAGGTAACAGACGTCTAGAAAGTTGCTTTTCTCGGCCAGCTCCTGAATGGGGTAGCCACGATGCAGCAAGACACCTGCGTCACCATCGATATAGGTGATAGCCGAGTCACAGCTGCCGGTTGATGTATAGCCCG
>JBFWRI010000015.1:0-47985 GCA_050248995.1 Bdellovibrionales bacterium
GATAATATAAAAAAGAAACTTTCTTATAAAGAAATATATTGACTAAACAACCTACCCTGCGGTATTGACTATTTCAGGCGCCAGCTATGGCCAATCATCTCTGCCCAATATCCCCTAACCTGTTAAATTCTCAACCAGCTGCGGGAAGGCACGCTTCACACGGTCCTGCATGCCCGAAAGATCGCCGGTTGTTTTCGATGACAGGTTAACCAGCCGTGTGTGCACCAGAATGGAATACAGGGGCAGCAACTGCCACGCCAGCGCTTCGGCCGCCTGCAAATCAGCGTCGGCCAGACCCCAGCCGCTGAAACAGGCTGCGTGCAATGCCTTGAAGCCTTCCGTATCCTTCAGGACCGGATAGCGTATCGGCAAGCGCTTCAAAAATGCCGTCAGCGACAGGAACGGATGCTCGACCACCGTTTCGCCAATATCAATAATCGTCACGGCCCCCGTGGCCTTGTTCAGCAGCATATTGGCGTCGTGCAGATCAGCATGGTTCAGGCACGGTGCAATACCAAAGCCGTCTAGCTCCTGCAGTGCCTTTTCAAGTTTTCCGGAAATATCCCGCGCCGCCTTTATGTCGGCAGCCTCAAGGCCCAGCGATGTCATAAAAACGTCATTGCTGGCCATGTCGTCATAAACAGCGGACAGTTTGTGCAACCGCCAGTCGGGCACGCCCGCCTGCAGGAAGGCATCGATATGCGGCGCGGTTGCGCGCTGCAGCTCGCGATATATCTGCAATGCCTTCATCAACAAATCCGTATCCGGGTTGCCATTATAAAATTCGCGCAACGAAGTGTGCCCGCTCTCTTCCATCAGGAAGCAGCACTGGCCCGCATCAGCAGCAATCAGGCATGGCACCGATTTAATACCGCACGTATCGTGGCAGATGCGCAGCACCGATGCTTCAATGAATAATCCCGCCGATGTTTGCTTCAGGTAAGCAGCCCTTTCGCCCGTATTAACGCGCAGAACTGTTGACCATGGCGCCTGAACAACCAACGTTGCAACGGCTTGCGGTGCGTTAAGCTGCTGCCGGGCCCACGCAATGATTTCTGAATGATCGGCCATATGTCAGCCCGCCAAAAACGGATTCGGCGCGCCGCGCTTTTCGATCAGGTATATAAGTGTCTCGCGGATGGAATGGCAGTCGCCCAGCCCCGTATGCTCCTTGTGCCGGGGGCGGATGCCCAGCACTTCCACCAGCCGGCCTGAATTCACCTTTACGGTTTCCGGCGCGTGCTGCTGGATGAACGGACGGATATTGGTGTTTTCCGGTACGGCGGGCCAGTCGACCGGCAGCGGCATATTATTATAGCCAAGGTTGCGGCGCAGCACCTCGATATCCGACCCATATGAATACAGCGGCGCGTCGCCCTTGAATTTCCAGAACGAGCGGAAGATATCAGCGAAGCTGACGCCCCGCGCATCCACCTGCTGCTGCGAAATGCCCGACAGGCGCGTGAACTCGTCGGTCAGCGGCAGCGGCGGTTTGCACATCATGTCGTATTCTTCCACCACAGCCAGTGTGGCGGCATCCAGCTTCAGCGCCCCGATCTGGATAAGGTGGCGCGGCAAATCCGGGTTGGGGTTCTCGTTCAGCCCCATCCAGTCTTTGTCGGTGTAATATTCGGTATCGTAGATGATAACCTGTTTCATAGCCGCGAATTTAACGGCTCAGCTTTTCCTGTAAACCCACAGGAATATGCTGCAGTGCGGCACGGTATGCGGCATCCCGCCTTATATCCTTCAAATAACGTGCAGCGCTGATAATCGACTTCGCTGCTTTTTCCTTTTTACGCGCAGTCGTTGCGTTGTCGTGCAATGCGCTCAATGTATGAAACAGAGCCGGTACACCAAAGGCAACCTGCGGGGTCTCGGAACCATTTAACTCTTCACCTTCATGCCAATATTTCAATATGCCTTTTGGTGATTTGAATTGGCACGCCGAATTGCACAGCACGTCGCCATTGCTTTCGAACATCGCAAAGATGGGGTGAAGGTAACCGCTCGTCCTGGCAGGCACTACATACACATCTTCAATAACCTGACTTGCGGCAAGTTCCTGCCCTCGCTTTAAACCTTCAACACAATTACGATTAACAGCGCTGGACAGAACAAACCAGCTCAAGCTATGGCGCACACCTTTTATCAGGCGTTTGTCGCGAATAATATCCAGAAGATCGCGGAAGTTATCGCTATAGCGCACGGCCATAACAGGAAATTTCTTTATCATATAGCCCAGCATCTTCTGCGCGATAATCGTTCTTTCGCATCTTTCAGAACGCTCAAAGACAGAAAGCGAGGTTTTCCATTTATGGGCGTTATATTTCATAAGCCACAGCAGGCCATCCCACGCTGCGTCGCTCCAGCGATCAATGTGATCTTCATCAAGGTCATTAAAAACAGCATAGCCACCGTTTGCTGCAGGTTTGCGGAACAGTGCTTCGTAAATACCAAGCACAATCACTTCTTCGTCATGCATTTGCATGCCTTGACGAATGGCCTTTTCATAGTCGGGGATATCAACCGTAGGCATTTTTATGGCTTAGCATATGGGCGATGAAACTAAAAAAGCCCCGCCGGTTAAGGCGGGGCTTTTAAGCTTAAAAGAAGCGGTAGAACTTACTTCAGTTCGACCTTGGCGCCAGCGGCTTCCAGCTTCTTCTTCATTTCTTCGGCTTCCTTCTTGTCGACGCCGGCCTTCACTTCCTTCGGCGCGCCTTCGACCAGGTCCTTGGCTTCCTTCAGACCCAGGTTCGTCAGCTCGCGAACGACCTTGATGACGTCGATCTTCTTGTCGCCCGAAGCGGCCAGAACGACCGTGAAGCTGGTCTGCTCTTCAGCAGCGGCAGCGCCGCCACCGGCCGGGGCGGCTGCAGCAACAGCAACCGGAGCCGCGGCGCTAACGCCCCACTTTTCTTCCAGCAGCTTCGACAGTTCAGCGGCTTCGATAACCGAAAGGGCCGACAGATCTTCTACGATTTTATCTAACTTTGACATTGTTTACTCCTACTTGGTTTGTTTGGTTGTGATTACGCCGCTTGCTTCGCTTTAGCTGCCATAACACGCGCCAGCTGGCCGGCGGGGGCTTGCAGCACCCCGGCAATCTTCGTGGCCGGTGCCTGCAGCAGGCCGACGATTTTGCCACGCAGTTCGTTCAGCGACGGCAGCTTCGCCAGATTCTTGACGCCATTAGCGTCCAGCACCTGGTCACCGAAACCGGCACCAATGATCTCCAGCTTGTCGTTGGCCTTGGCAAATTCGGCAATTACCTTGGCAGCCGAAACAGCGTCTGGCGATGTCGTCAGCGCGGTCGGGCCGGTCAGGTACTTGTCGATACCAGCGAAGGTCGAACCCGTCAGGGCCCGCTTCACGAGCGTATTCTTCGCGACTTTGTACGATGCACCGGCTGACCGCACTTTATTGCGCAGGTCAACGGCGTCCGCGGCATTCAGGCCCTTGTTCACCGTGATGATGACAATGCCGGCGTTGCCAAGAACGTCGTTTTGCAGGTTTGCAATCGTGTCAGCTTTTTTCTGCCGTTGGGCATTCATTTTAGCAGTCACGCGCTCTTCCTTCTTTGTTTCATGTGGTAACTGACTTCGCTTGCTGTCTGCCTGTCGGCACGCGCGCTACGTTCACCCCACATGGGTTACTCCACAGCCGTTCAGTTGAACGACCAACTATCCCTGTTTTGAGAAGAGAAGCGCGAGAGACACCACGACATGCGTGGGTGAATTTCGTTTTTCCCTATCTATGATGCGTGTTTAAACCCGCTTGTTTCCATTGGGGTGGCATCAGTCTCTGACAGGCTTCGAAGCGAACTTCGAAGTGACGCTTTTATAGGGGAATCTCCCGCCTGGATGCAAGGGTTAAATGGGCGGTTGCCGCCAGATAACCCGTTGATTTTCAGGCGGCTATTGAACGAACGGGCTGCGGACCGGCGTTTTTTCAGGCATGCAGCGGGTAAGCAGGCGATGGGCAAGGCGATAATCGTCCAGAACGCCCGTGACTTGGCATTCCTTCACAGCCTTGGCCGTGCTGATCATCAGCGGCGTCGTAACAACAAATGCCGGCATGCGGTCAAGGAATAGCATCATGTCTTCCGAGATGACTGACGAGACTGTGTACTCTGTGCGCGCATCGGCATTCAGGCGCTGCGCGACCTCTTCTGAAAAGCGGATGGTCTTGGGGCTTCTTTTACCGGTCATAATAAATTCCTTCTTGTTAGGGCCAGATATACAGGCCCGACTTGAAACTAATCTGCTCCCTATTAATAAATCCTAAGCCGCCATGGCCCGCGACCCAGCCAGTTCACGCCGGGGCATACTGTTCAGCAACGGCAGGGTTTCGGGGCGCAGCCCCTGTTCATTAATAAAGGAGCGAGCTGCATAGAACGCCTGAACAAAGCGGTCAATACCGGCGTCACGCCCCCGGTACGGGCGGCGGGCATAATCCAGCAAGTCAAAGCCGTGACGGGTATCAAGAATGGCAGCCGGTCTTCCGGTTTTGGTGGCCAGCCGCGTATCCCAGCCCACCTTTACGGCGGCATCGGGGTTGTTCGCCGCCCATACGATAATACGCTCGGCCATCAGGCGACCCTTAATTCCCAGGGTCTGTTCAAGCCCGGTCCGGCGCCACATCGCACGCAGGTCTTCTTTTATCTCCAGCGGAATATCGTCGTCAAAAATCATAGGAAAATGATATCGCGCTTTTCGGAAAGTAAAAGGGCGCCAGGTTTCCCCAGCGCCCTTAATTCTTTCAAGGTGCAAGATGGTGAGGCAGATAGCAACGCCGCCGAGATCCGGCGCGCAGCGTACATAAAAGTACGTGAGCACCGGAAGCGCAGGCGGCTAGGCTAGATGCCCGCCAGATTGCGCCTTAAGCGGCTTCAGCCAGTGCCGCAGGAACATCAAGCTTAACGCCCGGCCCCATGGTGCTGCTGATAACGATCTTGTTGACGTAGTTGCCCTTCAGGCCTTGCGGCTTCGCCTTCAGCAACGCGGCCAGCAACGCCTTCACGTTGCTCAGCAGTTGCGCTTCGGTAAAGCTGGCCTTGCCGATGCCGGCTTGCACGATACCGGCCTTTTCAGCGCGGAATTCAATGCTGCCAGCCTTGGCCGCCTTAACGGCGGCGGCAACATCCATCGTTACCGTACCCGTCTTCGGGTTCGGCATCAGGCCGCGCGGACCAAGCACCTTCGCCAGCTGACCCAGCTCGCCCATCATATCGGGTGTGGCAATCAGGCGATCGAAGTTCAGCTTGTTGGCAAGGATGTCCTTCTTCAGCTGCTCAACGTCGGTGATATCCGCACCAGCCGCCTTGGCTTCTTCCAGCTTCGCGCCCTTGGCGAACACACCAACCTTTACGGTCTTGCCCGTACCGGCCGGCAGCGCAACAACGCCGCGCACGTTCTGGTCTGATTGTTTGGGGTCGATACCAAGGTTGATCGAGATTTCGATCGTTTCGTCGAACTTGGCTTTCGCGTTCTGCTTGGCCAGTTTCACAGCTTCGGCAACAGCATAGAACTTGTTACGGTCTACGGTTGCGGCAGCGGTTGTATAACGTTTGTTCTTTGTCATGTTCCGCTCCCTTAATCCACAACGTCCACGCCCATATTGCGGGCGGTGCCGATGATTTGTTGCATGGCGGCTTCGACAGTGCTGCAGTTCAGGTCAGGCATTTTCTTTTCGGCGATTTCGCGTACTTGTGCCTTGGTGATCTTGCCCACCTTCTCGGTGCCAGGCTTCTTTGCGCCCTTATCGATCTTCGCGGCCTTCTTGATGAAGTAGCTGTTCGGCGGCGTCTTGATGATGAACGTAAACGTACGATCTTCATAAGCCGTGATCAGAACCGGGCATGGCATCTTGGCTTCCATACCTTGGGTCTTGGCGTTGAATTGTTTGCAGAAGTCCATGATGTTCAGACCACGTTGACCGAGGGCTGGACCAATGGGCGGTGAAGGGTTTGCGGCGCCAGCTGGAACTTCCAGCTTGATATAGCCCGCAACCTTTTTCCCCTTAGGGGCTGGTGCGTTCATAGCGATGTATCCTCTCAAAAAGTTACCGCCTTGCGACGGCTGGAGTTAGTGGTCCGACTCGGCCCCTGGGCAACCCAGGCGCGTTGTCTCCCACAGGGCGATGTTTTAAAGGAAAAACCGGCCCGAAAGCAAGCCTTTAAAAGCCTTTCTTGTCAGTCGGTTGACCGGCCCCGGCACCTTCTCTATTATGGTTTGTAACAACCTTTTCCAGCCAAAACCGGTCTGAAAAAGGGCGTTACACCCCGTAACGCCTAACGAAAGGTTGTTTATGCCCTCTCAAAATTTCTCGAAAGAAACAATGCAAAAGCTGAACATGGCTGCTTTCGGCAATGCTACAGGACCGACAGGCCGGCAAGTGTTTCTGGACTGCTCGGTCAGTGAACTGAACACTATCTTCCCCAATCCAGCCGACCTGCATAAGCAGCTTAGCGAAGCAGCCTTGCAATGTAAGGCTGCCGACTTTGAGGCCATGCTGAAGAAGTTTGTCGATAATGAAGCGGCTATCGTCGCGCTTATTGATGGGTTTGAACGGGATGTGAAATACACGGCAAACGCCCCCAGCGATGGCTGGGGCTCAAACGGTGACGCACAATACCTTCAGAAGAAACGGGAAGCCTTGCAAAGAATCGCCGCCAAGATTGCCAAGAAGCAACGGGAAAGGGCCAACCAGGTCGACCCTTACTAAGCAGGCGGTTTTAACTAGCCGAAATGCTTGGTCCAGTAAGCTTTCGCCACACCTGCACGGCGGCGACATTCGGCAACATCAGTGTCCCTGGACTTGCCATAATGCAACAGCACCTGCGCGGCGCGCTTTACAAAACCAGTACGGGTTTCCATACCGTCTGCATCATCAAAGTCCATACCTTCCATACCGCCATCCAGCGAATACGTGCGTAGTGTGCTGGCAATATATTTACCCATTGTGTCATCGCCTTCATTTGATAACGGCTTGGGCTGGCTCACAGGGTCATGCGGGAACGTGTGACTGAAGCTTAATTCGGCAAAGAAGGCTTCGGCCTTGCCTGCCGGAGCTTCGGCCAGGATCTTCGCTCTTTCTTCGCCAAAAATGCGCGCAGTCAGCAGGCCGATTGCCTTATTACAAATAATGCCGCCTACTTCATTGGTGCCGCCATTCCATTCAATATAGCCCCATGCAATTTCGCGCTCGGCACCCGTACCCATCATCAGGTTAACCAGCACTTGGGCCTGCTCGATCATAGCTTCTTCCGTGCAGCCGTGACGCTTCATAGCGTCTTCCGGCGTCACGACCGACGGGGTGTAAAGCGTGTTGGCAAGGTAAAAGCCGAATTTCGTAGGCATATTCAAGCTCCTGAATATGCAGGCACCCTAGGCACCCGCCCCCTTGAAAGCAATGACAATTTCGCCACATTGACCAGCAGGATGAAGCAGGCAAGATTTCAGTATAAATAAGGATCTTAATGATCGGTGTTTTTGACAGCGGCTTCGGGGGTTTGACAGTGCACAAAGCACTGCTGGAAGCCCTGCCCAAAACCGACTTCGTTTACCTCGGTGACAACCGCAATGCACCGTATGGCACACGCCCGCCGCTGGATGTCCTTACCCTCACCTGCGTCGGCGTCGAGCGCTTGTTTGCGCAGGGCTGTCAGCTGGTCATCATCGCCTGCAACACCGCCAGCACCGTGGCACTGCACTGGATCCAGGATGACTGGCTGCCCATGCAGCAACGCAACGACGGCATCAAGCGCAACGTGATCGGCATTGTCGCCCCTACCATCGAAGCGGCTGTCGCCAACAACCCGGAAACGATCGGCATCTTTTGCACCGAGCGCACGGCACTGACTGAAACCTATCCGTCGGAAATCAAAAAGCGCCTGCCTGATGCGCGTGTGTACCAGCAAGCCTGCCCCGAATTGGTGCGTTTGATCGAAACCGGCGCGGCTGACGTCGATATGCGGCCGCTGGTGGAAAAGTATGTTGCTGAACTGCACGAACAAATGGGCCGCACATGGCCTGATCGCGTCATTCTGGGCTGCACGCACTATGCGCTGATCAGGCACTTGTTCACCGAAGCCCTGCCAAAGGATATTACCATTCTTGACCAGCAGGATATGGTCGGCAAAGCCACTGCCATCTACATGAAGAACCACCCCGAGTATCCCAGTATTGAAAGCGGGAAGCACCGCTATCTTTCAACCGGCACGACGCCCGAGGCCCTAAAATTCGCCGAACGCATCATGGGTAAAGTCACCGTCGAGAATGTTTAAGCTTGCAACATTATTGCGCGCTACAAGCGAAAACCCGCTTGCATTGAATCATACTGTGCGCCTATATACGCCCCATACTGAAGAAAGATATCCGATGCTTATATTAGGTGATGAAGAACTGGCCCTGCTGTCGCCCCGCGAAGCCGCTCCGCCAAGGCCCTTTGTTGCAACACACAAGTTTGTGCGCGCAGACAAAATCACGGTAACGACAACAGTGTTGCATATGGATGGCTATATTCCTTCATGCAAAGATGTTGCTGAAGAACACACCATCAATGTGTGGCAGGATGCCTATGGCGAATTTAATGTTGATCCCGCCACCAACCCCCTTCTCATCGAAAACCGCGCTGAACATCGTCAATGCCTCTGCGACATGTACGGAACCGACCAAGGCACACAAATTGATGCCAAAGAAAACCTCAGCGCAATTCTGGCAGCAAAGGCCCGCGAAAAATCTTTCCAGACACGCATCGTTGATTACCCAAATGCAGTCATCCGCCTTGAAAGAAGAAACCCACGCGCAGGCAGATATCCTCTCAGTGATTTTCCGTCCGAATACGACAATATCTAATCTGCTGCGAAATTTGTCACATATTTAAGGCCCTGTATTACGGAGAAGAAAAATGAAAGTTATGCTTGGCGCTCTTGGTGGTGCTGTTGCTTTAGCAGCCGCCCAATTTGGTATCGAACACAGCTCGCTTAACCATCACAACCTTATTGAACCGCAGCTCTCTGTTGCCGCGAACGCAACGCGTACGATTTACACAGTATGTCCTGATATTAACGCATGCGAACAAGAGACTCTTTTCCAGGCCGTTCGGGATGCAGATACCGGACCTGTTCGGTACGCTGGCGTCGTTCGCGTAGAAAATGGCCACCTGTACTTTGACTTTGGGCAAGGCTGCACTTTTGAATCCATCAGTGCAGAAAATGGCGTTAGCGTTTCTTATCGCTGTCCATCACAAGGCGATTTCTTCGGGTTGACCGATCTAACAGGCGCCCAGTTGATAGCCCCAACGCGCAGCAATCAACTGCCGCCTGTGCAGGTAATGCCGCACGCCTAACCCTGCGCGATACTTGCCAGATCAGCTGTTGAATCCGATGCACCCAGTGTAATGCGTGCGGTCAGAATCTTGTTCATCACCGCCTGCAGCTTGCTGGAATCATCGCCCGTCATCGCCTTTTCGGCTTCCTGCAGCAGTTCGGCATATTCTTCGGCATCGGGGAACAGGTAAGCTTCGCGCTTCACGCGCTCGTACCAGTTCTGCACATATATGGTATCACGCCATGCCGAGGCGAAGAAGATCCGGCGCAGTTCGGTCAGCTTGCGTTCGGCCTTGTACCAGTCGGCACTGGAAACGCCGCCGTCTTTCATCACGCCGATATTGTTTTCCTTCAAAGCGTCGGCCCGCTGGGCGGCGCTGGTGGCGATGATATCCTGCACGGCACGCACGCCGGCTTCGAATTCCGTTACCTCGTCAATCGTCGCAAAACCGCGCGCCACGCGGTTAAACGCGGCCACCATCTTGCCAAGGCGACGCTGCAGCACGCTGGCTGCATACTTGCGGGCCAGCCGCGCGATATCCTGCCGGATGAAGCGCGCTTCCTCGCTGACCTGGCGCAACAATTCAGGGTCGCCATTTGCCTCACCCAGTGTGCTGCGCTGTTCGGCCAGGCGGTGCTTCAGCAAATCCAGTTCACGCGTGCCCATCGGGCCGATGGCCGCCACGACATCCGAAAGCTCTTCTTCGCCCTGTGTCAGCACAGCGTCAGCAAAGGCAATAGCCGTATCGCCGGCGTAACTGCGCTCGCCTTCCTGTGGCGCATAAAAGCGCGGTGTCGGCAACTCGGCCGTCGGCAGCTTCACAGTCGCGGTCAAAATGCCGCTGTCGTTCATATGCCATTTGAACACGATCTTGTCGCCAATCACCACGTTGGTGCCGGCCGGCAGGTCTTCGGCGCCAAGGCGGAACGCGCCCACACACAGGTTCAGTTCCAAACGCTCGGGGAATTCCAGCTGAAAAATCTCGAACGACAAATAGCCCGGCATCGATGCCGTCAGTGATTCCGCTGCCACAAAATTGGCCTCGCCCTGCGCCGGCAGCGGGATTCCGGCTTCCAGAATAGGTACAAGGATATTCTGCGCGTCATCGCCCTCGCCCTGGCGCACCTTGATGGCAATGGTCTTGGCAGCCGGGATGGTAATGGTCTGCGCAACCTTCTTTTCAACGACGTCGGCCGGCTTCGCTTCCTCGATCTTGTTGCTGCCGACCGTCTGCGTGGTGGTAATCGTCACCGTCGCGCCTGCCTGATGGGCTGCATAGTACGCCGCACCTGCCGCAACGGTTGTTAGCGGGTCGAGCGATAAATCCGCTTCGATGCCCAGTTCACGGCTGACGCGGCTGCGCACTAACGGAATCTTGCTGGGGCCGCCGATGAACACCAGACGGTTGATATCGCCGGCCTTCAACCCCTGATCTTCCAGCAGCTGCTGCGCCACGGTGATGGTACGCGCCACCGTATCACCGATTAGTTTTTCGAATTCAGCACGCTGCAGCCGCACATCAAGGAAAATCGGGTTACCCTTGGTATCTTCGGTGCGCACTTCGTCATCCGACGCGAAGATGCTGGTGTTATCACGCGATGAAAGGTCGATCTTGGCCTTTTCCGCCGCTAGTAAGCACACGCGCTGCAAGCGCTTATATTTAGCGTCGCGCGCAAAGCCGTCGGGCAGCGCAAAATTCTCATACAGCCACGGATGGATGATTTCCTGCACGATTTTGCGGTCAAGGTCGCGGCCGCCCAGCATGTTGATGCCTTGGTTGGCAACAATCTTGATGTCGCCTTTCTCGGCGCGGGCCAATGCCAAATCAAACGTACCGCCACCAAGATCATAGATAAGATACTGCCCGTCAGTCACATTCCCCTGCGCGGCGGCGATTGCGGCCGCCACGGGCTCCTGCAGCAGCTTCACGCTGGTCAGCCCGGCCCGTTCGGCGGCGCGCAGCGTTGCTTCGCTTTGCATCTGGTTGAACGCCGCCGGAATAGTGATAACGACCTGCTGGAATTCGCTTTTGCCTGTTTCTGTTGTCGCCTGCCCCAGCAGCTGTTTGATGATGTCGCCGCTGCATTCCTCGGGCGTCAGCTTTACGCCTGCGCCGGGCAGCTCGATCGGCGTTGCGGTGCCCATCAGGCGCTTGAAGCCCGTCGCCACGCTGTCGGGATTTAGAAGCGATTGTTCCAGCGCCCGGCGGCCATACAGGCGCGAACCGCGCTTATCGACATAAATCGCGCTGGGCAGCGTGTCGCCGCCATCACTGGTTTTGAACAGGCGCAACTGGCCATCCACGATGCCGCAGACGACGCTGTTACTGGTGCCAAGGTCTATGCCGAGAAACATCCAGCCTTTATAGGGTTATTTGGTGAAAGTGACAGCACAAAATCACTTTTTAAGAGGTGTTAAGTCCAGCGCGTAATGCAGCACGCGCGCGCCGCCTGGGTAATATTGCGTATTGAATTCTTCATAGTCGAATGCGAACCCCGCCTTCTTCATCATGGCTTCCGACAGACTATTGCTGGCTTCATGGCAATTTAACATTGTGATGGCCGTGGGATGTTCAATGGCTTTTTCCATAATTGCTTTCATAAGCGCCCGCCCCGCACCTTTACCGCGTGCTGCTGGCACAACGTACAACGACGTAAACTCCAGCGTTTGGGGATCGACAACTTTAAAAGCACCGAAACCAACCATGGCGGCTCCTTCGAAAGCGCCCACAAAATACGATTCAGGCTTGTCCAGCTTGCTGCGCCATTCGGCTTCGCCCCATGCGGCTTCCTGCGGGCGCGTGCCGACAAAATGCGCTTCGTCTGTGGTGTATTTCTGGCGCAGGGGAACAAACAGTTGCCAGTCATCGCCATTTATCTGGCGTATCATAACTGGCATTAAACGCCCTGCGTCAGCGCGACGGTCCAGAACCGTTCAATCTTCTTCAGTGTGTCGTTCATTTGCTTCAGGTCGCCGTCGGCAATCTGGAAATTACCGAGCGCCCCCACATGGCTGTCGAAAGCAGCCCCCATCAGCGCGCCCAGCTTCTGCGCCTTATCGGTCAGCTTCAGGCGGATAGCGCGCTTATCGTGCATGCTGCGCTCCTGCGTCAGGTAACCGGTTTCGACCAGCTTCTTGACGTTATAGGAAACGTTCGAGCCAAGGTAATAACCGCGCAGCGTCAGTTCGCCCACCGTCAGGTCTTCGTCACCGATGGAATACAGGATCATCGCCTGCACGTTGTTCACATCCTGAATGCTGTTCTTTTCCAGCACCACCTTCACCACATCCAGAAAGTGGCGGTGCAAACGCTCGATTAGCGAGAACGATTCATAATAAGGATGGGCGTTTCCATGCATATTCAAAAGCTACAACGGCCTAGCGGGTCCGTCGAGCCTGAATCAGCGCTTTCCAGCCTGCCCGTGCCAGCCGGCCATACCCTTTCAGGATATCAATCACGGCGGGCGGCTCTGCCGGGGTACCGCTGATAAAACCGGCCACAACAGGTATCCTTTCGGCAACCGTCAGGCTGGGCGCATGGCCGCATCCGCGGAATTCCACCAGCTGTGTCGACGGCCGCAGCGCCATCGCTACGGCAATATCATGCGGCAGCAAATCGGATTCCGCTCCGCGCAACAGAAGAACCGGCATCGGTTGCGCGCTCCAGAGCGGCAACAAATTCACGTCCGTCAAAGGAGATGCGGCCAGCGCGGTGATGATCGACGGATCGTATGCCAGTGAATAGCCACCCGGGATTTCCTGTAGCGATATGCGCGTAAAGTATTTCCAGTCTTCGTCGCGCGCGATACCGAACGCCGCATAAGCTTTCCGGCAATGCGCTTCGGCATCTTCCAGTGTGGCGAATACCGGCGGCGGCTTGTCGGCATACGCAACAATACGTTCCAGCGACGCTTTGGGGATGAAAGTACCGACATCGTTCAGCACCAGCCGGCTAATAAGGCGCGGATGTTTTGCGGCTATCATCATGCCCAGCACGCCGCCCATGGATGTGCCAACCCATGCGATATCACGCAGCTTCTCACGCTCGATCAGCGCCATCAGGTCGGCCGCATAGGTGGCATAATTATAAAGCGCGGGCTCGGTCAGGCGGTCGCTTTTGCCGCGGCCCACGATATCCGGCGCGATCACCTGGTAGCCAGCCGCTGTCAGTACGGCCGCGAGCCGCTCAAAATCATAGCTGTTGCGCGTCAGGCCATGCACGCACAGCACCGTACCCGTGAATTGTGCTGTATCGGGCAGCCAGCGCTGGAAGTGCATTATATGCGTTCCGGCGACCGAACGACAGGTAATTGCGTCCCAGTTGCTTAACATGAGGTTAAACTTAGATTGAATCTGTTGAATCAATAAGACTTTTTTTAACACTGGCTGTTATTGTGGTCGCTTGTCATAACCGCAAATTCAGGCGACCCTTACAGCATGCAAGAACGTACGTTTTTCAGCATCTTTCAGACCCTGTTTTTTGTAACGGGGATCCCGTTCGCGCTCATCCTGTGGGGCATGCTCGACCTGCCGTGGCACCGGGCCGTCATCGTCGCGATTGTCGCCGGTATCGTCATCGGCATGGGCTTTGCCTTCTTCGTACGCGGTTCCGAGGTTTCCTTTGCATCCGACCCCAACACAGATTTCGGTGTGCGCATCGCCGCCATGTTGTTCGAGATGGGTTACAAGAAAGAACATCATTTTCACCGCACCACGACCTACCAGCCGACGTGGCGCTCGGGTTTGTTTGCAGACCGGATGATTGTGAACCTGCACGACCATGAAGTGATGCTGTGCGGTCCCAAGATGCACGTCGACAAGATTACGCGGCATCTGGGCGTTTAATACGCCGTATTCATCCCCGGCTTTTTTCTGCTAACCTGATATGGCTATGGCCGAACCGCTTTCCGTGCGCGTCAAAACAGCCGCCCTTGTCGTGCTGGCGGGCGTCCTTGGCTTACTGGTGCTGGTCCTTCTATGGAGCTATGGCACCCTGCCACGGCAATTCGGCAGCACAAAACTGAAAACGCTGTCGCACGATGTTGATATTATCCGCGACGATTACGGCGTGCCGCATATCTTCGCACAAAGCGCCAACGATGCGTATGCGGCGCTTGGTTTCGTGCACGCGCAAGACCGCCTGTTCCAGATGGATATGATGCGGCGGGCCGGCGCGGGCCGCCTGAGCGAGGTTATCGGCGAACCGACGCTGAAAACCGACCGCCTGTTTCGCACGCTTGGCCTGTACTCTGCCGCTGCCGACAGTTTCGCTGCACTGGGCCACCCGGTACGCGCGGCGCTACAGGCCTATGCCAGCGGCGTCAACGCCTTTATCGCACAAAACGACCTACCGCTTGAATTCCGCCTGCTCGGCTACACGCCCGAGGCATGGAAACCCGCCGACAGCCTGGTGTGGCTGAAACTGATGGCCTTCACGCTGGGCGGCAGCTGGCGCGACGAAATCACGGCCGCGCAGCTGGCGCAACACATCAGCGTACCACAAGTCGCGGCGTTGATGGGATGGAGTATATCACCTAAGCGGGGGCCGGTTGCGCCCAGCGCAGAGGATACCCGCCAAAAAGTTGACTGGAATGAACTGGCCGCCGCCCTGCCGCCGCATGGCCCGCGCAGCGCATCGAACGGCTGGGTTGTGAATGGCCGCATGACAGCGAGCGGTAAACCGCAGTTGGCGAATGATCCGCATCTTGGCCTCAGCACGCCTATCCTGTGGTATCTGGCGCGGATTGTCGCGCCAGATGTGAACGTCACGGGCGCCACCGCTCCTGGATTCCCGTTTCATGTGCTGGGCCAGAACAACGAACTGGCATGGGGCATCACATCTACCAACGCCGACACGGCCGACCTGTTTGTTGAAAAAGTCACCGGCGACAGCACTTATCTTTCACCCTTTGGTGAAGAAGAATTCGTGACCTACAACGAGGTCATCAAGATCAAAGGCAAACCCGACGAACACCTGACGGTACGCCTCAGCCGCCATGGACCGGTCATCAGCGGCGTTGAAAAACATGCCGCCAAGCTGGCCGCAAACGACCGGGTTATCAGCCTGTTGTCGACCATGACCCGCGGCGACGACACCAGCGCCGAAGCCCTGTATTTATTAAACCGCGCGCGCACGCCTTATGAGGTAGAACGCGCCACGAACTATGTGCAGGCGCCCGTGCAAAACCTGATGTTCGCCGACCGGCGCGGGAACATCGGCCTGCGCGTCGTTGGCAGCATACCCGTACGCCGCAACAGCCTTGGCGTGCTGCCGGGCGACGGCACCTTGAATACCGGCGACTGGGTCAGCGCCATCCCGCGCTTGTCACTGCCGCGCTGGATCAACCCGTCACGCGGCTGGCTGTCGAACGCGAATGAAGCCATCGCGCCGGCACGGTATCCCCACCTGATCACAGCCCTGTGGATGCAACCCTACCGCGCCATGCGCCTGCAGCAACTTCTGGGTGGCGCGGCGCCGGGATCACTGACGCATGATGTGCATGCGGCGTGGCAGAACGATGATGTGTCGGTGCCGTCCCTATGGTTGCGTGATAGCACGCTGGCGCTCTTGCCTGTTGCCACGAACGAAACAGACCGGCAGGCGCGCGACATTCTAAAGGCATGGAACGGCCATATGGCGCTGGATGCCGCCGCCCCCGTTGTCCTTGCCTATCTTGAAGATGAACTTCTGTCCGCGCTGTTGGCTGATGAACTGGGCGATGCCGTCAACACGCTACGTCCCGTGCAACCACGTGTTCTGGTGAATGCGCTGAATGACAAAGTTACGAACTGGTGCGACAACAGCAGCACAAAGGAAACTGAAACCTGCGCCGACATCGTCACCACCGCGTGGCAGGCCGCGTTGGAACGCACCATTGCGCAACATGGCGCGCCGGACACATGGGCATGGGGCCATGTGAATATCGCACCGCTTGAAAACAAGTTCTGGCAGAACATTCCCGTCATCGGCGCATGGGTTGATCAGGCCACACCGGTCAGCGGTGGCAACCACACCCTGAAGCGCGCGGGAAAAAGCGATCATGATGATTCAGGGAATCTGTTCGGTGTCGACCACGCGGCTGGTTATCGCGGCATCTATACGGCGGGCGATCCCGAAAACGGTCGCTACATCATCAGCACCGGCCAGTCGGGCAGCATCCTTTCTCCCGATTATGCCAATCAGGTGCGTCTGTGGGCCGATGGCGGCAGCCTGGGTATAAAAGGTTCGCTAAGTGAACTGGATCGGCAGCACCCTAGGTATCTGACGCTAATTGCATCTGAACATGAGGAAAATTGAACACATTCGCAGGCGGAACAACACGCTTTGCATCGTAACACTCCATAAACTTTCGAATGGCAAGGTGGACTAGGCAGGTTAACGAACACTTTGTACGTTTAATCAAGCTTTTAAGCGGCGGAGCGCATGGGTCTTTTTATCGGTATTGTTGTCGTTATCGTGTGTACCTTCGGTGGGTACATGGCGATGGGCGGCCATATCGCCGTGCTGTGGCAGCCGTTCGAATTCGTCATCATCTTCGGTTCGGCTGTCGGTGCGTTTATTATCGCGAACCCACCGCACGTCAAAAAGCGTGTGATGAAGGAAATCGGCAGCCTCAGCAAAAAACCGAAATACGGCAAAGCCGAATTCCTTGAACTGCTGTCGATGATGTACCTGACATTCAAGCTGGCGAAGACCAAGGGCATGCTGGCGATGGAACAGCACATCGAAAATCCTGAACAAAGCACTCTGTTCTCGCAGTTCCCGACCTTTGTCCACGACCACCACGCAGTCGAGTTTTTCTGCGACTACCTGCGTCTTGTGTCGCTGGGTTCCGACAAGCCCTATGAAATCGAAGCACTGATGGATGAAGAGCTCGAAGTCCACCACAAGGAAGATCATGACGTGTCGCACTCGCTGCAGCAAATGGCCGATGGTATGCCGGCGCTGGGTATCGTCGCAGCCGTTCTCGGGGTTATTAAAACCATGGGCGCCATTACCGAACCACCCGAAGTGCTGGGCCACCTGATCGGGGGCGCGCTGGTGGGTACATTCCTTGGTGTGTTCCTGTCGTATGGCTTTATCGGCCCGATGTCGACATCCCTAGGCGCACGCCATACAGCGCAGTCGAAATACATGCAGTGTATGAAGGTCGGGCTGATCGCCCACCTGCATGGGTATGCGCCGGCGATCTCGGCCGAATACGCGCGCAAAGCGTTGATGAGCGATGTACGCCCCACCTTCGTTGAGCTTGAAGAGGCCACGGGCACCCTGACGTTGCCGGGCTAGGGTAACGCATGGCCGACAATAAACCCATTATCATCATCAAGAAGATCAAGAAGGTCGAAGGCGGCCACCACGGCGGCGCATGGAAAGTCGCCTACGCCGACTTCGTGACCGCGATGATGGCCTTCTTCCTGCTGTTATGGCTGTTGAACGTCACCACCGACGTGCAGCGCAAAGGTATCGCCGACTATTTCTCGCCGGCGTCGATCTCGAAATCGCAGTCCGGTGCGGGCGGCATCTTCGGCGGCCGTGTTATCTCGGCGCCCGAAGCCAAGTTTTCCGACAGCGCACCACCGGGTATGGATACACTCGACGCTCCCCCGCCCGGTTATCAGGCCAAGGATGAAGATGTTGATGAAGGGCGTATGGGCAAGCCCGGCAATATGGCCGACGGCGACCAGGCGGGCGAAGGCGACAAGGACAATGTCGGTACCGGCATGGCCGCGCAGGGCGAACAGCCGACCGGCGTCGTTGCCCAGCAGGGCGGCAATCCCGACGAGGCGATGTCGCAGGAACAGATCGATGCATTGGATAAAGCCCGCGCCGAAGAAGAAGAACAGAAGTTCAAGCTGGCTGAAAAAGCCCTGAACAATGCCATTGGCGCAACACCGGAACTGGCACCGCTGGCCAAAAGCCTTATTGTCGACCAGACCGAGGAAGGTCTGCGCATCCAGATCGTTGACCAGGAAAACTATTCGATGTTCCCGTCGGGCAGCGCGCAGATGTATCCACAAACCCGTCGGTTGCTGGAACTGGTTGGCAAGGCGGTGGCGCTGCTGCCCAACAAACTGTCGATTACCGGGCACACCGACAACGCGCCGTTCGCCTCAAGCAGTATGCGCGATAACTGGGACCTGTCAGCCGAGCGTGCCAATGCCAGCCGCCGTGTGCTAACGGGCATGGGTATAGCCGAAGACCGTATCCAGACCGTTGTCGGCCTTGCCGACCGCGAGCCGTATGTAAAAGAAAACCCGGCCGATCCGAAAAACCGCCGCATTAGCATCGTACTGATCCGCCAGTCCATCACCGGCACAGCGGATACCCCGGCAACGCCCGCAGGCCCGGATGAGCGACAGCAACAACCCTGATATCCTGCTTCCCGAAGCGTATATCTCGCAGCCGGCGCCTTGCCCGTACCTGCCCAACCGCAATGAACAGCGCATCCTGCTGCCGCTGGCCAAGGATAATGCGGTGGCCACCGAACAGCTTAGCTTTTTTACGCGCCTCGGTTTCCGCCGTACGCAGCAGTTTATGTACCGCCCCAACTGCCAGACCTGTCAGGCCTGCATCTCGTACCGTGTGATAGTGAAGGACTTCAAGCCGTCGGTCACGCAGGCGCGTATTGCCCGCCGCAACAAGGATCTGTGGTGGCAGAAAGAAGAAAGCCCCAACCTGCTGGCCATGTACGCGCTGTTTTTACGTTATCAGCAGACGCGCCATGCCGCCAGCGAGATGGCGAAGTTCAGCTACACCGATTTTCTGACGCTGGTGGACGAGCCGTCAACCGCCTGCGGCATTTATACGCTGTCGCGCAGCACACAGGATTATATGGGCGCCATGCTGGTTGACCGTGTGGAAGACGGTCTGTCGGCCGTTTACAGCTTTTTCGACCCCGAAGCGCGCGTGCGTAGCCTTGGTACGGCGTTAATCCTACGGCTGATCGAGGAAGCCGTGCGCCAGCGCCTGCCTTACGTCTATCTGGGCTACTGGGTCAAAGACAGCTTGAAGATGGAGTACAAGTCCCGCTTCGGCCCGGCTGAAATCCTGACCGAAAACGGCTGGATGCCGTTTGGAAACTAATTCACCTTAATATAAGGCTTGAACCACACTGCCCCAGCATCTAGCGTGCCCCTATATTTGCGGGGAATGTATGTTAGCGACGATTGATCCACGGCTACAAATTGCCGAAGACCTTGTCGAGGATTCGCTGGTCACTGCTTTGCTGACCGACTTCAACTACGTGCCAGCCGTGGGCCTTGTGCAGATGCACCCGGTTACCGAATGGTCGATGGTCGAGCCACTAGCAAAAAGCAAGCTGATCGCCAGCATAGCACTGTGGCCCAGCGCTGTAGTGCTTGGGCTTAAGACAAGTGAACTATTGCTAACGACGTTGGGCACGAGACCACTGTTTGAAATACCAAATGAACTGGCGATTGGTGCTCTTGTCGCCGCCGGCATCAGCCTGGCGGTTGATAATGCCATCTACTTCTTCATGAAAAATGTGAAAGCCATTGAAAATCGCACCCGCCGGTTTGAGGACTTTAAAAAGCATCCCATTCTGGCCACCGGAACACTGCTTGATGATTATGGCGTTGCCATAGCCGCCAAAACAAGCCTGCAGGCCAGTATTGAAAGCCTTGAAGGCATCCTGCCTGACATTAAAGCCGGCAATACCGACTTCCAGCGCCCGCCTGTCTTCCTGTCAGAAGCAGATCGCAAGCTGGTGGGTTGGGACGCTTTTGCCGAAGAGCCTGAATGGACGGTGTATGGCGTTGAAAGCATGATCATCCTGCTGCGCGAATGCACGATTATGCAGGCCGAAAAAGTGATTGAACTGGAAGACAAAGCCGACCTGCAAGGCTTCGGCAACTGCCTGCGCGCAGCGCGCCCCCAACTGGAAGCCCTTATCAAGAAGGGCGCCCAGCTTGTAAAACAGGCGCCGCGGCATTAAGCTCGGCCCATGCTTATTTTCTGCACATCGAATTCCGGCAAATTCACGCGCTTTTGTGAAGAGCTGGCACCGTATGGCATTACTGCCGAACAACGCCCGCTGGAACTGACCGAACCGCAGGAAAGCGATATCCCCGATGTTGCACGCATGAAGGCGCAACAGGCGTATAAACTCACTGGCCAACCTTGCATCGTGGAAGACAGCGGGCTTTGCATCCCAGAACTGAATAACTTCCCCGAAGCGCTAACCAAGCCTGTGCTAACGCGCCTTGGTCTTGATGGTTTTCTGAAACTGGTTTCGGGCCTTGAAGACCGCAGCTGTTATTTCATCAGCTGCCTTGCCTATGCCGATATCGAAGGCAATGTTGACGTCATTATTGATCGCTCGATGACGGGCGAGCTGCTGCACCAGCCCAAGGGTGAAAACTTCACACGTTCGTGGTCGGTGCTGTCGCATGTTTTCCGCCCCACAAACTTCAATACCAGCATGTCGGATATGACCGACGCCCAGCTGGAAGCCCTGTTTGCCGAATGGCGCCCACAAAACATTTTCCACCGTTTTGGCCAGCATGTCAGCGCCAACAGGGTCCGTTTTGGCCTGCAGGAAGCGGCATAGTTATTACTTTCATGATTGGCTGGCTATAGTCGCCGTATGAGCGACGGATTCCTTGCCTATAAACTGACAGCTGCGCACAAAGCGCAGATTGCCGATGCACTGGAGCAAATCGGCGTTGCGCCCCTGCCCGGCACCGAACAGGTGCGCGATCACATCACCATCGCCTACGGTTTTAGCCGTGAGCTATCGCACATGGTTTCAGAAGAAGTCGTTATTACCGGCGTATTGATTGATGGCGCCGGTCTTATGACATTAACAGCCACCGTGGATGGCAATGCCAAGCGCCGCTATGATGGAGCTTTTTACCATGTTACCGATTATGTGAACCGCGGGACTGAACTGCCGGCCGCATACGGTGAACCAGCGGGCACAAAGTTTGAACCCAAACACTCGGGCCGTCTGCTGCAACTACACCATGAATCGGGTTATGGCCGTTATATTCCGTTCGCGAAGCCCCTGGAACTTGGCTACCTGGATTCTGTCTTTTATCCGCCAACAGTTGACGGCATACGCCCGCCGCCCGTGCGTGGCGGCCAGCCGGTGCTGGATTAAGGCGTTAAGACAACGCTCTATTCCCGCATTACTTTCAGGTGGAGCCGCTATAAGTATTGAATGATTAGAGCCATCCACAACGCATATGCCCGTGCCGTATTCCGCAAGAACCTGCTGGCGTTTGCGAATGCAGAGCCTGCTAAAAGCCCATTTTCCTGGACCAAGATTCCCGCAATGCTCGTCGCGTCGGTCGGCGCTAAGTTTCTTGCATATAGTGCCATCAATCCAACAGGTAATATCAATGCGGATAATACTGCCAAGCTTATTGGTATTTCTCTTATACTTTTAGGCGGCAGCGTTTTACTGGGTCACAAAGTAATTGATAAAGAGCTCGGCAGACTAAGGGGTTTAGACAACAACATAAATGCTTCTGACGTTAATCCAGAAAAGCAGCCTGTTCTTCATGCGCTGCAGTGTGCCTCACGTATTGGGAATGCACACTTTATGCTAACGCTGCTCGAGCAAGACACACCACTTAAAGATCCCGACAAACTTAAACAACAATCAACCGACACACTTACAGCAGCTATGGCCGATCCGTTATTTGGTAAGCTCTATAGCAATCTGCGCCGCACACACGCTAAAGCGCTGGGCATAGTTTAATCGTTAAACTTGTTTGATTTCGGCAGACCGTGCGCAAGGCAGCCCTGCGCCGCGCGTGCCATCAGCCACATGCGTACATCGGGTTCGGTGCGGGTCTTGCCGCCGCTTTGCCACGTCAGACCTTCCTTCTTGTTGAAGGTCTTCACATCGCTCAGTTCGCCGCCCTTATATTTTTGCAGTGTCACGCCCTTGCCGCGCGCCATTTCCGGCACTTCAGACAACGGGAACACAACCATCTTGTGATTGGTGCCCAGCACCGCTACATGGTCGCCTTCCACCAGCGCGCAGGCAACCGCTTTCGCGTCATCGCTAACATTCAGCGCCTGTTTACCGTTCTTGGTTTGCGCCAGCACATCAGCGGCTGCCACCACAAAGCCATGGCCGGATGTTGAAGCCACAATAAACTTCTGGCCTTCCTTATAAACAATCAGCTGCACGATATCATCGTCAGCACCCATGTCGGTCATCATGCGCACCGGCTCGCCGTAACCACGGCCGCGTGGCAGTTTATCAACGCCGATGGTGTAGAATTTGCCGTTGGTTGCGAACAGCAACAACTTGTCCACCGTTTCGCACTGGATCGCAAAACGCGCGCCGTCGCCTTCCTTATAACCGCTGCCATTGTCTTCGACATGGCCCTTCATCGTGCGTACCCAGCCCTTTTCCGACAGGAACACGGTCACGTTCTCACGCTCGATCACGCTTTCAATCGGCACCTGCACATCGGCCGGTGCATCAGCCAGCACCGTGCGGCGCTTGCCCAGCGGTGTCTTCTTGCCGAACTTGGTCTGGATATCGGCGATTTCATTATCAATCGCCGCCCACTTCTTGTCGTCCGACTTCAGCAGCGCCGTCAGTTCTTTCTGTTCTTTCGTCAGCGCGTCGTTTTCCTTGCGGATCTCGATCTCTTCCAGCTTGCGCAGGGCCCGCAGGCGCATGTTCAGAATGGCTTCGGCTTGCCGTTCCGTCAGCTTGTACTTTTTCATCAGCACAACTTTGGGCTCGTCTTCATTGCGGATAATCTTGATAACCGCATCAATGTTCAGGTAACACACCAGCAATCCGCCCAGCACTTCAAGGCGGTCGGCAATCTGGGCCAGACGGTTTTTCGTGCGACGTTCCAGCACCTGCAGGCGATGATCAAGGAACGCTTGTAATACTTCGCGGATATTCAGAACGCGTGGCACGCCCGTACCGTCCAGCACGTTCATGTTCAGGCTGATGCGTGTTTCAAGATCTGTCGCGCGGAACAGCTGCTCCATCAGCACAACCGGATCAACATTGCGCGACTTCGGCACCAGCACAAGGCGCACGTCGTCGGCCGACTCATCGCGAATATCATCCAGCAGCGGCAGTTTCTTCGCCTGCAGCAGCTCGGCCACCTTCTCGATCAGGCGTGATTTCTGCACCTGCCACGGCATTTCGGTGACAATGATATTCCATATACCGGCACCCAGTTTTTCGGTTTCCCACTTGGCGCGCACGCGGAAGCTGCCGCGCCCGGTCTTGTAAGCTTCCAGCATGGTCTCGCGGTTTTCAACCAGCTTGCCGCCGGTAGGGAAATCGGGGCCCGGCAACAGGTCCAGCAGTTTGTCAAACCCAGCGCGTGGCGTTTTAATCAGGTACCGCAGCGCGGCACAGATTTCGTCGGCATTATGCGGCGGAATGCTTGTGGCCATACCCACCGCAATGCCGCTGGCGCCGTTGGCCAGCAGGTTCGGGAATGCGGCTGGCATAACAGCTGGCTCCAGCCCGCCGCCATCGTATGTAGCACGGAAATCAACCGCGTCTTCATCCAACCCTTCCATCAGTGCTTCTGCAACTGCCGTTAAACGCGCTTCGGTGTAACGCATGGCGGCGGCGTTATCGCCGTCGATGTTGCCGAAGTTGCCCTGGCCATCAACCAGCGGGTAACGAACGTTGAAATCCTGCGCCAAACGCACCAGTGCGTCATAGACAGCTGTATCGCCGTGCGGGTGGAATTTACCGATCACATCGCCCACAACGCGGGCCGACTTCTTGGGCGCAGTGTTAGCGGCAAGGCGCAGCTCGCGCATCGCATACATCAGGCGGCGGTGCACGGGCTTCAGGCCGTCGCGTACATCGGGCAGCGACCGCGCCATGATGGTTGAAAGGGCATAGGCCAGATAGCGTTCAGACAACGCTTCGGCAAACGGCTTGACGATGATCTCGGATTCAGGTGGCGGCGACTCTGAATTTCCACGGGCTGACTTGGTACGGCTCATGCCGCCAGATTAGCGGCATAGGGCCCAATGGCAAGGCAGGCTATGCAGGCTCGGAAAACAGCTTTACCTGCGGCAGCGGGGTTACCATAACCCAGCCTTCCCAGTCTTCCGGCGGCTGGGGCGGTGGCGGCTCGGGCGTATACCCGCCCTCAAGACCGGCGAATACCTTTTGCTGCAGCCTGAAGAAATTAACGCATCTTTCGGGTGTGATGGCGAACTCCTCGGTAACGTCACCCCAAGGCCCTGTAACGACCCGCGCGCAACACACAACCGGCGAATAAGACACGTCCGGGTCTCTAACCGGCCTTTGCCATTCCGCACCATCGGGTATGAGAACATAGTCAATATTCATCTTTTTAATATAAGGGCTGTCGCTGAAACTAAATCAGTTAGCGGCCAATCAAGGACTGAGATGCTGCAAATAACTGCCCCCGAACGGGCGGCAACTGCACGGGTGGCTGGTAAAAATGCTGGGCCAGAAAGTGTCCGGTAACCTGTGCGGCAGCGGCAATATCAGCTGTTGCGGCTTTATCTAACCAATACCCCGGTAATGGCAACAAGCGGTCTTTATACGGTTCGGCTTCGGCGGCACACACGGCACGTCCTGTATTGGGGCTGATATGCGTCAGGTCATGCGTTTGCCCCGTCACCGCACACGACGATATGTCAAGGCCATAGCCCAGCACATCCAGCAGCGAACGTTCGTAATCGATCGTCACCCACGCCGCATTCGCCGCGTTCAGCACCACCAGCGCGTCATGCAGTTTTTCAAACAGCAGGGGCAGCGGCAAGCGTTCGGCGGTGGTATCACGCGTCAGCTGGCAAATGTAATCAACGGTCAGCAGCGCCTGTGGTTCGTCAAAAATATGTGCGGTGATGTGCTGGGTGGGCTCCAGGCTGAAAACACCCAGCTGTTCTTCAAGGCGTGCGCGCCATGTTGCTTCCACAACCGTACCCGGCGCCAACCATGCCTTGCGTGGACCGGTTTGGGCGGCATTGACACGACCCTGCCAGCGCCCGTGGCTGGCTGACAGAACATCAACCACTGCCGCCTTCTCGCCGTGCGGACGCACGGAAAGAATAATCGCGGCGTCTGTCCATTCCATTAGTGAATTGTTCCCGTGCGCCTGATCTCGGCCTTTTCGCCCAGCCACGCAAGCGCCAGCCGCGCGGCGTTCAATGCCACGCCCGCGCGCGTGCTGTCGGCAACAACCCAGAACTGCAGGCCGCTGTCGACGGTATTGTCGTGGCGCAGGCGGCTGACATACACACTGTCTTCGCCCGCAGCTTCAGCCGGTGTTACATAACCTTCTTCAACACGATGATCGACAACACTCAGGCCCGACTGGCGGCGCAGCGCCGCGCGCACGGCTGTCAGATCGGTATCGCGTTCGCACTCAACAGCAACCGACATACCGCTGCCAAGGAATGACGCAATACGCACGCACGAAACGCTGACCTTGATTTTCGACTGCAGCACCTTCTTGGTTTCAACCGCCAGCATGAATTCGGCTTCGGTCTGTCCGTCTTCACGGAAGTCGCCGACCTGCGGAATCGCGTTGAACGCAATCTGCTTGGGGAACTGTTCTTTCACAATCGGATCGTTTACAAACACAGCCCGCGTCTGGCTGAACAGTTCGTCCATCCCCGCGCGGCCTTCGCCCGATGCCGACTGGTACGTGCTAACCACAACACGCTGCAGACCGGCCAGTTCGTCCAGCGGCTTCAGCGTCTGCACCAGCATGCACGTCAGTGCGTCCGGCAATGCCACGATATTGCGGCGCGCCGTCTTGATTGCATCGTCATTCACGCCCGCCACACACAACGGCACATCCGGATCCATACGGAACGCAGGCGAACAATCGATCACGTTCACACCCTGCTTGGCGATGTTAGGCAACAGCTGCTGCGCGGCGTCAGCCGGAATAGCGCTGATGACAAGATCGACATTGCTGAAATCAAACCGCGCGGCATCACCAACTGTGATTTCATCTTCCTCGCCATAGCTGGTCACCGCGCCTTGCGATGACGCCGTGGCCAGCGCCGTCACGGCCGTCAGCGGCACGCCGGTATCGGCCAGTGCCTGTAAAACCTCGCGGCCGATGTGGCCGGTCGCACCCAGAACTGCAATTTTCATAAAACCCTCGCTAACAGCGCGAACGTAAGGAAGTGCACGACATAAATCAACAGGGTCTGACGACCCATGAATTGCAGCGCTTTCTGCACGCCGGCATGCTGCAGCGACAGCGGTACGGGGCGGAAAAACCACAGCGCGATGTACATGGCCAGCACGCCCAGCAGCATGATGCGTCCGTCGGCAATCCCGAAACTGAACACCCATGTTTGCAGCGCCACGAAATACATCATCACCGCCGCCGACCATGCCAGCGCAGCGGTCTTTTCGCCCGAACGCAGCAGCCATCCCCACAGCGCCAGCATCAGGCCAAGTGTTCCGTATTCAATATACGGCGTCACTATGCCGTTCAATAGCACCAGAGCGACGAACAGCGGAGCCAGCAGCCAGCGCGGGCGCAGCAGCCTGTCGGCATAGGGCAGCGCGAAGCGTATCAGCGCCATGCCCAGCAGGATGTTCAGCGGCAGCGGTTTATCCAGTCCGCTATGTTCGGCGGCCACCATGATAACGGCAGCCAGCCATAGCGCCGGATCAAACCCGCCCTTGTGGCTGTACCCGACAAGAAAGAACCAGCCCGGCACACACCAACGGCCGATCGCGCGCATCCACAACTGGTCGGGAAAGAAGAAATACGCCAGATGATCAACGATCATCAGCACAATCAGTACTGTTTTCAGCAGGTCATAGGTTGTGGCTTCGCGCTGTCCAAGCATAAGAACAGCATATCGCAGACATTATAGTGCGCCTAGCGCGGCTTTTTGCTTACCGCCGCCATGCGTCTGCGCAGTGCAGGCAATGCCGGCTCGTTTCGGTCAACAATGTTATCCATCTGCATGGCGTCGGCCATATCTGCAAAGTTGCGCATCAGGTCAGGCGATATGCTGCCATGTGGCAGGAAGATGTGATGGACTTCCGACCCGCGCATCTCGATCATACAACCCATTTCTGGTTCATACTTGATACGCATAAAGCTGCCTTCAACATCACTGTCGCGCCGAACATCGCGGCGCACGCTAAGATCCGCCCAGCGTTCCATTGACGTCGCCCCAAGTGCCGCACGTAGCAAGTTAGCTGCGCCTGAAAGAGTATGGGGCGAGCGAGCGTCACAGGCGCCAAACCCGCCGAACTCGACAACGGTCGCATCGCTGCGCGAACAGCCCTTGGGCTGCAGTTCAAACCGCACCCCGCCGCCCACGCCAATGACATGTAGAACGGTACCGCTGGCGGGAATGAAAATGCTCAAGCGACTGCTATCGAAAAGATCAACGTTCTTGGAGCCGGGGTGTTTCTGGATAATGCAGGTCATGTCTATCGTCCTCTTAATATGAAAGCCACCCTATCGCCTTGAATCGCCCTATTTCAAGCATTTTCGAAGCGCTTCACTTTCATGCCTTTCCGTACTAAAACTAAGGCCATGAAATCCCGCCCCTTATCGCCGCACCTGCAGATATACAAGCCGCAAATCAGCAGCGTCATATCCATCCTGCACCGCGCCGCCGGCATCGTGCTGTGCGGCGGCCTTGTGCTGTTCGCATGGTGGCTGATGACGGCCGCCAGCGGCGCCGAAGCATACAATCAGTTCTTTCTGGCCCACGCCATCACATGGTGGGGCCGCCTGACCCTGCTGGGCCTGTCGTTCTGTTTCTACTTCTATTTTCTGGCCGAAGTCCGCTATCTGGCATGGGCGTTCGGTTACGGCTTTTCATTGCCGGTTATGAATATCACCGGCTGGCTGGTCGTGCTGGGCACCTTTGCCCTTACCGCGCTGACATGGAGCGTACTGTGACAGGTATCCGCGAACCATTGGCCAGGGCAAAAGGCACCGGCGCCACCGGCGGCGGCACCCATCATTACATAACGCAGAAGGTTTCGGCGGTCGCGCTGATCCTGCTGGGTTTGTGGCTCATGCCCGAACTGGTCAGCCTCGGCCACATGAACTTCGTCCAGCCGGCCATCATGAACTGGCTGCACCAGCCCTTTAACGCCATCCTGCTGACCCTGTTCGTTCTGGCCGCGGCCATCCACTTTTATGGCCACCTTGAAGAGGTCATTCTTGATTACGTCAACGGCAAGGCCGCCCGCCTGCTCACGCTGGTCATTATAAAGTTCGCCGGCATTGTTCTTGTTGCATCAATGCTTTACGCGATTATCTTCATGTCATTTTTTGGCGGTACCCCGAATGCCTAGTGCCTATCAGATTGTCGATCACTTCTATGATGTCGTTGTTGTGGGCGCCGGTGGCGCCGGTCTGCGTGCCACCATGGGCATGGCCGAAAAGGGTCTGAAGACCGCCTGCCTGACCAAGGTATTCCCCACCCGCAGCCACACCGTAGCCGCCCAGGGCGGTGTCTCCGCCGCTCTCGCCAACATGGGCGAAGATGACTGGCGCTTCCATATGTACGACACCGTCAAAGGGTCTGACTGGCTGGGCGACCAGGACGCGATTGAATATATGTGCCGCGAAGCCATTCCGGCCATTCTGGAACTTGAACACATGGGCGTACCGTTCAGCCGTACGCCGGAAGGCAAGATCTACCAGCGCGCGTTCGGCGGTATGACCACCGAATACGGCAAGGGCACCGCTTACCGCACCTGCGCCGCTGCCGACCGCACCGGCCACGCCATCCTGCACACGCTGTACCAGCAATGCCTGAAGTTCAACGCCGAGTTCTTCATTGAATACTTCGCGCTTGATCTGCTGATGCACGACGGCGTTTGCTATGGTGTGCTGGCGTGGAATCTGGACGATGGCACCATCCACCGCTTCCGCGCACATCAGGTCGTGTTGGCCACCGGCGGCTACGGCCGCACGTATTTCAGCTGCACCAGCGCCCACACCTGCACCGGCGATGGCGGCGGCATGATCCTGCGCGCCGGCCTGCCCATGCAGGATATGGAATTCGTGCAATTCCACCCCACGGGTGTTTACGGCGCGGGCTGCCTGATTACCGAAGGCGTGCGCGGCGAAGGCGGTTACCTAACGAACGCGAACGGCGAACGCTTCATGGAACGCTATGCCCCAAGCGCCAAAGACCTTGCCTCGCGCGACGTTGTCTCGCGCAGCATGACGGTTGAAATCCGCGAAGGCCGTGGCGTTGGCCCGAACAAGGATCACATCCACCTGAACCTGATGCACCTTGATCCCAAGGTTATTCACGAACGCCTGCCCGGCATCGCTGAAACCGCCAAAGTGTTTGCGGGTGTTGACGTGACAAAAGAACCCATCCCCGTTCTGCCGACTGTGCACTACAACATGGGCGGCGTACCCACCAACATCCATTGCGAAGTTGTTCAGGGCGCCAGCGAAACCGTGGTGCCCGGCATCATGGCGATTGGCGAAGCCGCCTGCGTTTCGGTACACGGCGCCAACCGCCTCGGCTCGAATTCGTTGCTTGATCTGGTGGTGTTTGGCCGTGCGGCCGCCATCCGCTGCGCCGAAACCATCAAACCCGGCGCGGCGCATAAAACGCTACCCGCCGATAACGCTGACAAGACGCTTGATTACTTCGACAAGCGCCGCAATGCCAAGGGTGATATCCGCACGGCCGACCTGCGCCTTGAGATGCAGAAGGCCATGCAGAACGATGTCGCGGTATTCCGCACAGCGGAATCGCTGGCAGACGGTGCGAAGAAGATGCAGGCCGTTTACGCCAAGCGTGACCGCGTCAGCATTTCAGACCGCTCGCTCATCTGGAACAGCGACCTTGTAGAAACGCTGGAACTCGACAACCTGATGCTGCAAGCCCTCGTTACTGTTGAAGGCGCCAAGAATCGTCAGGAATCACGCGGCGCCCACGCCCGCGAAGACTTCACCGAGCGCGACGATACCAACTGGATGAAGCACACTTTAAGTACCGTCGACCTTGCAACGGGCAAGGTCTCATTGGATTACCGCGCCGTGCGGCTGAAAACCCTGACCGACGACGTACAAGTATTCCCACCGAAGAAGCGAGTCTACTAATGGCCGAGTTTACTCTTCCCCGCAATTCCAAGGTTGCTAAAGGCGATACGCACAGCGAAGTGTCGGAAACGACAACGCGCAAGCGTAACTTCAAGGTGTACCGCTGGAGCCCGGATGACGAAGCGAACCCGAAGCTGGATACCTACGAAGTCGATCTTGATAAGTGCGGCCCGATGGTGCTCGACGCGCTGATCCACATCAAGAACGACATGGACAGCACCCTCACCTTCCGCCGCTCATGCCGCGAAGGCATCTGCGGGTCATGCGCCATGAACATCGACGGCACCAACACACTGGCCTGCCTGAAAGCCATTGATGACGTGTCGGGCGACGTGAAGATCTATCCACTGCCGCACATGCCGGTTGTAAAAGATCTCGTGCCCGACCTGACGCATGTTTATGCGCAATACCGCAGCATCGAGCCGTGGCTGAAATCGGAAAGCCCTGCACCTGAACGCGAACGCCGGCAAAGTGAAGAAGACCGCGCCAAGCTGGACGGCCTGTATGAATGCATCCTGTGCTTCTGCTGTTCGACTGCCTGCCCTTCGTATTGGTGGAGCGGCGAAAAGTTCCTTGGCCCTGCCATCCTGCTGCAGGCCTACCGCTGGCTGGCCGACAGCCGTGATGACGCCACCGGCGAGCGCCTTGATGCGCTGGAAGACCCGTTCAAGCTGTACCGCTGCCACACCATCATGAACTGCACGAAAACGTGCCCCAAGGGCCTGAACCCCGCACAAGCCATCGCCAACATCAAGGGCATGATGGTTGCCCGCCAGGCGTAGCCGTGAGCGGCGCAACCAAAGAAGAACCCCCGGTTATATTCCTTGATATCGACGGCGTGCTGCGCACCGATGACAGCGGCGCGCTAATGGCCATTCAGGATTTTGAAAACCTGCAGCCCGGCCTTGTCGGCAACCCCACGGTTTATGATCCGACCGCCATGGCTTACCTGAACCACATCTGCCGCATCACAGGCGCGCGTGTGGTTATTTGCTCGGCCAAGCGTAACGAGCGCAACCTGCGGCACGAACTAGTGCGTGCCGGCTTTCAGGGCTCATTCCACCGCAACTGGCGCACGCCCTTAACGGAACGTGGGTCAACACGCAGCGGCGAAATCAGCGCATGGCTGCAAAAACACCCGCGTGTGAAGAACTATGTCATTCTGGATGACGACTCCCTTGGCGCTGATGACCATAAAAACCGCTGGGTACAGACACCAACAACACTGGGCCTTGGCTATCTTGAAACCATGCTTGCGCTGCAGATCTTGGGGGTTGAGCAGATATTGAAGCCGCTCCACATCGCCAACAAGTACGATCATATCAGCAAGCAACTGCAGCGCCTTGCCAAACGCCTGAGGGGCCTGGGATAAGTAGGCTAGGCTTTTTTCTTCGCCAGCTTCATCACATTTTCGGCGTTTTCAAACGTCAGCAGCGGGAACTTGTTGATCTCGGCGGCTGAAATGCCGATGTGCTCGTAAACCGCACCGACAGCGCCGAATAAGGCATCCTTCCAGTCAAACCCAAGCTCGATCGCGGCACCGCGCACAGCGCTTTCTGATGGCCCCTCGATTTCAGTGAAAGGTGGGATGCATGGCCATTCATCGAGTGTGACTTCAACGTCACCCCGCTGCCAAACTTCGCGCCGGGTTTCCTGGTACCCTTTGCGGATCAGCCCGCATGCGACAAGCAGGCGCACACCTTGTTCGAAGTCATTAACCGTCACTTCAATCTCTTCGGTGCCAGTCACGTTATTCTGGTCGTGCGTGCGCTTGAAGCTGATGGTGATCCTGTCGCCCTCGTCACGCACCCGCGCCCATGTGTTAAAATCGGTGCCTGGAACATCAAACGCAATACGTCGCATCATAAAATCGGGCTTAACGCAGACGAATCCCTCCTCGGACAGCCGGACACGCATGGCGTCGCGGTCAATATTCAGGAATTTGGCCTCGATCTCGGTCTGCATGCCGCTTTTATAGCAGGGCTTTATATAAAAAGAAACGCAGGCCTGTGGTGCAGGCCTGCGCTGTTGTGCTGTCTTTTGCCTTAGGCAATAAGGTATTTGTTTTCGTCCATGCTGGCTGCCAGCGGGAAGCCGACATTGATCACGCTGCGGATATCCGGCTTGCAGAAATCCGGGAACGGATGCCGCGCCCGCAGGTCATCGCGGATTGTCAGCGTCCATTCCGGCTTATTGCTTGCCCACATGCAGGTCCAGTCGTGGTATTCCCGGCTCCATCCGGCCGGCTGGTAGATATCCAGCTCCCACACCTCGATAATCTGGGTTTCGGTAGCTGGTTGTGTTTCGCTCCAACCCGTAGGGGTCAGGTAGAAACGCTGTTGGTACACATCAAAGTCGTGATGCAGCATCGTTTTCTCCTTTCTCTCGTGGTTGCGATTATGTGTTACTGTTTACTGCCCATACGCCGTCAACGCGCGTTAACGGCCCCATTCCCCCATGCTTTTGCTTTTTATTGCGCGTGAAAGAAATCTCACGCGGTACGCATCCAGTCCGACTGCCGCATCAGGTTCTGGTGCGGCCATGTGCTTTCATCCTGAGTCAGGATGAAATCGGTCGGCAGGCCCATAGCGATGGCGGCAAACTGGATCTCGTCTGCCAGTGGTGCTTCGGGCCATAACGGCAAAACAACATGGTCAATGCCATGTTCAACGGCAAGCCAGCGCAGCTGTTCCAGAAACGGCTCAATCATCTGCGTCGATTCGGTAAAAACCATGCTGGCAAAGCGGGCAACAAGGGGGGCTACGGCTTCTCCGATGACGCCATCTGCATGTGCATGACCGGAAATCACGTCTCCAAGACGCCCCTCGCATTCAGGGTTGAAGCCCTGAGGTGCAAGACAGAGTGTCCGAGCCCCGTCAGGGGCTTCACGCAAGATGCCAAGGCCAAGCTGGCCGGCATTTTGAGTCTCGAGACGGTGAAATGCCATTCGACCTCCCTTGTTACTCTGCGTTGTGCCGAAATGTGCAGTGGCGGGCTTTTCGCTTCAGGCTTTCAGTCCGTCTGCTGTTTCAGCTGTCGCTTAAGGCACACAACTAAGGTCTTCGCCTTCCCTGCTTCCCCAAGCAACACATTCAGGCTGAAGCATGAAAGTATAATTTGCAAACTAAAAATTTGATCAGCGGGAATAACGCCACAAAGTTTCGTGGAACATAAACAAAGCATCAGTGTGTATGTTGATATGTGTTTGTGATAGCAGCTTTTTCAGGCTGTTATCATTTCGCCAGTATAATTGGGCACAATCATGGCACGCGGATTAACGAAAGAATCAAAACGTTAAACAGCAAACGTTTTTCAGTTCGCGGTTTCTTCCTGTTCAGGAGTTTCCGATATATCCCAATCGGGCGGCGGGCCGACAATGCGCACAGCCGTGCCGAAGGCGTGCACTTCATAGGCGGGCAGTGTGTATCCCTGCGGTCCCCGTCGCTGCTCGACATAACGAATGACCTGGAATCGCGCATGGATGATGGCATCGGCGCCCAAGTCAACGGCCTGCGCCTGCAAATGGTACGTCGCGCGGCGCGTCGCCTCAAGCGGATCATACTCGTCGTTGATGGGGGCGATGTAATGGCCGAACGCACGCAGTGATTCCAGCAGAACATAACGGTGCTTCAGGTCGCCGGTGATCACGCGCACCTGCTCGATCTTCTGCTCGCGCTCGAATTCGTATTCAGCCCGGCGCTGTTGTTCATACTGTCGCTGCCGCAGCTGCGATTCCCGCGCCGCCTTTATTTCTTCGCGCTTCTGCCGCCAGTCGTTGAAAAAATCGAACATATGGGTATTGTGTACCATAATCGAATTAACGGAAGGCCAATTTGAACACCATCCACCGCCTTGAACCCGACGGAAAGCCGGACTCGCTTGTTATCATGCTGCATGGGTACGGCGCCGACGGGCAGGACCTGATCGACCTTGGCCACAGCTGGCGCAGCACGCTGCCGCATACGGTTTTTGTCGCGCCGGATGCACCGTCAGCCTGTGAGATGGGCGGGCCCGGATTCCAGTGGTGGAGTATCGCCGACGGCCTTGATCCGTCATTCAACCTGCCGCGTGCCGACGCCTGCCGTAGAGGCATCGAAAAAATGATCAACGATGAATGCGCGCGATATGATGTGCCCATCAGCAAAGTTGCGCTCGTCGGCTTCTCGCAGGGCGGCATGCTGGCGCTGCATGTGGGCCTGCGCATGAAGCCGCAGCCTGCCTGTATCGTCAGTTATGCGGGCCTGCTGCTGGACCCGACGCTGCGGGATGTTACCCCGCCCACCCCGCCGATTCTGCTGGTCCACGGCATCATGGACCCCGTTGTTCCCTTCATGTTTATGGACTTTGCCGAAAGAACATTGCGAGCAAGTAATATTGTGGTTGAAACCATGGCGCGCCCCGGGCTAGGACATAGCATCGATATGCAGGGGATAGCTGCTGGCGGCAGCTTTATGAGAAAATGTCTGTAACACCCGACCGTTACAAATCATTAACCGGACCCGCGGTACAATCAGGGCATGGCTCTAACCCGACGACACAGGCAGAGCAAATGACCGCGGCGCTGGACCTCATTACAAGTCCAGCCCCGCTGATACGCGGTCAACAAGCCCCCGTTCTTGTTCTCAACGCAGACTTTCGCCCGCTTTCGCTGTACCCGCTTTCGCTGTGGCCGTGGCAGGAAGCTGTGAAAGCTATCTTTCTTGATCGCGTCGATGTTATTCACAATTACGATATGACGGTCAGCTCGCCTTCGTTCACCATGCCCTTGCCTTCCGTTATCGCTTTGCGTGAATACGCCGACCAGAATAAACCGGCCGCCTTTACAAGATTCCACGTCATGCTGCGCGATAACTTCACCTGCCAGTACTGCGGTGATGATGATCCAAAAGACCCGCTGACATTCGACCACATTATCCCGCGCTGTAAGGGTGGCCGTACAACATGGGAAAATATTGTTACAGCCTGCCAGCCGTGCAATCAGAAAAAGGGTGATCACCTGCTGACTGACCCGGCCATGGTCAAGGCTGGCATGAAACTTAGAAAACAGCCGCGTAGGCCCACAAAAATGGAAATCGATGCGCACGGCCGCGACTTTCCCCCGCATCACTTACACGAAACGTGGATCGACTATTTATACTGGGATGGCGAACTCGAAGATGATGCCGATAAACCCGGCTGGGTTCGCCCCGTATTGACACGCCGGCCCAAGTGGCGCCGCGCCCCTAAACCCGCTCGCTAAGCCAAATCGCTGTTTTTGATCCCGTGCGGATAAGCCGGCGCAACAGTGGGTACGCCACCGCTTTTTCCGCATCATGATGCAGGCCGATTTCGCGGTGCTCGTCTTCCTCGTCCTTGAACTTCTGCACCTGCCGTGCGATATCGGGCCGCGTCTGTTTCAGGTGCGGCAGCTGTTTCTCGTAATGTTCGACAATCACTTCTTCCACGGCAACCGTGCAGGCCATAGCGGCTTCGCGGCCCATGGCCGCCGTAACGGCGCCCAGCATAAACCCGGCCAGATGCCAGATAGGTTGCAGCACGGTCGGGCGCACGCGCTCTGATACCAGCAGTTTGTTGAAAGCGGCCAGATGCACATCTTCCTGCGCGGCCATGTGGCGGATTTCATCGCCAATATCGCTATCGCCCAGCACCGCCAGTTGCCCGGCATAGATACGCTGAGCGCCGTATTCGCCCGCCTGGTTCACGCGCAGCATACGCGCCAGCGTGGCATCGGCCGCCTTGCTGCCCGGCAGGGCGCGGGCTGGCGATTTTCTTTTAGCGGTAGTTTTTGGCATATGTCATTCCTGAAAAAACCGCCAGCGCCAGCGAGAACGGGATATTCCATGTCGCCATCGACAGGCCAAGGAATGTCCAGCTGATTTCATCACAGCGCGTTACCGGCATGGCCAGCAGTTGTTCGCGCAGCATTTCCGGTGTCAGCGCCTGCGCGCCGCCACCGCCACAGGCACCGCCATGCACCCACCAGTGCTGTTCAACGCCCGAGTGATAGACACCCAGCCCGGCGCTTGTCAGCCACGTTAGCACCAGCAACAGCAGGCACACCGGAACAACGCCCGCCTGCCGGCCAGATGTGATGACAACCATCGTCAGGACAAGCGCCACCCAGTAAGGTCCGCGCTGCCACAGGCACAGCTCGCACGGCTGCAAGCCAAATCCGTATTGCGCGATATACGCGCTCAGCAGGCCGGCGGCAGCGGCGGCGCCAAGGGCCAGCGCAGCGATCGGCGGCTGGAATATAAGCGGAATTTGCTTCATGCCCTATTTATAGCGCTTATTTTTATATTGTCATGTATGCGGCGAACACCCTAGTATCAGCGCACTTTTCTGCTGCCCCTGTGGTGGAACTGGTAGACGCGCCGCACTCAAAATGCGGTACCTTCGGGTGTGTCGGTTCGATTCCGACCGGGGGCACCACAACTTCCTTTAATGAAACGGACACTTACCGCCGGTGCGTGCGGGCGGCGGCTGCACGCTGACCGCCTGCGGCCTTTCCACCTTCTGCCCGCGCTTGACCACACGGAACAGCACCGGCCTATCGGGCCGCACGGTGATAATCGGCTCGGCACGCGGCGCGGCGCTGGGGATCAGGTGCAGGTCGAACTTCTGGTACACCTTGGCTAATGCGGCAATACCTTCGATCTCGGCAAACTTGAAGCCAAGGCACAGCCGGTGCCCACCGCCAAACGGAAACCAGCAGCCTTTCGGGCGCCCTTCCGATTGTTCCGGCGAGAAGCGCTCGGGATCGAACGCTTCCGGGTGCTGCCAGTAATTCTCGTTCCGGTGCACGGTGTGTGCGCACAGCATGATGGTAACGTCTTTCGGCACATGCAGCACATCGCCGTTATCCAGCGGCAACGTATGGTCATTCAGCGTCTCGCGGCTCATAGTCCAGATCGGCGGGTACAGGCGCAATGACTCGTGGAAAGTCCAGCGCGTGTAATCCATCTGCTTGATATGATCGTATGTCAGCTCGCTCACGCCGCCGGCAACGCGATCGACTTCCGCCACGATCTTTGCGCGGATTTCATTACGCTTGGCCAGTTCATAAAACGTCCACGCCAGGCCATTCGCCGTGGTTTCATGCCCGGCGATCAGGAACGACAGGATATTGTCGCGCAAATACCGCTGATCCTCGGGCGTTTTCACATGCGTGTTAATCAGACGCGACAGCAGATCTTCAGGATAAGCGCGATCCTGCTCGCGTTCGCGGATAAGATCTTGCACCAGTGAATCCAGAAATCTCAGCGAGCGCCTGTACTTTGGCAGCTTCAGTTCCCACGCCAAAGGTAAACTGATCGGTGCCCATATGCGCCGCTCGGCCAGACGCAGCATAACGCCCAGCATGCCCTGCATGCGCTCAACCGCGGCCTCGCTCTCTTCGTGGAACAACGCGCGCAAAATGACATCCAGCGCCAGCAACATGGTTTCGACGTTGATGTTGATAGGCTCGCCGCTTTCTGCGTGCTTTTCCCAGCGCCGGCACATGGCATCTACAGCAGCGCCAATCTGTTTGGTAAACTCGGGGAAGTTGCCATTGGCGAATACCGGCGCAATATCGCGCCGCTGACGCTTCCACAGGGCGCCTTCGCTCAGCAGAATACCGAAGCCGAACAGCGGCCGAAGGCTTTCGTTATAGCGCCCTTTCAGGTAAGATGCCTGCGTTTCCTGAAAGACATGCTGGATGGCCGTCGCATCGTTCAGGAACAGCACCGGGTGCCCCATCAGCTTCAGCCATGCGTGCGTACCACCCTCAACCGCCAGATCAGCGAAAAAGGCCAGCGGATCGCGCCGTATTTTCTGCAGCACACGCAATCCGCTGCGCCCGCACCTGTAATCGGGATAAATGGTCTTTGCCGCCGTCGGGTCAGTGTCGGGCATGGTGATCTTCCATGACCTGCCGGTCTTCGCGCATCCACACACGGTTGATTTCCTTCACCGATGCGTGCAAGCGTTTGCTGACACCCGGCAGATGGGTATGGAACGACTGGGCAAGTTCATCAAGCAGAACCGCATACTTCATAGCTCTCAGTACCTCGATCTGTGTCGCCGTAGGGCGGGTGCGCCTGCCGTGGGTTGTGCGTTTACGAGCCATAGCGTGCCTCATGCGCCTTGCGCTCCGCTCGCTGCTCCAGAATTGGCGGTAGCTCGATACTCTCGATAACACTGTGCTGAATGCCGGTCGCTGCGCGTATGCGACTCAACATGTTCGCGTCGGTATAAAACGCCCCGACGCGGCATTCGGCTCCTTCGATGGTCGTCGGCTCGCTTAGGGTGTGCGGCTGGCAATCCAACCGCTGGATCATCCGCGCGATGCGATTGTCATACATGGTATATATTTCCTTGATGCCGCACCGCATACACAGCTCGGTCATGGCACAGAAAAGCTCGGCAATCGCCTGCTGTGCCTCCTGTTTTCCTTCGCTTGTGTCACCTTTCGTCGAGTTCACGGTAAAGCGGCTGACTTCCCATACGTCGTCAGAACTCGGCATCTCGATGCTGCCAAGAAACTGGGGCCACAGGTTGCGGATCATCGTCGGACCACTGGTCGGCACCATGCGCCAGTTACCGATAACAGTCCTGTTATCATCCAGCGCCAACACATATACCGTTTGCGGCAAGTCAAATTCATCGACCTCGAGCCCCTGGCCGTCGACGTTGACATCCCATTGCATTTTATCCTTAAACACGCGCGCCCGAAGGCGGTGCATGCTGAAAAGCAGGGATGTTTTGCCGCCCTGGCCGGCCTGGGCTACTTCGATCATGCTGGCGATCCTCTTTAGTTGCGTCACCATGGTATTTATCCTGCATACATAATGATATCGGCCGATTGGCGGATACGCACCGGCATGATTCGCACATAGAATTGGGTAAGGGAATTCTTACGGTGTAATAAGACCGTGGATCAGCGACTTGGCGATTGCGTGGGTTGTGTTCGACGCATCAAGTTTCACGCGCGCATTTTCCAAATGCGTCTTGATGGTTGATTCTGCGGCCTGCAAAATCATGCCGGTTTCCCACCGGCTTTTGCCGCGCGCCATCCATGTCAGCACTTCGAGCTCGCGCGGTGTCAGCTCAATAGTGGTGCTGATCGGTTTGCTGATGCCAAGACTGATGACTTTTTCATGGGCATATGTTGCTATCAGGTGAAGTTCGTGCCGGTACGATTTGAATAGTTTGCTGAACTCGTCATCCGACATCCGGTTGGCAACCGAAAAGATCGCCTTAGCGGCCAGCGGTCCATGGATAGGAACCGTGGCGCCTGAACGCAGCCCCGCTTCACTACCTTCACAGAAAACCATGCGCTGGCGCTGGGTCAGGGTTTGGCCCTTTATCAGGTCAGCCCATAAAAACGGTACATTCGTTTTCGCTAGCTGCCTGCCGATGTAGTCATCACTGATCATATTCTCGTTGCGATAATGATCGGCCCAATCATCAGGATAGTTTGTAATACAGAACGGGCTGCGACTGCCTTCCGGAAGCCACAACAAAGCATAGGCAAACCGCTCGAAACCAAGCGCCGTTATATTTTCGACAAGCGCGCTGAATACCTGATCGAGCGTCGATGAAGCATCGATACTATGGATAAAGCGCTCAATACGCTCCGGCAAAGAGCCGTCTTGGATGATCATTGAATATCAACCCATGTATTGATGTATATAAAATAGTTAAAGGAATTTTTCTGCTTAGGCAAGTATAAAGCTAAAGCAGCAACAGCCTGTAGTTTATGTATTTAAGATACCAAACAAGTCCTTGGGGTCTTTCGGTTCGGGCAATAGCGCCGTATCGATACCAATCCTGTACTCACACGCCAGCTTGTATACTAGGCGCAGGATCGAGAAATCTTCCAGCGCATAACCGACACTGTCGAACATTGTTATATCGCTATCAGCTGTCCGCACCTTAGCGCCTTTCACGATATCTTTCAGTTCAGTGACAGGAAAATCTTTTGGCAGTTGCTGGATCTCGCCTTCAACACGTGTCTGCGGTTCATACTGAACAGCTATCTTGCAGCGTTGCAAGGTCGGTACGCTGAATTCTGTTTTACCCGGCGTATCGCCGCCAATCCCATTGTAATGTACCCCCGCCTGCACGGCATCGGATGGCACAATTTCCGTGCGTGATTTGGCAGCTGTGGCCGTAGTAACAACCTGACAGTCCTTCACCGCATCCGCCACATTCTTGGCGGCATGCAGCTTCAGGTTTGCATATGGCGCAAGATTAGCTGCGAATTTCTGCATTGTCGCCGGATCGCGGTCATAATATGCGACTTCCGTCAGGCCACAGACGGCAGCCATAGCCAGTACCTGGAATTCCGCCTGCGCGCCGCAGCCGATGATCGCCTGCTTCCCGCCTTTGTTGGCCATGTGCTTAGCCGCCATGGCCGATGCCCCCGCCGTACGCAATGCCGTTAGCACCGACATTTCAGCGATCATCAGCGGGTAACCGGTATTCACATCAGCAAGGCAGCCGAACGCCACGACGTTCAGCAAGCCCTTGGTGGTATTTTGCGGGTGGCCGTTGACGTATTTAAATGAATACAGCTTGCCGTCACTCGTTGGCATCAGTTCAATGACACCCACTTCCTTGCCATTTTCCTTGGCATGGTAGGCTGGCCGCGGGGAATGCGCGAATTCCGGCCAGCGCCCATAATCTTCTTCCAGCACGTCGACTAACTGCTGCAGAAAGCCGGGTACTGTGGTTTTGTGCAGCAACGTCGTTATCGAAGGGATATCAATAAGAAGCATGAAATAAAGATAGGATGCTTATCTAGGTTAGGAAAGGCCTGAACTGTCAGCCTTCCATCTCTTCTTTTACCTTTTCTGCCAGCTGTTTCAGCGTAAATGGCTTGCCAAGGAACCCGAACTTCTCACCGCCTTCGAACTGTTCGCGCAGGCGGTCTTCGGTATAGCCCGAAATGAAGACAAGCTTCAGACGCTTCCACTGCTCGGGATACTGGGCCTTGATGGCCTTCACCATACCGGGGCCGTCCAGCTGTGGCATCACAACGTCGCTGATGATAAGGTCGATCTCGTCGATATGGTCGCGTAGCACCTGCAGTGCTTCCTCACCGCTGCGTGCTTCCAGCAGATTGTAGCCCTTGTTCTTCAACGCACGGCTGCTGAATGTACGCACAGCATCTTCGTCTTCAACCAGAAGAATGGTGCCAGCCCCGGTCAAGTCTGTGGCGGCCTCTTCCTTCGCGGCAGCAGCGGCGGCCTTCGCGGTTTCTTCCGCTGTTTCGATATGGCGCGGCAGGAACACCGTGAACTTTGTGCCGACGCCGACCGTACTTTCGACGGCGATGTACCCGTTTGTCTGGCGCACGATACCGTACACGGTCGACAGGCCAAGGCCTGTGCCAGCGCCGATTTCCTTGGTTGAGAAGAACGGTTCGAAAATGCGCGCCATGATATCGGGCGGAATGCCGTGACCCTGGTCTTCCACTTCGATCGCCACATAATCGCCCGCCGGCTGTTCTTCCTGGCCGCGCAGTACGGATGTGCTTTGCACATGGTTGCGGGTACTGATACTTAGCTTGCCGCCCTGCGGTTGCATGGCGTCGCGTGCATTCACGGCTAGATAGATAACCACTTGCTCCAACTGCACGCGATCAACCTTGATTGGCCACACGTCGCGCCCGTGCACGACCTACAGGACGATATTTGCACCAATCAGGCGACGCAACAGGTTCGACAGGTCAGCTAATTCGTCGGTCAGGTTCAGCACGGTCGGCTGCATGGTCTGCTGGCGGCTGAACGCCAGCAACTGGCGCACAAGGTTGGCGGCACGATTGGCGTTCTGCTTGATCTGCATCAGGTCACTGAACGACTGGTCGCCGGGCTTGTGGCGCAGCAGCAGCAGGTCACAGAAGCCGATCATCGCTGTCAGCAGGTTGTTGAAGTCGTGGGCGATGCCGCCGGCCAGCTGGCCAACGGCCTGCATCTTTTGCGATTGCACGAACTGCTGCTGCAGTTTCTTCTGCTCGGTCGCGTCGATGAAGTGCAGCATCAGGCCGCCGCGCGTCGTTTGCGCTGTGGTAAAGCGTCGCACGAAAACCTGTAGCGCGCGCTGGCGGTCAGGAGTGCCGACCACGATTTCAAAAGGCCGTGATACGTCATTGGCTGACAGTTCATCCTGCAGGCGCTCGCGCACGCGGTCACGGTCGGTCGCTGGCAGCAGGTCGGTAAAGTCACGCGACAGGATTTCGGGAATCGTGGCACTGACCAGCTGCGCAAAGGTCTGATTGCATTCGATGACGCGCGTCTGGTCATCAACCAGCACAATGCCCACCGGCGCATCGGTGAACAGGCGCTGGAAGCGCTGTTCGGACAGCGACAATGCTTCCTGCCAGCGCTGCTCGGGCGTCAGGTCGCGCACAACCGAGCGTGTGCGCACTTCCAGCCCGTCGGCGCTTTTCACGACGGTCTGTGTGATCGATACCGGGAAGCTGCGGCCCTGCAGGCCTTTCAAAATCAGGTCGCCGCGGCGTTCACCTTCGGGGCCGTTCGTCAGCATGAACGGCGGCGCGTTCAGCGGCGGCTTCGCCATTACATCATGCAGCTTGATATCGCCACGCAGCAGGTCATCGGGCGTACAGCCCAGCCAATCGGCCAGCGTCTGGTTGGCGAAAATGAAGCGACCAGTCTGGTCGACCGAGAAAATACCCACCGGCGCCTGCGACAGGAAGTCCAGCAGCTTGTTCTGTTCTTCGCGCAGGCGCTCTTCGATACGGCGGCGCTCAGAAACATCTTCCAAACGCCAGATGACGTAGTCTTTCCAGCCGTGCAGCGGGCGCGCGACAATCCGGCGCCATTCCACGTCGCCGTTGTTCATGCGGTGGCGCACTTCGCTGGTCAGCAGTTGGCCTTGGCGTGCGCCTTGCGCCAGCCGTTCCAGTTCGGCGATCGCCTGTGCATCATTGCTGAAGTACTGGTACAGTACGCGCTCGACATCTTCGCCGCGATCACCCAGCCATGCGGTGTATGCACGGTTTGCCAGCATACGGTGGCCGTGCTGGTCAACAACAACCTGCGGCGATGTGACGCCGTGGAAAACTTCCATCAACATCGCCTGTTCGGAGCTCTGGCGACGGGCCGCCCACACGATGCAGAACAGCATGACGGCTGATGCAACGGCCAGCATAGCCGAAACCCAGTAGCCACGCTCTAAATCTGTCCAGCTGTTTTCAAGCCGCGGCATCAATACGCCCAGGCCGCCAATCACTGCGTTCACAAGCACACCCAGAAGCCCTGCGGCAACCAGCAGCCGACGGCCGCGACTGGCGCGCGTCAGCTCAGGATTGACCTTGCGCCAATCCGGATCGGGCGTCTGACGTTTGGTGAAGTTCACGGGTGCATCCAACATCGGGCAAGAAATCTTTAAAACAGGGGGTATTTAACGACCCCGCATCCTGCGCCACAAACGGTAAATGAATGCTTGACCGCGAAAGTATACCAACCTTATTGTTGGTTATGTTTACCACTCGAAACGACCCCGCGCCTGTTTTACTGCGATGGCGCCGCTAGCCACGCTGTTTCTTGTCGTTTACACCTTTTCCTAGCGGAGTTTTTCTAATGACCACTGAGACTATCCTGACCGGCATCAAGCCGACCGGACGCCCCCATCTGGGGAATTACCTGGGCATGATCAAGCCGGCCATCGAGTTGATGCAGCAGAACAAAGGGCATGACAATATGCTCTTTATCGCCAATTACCACGCCCTGAACTCTGTGCAGGACCGTCAGGGCCTGCGTGAGTCGACATACGACGTGGCCGCCACCCTGCTGGCCTGCGGGCTTAATCCTGACGATGTGATGATGTATCGCCAGTCGGATATTCCTGAAATCATGGAACTGGTGACGATTATCACATCAGTCACGCCCAAAGGCCTGATGGACCGTTCACATGCCTATAAAGCCGCCGTCGCTGATAATCTGGCCCGCAATGCCGATGCTGATGCCGACATCAACATGGGGCTCTACACCTACCCTATTCTGATGGCGGCTGACATCCTTACGTTCGACACTACGATTGTGCCCGTGGGCAAAGACCAGGTGCAGCACGTCGAATTCGCCCGCGATATCGCCGGTTACTTCAACAACACCTTCGGCAAGGGCCTTGTGCTACCGGCGCACAAAGTACGCGAGAGCGTTGCAACCGTGCCGGGCCTTGATGGCCGCAAGATGAGCAAGAGCTACAACAACGTTGTGCCGATATTCGACACACCGGCGAATATCGAAGCGGCGGTGAAGCGCATTGTCACCGACAGCCTGCGCCCCGAAGAAAAGAAAGACCCGGAAACAAATAATATCTACCTGATTTACAAATCGATCGCCGATCCGGCCGATGCCGCGCAGATGGCTGAACGATTCCGTGCGGGCGGCCTGGGGTATGGCGACGCCAAAAAGATGCTGCTGCAACGCCTGCTTGATGAATTCCAGCCGAAGTTTGAACGCTATCAGCATTTCATGAACAACAAGGCCGAAGTGGATGCACTGCTGGCCGCCGGAGCCGTGAAAGCACGCGCCAAGGCGCAGAAAGTTCTGAAGCGGGTAAAAGACATTATTGGCGCGTAAAACAGCTATTTTACGGCCAATTTCGTGCTTGATTTTCGTTATTCTGCCGGTAATATCACGGCCTGTTCTGGAATATAGCGACTTTCGCTATGACGAGTCAGATGGCGCCGTTTTTCGAGAACCGGAGCGGAGCGTACCTAAATGTACGTGAGCACCGGAAGCGCAGAAAAACAAGCCAGATGGCCGTTAGAGAGAAAGTTTCGCGGGTGTAGCTCAGTGGTAGAGTGCAACCTTGCCAAGGTTGATGTCGCGAGTTCGAATCTCGTCACCCGCTCCAGAATTCCCACAAATTCTGGAGCGCGCCGTTAAAGCGCAGCAATGAGCCGCGGCAGTCCTAATTTCTGCCAACACCCATATACACAAACCCCAGTTCGCGGGCTTCTACCGGGTTGTAGATATTGCGCAGGTCAACCAGCACCGGGTTCTTCATCATGCTTTTGGCGCGTTTCAGATCGAGCGCGCGGAATTCGTTCCACTCGGTCAGCACCACCAGCACGTCGGCACCTTCGGCCGCCGCATAGGCATCGGCCACATAACTGATATTCGCCGCACAATCCGCCAGTAGCTTCTTGGCCTCGTTCATACCGGCCGGGTCGAACGCGCGCACATTTGCGCCCGCTTTCGCCAGTGTCGGCAGCACCGAAAGGCTGACCGAATCCCGCATGTCGTCGGTGTTGGGCTTGAACGTCAGGCCCAACACGCCCACGGTTTTACCGCGGATGTCACCGCCGGCGGCGGCCACGATGCGCGCGGCCATGTCGAACTTACGCTCGGTATTTACCTTGATGACGGTTTCCACGATCTGCTGCGGCGCGCCGTGCTGGATACCAATTTCGGCCAGCGCCGACGTATCTTTCGGGAAGCAGCTGCCGCCATAACCGGGGCCCGCGTGCAGGAACTTCTTGCCGATGCGCCCATCAAGGCCGATGCCTTTGGCGACATCCTGCACATCAGCGCCAACTTTTTCGCACAGGTTGGCGATTTCGTTGATGAAGGTGATCTTGGTGGCAAGGAAGGCGTTACCTGCATACTTCGTCAGCTCGGCGGTTTCCAGTCCCGTGAGCACGATGGGCGTTTCAATCAGGTACAACGGGCGGTACACGTTCTTCATCACCTGCGCGGCGCGGTCGTTTTCAACGCCCACCACAACGCGGTCGGGGCGCATGAAATCGCCAATCGCGCTGCCTTCGCGCAGGAATTCGGGGTTGCTGCACACGTCAAAGTCAGCCTTCGGGTTTTCGGCCCTGATAATGCTTTGCACTTCGCGCGCGAAGCCGACGGGAACCGTGGATTTGTTCACCACAACCGTGTAGCCCGACAGGTGCGCGGCAATCTCCTTGGCGGCGGCGCGTGCGTATGTCAGGTCCGGGCGGCGGTCGTTCCCCTGCGGTGTGCCGACGGCGATAAACACGACGTCCGCCTCGCTGACGGCCTTGCCGATGTCACCCGTGAACTCCAGCCGGCCGGTTTCGGCATTGCGCATCACAAGGTCATCAAGGCCCGGCTCGAAAATAGGGATAATGCCATTCTTCAGCGCGCTGATTTTCTCGGCGTTCTTGTCAACGCAGGTGACGTGATAACCGAATTCGGCAAAGCAGGCGCCCGAAACAAGGCCGACGTACCCGGTGCCAATCATTGTGATTTTCATGTCTTCTCCTTGATGCCTTTCTTACTTGCACGGAATTCCGGCAAATCTATGTCACTTTTCCTTGTTGATGAATGTGCGTACGGCACTGCCGATATCCGCATCATCAAGCGCCATGGCGATATTGGCCTTGATAAAGCCCAGCTTCTGGCCGCAGTCATAACGCTCACCCTCAACGCGTACGCCATGGAACGGCTGTGTGCCGATCAGCTTTACCATCGCGTCGGTGATCTGGATTTCGCCGCCGGCACCGACTTTCTTTTCATCAAGGATTTTGAAAATCTCGGGCTGCAGGATATAGCGGCCATGGATGCAGATGTTTGACGGCGCCTCTTCCACCTTCGGCTTTTCAACAAGGTCCGTGATGCTGACCGTGCGACCATCATCGCTGCCAATGGCACAAATGCCGTACTTGCTGACATCTTCCTTCGGCACCTCTAGCACCGTGATGACGTTGCCGCCAACCTTATTATAAACATCAACCGCCTGCGCCAACGCGCCTTGGCCATGATGCACAATCTCGTCCGGCAGAACCACGGCAAAAGGCTCGTTGCCCACCTGCTCGCGCGCGCACCATACGGCATGGCCAAGACCCAATGGCTGGTCCTGATAGGCCACCAGCAGGTTAATCCCGTCAATGCTGGCATGTTGAACGGCCACCAGCTCTTTCATCTTATTCTTGGCCTGCAGCATCGCTTCCATCTCGGGATGTTTGCGAAAATGCTCGACAATCGCTTCCTTGCCCTTACTGATGACGAACACGAAGCGCTCGATACCCGCCTGTTTGGCCTCTTCGACAACCCACTGGATCAGCGGGCGATCCAGCACTGTCAGCATTTCCTTGGGTATGGCCTTTGTGGCCGGCAAGAAGCGCGTTCCCAAGCCTGCTGCCGGGAAGACAACGGTGCGGACTTTCTGGGGCATGCTCATTTTTCAACCTCGTTAAACACAACTTCATTCATGCTGAAATCTGCAAGGCGTATAGCCCAAGGGCTTGCCAGTTTTTGCGGGTACGCTTTGCCGGCTTCGGGTTTGTATTCGCGGTATTCAACAACCAGCCGCTCGACCTGGCCAAAAGTGAACTCGCGTCCGGCTTTTGTAATCGCAACACGGTAACCCGGGTTTGGCCGTTGCCCCAGCAGTACGCCCACGCCCATCTTGCCGTTTGGCAACGGCCCTGGGGGCTCGGTCTTTGTCCGCGCCCATAAATTCTTCCATTCAGCCTGGTTACGCGCCACAATGGTGATCTTGGCCGTGGCGTCGGCGCCGCTGCCTGTCCAGTGGATCTGCGCGAATGTCTTACCGCCCGGATTCTGCCAGTCTTCACCCGCCAGAAACAGATCGG
>JBFWRI010000016.1:0-43903 GCA_050248995.1 Bdellovibrionales bacterium
CGCTTCAACCATATTATTGTAGGTCTGGCTGCCCGAAATGCCGATCAGCTGCGCCGGCACGCCGAACGCCAGCGCGATATCGCGCGCGGCCACATCACGGCCGTGCAGCCATTCCATTTCCTGCGGGGTGAGGGCAAGTGAACGCCATTCAAGGCCGCCTTCCAGTATCATCGGGCGGCCGGCGTTGCGTGCGCCGCTGTACGATGTATCGAACTCTTCGCGCAGGCGCTGCAACTGGTCGTGCGTTAAAGTTTGCGGGCCTTCGCGCGGTGCATAGACAAGCGCGCCGCTGGGACGTGCGGCCTGCTGCAGCAGCGCCTGGTTCCATGTGCCGGCGGCATTGTGCTGGTCAACGGTCATCATCGCGGCTTCCAGCGGGGCCATGCCGTACCAGTCATCCAGCGGGTTGAACGTGCGCCAGTGCAAAATGTCGCATGCGCCATCCAACGGGTCGGCGGCCCAGCGGTGTGTTTTGCCGTTGAGCGAGTAATCATAGCCCAGCGGCAAGCCAGCAGGGCCGGGCACAACTTTCATGCGGTCGGGGCGCAGCAGGTACAGTTCAGTGGGTGTTTCGCCGGCGTCGGGCCGCACGGCTTCGATGTACACATTGCCCGCCAGCTGCCACGTGGTGGCACACGCCGACAGAAAGTCGTGCCCACTCAGCATCGGGTTGGGGCGGCGCAGCAAATCCAGCAGCGGGTGTTTGGTGACGATCTTGCCACGCGCGTCGTACAGTGTGTGCGGAATGGCGGCCAGCGCCTCGGCCACCAGCGTGACGCAGCGATAGACGATGATGTTCTTGCGATAACCTTCCTCGGCCTGCACATCATACCGCCGCCCGCTCCACTTCGCGCGCGCCAACCCGGTAAGGGCGGTAAGCGCGCCGGTGGCAGAGGCTTTGGTTTGATGCTTTTTGCCGAAGATATTCAACATGTTAGCTCCTTTTGGGTGGAAAGCTTTATTAAATCGTGGTTAACCCTGTTATGGCTGAATCGTAGCAGAGGCTGGGTATGATTGAATTTATTGGTGCATTCCTGTTATGGACGTTGCTGGCGTATGCCTTGCACCGCGCTGCGCATCATCCGCTTTTCAGCAAAACACTGTGGCCCATTCACGCCGAGCATCATGCGCTTGATCATATGGAGCGCCCTAAATTCCCGGCGCCTACAGAGTTTTTCTTCTGGTTTGGTACATGGCGCCGTTCTGCCGATGTGTGGATTACACAAACAATTCCCGCAATTATCGCCGTCGCTGTATTTGGCGGTTATGCATGGCTGATCCTGCCGCTGCACTATGTGTACGAAGTTTTCTTGGCAGACGGTATGCTGGACCATAACCCGGCGATTAAAGGCCGCATTACCCAGTGGATGACAATTGGCAGCATGCACCTGCGTCACCACACGAATTACAAGACCAACTACGGCTTTTACATCACACTATGGGATCGCCTGTTCGGCAGCTATCGTGGTGATGAGCCCGCACGCGAGCGTGTAAGGCCCTCTATCAGCCCGCAGTCAGTTCCGTCATAAACTCCTTATTGTCGGGTTTGCACGCACGCCTTGCATCAGTTCGGTAACGGCCCACACCAGTGCATCAACGCGGTCGGGTGAACCTTTGTCGAAACCCGCATAGGTAAAGCGGCACATCTGGTCTTCCAGTTTTGGCAGGCTGCCGACGTGATGCACGCGGCCGCGCTGGTACAACGTGGAAACGGGTATCGCGCGGGCGACTTTACCTTTCACGGCGCGCACGGCCTTGAATGCCAGCTGCGGCGCGGCTGTTGCCAGCACGCGCGGGATTAAATCGCCGCCTTCATTCACTTCGCCCACAACCTGCGTAATGCCGAACGTGTCGCACAGGCTTGCGGCCACGCTGGCCCACGCGTCGGGCGTATAGGTGCCGCTGGCATCGGCCAGCACATAGATATCGCCGCTCGCGCTGCGGCCCGCAGCCACGATGCCGGTTTCGTCACTCTCGGCGTGGCTGGTGACGGCGGGATCAAGCGCCACCACCAGGTATTCAAGCGGCGGCGCCGTGGTGACGCGCAGCACATCGATCTGTTTGCGATCCCACAGCGCGCCGTCGGCATCGCTGAGGATTTCGGCGTTCAGTTCCTGCCGCCCCAGTCGCGTGCCTTCGTACATATGCTTCAGCTGGGTAAGGGCGGTGCTGGCCAGATTCTCTTCGTTCTCGAACGTGGTGCCGCGCGTCACAAACACATCTTTGTGCTGCCGCGCGACAAGGTCTTTGATGGCCGGCACGGGCTTCGGCGTGGTGGTGACGACAACGCGCGGGTTATCGCCAAGTCGCAGGCCGAACAACAGCTGGTCGAACGCCTGCGGATATTGCCACGCGGCCAGTTCGTCGCACCACGCGCGGTGATGCTGTGGGCCGCGCAATCTTTCAGGTTCGTCGGCCGAGAAAAGCTTGAAACGACTGCCGTTCTTTAAAACCAGTTCGCCAAGGCTGCGGTTCCATGTGCGCACACACTGCGGCGGCAAAACTTTTTTCAGCCCGCTGTCGCCTTCGACGCAGGTGTCGCGCGCGTCGGCATAGGTGGGTGCCACCACTGCGATGCGGCTGCCGGGATTCTGCAGCGCGTAATGCGCCACATCTTCGGCGCCGGTGCGGGTTTTGCCCCAGCCGCGCCCGGCAAGGATAAGCCAGATCGCCCAGTCGCCGTCAGGCGTCAGCTGGTTCGGGCGCGCCGTCGCCAGCCACGCCGCGCGGTAAACTATTGCCCAGAACGCCGGGGCTTTCAGCCTCTGGATGTTCACGTGGGTGTTTGCGTTGGTGTCGCTCATAGGCCTTCATGAAAGAATCGAGTTTCTTCTTCTCGTCGTCGCTCAGCTCGTCGCCGGCGACGCCATCCTTGCGCACGGGGCTGCGGCCGTGGCCCAGCTCCAGCAGGTAGCGTGCTACCCAGAACTGCAGGCGGCTGTCGGGCTCATTCTTGCCGCTGGCTTCCAGAAGCGATTTCAGTTTTTCAAGGCACGCGTTCGTATAGCCGCGCGCCTGCTCGTCGATGGGTTCCATGATAAATCTTTAGGTGTGCTTAGAGGCTGAGGATCGAAAGATCGTCGCGCACAAGCGAGACGACGGTCTGCATGCTTGCATCCATGCCGTTTTTGGCGAAAGCTTCAGCATATTCGTCAAAACAGGCTTCATACGCATCACGGGCGCAGTCATCATCAAGGACATCAGCGCCAAGTTCCAGCGCCGCGCGCATCATATCCGGAATGCTGACGCCTTCCTTCTGCAGCGTGCGCTCCAGAAAGCCGCGCGACTCAGGCCCGGAGATGGACGTGAACATGACAACGGCTTGTTGGATTTTGGTTTGGTCTGTCATATCCGGACTATAGCAGCTTGGGCCGGCTGAGGCGGTCAGATCTTTAGTTGCGACACGCTGCAGACGCAAGTAGCGACGCGAGAGTCAATACCCCGGGGTGGGTTTCTGAGTCAACAGGAAATTTCTAAAAAGGAAAAATACGCAACTTTATTATAGAAAAACGTGCTAAGTGCCTGAATTGACAGGGGGGAGCAAGCAGCCTCTTTATATATAGCAGGTTTTGGCGGGTAACGGGTTTCGTTCACCCCCGCTTAGATTGAAGGAGAGTTCAATGAACCAAGTTAAAGTAGAAAAAGCGGCTGTCGGCTTTGCCGTGGTGGCACTGGTGGTGTTTATCATCAACGCCTGCCTGATTATGGATGCACAGGCGACGCAGCGCGACATCGGCGCCCGCCAGGCCGAAATCCAGCGCGGTATCCAGATCAGCCAGTTGAACAACGACCTGATCCGCGCGCTGGGCGTTGCGGCCATCGACAAGAAGGACACCAAGATCAAGGACCTGCTGTCGCAGAATGGTATCACCGTCGAGAAACGCGCGGACGCCCCCAAGCCCGCCGCCAAGCAATAGGAGCGCACCATGGTTATTGAAAACAAGACATCGTTCGCCGTGATGGTCATCGCGCTGACACTGACGCTGATGACGCTGTTCCAGCTGAAGCAGATTGTGGCGGAACGCACCGCCATCACCCGCAACTTCGACGCGCAGGAAGAAGCATTGGCGCAGGTGAAGAAAGTTGATGCGCAGTTCGGCAGCCTGGCCGTGGGCACGGCCCGTCTTGCCGAGGCCGGTAATGCCACGGCCAAGGGCCTGGTTGATCAGATGTCGAAGCTGGGCATCAATATCAACCCGAACGCGGCCGAAGGGCAGAAGCAGGTGGAATTCCGCCAGCCCCAGGCCCCGCAGCGCGGCACCACCACACCGACATCTGACGCGACGCCTGCCGCACCTGCCGCTGTTGGCAACTAGGCGGCATCGCTGTCTGGCGCCTTTGTGCCGGACGGTGTAGATTCCGGTTATGATGTTATCTGCCTATAAGGATCGTTTGCGTGCGCGCCTGTCGGCGCACGCGCAGCATACATGGGTGCGCCGTGCCTTCCATCTGGTATATGCCGTCTTTTTCGTGGCAGCGCTGTACCTGATGCTGTATCTGGCGGGCACGGTTTTCCTGTGGGCCGTTTTCACACGCCAGCAAGCGGGCGACCAGCCGGTGATGCTGACATGGTTCAAGGACCAGCATGCGTTGGGCCTGTCGGCGCCGCATGCGTGGGTCATGCTGAACGACGTGCCGGTGACGCTGCACGACCTACGGCTGACATGGCCACTATTCCGCCCGGCGCATCTGGATATGAGCGCTGCGCGCGCTGAAACCACGGTCAGCGGCACACAGATCACTGCCAGCAATATCAACATGAAATCACACATCGCGCTGCCATGGACGCGCATCATCGATGTAGAAGCGCAGGATGTGAAGGTTGGCGATGCCGGGGTGGTGGCGACCCGCGCCAATACCATCATCGTGCGTGCGCCGCATGCCATGCTGACGCGTCGTTACCTGTTGGCCGATGACGGCAAGCCGGCCGAGGCGTGGCGAGTGGAAACCGGCGTGGTGATTATGCCGCTGGGCACCGGCGGCGCGCTGCAGATCGATGAGATCGTGCTGGGCCTGTCGCTGAATCGCGCCCAACCTGACTGGCATAACCGCAGCGATGTCAGCGACTGGCAGGCAGGCGGCGGCCGGCTGGATGTGACCGATGCGTCGCTGCGCATGTTGGATGTGGCACTTGGTATGGGCGGCGATGTGCAGCTGAACAGCAAGCTGGGATTAAGCGGTGAACTGAAACTGCAGGTCAGTGGCATCGATCGCGGCTATATGCGCCTTGGTGAACTGGGCCTGATCTCGCCCGAACAGTATCAGGCGCTGGGCAACGTGCTGCGTCTGTTCCCGGACGCCGGTGCGCGCATTTATACCTTGCCTGTGTACCTGAAGGATACGTCGATCTACATCGGGCCGGCACCAATCTTCAAGCTGCCGCCGGTGCCGTGGGCCGAGAAAAAATAAAAATCAGCCTTTCAGCTGGCGACGCAGGGCGCGTGCCTTGGCCAGCCGTTCTTCAATCAATGCGGAATCACCCCAGCGGATGGCGCGGGTCAGGGTGGCGATTTCTTCCTGCAGGATATTCAGCTGCGCCAGCAGCGGTTCGCGGTTGGCCAGAAAGATATCACGCCACATAATCGGGTCGGACGCCGCGACGCGCGTAAAACCGCTGAAGGTGGTGGCGGATATCTGCAGCACTTCCTGATCGATATGTGCGCCCATGTCGGCGGCGGCGTTGACGGTGGCGAAGGCGATCAGGTGCGGCACATGCGATGTCATGGCCAGCACGCTGTCATGGTGCTGCGGGTCCATGATGGAAATATTCGCACCAACCGCTTCCCACAGCTTCTGGATAGGATCGATAGCGGTCAGCGATGTATTCGACGTCGGCGTCAGAATGCACCAGCGGCCCTGGAACAGTTCGGCGAAACCGGCATCGGGTCCGCTGTGTTCGGTGCCGGCGATGGGGTGGCCGGGCACAAAGTGACAACCGGCGGGAATATACGGTTCAACGGCGGCAATGACCGCCTGCTTGACCGAGCCGACATCGGTGACGATGCAGCCCTGCGGCAGGTGCGGCGCGATGGCCTGTATGATGGGCTCGAATGTGCTGACCGGCGTGGCCAGCACAACAACGTCGGCATCGGCAACGGCTTCGGCAAGGTTATCGGTGGCATCATCGGCGAAACCGATACGCAAGGTGGCATCAAGATGCGGCTGGTAATTGTCGGCGATAATAACGCGCCGTGCCAGCCCCAGCTGCTTGGCGGCGCGCGCCAGCGACGAGCCGATGAGGCCGGCGCCGATGATGGTGATGGTGTTGAACAGAAGCACGGTTCTTTATAGCCGAATTCGCGTCACAGTACAGGTGGGCCGTATAGTGGCCGGGTCAGGCAGGCCGGTGGCCTTCGCGTTCGATGATGTTCGTGCGGGTCTTCGCGGGGTGCAGCATGGGCGGGGTGACGCAGGTACGGTCGGGCGTGCCGAACACGAAAATGGCCTGCTGCTGTTGCGGTGGCACGGCGGGTGGCATCGGCTGGCCCTTGCGCCAGATATGATGGGCGTGGGTGACGCGGTTGATGAATACGCTTTCAATGCCCAGCCATTTACGCGATTCCGCGCTGTTGTGCGACATTTGCGTCGCCAGGCCGATGCCGCGGAACTGCAGGTCGAGATCGGGCAACAGCGGCACAACTGGCAGCAGGTTCACAGCCAGGCCCTTACGTGCATCGCTGTTGCCATGTTCGGCGATATGCTCGGCGATTTCCATCATGCGCTCGCGGTCCTCGCGCTCCGGCAGGAACGGCATGACCCGTACGGCATAGACGGCAATGTCTTTCAGGTACTTGCGGATGCCGGACCTGAACAGGGCGCAGGTTTCTTCCAGTGCTTCGTGCGCGGCCGGCGGGGCGATGCCGTTGACGTTCAGTGCGAACAGCGTGTTCATCATCTGCATCTTGTGGGCATGATGGCCCGGTGTTCCTGCACCCAGCACTGCCACCGTCGCGTCGCTGAGGCGAGCACTGATCTCATTCCAGTATTTGGCGATGCCGGGGTTGTCGGCCAACAGGGCTTTCACCGGAATGGGGTTGTTGTCGGTAGTGCGTAGATCCCACGGGCCAATCGACGACTGGAAACGTTCGCCGGTCTTCAGGTCTTCGATCAGGAACAGCGGCACTGACAGCGACGCATCCTTGTCGGGCGTCATCAGGTAACGGTCGGCTGTTTCGCGGTTCCATGTGCACCACTGCGTGTACAGCGCCGCCCACTTCACGGCATTGACCCCGGTCATCTTCAGCACACGCACTTCGGGTGTTTCATAAAGTACCGACATCTCGCCCGTGTCGATCAGCTCCTGCTCGGCGGCAACCGGGTCGGGACCCAGAAAGTAAGCAGTGTTGATGCCGTACTTTTCAGCGGCGACACGGCTGTGCGGATGATCGTAATGTTCACGGTGCGGCAACAGGCTTTGGTGCAGTTCATCCAGTGACAACGGCGTGCCATCCGGCTTGTAGAGACTGATCTGGATATTGCGGTACCGCAGATCCTGCACCGCCCACAGGTAAGCCGCTGCGCGCGCCAGTTCGGTTCTCATAAATTGACGCCCGATGGCCTGGTTGCGGGCGTGCAGCGTCAAAAACAGGCGCAGCAGATAAAGGGTGTATTCAGGTTTATCGCGCAAATAAGGATTGGCCGCCTGCAGGCGCTGAAGATCCTGCCCGCGGTCATAAGCGCTGCCTTCAAGCGCCGCCAGCACATGCTGTTCAAACACGGGCATGGGGTTATCGAAGGTCCGCAGCGCGGTCATCTGGTCGCGCACTTTCAACATATCAAGCCTATGCTCCTTACCCGGACCGTCAAGTTAGGGCCTTCGCACATGCGTTAAGGGGCGGGCGCGGCGATTGGCGCGCGCGATTCAAATTCAATACCCAGTGCCCGCGCTGTTACGGCGGCCCAGCGATCGCGGTCTTGCGGCAGCGCGGCCATGATGCCGTCACCCGGCGCACCCACCAGCCACATGCCGGGTGTGCGGCGCGTAACCTGCAGGCCGGGACTGGCGGCATCGGGAAAACTTTGTTCTGTACCAAGATCGACATCGGATGTGCCGCGGCATTGCAGCAGCGGATTGCTGTCGAAGTTAACGACCAGTTCACCGCCGCGCAGCTGGGCCGTGCGTGCCTGCAAGTCGCGCCCGAAGCCGATGATGACGATAGTGTTGCCGTTGCCGTTCTGCAGGCGGGCGCTGCGCGCGGCACGCGCACCTTCTGGGCCACAGGCGCCCATGCCGATGTTGACCAGGAAGCGGCGCAGGGATGGATAGGGATCATTCAACGGCTGGGCGTCAGCCGACGGCGGTTCAGGCGCGCGCGGGCAGGGCACGAACGGTTCTTCGAAAATCACGGGACCAGCGAAGTTTTCGGGAATGGCGGTATGGTTGTAGCCACAACCGCGGACGGGATCGACGCCCACGGTGACCGGCGGAATGGACATATCAGGGCCATCGGGTGCCTGCTGCGCGAATGCAGCCGTATTTGAAACCGACAGGGCGGCAACACCAACAAGAAAACGCTTCAACATACCAACCCCAGCAAAGCGGGAAATTGTTTTTGTATTTATATGAACAGAAGCCTATGCCCATGTGCTGTGCATCTCAACCCAGAAAATCACGATAGAATGTTGCGCGGTTAACGTTTGTGCATTCAGGCTGTGGGCAGTGCATTCGACGGAATGAACGAAAACACTGGTTTTGCGGGCGCGGCGCGGCCCGTGGGCGCGTAAAGCTGCTTGGCGGCGCTCATCACCAACAGGCCGCCAAAGGTAGGCAGCAGCGCCCGACCCACGCGCTCGCACAGGCTCGCCGCTTTCAGCAACACACCGCTTTTGAATGGCGGCACGAACACAGCGCGCTCCCACCGCTCGGCGACGAACTGCGTGCTGCGCAGCGCATGGCGCAGCTGTGTGGCAGTGAATGGTTGCCCGCGGCCGAACGGGGTCGACTCGGCGCGTGCCCACAGGCCGCGGCGATTGGGCACCACCATCACCAGCCGGCCCTGACCTTTCAGTACGCGCCAGCATTCGCGCAGCACCGCGTGCGGATCGGCGCAGGCTTCCAGCGCATGCATCAGGATGACGGTGTCGCACGACTGCTCGGGCAGCGGCCATGTCGCTTCCTCGACCAATGCGGCACGGTTCCCGGCCGCATCAGGCCAGCTGCTAATCCCTTGCGTGGCGGGCATCAGCACGGCCACGGGCAGCGTGCTGAATACGGATGGCGGGGCATAGCCATAAAGCACGGCGGTGCCGCTAGCGCTCGGCATGTGGCGCTGCAGCACAGGGGCCAGCATCGCGGCGGCTGTCTGGCCGCGCGGGCTTTGGTAGAATTCGCGTAATTCAATGATATCGGTGAACATTTTTGCGGGATTGGTTTCGGGTGACGGGTGTTAGATTAACGCATTGCCTTTATCAAAACAACGCTGAATACTTTTATGAATATGCCTGTTTCCGACCGCACACACCTGACAGCGCCCATCCTGCTGACCGAAGACGAGGGCGGCCGCACGAAAACAACGGTGCATTATGTGGGCATCGACCTGGATGTTTTCGACCAGCTGCAGGGCAATATTCCGTCCGGACTGTGCCATCTGATGAAACTGGAGCGTCTTGGCAATACGCCGGCGACGTTCATGGTCGGCTTGGCAAAAATCCGCAGCCCGCGCCAGTTCAACGTCATCATGAAGCTGATCGAAGACATGACGGCGCTGCGCGGCACAGCGCCACTGATCGTGCGCCAGCGGCCCGACAACATGCCGCTGACCTACGAGTATTACAACCCGCCACTGGATGGTGTGGCGGTGCGCGCGCTGTGGTGCGACGGCTTCAAGCCCAAACTGAATTGCGACATCAACCGGATGGACTTTGATGTTAACCTGCAGATAAAGGCGGTCGGCAAGATGCTGCCGACCGAGCGCGATGAAGGTTTTGTGATGCAGCGCCACACGCACCCGCGCAATTATGATCAACTGACCATTGCGGCTACGGGCGGCGACACACACAAGCACACGCTGCTGCTGGATCCGGTGACACATTACCAGCTGGTGCAGCACCGTATCGGCGGCGCGCGCGCGAAATTCCGGCTGCAGGTTGATGCTGATCATGCACCGACGCTGGTCTGGTCTTTCACCGCACACCTTGATATGGAAGCGTCGGTTGACCCGGAAACGCTGAAGCGCGAAAGCGGCATGCACTTCGCCGCCGCCGGCCTGCCGGCTGAAAAACTATTCCCCAGCAATCTTATTCTTATGTTGCAGCGTGAACTGAATCCAACCACATGGCAGCGCCGCATCAAGCAGGATGCCATGGCCGCGCTGACGGACGTGGAAAAGCGGCAGATGCAGCAGGGCGAGGCACCGGCCGCCGCCGCGCCCATGCAGGGATTTGAAACCCACGTCGATGCGCTGGGCGTGCGGCATGTGGGCAGCAGGGATGGTCTTGGCGGCGTGGCGTATCCTGATTTCGCCCGCATGAATGAAGAGCGTAAGCGCCGTGCGGCCGAAGCGGCCGCAGCACAGGCCAAACCAAAGCCCGAATAATTACATTTTTTTCAGGATGGCGTCGGCAATCGCGTTGGCGGTCAGGCCGTAATGGCGGAATGCATCGGCAAAAGGCGCGCTGGTGCCGAACGTATCGACGCCGAAGAACATGCCGCTGTCGCCCAGCAGCCGGTCCCAGCCCAGCTTCACGCCCGCTTCGATGACGACCGGCATCGCATGCGGCGGCAATACGCGGTCGATGTAGTCGGGCGACTGGCGCAGGAACATCTCGACGCACGGCAGCGAGATGACGTTAGCCGGGTGGCCGGCCTTGAACAGTTTTTCGGCGACCTGCACGGCAAGGCCGACTTCGCTGCCGGTGGCGATCAGGTTGATCAGCGCGCCCGCTTCCTCGCGCAGCATATAGCCGCCCTTGTGCACACCGTGGGCGACGTCGTTGCCGTGATCGGTGGGGTGTTTAAGGAACGGCACGTTCTGCCGCGTCAGGCACAGCGCCGTCGGGCCGGGTGATGTCAGCGCGACTTCCCATGCTTCGGCGGTTTCCAGCGCATCAGCCGGACGGATGACGCGCAGGTTGGGGATGGCACGCAGGGCGGCCATCTGCTCGACCGGCTGGTGCGTCGGACCGTCATGGCCGACGCCGATGCTGTCGTGGCTGAAGACGAAGACAACATGCATATTCATGAACGCGGCCAGGCGGACAGCGGGGCGCATGTAATCGCTGAACACCATGAACGTGCCGCCGTAAGGAATAATGCCGCCGCTGAGGGCGAGGCCGTTCAGGATGGCGCCCATCGCGTGTTCGCGCACGCCGTAATAGATGAACTGGCCGGCATAATCGCCGGGGGCAATGGCCTTCATGCCGGCGGGGCGCGTATGCGTGTTGCCCGCAAGGTCAGCACTGCCGCCAATCAGGTTGGGCTGGTGTGGTACAACGGCGGCCAGCGCCTGTCCGCTGCTGACGCGCGTGGCCTGTTCGGGTTTTTCCAACAGGAACTTGCGTTTCAGGTCATCGAGCGTCTTGCGGGCGGCAGGCGTCAATGCGGTGTCGGGCAGTTTGAACGTATCTTTGGCGCGTTTGGCCTTGCCGCGTTCGGCGCAGGCTTCCCAGGCTTTCTTGATATCGGCGGGAACGGTGAACGGCGCATGCGGCCAGCCCAGTGCGGCGCGCGTGCCGGCGATTTCCTCGGTGCCCAGCGGCTCGCCATGTACCTTGCTGGTGCCGGCACGTTTCGGCGCACCGAAACCGATGACCGTTTTGCAAAGAATCATGACCGGCTGCGCCTGCTGGTGCGCCCATACCAGTGCATCCTTGATGGCGGCTGTATCATGGCCATCGATGCGGCGCGTGGCCCAGCCATAGGCTTTGTAGCGCATCTCGACATCCTCGGTCATGCTGAGGTCGGTTGATCCATCGATGCTGATTTTGTTGTCATCATACATCACGATCAGCTTGTGCAGCTTCAGGTGTCCGGCCAGCGCCGCCGCTTCGTGGGTGATGCCTTCCATCATGTCGCCATCGCTGGCGATGACATAGGTGTGGTGATCGGCTTTCAGAATGCGTTCAGCCAGTGCCATGCCGACAGCATTACCGAAACCCTGGCCTAGCGGGCCGGTAGCGGTTTCAACCATCATGCCAAGGTTATGTTCCGGGTGACCCGGCGTTTTACTGCCCAGCTGGCGGAAGTGTTGCAGTTGTTCGATGGTAGCGTCTTCATATCCAAGCAGGTGGGCGATGCTGTAAAGCAGCATGGCGCCATGCCCGGCTGACAGCACAAAACGGTCGCGGTTCGGCCAGTCGGGCTGCGCGGGATCGATGTGCATGAAGTCGCGGAACAGCACGGCAGCAACGTCGGCCATGCCCATCGGCAGGCCTGGGTGGCCGCTGTTGGCTTTTTCGACCGCGTCGATGGTCAGGAAGCGGATCGCGTTCGCCATATCACGATAGGAAACCGTCATGTGCGTTCCTTGGCGGCGTGCACCATCATCAGGATGGCAAGGGCGTGACCGCTAAGCCACCACGCCTGCCATGCGCCATAGGCAATGCCCAACGTGATGACGGCTGTGGTGATATAGGCCCACACGAACGGCTGCAGCGGGAAGATCACGCTGCGCGCGCGGACCCACATCATGTAGCCAAGGCAGGCCAGCAACAGCGCGCCGGGAATACCCAGTTCCAGCCAGACCTGCAGGAACACATTGTGTGGGTGCTGCGGCAGCGGGTCGTTGGACGGGTTTTTAATGTCGTTATTGTTCTTATTGATGTCGTCGATCACGCGGCTGCCGTCGATGCCGATGCCGAACGGCAGGTTGGCTGCCACCTGCTTCGCGGTGTAATCCCAGATATACAGGCGTTCAATGCCAGATGCGTTCAACTTCGCCTGCACGGCTTGCGGCATATTCAGTGCATAAATACCGCCCAGCAGGCCGATGAAAAGCGCCAGCGGCAGCAGGATGAACCCGACAGCCTGCCCGATGCGAACCTTGATCAGGCTGGCGACCAGCACGAACAGCCCACCCATGATGGCCAGCATGGCTGTGTGGCTGGTGAAGAACAGCGCACACGCCGTCACGCTGAGGATGAACAGCAGGCTGACGCGCTTCTTGTCGTGTTTCCACAGCCACAGGCCGATGGGCCACATGAACAGCGCGAACAGGTTGTCGCTGCGCTTCGGGATGTTGCTTTCAAGGATGCTGCTGGTCAGCGCTGTTTCGCCAAACCAGCGCTGCACCGGAAAATCGTACGCATTGTTGATGGTGAACAGTGCCAGCACGATCGGGAAACCCAGCATGATACCGTGCAGCACTTCGTTCAGGATCGCCGGGTTCACATAGCGCACGGCAACGGCAGTAATGCCGGCACAGCCGGCGACGAAGTAAAGATTAAAAGTCATCTTCAGTGCGGTCGGGCTGTCGCTCCAGAACATGCTGAGGCCGGCATAGGCAAGAAAGGCACCCAGCACGACAATGACGTTATGCGACAGCAGCGGCTTTGCGGGTTTGGTGTCGGCAGGCCACAGGCGGGCGAACACGATGGTCAGCAGTGCGGTCAGGCCTAAGGCGATCGGCATGCCGCGCGGGGCAAAGGCGACCAGCAGTGGCGCCAGCGGCGCGGCACAGCGCGCAAACAACAGGATATAATGCAACGGGATGGTCATAACGGCACCCGCAAGGATAGCGGGCTGGGCCTGTTTGTCTATGGTATCAGGATGGCATAAACGCTTGTGGGGGCCGCCGCCGCGTGGCAGGGTTATGGCCGACAGGACAGGGGAAAGTGATGTCGGATCGCCGGCCCGACCCATGGACGGATATTCATCACAGCTATATCGAGCGCGGTGTGGCCATGGCCAGCGCATCCTGTTTTACAATCCTGATCGACGGCTTTGTGCTGGGCGCCGCGGTGACGGCGCTGGCCTTCCACCTTGTGCTGCGCGGCATGCAGGACCCGCATATCGCGTTCATGCGCCTAGGTGGTCCGTCGCGCGATGATGATAAAAAGAAGCAGTTGCCCAAGGAAGCGATGGTAGCCATGGCGGCATTGGCTGGTGCGGCATATGGTTATATGTCAACGCCCGGCATGCCGTTCGGCGGTATGCAGGAGCAGATTGAAACCCCGGCTGCGGCAGGATGCATGGAAGCCGACGGGTTTTTCTATAACTATCCGATCAACCCGCGTCCGTGCGGCACGGAACGCGGCGAAACGTCACTGCCGTTCGTGCGCTGAAAATTATTCCGGCTGGCAGGCAGCAGCGGCACCGCCAACGCGGCGGCCGGTGCGTTCTGTTAGGGGGCGGCCGCTTTCAACCTGGTCACGCGTAAAGGCGTAACGGCAGCCGCTGTCGGCGAAGTCGCGCACAACAAAATCACCGCTGATGCGTTCGCTGTCATATGAAATGGCGCCACCATCAGGCGCAGCCATTGCCATGGCGTTAAATGTGGCAAGCTCGGCTTCGCGGCGCGCGGTTGTTGGCGCGCCAAAAACACCGGCAGCCACAACAAGAGCGAGCGCGCCGGCTATCCAGCGGACGTTGAACCAGAGCTGGCGACGGTCATCTTCAGCAATCTCGCGGTGCATTTCAGCCCATTCGGCTTCGCTAACTGATGTCATGGGGGGTTCCTTATATTCTTATTGATATGGACGGGATACTAGTAAGTGTTCGCCAGCAAATCAAGCGTTCCCTGCAGCATGTAGGAAGCGGCAAGCTTATCAACGAGTTCGTCGCGGCGGGCGCGGGAAAGGTCGCCTTCGATCATCATCCGTTCAACAGCGGCGGTAGAGAAACGCTCGTCAAAAAAGCCGATCGGCGTATCGGCAAAGCCGGGCACGGTTTGCAGGTTTTCGGCGAACTGGCGGCTGGCCTGCACGCGCGGGGTGGTGCTGCCGTCCATCGCCAACGGCAGGCCGATGACAAGACCGCAGACTTTTTCTTTCGCCACAATCGCGGCCAGCCGCGCGGCATCGGGGGTGAACTTCGTCAGCTCCAGCGTGTCATACGGCGAGGCGATCCGGCGGCCTTCGTCCGACAGCGCAAGGCCCAGCGTTTTGGTGCCAAGGTCGCCGCCCAGCAAGCGGCCTGACGGCGGCAAAGCCGCAGCAAATTCGTAAATATCGTGAAAGATCGGCATGTTGCGGCAGATTAGGCGCTATGTTAGGGTGCGGTCAATCAAGAGGTTTCATGACGATTACCAAGGAAAACGTGATCAAAGTTGCCCGTCTGGCGCGCATCAAAGTGCCCGAGAACGAGCTGGACGGCCTGTGCGGTGAGCTGGACAAGATCATGACGTGGATCGAGCAGCTGAACGAAGTGAATACCGACGGCGTGGAGCCGCTGGCCAGCGTTGTGCAGACCAGCCTGTACCTGCGTGATGACGTTGTTTCCGATGGCAACCAGCAGGAAAAAGTTCTGAAGAACGCGCCTGAACAGGCGGCTGGTTTCTTTGTCGTGCCGAAGGTGGTTGAGTAATGGCCGCGCTGAACGACCTGACAATCGCCGCCGCACTGGACGGGCTGAAGAAAAAAGAATTCACGGCCACCGAGCTGACGAAGGCGCATGTGACGGCGATGGAAAAGTGCCGCCCGCTGAATGTGTTTATCACCGAAACGCCGGAACGCGCGCTGGCCGATGCTGCCGAAAGCGACAAGCGCTATGCGGCAGGTAATACAAAGCTGCTGGATGGTATTCCGGTTGGCGTGAAAGATAATTTCTGTGTGACCAACGTGCGCACCACGGCGGGCAGCCAGATTCTGCATAACTTCGTGCCGCCTTATGAAAGTACGGTATCGGGCAAGTTGTGGAATGCCGGCGCTGTCTGCATGGGCAAGATGAACATGGACGAATTCGCCATGGGGTCATCGAACACCACCAGCTGGTTCGGCCCGGTCATCAATCCGTGGTCGGGGCCCGATCCCGCAAATGCCAATCGCAAGCTTGTGCCCGGCGGCACATCGGGCGGCAGCACAGCCGGTACGGCTGCGCGCTGCGTGATGGGCGCGACCGGCAGCGAAACCGGCGGCAGTATCCGCCAGCCAGCGCACCTGTGCGGCGTTGTGGGACTGAAGCCGACGTATGGCCGCTGCTCGCGCTTTGGCGTTGTGGCTTACGGTTCGTCGTTGGACTGCCCGTCGCTGACAACGCGTTCTGTCACCGACATCGCGCTGATGCTTGAAGCCACGGCAGGCTGGGACCCGAACGATAGCACCAGCATCAATGTGCCAGTGCCCGACTATCGCGCCGCGCTGACCGGCAACATCAAGGGCCTGAAAGTTGGTATTCCCAAGGAATACTATATCGACGGTATCCCGAAGCCGATCATCAACGCCTGGGACCGCCATATCGAGACGCTGAAGAAGCTGGGCGCCGAAATCGTCAGCATCAGCCTGCCGCACACCAAATATGCAGTGCCGACGTATTACATTATCGCCCCGGCCGAAGCGTCATCGAACCTCGCGCGCTATGACGGCGTGCGGTACGGCCTGCGCGTGCCGGGCAAGGACCTGACCGAGCAGTACGAAAACACCCGTGCGCAGGGTTTCGGCAAGGAAGTGCGCCGCCGCATCATTGTCGGCACGCACGTACTGTCGGCCGGGTATTACGACGCGTATTACCTGAAAGCACAGCGCGTGCGCCGCAAGATTTATGAAGACTTCGTGGAAGCATATAAAAAGTGCGATGTGATTTTCGCGCCCAGCGCGCCGTCGCTGTCGTTCGCTATCGGCGAGAAGACCGACGACCCGATCCAGATGTATCTGGAAGACGTGTTCACGATCCCGACATCGCTGGCCGGCCTGCCGGGCATAAACATCCCGTGCGAACTGAGCGAAGCCGAGAAACTGCCTGTCGGCCTGCAGTTTATGGGCCGCCATTTCGAGGAATCGACGATTTTAAACGCGGCGTTTGCATTAGAACAGGCGCTGAACCTTAATCCTGTACCGCCATTTAAAGCCTAGGTTATTTTTATATAAGGAGACTGTGATGAGCGACGACCTTAACGGCGACGAAAAAAGAAATACATATCATGCCGCTGCGTTTGTGGTGTGCTCGCTGGCGCTGTTCGGGCAGAATAACGGTGTTGTGCACACGCAGGGTACAAGAGCCGTTGATGTGCTGACGGCGCTGCAGGCCGACCCGGTTGCCAAGCTGTACCTGCAGGCGCTGCCCGCAGGCGTCGCCGGTTACGAACGGGTGTGGCAGGTGGCGCGCGCCCAACATTGGCTTGATGGCGAGGGATCAACCCGCATTGTGCGCGAAAACCTGATGGCCGATGCAATTATGGATCATTTGGCGCGCAGCGAAGGTTTCCGGCCACAAGATTTGCGTATTGTGGCCCGCGATGTCGCGCATCGTCTTGAAAAAGCATGGCGCCCGGTATCGGCTTAAGGCTCGATGCAGTTGCCGTAGTGCATGCGGCGTTTGCCCGTCTTGCGCACGGGTAAATCGGCCAGTTTGAAAGCATTATCCATCGCGAACTTCAGTGTGCACTGGATGGCCATATCATGCCTTGCGAAACTGCTGGTCATATAGGGCAGGTATTCCTGCATGACGGCCACAAGATCGTCGGGTTTGTAAACACCGCACACGCGCATCAGGTTCATGATATCCGGGCGATCGTCCTTCACTTTTCGCGTAACGTCGTTCGAGCGGCCGTCACGCAGGGCAAACAGCTTGGTGGCCAGCATGAAGCGGGGTTTTGGCGTTTTGATATGAATGCGGTTGCCACGTTTGCCGACAACCGTAAATGTGTCTTGAAACAGAAAATCACGGCTTGCGGGATCGCCCATAAAGACAGTATCGATCGCCATGGTGAAGCTGTCGTTCAGCCACAGCATGTCCCAGTGCTTCTGCCGGGCGAACTCTTCCGCCGCCTTGTGCACCACTATCTGGTGATGGTGGGGATGAACAACTGCGTCGGCATCACTGGTGTTGTCGCGTAGTTCGCTGCCGCCCGCCAGCATCGCGAAGCCGCCGAAGGCGAAGAAAGTAATGTCTTCGGGCTTTTCCTGGTCAGGATAAATCGTATCAGCAACCGCCTTGAAGCCGTCCAGCAGCTCGTCAAAAGCGAACGAATGCTGGCGGGTGCGTTCGTGGTTTTGCGCGGCGATTTCTTCGGCTGTTTTGCCGATCTCATCAACCGGGACGCCATTGAGGTGAATGCGGCCATCGGAGCCGACTTCGACGTCGGCTTTCTTTTGCGGATTCGCCGCGCGCGTCGCTTCGACGTGGGCTTTAAGAGCGTCAAGATTGATCTGGTTGGCCATTGCCTATTTTAAAGGATTTTTCTGCAACTAAAGATGTGGATAGAAAACCCTACAGAAACAAGATGTTAGAGTGCAATATCAGCAGCGGCCCGCGTACTATAGTACGGCGTGCATTCGCTGCAGCAATGGCGAATACTGCGCGGCAGTGAAAAATATTATCCGAGGTGTTGTCTGCGTCGCGTCGCTTTTCGCACTGCACACCTACCCTGTATTGCTTACATGCGGCGCGTGCTATGCCTTGCGCATAGTCAATCCATAAGAAGAAGAGGCCGCCATGCCACGTCGTGTCAATGCAAAAGAACAAAATAACACTACGCGTTTTATCGTCAGTGCGCTTGTGCTGTACGGCGATGAAAAACAGATCCCCGTGCAGGGCCATGACGCGATGATCACGCTTGTCAGCCTTCAGGTCATTCCCGAGGTAGCAAAGACGCTGGTTGGCCTGAAAGATGATTCCATGGCAGCCTATGACGAACTGTTGCAGAATGCGCAGCAGCAGGGGCTGTTAAAGCGTGATGGCAACGTGCTGGTGCCGACACTGGGCATTGAACAGGCTTCGCAGGCCATCAAAGGATTGGCGTACGAATTCGGCATGGATGACCCCGAAATCGCCGAGGCTGGCGAGATTGTCGCGCGCCGCCTGCAGCGCAAATGGGCCGGCATGGCTTTGTAACGCCGGATGCATTGTTTGCCATAACGCCGCCATAGTTCTGGCGATAATGCGCGCATCATAAGAAGAAAAATGAGGAACCCGTGAACAAAGAAACCTTCGATACTGCCCTGTTCCTTGTCAGTGCCCTGCGCCTGCATGGCGGCGACACTCTGCGCGTGCCGCTCAACTCAAGCGCGTGGACGGCGATGGTCGAACTGAAGAATACAGACGTAACCAAGCCGCTGATGGCGGGGTTCGACGGCAGCCTGCGCGGGGTGGAATGCCTGTGGGGCGAAGCCATGCTGGCGGAAATGATGGAACCCAACGGCAGCGATTTCCTGACGGCGACCATCCCAATGGACCGGGCATGGGCGCAGCGCGAATTAAGGGGACTGTCAGCGAAGTACCCAAATGTGTATGAAGCAGCGACCGTTGCCGCGCAGAAACTGCTGGATGCGTGGGCCGTGCGCGGCTAGACGCCCTTAAGCCGCAGCCTTGTATTCGACCTGTTCTTCGGCCATCGCTTTCTTATAACTGGCGCGGCTGCTGACGGCGGTGAACAGCCGCTTGCAGTTGGTGCCGAACGTCACCGGCTGCTTCAGGTAGCCGTTCCAGTTGGCGATGACCGTCAGCAGGATATCGGCCGCCGTCAGTTCATCGCCGCAGATATAAGCGCCGGTTTGTGCCAGCTGCTGTTCGATTTCGTCCCACAACTTCTGAATTTGCTTATAGAACGGCGCGTGCGCCTCTTCGGGCGATTTGTTGGCGTACATCCGGAACAGCGCACCATAGGCCGGGTGCAGCGAGGCGTTGGCCGTCATCAGCCATTGCAGCGCCGTGGCGCGCGGGGCGCTGCGGGTCGGCAACAGCTGCGACTGGTGTTCGTTGCACAGCCAGACGATCTGTGCGCCGCCTTCAACAAGCGTCTGGCCTTCGGGGGTGACCAGCACGGGCACCTGCCCACGCGGGTTGATTTCCAGGAACACGGGCGACTTGGCGCCCAAATCAACCTTGATAAGCTCGAACGGTTGTTCCAGTTCCAGCAACAGAACATGGATCGCCATCGAGCAGGCGCCGGGACTGTAGTAAAGCTTGTAGGATGACATGCGGGCTCTCCTTTAAAGGAAATGACCTGCATGACATAGGCGCCAAATACCGCGCGGCAAGGAGTTTTTTTGCTAGCTTTCGTAGCGCGCCAGAATGCGGCTTGCTATGGCGCTGCCGACAACAAGGCTTTTATAGCTTCTCAGCGGCCGGCCGGCCTGCATGTCGTACACCGAAGCAAAAACAAGCTCTGGATCGCCCACGATATCTTCCAGCGCTGGTAGAATGCGCGCCACAAGATCGGCGTGACCCGCCGAATACAAATCCAGCAGGTTGCAGCGCATCTTATGCTCCTCAGAAGCGTCGGGCACCCAGCCGATTGTCTCGACATCAATCGTTTCAATCGCGCGGGCATGGCGTTCCATATCGGCGCTGACATCGTTGCCGTATGATTCAACCTGTGTCAGTAAATCAAGCGCGCGCAGACGCAGCGGAATATCTGCGGGGAAGCGCTCGATGCCTTCTGCGATACATTCGTATGCCCGCACAGCATCACCATCATGCTTCATGATGCCACCAACCCGAGCCATATAATCATGAGGTTCGGGTTCAAGAATGCTGTAAGCCCGGGCGAACACGGTATCGGGATCATCGACCATGTCTTCCAACGTCGGCAGAATGCGCTCGGCTATTTCTAGGTAGCCTGCTTTGATCAGGTTCATGATATCACGCGCCATACGGTTTTCATGCTTGGGCTCGATATCCCAATCTTGTGTAGCAAGGTCGGCGCTCTCGATCGCCGTCACATGGGGTTCGAGCGCATCTGTGATATCAGCGCCGCCTTGAATGTAGGTTTCAACCAGTAGGTCGATAATGCGCATACGAAGACGGATGTTGTCCGGAAAAGCGGCGATGCCCTGCTTTATGGCATCAATTGCTCTATCCAGTTTTGTTTGGTCTGCGCGTAAGATAGCAACCGAGGCCTTGATGTAATCAACCGGTCTTTGTTCTGCGTCGGCTTCAGTCTGGACGGTGACGGCAGCGCTCATAATAAAAATCCCCGCAAAATACCTTAGTTTGAATGCAGAAAAGGTATGTCCCGGGCAGGGCGGGCCGCAATACTTACAATACTTTCATTAAGCTTTCGGCTGAAAACGCAGCAAAATTAGTCGAAATGCGTGGCGCTGCGGTCAGCGGCCTTCCGCTTCAGTATGCCGTTCACGTATTCCGTTTCGCGGCGCATTTCGCGTGTGGGCGAAATGACCTGTTCGGAATACAGGCCCAGTTCCGGGTGGTGGATGGCGGTCATCAACGCAAACGCCACTGATGAGCGGCAGTTAATGGCCAGCGATGACAGGACACGCTTGATCACGGCGGCAGGCACAAGGGTGCGCTTATCGTCAGAAGACAAACCTTTGCCCTGCCCCTGTTGCAGGCACTGAATGAAATTTTCGGCATGCTCGCTAAGCAGCGCGCAAACGTTGCGGCCATTAATAGGGTTACCGGGTGTGTGAAATTCGTGATTGGACAGCACCGACATGCACACCATTTCGGCGGCTAGGGTGCATTGGCGGTCCTGATCGAAGCCGCGCTTGGCCTGGCGGTAGCTGGTCATGAAGCGGTTATAGATATCGGCATGCTTCGCATTGGGGATAGGGTCCATAAAGCCGCTGTCTTTGCGGGCGCTTGCGCAGGCTTCAGCCAGATCGGGGCCATACCATTCATCGTCTTGCGGGCGCGGCTGTGCGGCCAGCGCAGGTACGGGGGCAGGCGTTGGCTTGGCGCGGCGGCGCTTGGTTTCAACAACAAAAGATCTGACCGGTGCATCGCCTGAGCGGCGGGCCGTGAGTATCGGTTTCATTTTTTAAATTCCTGCGGGCGAGCAGATTAAAACTGGCGCGAAATTTCCCCAATTCGCTATTTTGCGCAACCCCTTTTATGCCCTGAACCTATTGGCGCAATAAAATTACTTGTGGATAGTTTGCCCCCTGTCCCTTAACTGGACAGCGCCGTGGCCGCTTGCTAACTGTGAGTAATGACACAGAAATACACTTTAAAAGGCGAAACAGGCGATTGGGAGCTGGTGATCGGGCTTGAAGTCCACGCACAGGTAACCAGTCAGGCCAAGCTTTTCAGCGGTGCCGGCACAACGTTTGGCGCCGAGCCGAACGCGCAGGTGAGTTTTATCGACGCCGGCTTTCCCGGCATGCTGCCGTCGCTGAATAAATTCTGCGTCGAGCAGGCGGTGAAAACCGGCCTTGGCCTGAACGCGCAGATCAACCTGACCAGTGTGTTCGCGCGCAAGAACTACTTTTATCCCGACCTGCCGACCGGTTACCAGATCAGCCAGTACGATAAGCCGATTGTGGGCAAGGGCATCATCACCATCGAGATGGATGACGGTAGCACACGTGATATCGGCGTGACGCGCCTGCACCTTGAACAGGATGCCGGCAAATCGATCCACGATATGAACCCGACTGCCAGTTATGTTGATTTGAATCGTGCGGGTGTAGCGCTGATGGAAATTGTATCCGAACCCGACCTGCGCAGCCCGGATGAAGCGGTGGCGTACCTGAAGAAGCTGCGCAATATCCTGCGTTATCTGGGCACCTGTGACGGCAACATGGAAGAAGGCAGCCTGCGCTGCGACGCCAACGTTTCGGTGCGCAAGGTGGGCGATAGCAAGCTGGGCACCCGCTGCGAGATCAAGAACATCAACAGTTTCCGTTATGTGCATGCGGCCATTGAATTCGAGGCGCAGCGCCAGATCGCGGTGCTGGAAGGCGGCGGCAGTATCAACCAGGAAACGCGTCTGTGGGATACCACGAAGCACGAAACGCGCAGCATGCGCAGCAAGGAAGACGCGATGGATTACCGCTACTTCCCTGACCCCGACCTGTTGCCGCTGGTGCTGGAGCAAAAGTTCGTCGACGGCCTGAAAGCCGGCTTGCCGGAACTGCCGGACGCCAAACGCAAACGCTATACGGAAAACTTCGGCCTGAGCGCCTACGATGCCGGCGTACTGGTGGCGGAAAAGGCGATCGCTGATTATTACGAAGCGGTTGTGGGCGACAAGAAGCGCGACGCCAAGCTGGCCGCCAACTGGCTGACATCGGAACTGTTCGGTGCGCTGAACAAGGCCGGCAAGTCGATCGAGGAAAGCCCCGTCAGCGCCGCCCAGCTGGGCGAGCTGCTGGATTTGATCCTGGATAAGACATTGTCGGGCAAACTGGCCAAGGACGTGTTCGAGTTCATGCTGGAAACCGGCAAGAACCCCAAGGATATCGTTGAGGAAAAAGGCCTGAAGCAGGTGACGGACACCGGCGCCATTGCCAAGGCCATCGACGAGGTGCTGGCGGCGAATGCTGACAAGGTTGCGGAATACCGCAGCGGTAAAGACAAGCTGTATGGCTTCTTTGTCGGCCAAGTCATGAAGGCAACGGGCGGCAAGGCCAACCCCGACGCGCTGAACGACATCCTGAAGCAAAAACTGAATGGCTAATATGCTGGTGCCGATTCCGGGCGCGCGGCCTGTTGACCCGGCGACGGTGAACCCTACCGACTATGATCGCGAATGCGCCGCAGCCATCATCAAGACCAAAGACGGGCTGATTGCTCTGCAGCAGCGCGGGGCGGCGAATAACTTTGCGCATTTCCTGTCCCCGTTCGGCGGCGGGCTGGAAGCAGATGAAACGCCCGAACAGGGCATGATCCGCGAGTTGCGCGAAGAACTTGAACTGCAAATCGCTCCGGGTGCTGCCATATATCTTGCGACGATGATCGAGGATCCTTCGCCCGGGGCGCCGCGTGGCATGCTGCTGCATATTTACTTCTACCATGATGCCGCAGGTGCCATGGGGGCCTGTAACGAATGGAGTCGCGCTTTTTATGAAACCGCCGAAGGCGCGCTTTCGCATCCATTGCTGTCATCCGACGGGCGCTGGGGCCTTGAAGAGTGCGTGCGGCGCGGCCTGCTGAAATAAGGAGATAACAATGCGTACATTCCTGTTGCTGGTTCTGGTGATTATTTTAAGCACGGGCACAAGCTGGTATATGGCGCGCAAGGCAGGCCCTGCCGCCGTAGCCGAGGAAACCGCTTACGCGCGTGTGATGCGCACGGATACCATTCGTTGCGCCTACTGGACGCTGCCACCCATCGCCGTGCGTGACCCGAACACCGGCAAGCTGGGCGGCCTGACCGTTGCGCTGTTCGAGGACATCGCCAAGCGCCTTGAGCTGAACATCGAATGGGTGGAAGAAGTCAATTTCGCCAACATGGTCGAGGGGCTGAAAACCCGCCGATATGACAGCATTTGCACTGGCAGCTGGCTGGGTGCCGCGCGTGGCCGCGAAGTGGAATACACCGCGCCTTATATGTACAGTGCCGTCGTGCCGGCGGTGCGCGCCGGCGACACGCGGTTTGACGCTGCGCTTGAAGCGCTGGACAACCCGGCCGTTAAAATCGCCGTGCAGGATGACGAACTGAGCCAGATTCTGGCCAGTGAGTTTCCCAAAGCCGTCGCCCTTAGCGTGCCCAGCACCGCGGGCGTGGCGCAGCTGTATATGGATGTGGAAAGCGGTAAGGCCGATGCCACGCTGGCCGACATTGGTAATTTCTTTGATTACAACAAGAAGAACCCCGGCAAGCTGAAGCTTGTTCATACCGACCGGCCGGTGCGTGTGTATCCGTGGGTGTATCCGGTGGCGAAGGGCGAACACGAACTGGCCAGCATGCTGGATGCTGCCGTGCAGGAACAGATTTATAACCGGCAGGTGCAGAAAACCGTTGTCGAGCAGGGACTGTCGATCGGCATGTACCAATACGTTGTGCCGTCGGTCGGCCAGCAGTAAATAACGCACTGCAGCATTGGCGTTTCTATTACCTACTCCAGCTTTGCATGGGCATATTCTTGTGATTTAATGAAAGTGTCACAGGGGATGCTTTATGGGCAAAGTTGCCACGTTTAGTCCGCGCCCGCTAACGCCGCTTACGCAACGCCTGCTGCAGGCCGACGAAGGCGACGTTATGGATGACATGTGGACAGGCCGCACGAGCCCCAAGGGTCTGGGCCTTTCCCTTATCAGTGAAGCGAGCAAGCTGGCGAAAGACGATAAGGTGTGGGCCTATGCGTTTGCCTGCGGACTTTTCGGCCTGATCCGTCTGGAAGGACAGATTCAGGCGGCAGCCCCGGGGCCGGCCAGCGTGTGCCAGCAATTTTTTGAAGCCAATAATATCACCGAAGGTCAGGCCGAGTTGTGGTGCACGAATGGTGACGGGCCGGAAGACCGCCAAGAACGTGAACGCCTGTTGCGCATGATCGGCCAGCGGCTGACGGCCAAGACGTTATAATTTTTTATTTTGGGTCTTCGCGGCGGGCCTTGGGCTGCGACGCCCAGTTGCGGCGCGGCAACCCGGCCGGGCGCGATAGCGGGCCGACCTCTTCACCGCTGAATGGTTTGTGCCGGCCCGGCAGGATGGCAACGTTCTGCCCGGGTTTGTATTCGGGGTGATGCTCACCGATCCAGTCATTGAAATAATATGTATTGTTATCGCTGCGCGCATAGATGAACGTCGGATCATCGCGCTTTTCAATGATCCACATATCGGATTCGCCCCACAGCACCTGCCATTTGGCGGGGCCGCGCGGCGTACGGATCATATGCGCATAAACGTCGAAGATATGTTCAAAGCCGTCGTCGTCAGTATGGCGCAGTTCCATGATGTCACGAAAAGGCTTGTACTCGTCGTTGCTCTGGCCCGGCGATTTGATGATGGTTTTATAAACCTTTCTGCCGATGGTCAGGTCGCACGGGTATTCGTAATAAGCCGTTTCCTTATTCAGCCGTTCCTTGCCTTTGGTCATATGCATGATAACGCCGCTGGGGATGGCTTCGCTGATGACTTTTTTCATCGCGGCATGCAGGACAGGAACCTGACTTTCCTGATCCCAGAGGAAGCGGATGCGCCGGCGTTTGCGACCGGTGGCGATGGCTTTTTGCAATGCAGATTGGGCGGGCCGCTGGCGGGCCCGGCGGGCAGGATTCAGGGAAACGACGTCTTTGCGTGCCATATGCTGTTGCTGACCGTGTGTTTCTTCGACCAAAAGCATGGCACAGCTTTTCGGATGCAAGCAATAAGTAATTTCTAAAGGTTAATGGACGCGTTTGATGTCGTCTTCGCCGGGCAATACGCTGTCATCTTCTTCAAAAGCGCGTTCGGCCAGGATGTTAATATCCTTGCGCATGCGGATGGCATAGCCGGCGACCTTTTCAATCGCTTCTTCCGCTGCATCCTGTTTCTTCTGCTGGGTCAGCATGATTTCCGTCAGGCGGCGGGCCATGGTGACGTTCTGTTCGCCGAAATTATGGACAATCTGCTCAAGTTTATGCCGCTGGCGGCGCAGCAGCACGACAACAAGCGCCAGCGTTGTGAACGAAACGGCAAGGCTGATAACAAGGGAAGGCAACCACATGCTCATGCCTTAAGTATGGAGCGGGCAGGGGTGATAATCAAGGGGTGCGGTGGCGCTGAAGAAATCCGGTATCAGGCCAGAAACGCAATGCGCTGCCATTTCAGCGTGCGATGGATAATGCTGGCGATATTGGCGCGCTGCAGTTCAGCGGCTCGGCGGTCAGCCTGATCTTCTTCATCACCATGCAACACGAAAACGGGATTTTCAAGTTCATAGGCGAACCATGCGGCTTTTGCCGCTTTCTCGTGGTCGTAGGCGCGTGACAGGGCACGATGCCGGCTTTCGCGCGCTTTCATGTGCGCCAACAGCGGATCCAGCATCAGATACCTGAATGATGCCGCGGCGGCGCGTTTCAGCTTGCGGCGTTCGCGATGAAGCTTCAGCCAGCGCTGGTCGGTTGTGCGACACGCCGCCAGCAGCTGGATAAAGATAACGCGCGCTTCGGGAACAAGGCTGTCTTTGATGACGGTTGCCAGCCGGTGATAGGCTTGTGCGCGACTTTGCATCGCCTGACATTCGCGTTTATGGGCAACAGAATTCGGACTCGCACCGCTGCGGGATTCGGAAGAGGTAGGGTCCCCTTGGACCGTCATTCACTAAACTCGTGCGTAAACAGAGTTGCGAATTCTGATTTTTGTCCACAGAGGGTAAACAAAGGTTGTGGATTGTTGCAATGCGATATGACTGAAACGAATCGAAAAGAAATAATTTTTCGTCGGTAAAACGAAACTATGGCGCAGCCGGCGCCTTTAAGCGCGCTGCTTTCAGCCACTGCGGCGTGCGTGTCAGCGCTGCTGAAATGCGGCTGTGCCACAGTTCGTGACGGCGTTTATCGTCGGCCTGTGCCAGTAATCGTTCACCGAAAACCATGCTGTCAGTATTCCTGTGTGCAAACGGGCAAAGCGTAAGGTCGGCAAAATTTTCCGTGCGTGACAGAATGTTCCGCACAGCTATGCATTCATTATTGTACGCTTCCTGCAACAACCGGTGCGCTTCGTTACGGTCTTTTTCCCAAGTCTGCAGGGGTTGGCCGTTACCGCGCGTTATGCATTGAAGGCTGGTGATGAACCTTTGTTTCTTTTTTTCCTGCCATTTTTGTAACCGTGTGTTGGTCAGCCGGGCGGCATCAATCGCCTTGCGGAAGATAACGCGGTCGCGTCGGCTCATGGCGCCGCCATATGTGATAAAAAGCGCCGCATAGGCATCAGGCGCTTTGATATCGCCCCACGCCAGCGCAAGGCCGCCACGCTGCGGTAGCGTCTCGTCATTGTCCTGACTGTGAACCAGTGCAAGCATGCACGGAAGCCTAGGGTGTACTTTTTCGATGTTGCAATGCGAGAAATCTCCGGCGCCTGTGCGATGCGCCAAAACGCAAGATTAAGCTACAAACCTGTTCCAGATATTGCGCGCGGTTTATTTCGGCTCCTGCAAACCCGCCTTGCGCCACCACGACCGCGGGCGCAGCAGGCCAGCGCAGATATCGAAGTACCAGCCCTGAAACTGGCGTTCGACGAAATGGGGCTCGCGCCGCGCGCCGCCGTAGGTGGATATGAAGGCCCCCTGCCCACTGGTATTCGCCAGACAGTCATTGACTGCTGCGGCTTCATTGGCGCGCGCGAAGGCCAGCTGTTCCTGCACAGTGTCATAGGCGCTGCGTGTAAACAGGTTTTCCCACCAATGGCTTTTGATTTGCTGTAGGCGTTCGAACAGGCTATCGGTCACCCGGCAGGCATCGATGGCGTTGATCAGGAAGTCCCGGTTTTCCTCGCGCAGGCCGAAGGCGGGGTGCGAGGCCAGGTTGCGCATAAGCATGTTGTAGCAGGCGTCACGTCGTTCGCGCTCGGTCAGTGACGGCCACTGGATGGAGCCGCACATTCGTTCGGCGCGAAGCTGCATCTGGGGCGTGCTGACCTGCATACCCGGCAGACTAGCGAACCGGATTTGCTTTCCGCAAATAAAATAGGCGCGGCCCGGCGAAAGATAATTTTAAATGCGGGTGCTGCCGAGCCGTTATCGGCGAGCAGCCTTGTAAAAGACGGTCGAGGTGCTAGGTTGCCGCCATTGCAAAGGAGCACATTATGACCCGGAAATTAAGCGCTGTTGAACGTATTCTTCTGGCTGCGTCGCGCAGCAAGCGGCTGGAAAGCTTCCGCTATGACAAGGCAGACAACACCCTACATTTCAAGGGCGTGGTTGATTTCCCCATCACGGGTTTTAACGGCGATGTGAAGGTTGCCGGGCAACTGACCAGCAATCTGGATATCAGCGGTGACTTGACGATCGTTGATGACGAGAAGCTGCTGCTGCAAATGGGCGAAAGAACAGGAATCGTCGGTAATGGTAACCGCATCCGCGCCGCTAATGTGACCGTTGAAAATTGCGCCGGCCATATTCTGGGCAAGGTTGATATCGTGACGGGCAAGCTGGTCAGTTACGGTCATATTGATGGTGACGGTGTGAATATCGAATGCAATGACCTGTGGTTCAACCATCTAAGGGGTGGCGCGCAGGTCACGGTCAACGGCCCGGCGCGCGGGTTCATGCATCATCAGGTGAATATCGATGGTGACCCGTTATTCCACAATTCGGCGAAGCGCCCCACACAGCTGATTGCCCATACGCTTGATATCGGCGGGAAAATTGATGGCAAGTCGGTTGTGGTGGTGCAGGGCGATGCCAAGGTGAGATATGGCCTAACGGGCGGCGCAAAACTGGCCTGCGGCGGTTCGTTCGAAGGGCAGTCGGTCGGCGCGGCTGTAGGGCATGGCACATCGCATGATGCGGTCACTTACCTGTATGCAGGCCGGGATGTAAAAATCCGGCAGGGTGGAAAATCGAAAGTGGTGGCGCGCGGTGGCATTGACATTACCGGGCCTTACGGATTTGAAGTGTCTGCGCGCGGTATGAAGCGCGTCGATTTTGGGCCGGGGCCGGAAGGTGTACCATCCAAAGTAGAACCAACCATGCCGGCGGCGCTGAAAGCGGCCATCGACATGGTGCCGGCGCTGGCGGCTTAGCGGCGTAAATCCTGCACGATTTTCAGCGGTGCACTGGTGTCGCTGTCGCTGCCGGTTAGCAGCGTGCGGTAAACCTGCGTGTTTTCCAGTACGCGCTGCACATAATTGCGGGTCTCATAAATCGGGATGATTTCAATCCAGTCGATCGGGTCGGCGCCGCCCTGCGCCGTCGGCACACGCGGGTCGCCGAAGGTTTCCAGCCACTGGCGCACGCGGCCCTGTCCGCCGTTATAGGCGGCGATGGCCAGAATGTATGACCCGTCGAACTGCCGGATGCGGTCGTTCAGGTACGCGCGGCCAAGGCGGATGTTGGTATCGGGATTCTTCAGCGAGGCGTTGCCACCCCAGCGATAACCGTGCTTACGCGCCGTGGCGCGGGCCGATGACGGCAGCAACTGCATCAGGCCGATGGCGCCGGCATGGCTGACAGCATCGCTTTTGAACTGGCTTTCCTGCCGTATAAGGCCCAGCGCCAGTGCTGGTTCGACACCGCCGTCAGACGGCACGCTGCGGCGCGGATAGCCGGCCGTATAAAGAATATAGCCCTTCTGGTTGGCGGCCTTGGCGGCTTCCACTTCCTGTTCGGGCGCAATCTTCCTTGCCAGTTCGCCCGCCAGCACGAATTCGGCGCGGGTGTCCAGTGCTGCCAGCAGCACGCGCAGGAACTTCGTGGCGCGTTCCTTGTCGCCGCGGGCTGTCAGCTTGCTGATAATCGCTGGAAGCGGCTCGGCCATGAAACTGCCGCGTGCATTCGCCGGAATCTGTGGTTCGGGCGGCAGAGCCAGCACGGGGTTGTTATCCAGTTTGGCGATCGCCAGCTGGCCATAGAAGAAGGCGTGGTGCACGGCGGCCTGCTGATATGCATCACGCGCACGCGACGTATCGCCGGCGGCTTCATAGGCGCGGCCCAACCAGTAGGCGCCGCGCGATTTCGACATCGGCGAGTTGACGTTGTCATACACATTCTGGAAGTGCGCCGCCGCCGCGCGCGGTTCGTCATGGAAGCGCAGCGCCAGCCACCCAGCCATGAACTCGGCATCGGCAAACGGCGCTGGGTATTTCTTGGCGGCATCTACAAGGCCATGCTGACGCGCCAGCCGGTAGGCAAGGCCGAAATCGCGCCGCTCGATGCTGCGGCGGATGATGATATGGCGCGCCTTCCACCACAAGTCGGGGCGGCCTTCGGCCGTCTGCACCTGTTGCAGGATATCGGCGGCGCCCTGTGTATCGCCGCGCTCGCTGCGGTATACAATGCGGGCATAAGCAAGGCCCGGATCATCCAGCAGGCGTGCGGGCACGCGCTCAAGCTTGCGCGACGCATCGCCGGCGCCCTTCTGCAGGGCCATGCGCGCTTCAGCCAGCGCCTCGTAGCCAGCGCCGATCAACGGGTAAAGATTGCGCGCCGCGCTGTATTCTTCTTCCCACAGCAGGCGATCGAGCCGCGCAACATCGTCATCGGCGCTGATGAACTGCGCATAGCGGCGGCGGAAAGCCATGTCGTCACCGGTGGCCAGCGGACCGTTGATCCAGCGGTCGCGCACAAGGTCAGCCGCTTCGGCATTGCGGTTCTGCTGCAACAGGAAATTTATGTAAGTTTCAAAGCCGTTCAGGGTGACGGGCTTGTTATCCTTGCCTTTGTACAGGCTGTCCATGTCGGCCGGCGGCGCGGCGGGGGTGAGGAAGTTTTCAGCCGCCGCGATCAGTCCGCGCCGGTCGGGCCACACAGGGTAACGTTGCAGGAATGACGCAATCGCTTCATAGCTGCCGCTGCCGGCCAGGAACGCTTCGGCGCGGGCTACATCGTTCAGTAGCCTGTCGGATGACGGTGCCATACGCTGCGGTACCGTTTTCTTCGGTGCGGATTTTTTAGCGGCGGCTTTCTTGGCCGGCGCCTTTTTGGCTGCAGGCTTCTTTTCGGCCACAAGCAAGGGTGCAGGCAGGGCCTCGTATGCTGCCGCGGCCGCCGGCAACAGCAGGGAAAAGCAAAGCAAAAGCAAGGTGAAGGGGCGGTGCATGGCGCTGTTATCGCATTGCTTGGCGCGGGCGACAAGGCGCTGTACATTGGCAATATTATGGCAACAAAGAAAACCACCAAACCCGCAGCCAAGGCTGCAAAACCGGCGAAGAAAGAGCGCTTCCGCGAGGCCGCGCAAAACCGCCGTGCGCGCTATGAATACGAGATCGGCAGCCACATCGAGGCTGGCATCATGCTGACGGGCACCGAAGTCAAATCCTTGCGGAAAGGGCAAGCCAGCCTTGCCGAGTCGTATGCCGGGCCGCAGCGCGGCGAGCTGGTGTTGTTCAACGCGCATATTCCGGAATACCAGCAGGCGGCCGGCCACCTGCAGCATGAGCCGCGCCGTGCGCGCAAGTTGCTGCTGCACAAGCGCGAGATCGACAAGCTGCTGGGCGCGGTGAAGCGCGACGGCATCACGCTGGTGCCGCTAAGCATCTATTTCAACCCGCGCGGTCTGGCGAAAGTGAAGCTGGGCATCGCCGAGGGCAAGAAGCAGCACGACAAGCGCCGCGCGATCAAAGAGCGCGAATGGAACCGCGAAAAAAGCCGGGTGATGAAAAACCGCTAGTTGTGTGCTGGCGCGGGCGCGTCGTACGACGTGGCGCGGAACATGCCGGGTGAAAAGGCATCGTATACCGGGCGCTGGTTCACCAGTTCATAGGCGATCTTATCAAGCTCGGCCCTAATCTCGTCATCGGGGCCTGCATATTCAAGGTATTCGCCTTCGCCCAGCGTTGCTTCGCTGCCGATACCGTCGATAACGTCTTCGACCTCGGCGATGCTGCTGCGGGCGCGCTCGATTTCCAGCCAGATGCCGTTTTCAGAACGCTGCAGGTTGAAACCCACCGATTCCAGCCTGTCATCCAGCTCGCCGGCGATGCCGACACAGATAGATTCAAGCTGCGAGTCGGGCGCTAGAAAGTCCGGCAGTAGTTTTTGCAGTTTGGTTGCGGGCGCATTCACGTCAGAGTTGACATCGTCAGCCGCAACGGTGGTGCACGTCGGGTATTTCTTGGCGGCGCGCATCGTCGCGACGGTCACCGGGTCGGTCAGTGTGGTGACAAGGTGCTGGAAAAAAGTGCAGGCGTCTTCGTTGGTGAGGAACATGGGGTGTTCTTTCCTTACTGCGGGGTGGGTTCGTCGCGTGCACCGGCTTTGGCGTCGGCGGTGACGTCGTGGCTTCTGAACAGGCGCGAGGGGAAAACGCGTGAATGGCTTTCGCCGCCGGCAAAAGCTTGTGCCGCCTGCAGCCACTGGCGGGCTTCGGCCGCTTCCGGGCCGGCGTAAGTGATATCAAGGAAATCGAAGTCTTCCCGGCAAATTGTCGGCTGTTCCATTACATGGGGCTGAAAGCCCAGTTTTTCCAGCTGGGCATTCGCGTTCGGCTTCGGTTGGAAGGCTGTAACGTTATCGCCAAAGTCCTTGTTGGCAATGCGCTCATACAGCGCCTCGATATCAGCCGGCGGCGGTGCGGCATCAATGGGCAGTTGTTCGCCCGGCATATAGATGCGGGCATAAATTGTGATCAGCGACGCTTGTAACACAAGTTCGCCATCCTGTTTGACAAGGCTGAACATCAGGGTTGTTCCCGTATGCTTGCGCGTGGCTTTGTCGTAATGATGCTTGGTAAGTGAAATACGGCAGTCATCTTCTTCCGCTGTATCGGCGGCCTTGTATTGCGCCACGCGCGCGGTAATCATGTCCCGCACCGCGTCGGACGGCAGAATACCGGCCCCGCCATCACTATCCTGACCTGCGATACCGACTTCAAGGCGGACATTGCTGTGGGCGCGGCGCTGCTGCATGGCGGGCAATGTCATTTTGGTGGCAATGTCGATAAAGGCTTGTTCGGCTTTTTCGTTGGTCAGCATCTTATCCTCAAAAATGATGGTTAGTTCACCGGCCCCGGGCGCTGCTCCGGCAGGGCAATGAACGGGCTACCTTCAAAAGCTTCACTGAACGGCCGGTTCGCGGTCAGGTCCTGCAGCAGCCGGCGCAGGCGGTAAAGCTTGGCTTCAGGCCTACCGGTGTATTCCATGTGATTGCCGAAACCGGCTTCTGCCAAATTCCCCGACTTCATGGCAGACATGGCCATATCGCGGGTGCCAGCGCCACGCATGATATCAAGGTAGGGGCCGTTTGCGCCGCGCCCTAAAAAGAATGTTGCCGTATCAGCTTTGTTGCCGTCGTTCGACGTAAGGCCGACGCCTATCATGATGACCGAATTGCCTGGTGCGGCGATATTATCTACCAGCTTGTTCATGGAAGCCTTGTCGAAGGCAAGAAGGCCAGCAACAGTGCCGTCGGCGTTCATCCAGAGGCAGGAAGGCTGCTTCCGGCTCCGGGTCAGCGAAAGCTGTGTTTTGGGTTCGCAAAGCTGGTTGATGACTTCGCGGAAAAAAGATACAGCCTGTTCGTTTTGAAGAATCATAATGTGTCTCCGGAATATGGAGCGGACCCTAGCAAAATGCTGGACGACAAAGAAAGCTTTTAATCGTCTTTTTTCAGCACCGTGACCGTGGCCTTTTCGTCATGGCGGCGGCGCAGCAGCGGGCGCTTGCGGCGCGACGGGTCGAACAGGGTGACATTGGGGCCAAGATCAGGCAAAGGCTTGCGTGCACCGGGCCGGGGTGCTGGCCGTGGTGTGCGGCGCGGGGCTAGTGCCATGCTGCTTCCGACAAGCAGGGCAAGCGCCATAACAAAACCAAACAGGGGGCGGGTTTGCATGCTGTGATGGTAGGTCGAGTGCCTGCGCTAGGGAAAGGGGGCTTCGGCACCGCAGCACGAAATTTGAAAGGATCTAACCTTTTTTCTGGGCTGGGAAAACGGCGACCCTGCCGCCGCCTTGCGGCGCCATCGGCCGGGTTGGCTGTGCCACCACAGCTGGGCCGGCGTGGGCCGTGCGGCGATGATGAAGGATGTCGCGAAAGAGCGGAGATGATCGGTTGATATGATAGTGCTGCAAATTCCAGCGCCGCGACGCATGGGCATGCGAACGGCGTCCGCCACAGGCTGAGGCATCTGGTTTGTGCGTTTTATCCATAAACCCAAGTTAGCAGACGATGCTGCAACTATTTACGCATTAAAAAGCGAAACGGGAAAGAGGCTTAAGCGACGCGGGCGCCGGAATTATCGCCGGTATCGTCGTCATCTTCCATCATGAAGTCGGGCTGTACAGGAGCCTCGGCCTTCTGCTGGTTGTACCGGGCTTCACGCACTTCACGCGACTCGCGGCTGACGTTCGGGCGGCTGATGTGCGCGGCCAGATCGCTGAGTTCGACGAAGTTATCGGCCTGACGGCGCAGTTCGTCGGCCACCATCGGCGGGTTTGATTTCATCGTGCTGACAACCGACACGCGTACGCCGTTTTTCTGCACGCTTTCAACCAGGCGGCGGAAATCGCCATCGCCCGAGAAGATGAAGATATGATCGACGGTTTCGGCCATTTCCATGACATCGACAGCCATTTCGATATCCATGTTGCCTTTGACTTTACGGCGGCCCAGCGCGTCGGTGTATTCCTTCGCGGCCTTGGTGACCATCGTGTAGCCGTTGTAATCCAGCCAGTCGACCAGCGGCTTGATCGGCGAGTAATCTTCGCCTTCCGAAATGGCGGTGTAATAGAACGCACGCACAAGGCGACCCTTGGTGGCGAACAGGTCCAGCATGCGGCGATAATCAATGTCAAAACCGAGAGCACGCGCGGCGGCATATAAATTTGCGCCATCGATAAAGAGAGCAATTTTCTCTTCTTTATAAAAAATCATTTGATTAACCCTACTGCATATCTGTGGTGATGGAAACTGCCCTTGGAATATTTACCTATTGTGTGGCAGGTTCCGTTGTCATTGCAGCGCAATATAGGATAAGTGCTTGATTTCAGCAAGCGAAAGATAATTTTATTTCAGGTGTGTGATTGATAATTATACAAACGGGTAACAATGGCACTTACGGGTGCCGAGTTCCCAAGGCGCTGTCGACAAAGGTGCGGGCTTTTGTGGGTTCCAGATTGAAGCATATATAAGAGAGCGCCGCCGCCAGCCGTTCGGCATCCGGCGGCCCCCGCTTCGGAATGTAACTGTCGTGCAACAGGGGCATCAGCCCGGCATCAAGGAAATCCGCGTTACGCATCTTGTATTCCGTTTCCTTCTTTTTCAGCACGCCCAATGCCTCGGCCCGCAGGCGGTCGGTTTCGTCGGCATCGTCGTGATAGGTTTTCCGTTGGTGGCGTGCCTTACCGGCCAGATAAAGATGGCGGGCGTTCCAGAACATGTAATCGTTGCTCATATCGCCGCGCGTGTGTGCCAGCTTCCATTCTTCGCCCGTGTAATTCTTGGCACCGCGCCCTTGATAATCAGCTGACTCGGCTACAGCTTCGGTAACGCCCGGGAAGCCTTGCAGGTAAGCCGCCATGGCTAGGACAAGCGCACCGGTTTCGGTGAAGTGGTCTTCCGATTGCGGCAACAGGTTGGGCCGCTTCAGTATCCTGAAGCGGCGCGGCAGCGGCGCGAAATAGCTGGCACCGGCCAATGTGGCGTACCACACCAAAAAGCCGGCATTGGTTGCGGGCGGCAAGGGTTCCGGCAGGTTGCCCAGATGGCCCTGCAGCCAGTCGCGGCAGTGGGCCTGCAGCGCCGTGATTTCATCAATATAAGGACCAGAAAGGGCCGGGGGCGTATCCATCGTCATTATAAAAGGGCTTATTTCTTATGGGGCTGTGGCAATGGCGCCGACAGTCGCATAGAAAAACCTTGCCTCGCAAGGGGTAAATGACCTACTTTCCCGGCCAATAAATCCCTTTTGTTTATGGAGTGCCCTGATGGCCCGCGTAACCGTAGAAGACTGCGTACAACTGGTTCCCAACCGCTTTGAATTGGTGATGATGAGCGCCCAGCGCGCCCGCGACATCCACAGCGGTTCGCCCATCAACGTGCCGAAGGACAACGACAAGACCCCGGTTATCGCCCTGCGCGAAATCGCTGACGAGAAGCTGGACCTGCCCGCGCTGAAGGAAAGCCTGATCAGCGGCCACCAGATGAAGATCGAGGAAGACCTGCCCGAAGACGACATCATCGACCTGATGACCGGCGAGCAAGGCTGGATCAATCAGGCCGGCGCCGCCGCCAGCGACGATACGGCTGAAGGCTTCAGCGCCGCCGAGGAAGACGAGGCGGATGACGTCGAGGGCGACGATGAAGCAGAAGATGACTTAACCGATGATTTCCCGGGCGATGATGCGCTGGCGGGTAACGTCGACGAAGAGTAAGGATTTTGAATTCAGCGGGGGCTTTTGCCCCCGCTTTTTATTGAAGTGATGTTTTTACAGGCGCAACCGCGGAGATATTCATGCGCAGTACCCAATCACAACAAGGCATCGACATCCCCCGCAAGTATTTTTACGGCACGATGGTGGTGCTGACGCTAGGCCTTGCTGGTATGGCGGGCGGTATCTGGCATCTGCACAACCAGATGATGCGGGACCTGGGCGAGCTGGAATCAACCATGCAAAGAACGGACGCAATGATTGACGATGCACTGAATGGTTTGTGTGCCGATCCTGGGCACACGGAGCGGCCGGAATGCCGCGGCAGCCAGCAGCCCGCCCCCGCGCCGACCCCCAGCGGCCAATAAAGCCGCCTGAAAGTATTAAAACGCTTGGCATAGGCGCTACTGCGGGCGCAGGCTTTGTTTCATGAAAACCAATGGACTGGCAGGTGCTGTTCTTTTTGGGCTGGTGTGCGCAACGGTCGCAGGTGCCGCACATGTGCTGCTGCGTGGTGACGATGTGCAGCTGACCAGCGCTGAAGTCGAGGCACCGGTCACGACAACCGTGCCACTGGGCACCAACCTTTCATCGGTCATGCTGGATGATTGGTGCGCCCGCCGCGAGAATATGCGCCGCACAGATATGTGTGCACATACACCGGCTTTTTCCGACTAAGCCCATTATCTCTTTTGAAAAGGCTTTCTTTTCGCATGGCACTGGCCTAGGTTGGGGTTATGAAAACAGCCCTTTCCGCCACATCAACATCCCTGCGTCTGGCCGACGCTTCCCTGCTGCAGACCGGTGCCTTCATCAACGGCGGCTGGACGGCGACCGGCACCACCTTCGCTGTCACCAACCCGGCCACGGGCGCGGTGGTGGCTGATGTGGCTGAATGTGGCGCGGCGGAAACCGAACTGGCGATTAAATCGGCCGCTGCGGCCCAACGCGCATGGGCGGCGCAAACGGCGGCCCAACGCGCCAAGGTGCTGCGCACATGGTACGACCTGCTGAACCAGCATGCCGACGATATCGCGCAAATTATCACCGCCGAAAACGGCAAGCCGCTGGCCGAGTCGCGCGTTGAGGCGAAATTCGGCGCCAGCTTCATCGAATGGTATGGCGAGGAAGCCAAGCGTGTATACGGCAGCACCGTGCCTTCGACGCGCCCTGAACATCGCGTGATGGTGCTGAAGCAGCCTTTGGGCGTTGTCGGCTGCATCACGCCGTGGAACTTCCCGTTCTCGCAGGTCACCAAGAAGCTGGGCGCGGCACTGGCCGCCGGCTGCACGGTAGTGCTGAAGCCGGCCGAGCAGACGCCGCTGTCGGCGCTGGTCATCGCCGAGCTTGGCAACCGCGCCGGGCTGCCGCAGGGCGTGCTGAACATCGTGCCGACATCGAAGCCGGCCCCCGTTGGCAAGGCCATCATGGACAGCACGGTTGTGCGCGGGGTCAGCTTCACCGGGTCAACCGAGATCGGCAAATTATTGTTGAGTCAGGCCGGCCCGACCGTGAAGAAGATGATGCTGGAGCTGGGTGGTAACTCGCCGTTCATCGTGTTTGACGACGCCGACGTTGATAAGGCGGTTGAGGGCCTGATGGCCAACAAGTTCCGCAACGCCGGGCAGACCTGCGTGTGCGCCAACCGTGTATTCGTGCACGAGAAGATTTATGCGCCGTTCACCGACAAGCTGACCGCCGCGGTTGGCCGGCTGAACGTGGGTGACGGCACGCAGGACGGCGTGACAACCGGCCCGCTGATCGATCAAGGCGGCTATCAGAAGGTGTGCGACCTTGTAGCGGATGCCCTGGCCAACGGCGCCAAGGCTACCGTCGGCGGCAAGCCGTCGGCACTGGGGCAGACATTCTTCGAGCCGTCGGTTATCGTTGATGCGAAGCTGGGATCGCGCATCGCCAACGAGGAGATCTTTGGTCCGGTGGCTGTTATTTACAAATTCACCGACGAAGCGGCTGTTGTGGCCGAAGCGAACAACACGCCGTACGGGCTGGCCGCGTATTTCTATACGCGCGACAATGGCCGCGTGCACCGCGTGGCTGAAGCGCTGGAATATGGCGTGGTAGCCGTGAACGCCGGCGTATTCGCCAGCGAAAGCGCGCCGTTCGGCGGGGTCAAGCAGTCGGGCTTCGGCAAGGAAGGCGGCATCGAGGGCATCGATGACTTCCTGATTGTCAAACAGGTTCCTATAGCGATCGCATAATCACGCACGCATCAGCTGCTGCGCCTGCACAAACACCGCTTCAAACATTTCCGGCGTCAGGCGCTTTGTATTCAGGTTGTAACGCGAGCAGTGAAAGCTGTCGATCAGCGCCACCGTGCGGCCGTGGAGCGGCAGCGTATGCCGGCATCCGTGCCCGAACGCATAATCTTTCTGTTTCAGGTCGCAGGTCTTGATAACCTGCTCGTGCGCGTCTTTGCCCAGAGCAATAATAACCTGCAAGCGGCGTAGTGTGGCAATCTCTGCAGCGAAAAAGCGGTTACAGGCTGCGAATTCCTGCGGGGTTGGTTTGTTCTTTGGCGGTACGCAGCGTATGGCATTGGTGATGCGTGTATCAACAAGCTGGTAGCCATCGCTGGCGCAGTTACCATTGGCGCCTCGTGTCAGGCCCAGTTTATCAAGCGTGCCATACAGCAGTGCGCCGGAATCGCCGGTGAACGGCCGCCCGGTCTTGTTGCCGCCTTCCAAGCTGGGGGCCAGCGCGACGATCAGCAGCTGCGGGTCGTCGCTGCCGAACGACGGTACGGGCGCGTTGTGGTATCCGGGATACTGCGCGCGGTTTTCGGCGCGGAATTGCGCCAGCCGCGGGCATAAAGTGCAGTTTTTGGCGGGTTCGGTGCAGGAAGCCACAGCGCGTGCCTTTTATTTTTAACCAATAAAGCATACATTATAAGCGTGTTGAACGAAACGCCATCATCTTCATCCGACAAGGTCGTGCCGCTGAAAGGCGGCGCTGCGGCGAAGCCCGGCCCGAAACTGCCGATGCTGAAGCAGTTCGAGATGGTGGAACGCATCAAGGCCTATGACCCCGACGCCAACGAAGACGCGATCAACCGTGCCTACATCTTCGCCATGAAATGCCACGGTGGGCAGTTGCGCGCGTCTGGCGACCCTTATTATTCGCACCCGGTTGAAGTCGCCAGCATTCTGGTCGAGATGCGGCTGGACTGGCAGACGATTATCGTGGCGCTGCTGCATGACACGGTGGAAGATACGGTGGCGACGCTGGAAGACATCCAGCGCCTGTTCGGACCTGAAATCGCCAAGATGGTGGATGGCGTCACCAAGCTGACGCGCATCGAATACCAGGATGAACAATCAAAGCAGGCCGAGAACTTCCGCAAGCTTATTTTGGCGATGAGCGCCGACCTGCGTGTGCTGCTGGTCAAGCTGGCCGACCGCCTGCACAACATGCGCACACTGCATTTCATCCCCAAGCCCGACAAGCGCAAGCGCATCGCGCGCGAAACGCTGGATATCTATGCGCCGCTGGCCGCCCGCATCGGCATGCAGCAGGTGCAGGACGAGCTGGAGAATATTGCGTTTTCCGAACTGCAAAGCGACGCCTACCACAGTATCACCGCCCGCATGGCCTTCTTGCGCGAAGAAGGCGAAGATATGGCGGGCCGTATCGTCAACGAGCTGCAGGAAGTGCTGCTAAGCCACGGCGTTGCCAACGCGCAGGTGTATGGCCGCGAAAAATCGCCGTATTCAATCTGGCGCAAAATGCAGCAGAAGAACATCACGTTCGAGCAGCTGATGGATATCATGGCTTTCCGCATCATCGTTGATGATGTGTCGACGTGCTATGCCGTGCTGGGTATTATGCACAGCGAGTACCATGTCATTCCCGGCCGCTTCAAGGATTACATCAGCAGCCCCAAGCCGAACGGGTATAAAAGCCTGCATACGGCCATCATGGGCCCCGAAAACATACGCATCGAAATCCAGATCCGCACGCAGCAGATGCACGATATCGCCGAAATGGGGGTAGCCGCGCACTGGGATTACAAGCAGGGCGGCAACATCGGCGAGGGCGAACAGTTTCGCTGGCTGCGTGAACTGGTGGATATCGTTGAAAACGCGCAGCGCCCGGAAGAGTTTCTGGAGCACACGAAACTGGAGCTGTATCAGGACCAGGTATTCTGTTTCAGCCCCAAGGGCGACGTGGTGGCGCTGCCACGCGGCGCAACGCCGGTCGACTTCGCCTATGCCGTGCACAGCGGCCTTGGGGATACCTGCGTCGGCGCCAAGGTGAACGGCCGTATTGTGCCGTTGCGCACTGAACTGAAGCACGGCGACCAGGTAGAAGTGATCACCAACAAAAATTCAACGCCCAGTCCGGCGTGGGAACGCTTTGTGGTGACCGGCAAGGCGCGCGCCCGTATCCGTAAGTTCATTCGCGCGCAGCAGCGCACGCAGTACGTCGCCCTGGGCAAACCGATGCTGCAAAAGATCTATACGCAGGAAAACGTGGCCTTCGATGAAAAGGCGCTGACACCGCTGCTGGGCCAGTTCCAGGCGCAGTCAGTTGAAGACCTGTATGCGAACATCGGCATGAATTATATATCGCCGCGCGAAGTATTTTACGCTGCCAACCCCGCCGTCAAGCAGGCCGAAGCGAAGAAGACTGCCGCCAAGCAGGCGGAAAAAGCGGCTGCCCGTGCTGAAAAGACCGGCAAGCTGGGCGCTGCCACTACGCCGCTGTCGATCAAGGGCCTGCTGGCCGGCATGGCCGTGCACTATGCGCGCTGCTGCCATCCGGTGCCGGGCGACCTGATCGTCGGCATCGTCACCACCGGTAAAGGTGTAACCATCCACACGCACGACTGCGCAACGCTGAACAGCTTCCAGAACATGCCGGAGCGCTGGCTGGATGTAGCATGGGACGAAGCGGCCCACGGCGAGGAAACCATCGGCCGCCTGCAGGTGATGCTGAACAACACGGTGGGCGCCATTGCCACCATGTCGGGCATCATCGCCGGGCAGAACGGCAATATCACGAATATGAAAATCGTGTCGCGTACGCCTGAGTTTTACGAGGTAATTGTCGATATTGCGGTGGAAGACCTGCGCCACTTGTTGAATATCTCGGCCGCACTGCGGGCTGACGCAACGATCCAGAGCGTTGAGCGCGTCAAAGGCAAATAACTCTTTGCGAATAAATGATATGTCGATAAGTCTTGACATATCATAATATGTCCACTATTATAGACATATGAAGATCGATGAAGCTCTTATCGCTTTTGATGCATTGTCGCAGGAAACCCGCCTGAAAGCCTTTCGCTTGCTGGTCGAGCACGGTCCGGACGGGGCGCCGGCCGGGATGTTGAGCGAGGCCCTGGGAATTCCGCACAATAGTCTGTCATTTCATCTAAGCCATATGAACAACGCCAACCTTGTGTTGTCGGAAAGGCAGGGGCGACAGGTTATATACAAAGCGAATTTCCCATTTGTGCAGCAGCTGATCCGCTTCATGGTTGAAAACTGCTGTGATGTCGGTTTTGCCAGCGTGCACAAGGATAAAAAGCGCGGCTGCGACGTCATCGAACTGAACGACTGCTGCAAACCATCAAGGAAAGGAAGGTCATCATGAAACGCATGCATATCCATGTCGGGGTCGAGAACCTTTGCGACAGTATGAAGTTTTACAGCGCGCTGTTCGGCGCCGAACCGGTGAAGGTGAAGCCGGATTATGCCAAATGGATGCTGGACGACCCGCGCATCAACTTCGCTATATCGACGCGCGCCGGCAAGACTGGCGTGGACCATCTGGGCCTGCAGGTTGACGACGCGGCCGAGCTGGATGCGTTGCGCCAGCAGCTATCACGGGCGAATGTGGCCACGCACGATGACGGCGAAACCACCTGCTGCTATGCAAAATCGGAAAAGTCGTGGGTGCAGGATCCTAGCGGCATCGCATGGGAAGCGTATCACACGATGGAAGACGCGCAGATGTTCTCGGGCAAAGAGACAGCCAGTGAAGGCGCCTGCTGTGCGCCGCAAGTGACTCAGAGCGTATCCGGCTGTGGTGCCGGTGCTTCGGGCTGCTGCTGATGGCGCAGCGTGTCCTCGTCCTTTGTACCGGCAATTCGTGCCGCTCGATTATGGCCGAAGCGCTGATCAACCATTTGGGGCGCGGCGCGTACGCTGTTGACAGCGCTGGCAGCCACCCCGAGGGATATGTGAATCCGCGCGCGCTGGCTACACTTGTGCGGCATGGTATCGATGTTGGCCAGCCGCGCAGCAAATCGTGGGATGAATTCGCCGGGCAGTCTTTTGATATCGTCATCACGGTATGCGATAATGCCGCCGAAAGCTGCCCTGCATTCGGCGGGCCAGCCCGGCGCCTGCACTGGGGCACGCCGGACCCGGCCAAGGCGCAGGGCACCGACGCAGAAATCGATGCTGCATATGAACAAGCTTTTCAAACGCTGAAAGAACGTGTTGAAAAGCTGGTCGGCTAGCCTACGTTTAGCGCAGGGAGACAAAATGCCTGTAATCGACAATACCGAACGCAGCCAGTTCGAACTGGATATCGACGGCAACCTTGCCTTTGCCAAATACCGCCGCAGCGGCAATACGCTGAGCATCGCCCATGTGGAAGCGCCGCCGGTGCTGCGCGGCACAGGGGCGGCGGGGCAGCTGATGCAAGGGCTTGTTGATATTGCGGACGCGAACGGCTTGCAGATCGAGCCGATTTGCCCGTATGCCGTGGCATGGCTGCGTAAACACGGTCGCTAATCCTGGGCCGTTAAAATTTCAAAACTCTGCAATAATGTTGCCGAAAAAATGCCTGACAGCGCCACGTTGCTGTGTAACCGTCTTCGCACAATAAAAAATACAAATTTGAAAAAATGTATAAGTGCGGGGAAGCTATGGTCAAGAAACCCATCAACAAAAAACAGGTTATTTTCGGTGTCGGCCTTATGAGTCTTGCGGGCGTCATGGTCGCTGGCGGGTTATGGTGGCAAGGGCAGGCGGATGCACAACAGCGTGCCGCAGCCGCAGCGCAGGTGGAAAACCAGTTTTTTATGAATGTATGCGCCCTGCCGCCGCAGATGGTGGAACGGTTTGTACCGGCTGCCGAGCGCGAAGCGCGCGCCGCTGAAATCGCCGAAGGCGAAGGTGTCGGCATCGCTTGCCCGAAAGTTGTTGAGACGGA